>CAYNTW010000041.1:14059-27650 GCA_964400085.1 uncultured Steroidobacteraceae bacterium | reverse complement strand
TTGAACACTCCAGGGTCCTGACCTTTGAGCTTGGGGTCGACGAGGTAGCCGATCTTGCCTTCGAGAGCGTAGGCCGTTTGCCCCACGAGAGTGACCGCTGGCGGCGAGATGAGACCCTCGCGAAGCACCTTGATCTGCGCATGGTCGCCATTGATCGTGACCTCATCGATGCGGCCACCATTGCCTTCCGCGAGCAGGAAAGTACGGTCGTGGATGAGTCGGAAACCATCCGGCGCCGCGAGCGGCATCGAAGTAGTGAGAGTCGTAATCGCCCCAACGGTACCGGCAGGTGTGCGATCGACACGTAGCAAGAGTCCCCGGGTGACAATGTTGACGTACAGCGTGTCATCAGCGCTCAATACCAGGCCGTCGATTCCTTTGAGCCGTTCGTCCTGCGCAAAGAGCTCCAGATTCTTTGAGCCGGGTGTCAGCTTGAATATCCTCCCGTTGGGTGTATCCGAGACATATGCGGTGCCATCGCGCGCAATGGTGATGTCATTGCAGACGGAAGCCGGTGGTGGAAATGGGTACACACTTTTTTGCTTTCCTGTCCGCAGGTTGAACGCCATCAGCGCGGCGGTACCCACAGCGGGAGGCTTGCGGAAGGGATTCGGGGATGAGCAGAGCCACAAGGTGCCGGAGCGCTCATCGGTCAGCACTCCGAGCAGCGACAGCAGCCCGTTCTGCGCTGTCGGCCTGATCCAGGGCTCAGCCTTCGGGCTTCCCGGTTTGGCACGAAAAACAATGCCTTTGATGCTGCCGATGTAGAGCGTGCCGTCCTTCGCCGCACTCATGCTCTCGGGGTAGACGTCCGTGTCGTCGATGACGACATCGGGTAGGGATCGCACTCCCGCTCTTCCAACAGCGCAGAGCACTAGACCCATTAGTGCGATCGACAACAGTCGCATACGGCGCTCCTGCAGTGTCAACGAGCCGCGGAGCATGCACTCAAATCGTCCTGTTGAAAACTCCTGCGGCTCACCTGTAGCGTAAGAGAGAAGTCTTGCGCGGAGTTGCCCCCGATGCATCCATCTTTTCGGCACGGCGTTGTGTTCGCCATCCTGGCTTTCCTGACGAGCCCGGCGCGAGCCCAGGCACCTGGCGAGCCCAGTGCTGTCATCGCGAGCGATTGTGACCGCAGTTGCCTCATCGGTTTCCTCCATAGCTACCTGGATGCCCTGGTCCACAAGGATCCCCACCGTGCCGAATTCGCAAAGGATGCGCGGTTTACCGAGAACGACGTGGAAATGCCGTTGGGTGATGGCCTGTGGAATTCGATCAGCGGTGTCGCATCAACCGGACTCGAGGTCGCTGACACGCAGACCGGTAATGCCGCCTGGTTCGGCACCGTCGAGGAGTGGGGTGTCCCCGCGTACTACGCGATGCGCCTGAAGGTTGTCGAGCGGCGGATCGTGGAAGTGGAGACGGTCGTAGACCGAAAGGGAACCTTACCCGCGCCCTTCGGCGACCCGAAGCAACTCGTGCACGATCCGGCCTTTGGCGAGGCTCTCCCCGCGGAAGAGCGTCGCCCGAGGGAGCGCCTCGAGGCCGTGGCGAACGGTTATTTCAGCACGGTTGAGCTCAATGATGGACAGTTGTTCACGTCGTTCGACCCGGACTGTCAGCGCACGGAGAACGGCATTAGCACCACCCGTGGGACTGGCGGGGCGGCGGCGATCGCGCAAGGCTGCGAGGCGCAGTTCAAACTGGGGCTGTATCGCATCAACAAGCGGGTCAGGGAGCGCCGTTTTCGGTTGATCGACGCCGAGCGGGGCATCGTCGTTGCCACCGGCTTCTTCGACCATGCCAACACGTTCGACAGCTACACGACCGCCGACGGCAAAGTGCGCCAGACGGCGCTGAAGTGGCCGAACTCGATCACGCTCATGGAAGCGTTCAAGATCCGCAACGGCCTGATCTATCGGGTTGAAGCGGTGTTCACCTATGTGCCGTATTTCATGCATTCACCGTGGGTGGATGTGCCCGCCGTGCGCGCCGCGGCTGAGGGGAAGGCGGAGCGGAAATCGGCCGCCCCCGCATGCGATCGCGACTGTTTGATTCACGCGGCCGATGAGTACATGGACGCCCTCGTTGCCAAGGATCCCGCGCGGGTGCACTGGGCGATGACAGTCCGCTATACCGAGAACAGCGTGTCCATGATGATCGGCGATGGCGTCTGGGGGACCGTGACCGCGAAGAGCGCCAACCCACAACTCGAAGCTGATCCCGCGACCGGAAATGTCACCTGGTATGGAACTGTCGAGGAGCACGGCCAACCCTCCTACTACGCCATGCGACTGAAGGTCGAGGACGGCAAGACTTCCGAAGTCGAAGTGGTCTTGAGGCGCAAAGGGATGGATCCCGGGCCTTTTGGTGATCCCACACACTACACGCACGACCCAGCGTTCTCGGAAGTTCTGCCGCCCGCGCATCGGGTTGCGCGGGCCAAGTTGATCGCCTTGGCCGATGGGTACTTCAGCACCCTGCAGCAAAATGACGGCACGATCCACACGAAATTCGATCCGGAGTGCGCGCGCCAGGAGAATGGGAGGACAACGACCGACGGCTCTTTCGCAAGCATGGCTCGGGGCTGTGAAGCGCAGTTCAAGGAGGGATTTTTCCGGTACGACAAGCGTGTACGTAGGCGTTTCCTGCTGGCGGACGAGGAGCGCGGCGTGGTCGTGGCGAGTGGATACATCGATCATCCGGCCGATTTCATCACCTACAAGACCACCGACGGCAAGTCCCAACAGAGTCCGTTCACCTCGCCCAATACGCTGCAGTTCATGGAGATGTTCAAGATCCGCGATGGACGGATCTACAGGGTGGAGGCGATCTTTGAGAGCGTGCCGTATTACATGACGTCACAGTGGTCGGCGAGGTAGTGCTTCCATCCGCGTCAAGTCGCGCTTCCACGCTGGTCAACTGGGTACGCGCCGCCGCGCTGTAGGATGTTCCCTTCATCGGAAGGGGGCCCCATGCGTAGAGCTAGAGTTGGGTTGCAGGTTGTCACTGCAGTGGTTGCCGCGTGCACCGCTGTTGGCGTGACATACGCGCAAGAAGCCGCGAATACCTCCACGGATGGGAATAGTCTCGAGACGGTGACGGTCACCGCGCAGTTCCGCCAGGAGAATCTCCAGCAGACGCCCATTGCCATCACGGCGGTCACCGGAGCGATGTTGGACGCCCGCTCCCAGACGAGCCTGCGAGATGTCACCGCGCAAGCGCCGAATGTCATTCTCGAACAGAACTCGGCGGGCGGCGGCAACTCGATGCGCGCGCAGATCCGCGGCATTGGGCAGACTGATTTCGATCCGGCCGTCGATCCGGGTGTCGGCGTCTACATCGATGACGTCTACTTCGCGACGCTCACCGGAGCGGATTTCGCGCTGCTGGATCTCGATAGGGTCGAGATTCTGCGCGGTCCCCAGGGAACGCTCGCCGGCATGAACTCGCTCGGCGGTTCGGTGAAGCTCTACTCGCAGAAGGCGACGGGTGGCGATGATGGTTACGTCGAGGCTACATACGGCAGCTTGAGCCGGCTGGACGTGCGAGCGAGTGGGGATTTTTCGCTGATCCCGGATACCTTGTTCTTGCGCCTCTCAGGCGTGGCCCGACGGCAGGACGGCTATGTCCAGCTATACGACTACGCCTGTACGCATCCCACCGACCCGTACGTGATTTCAGGCGCGATTGCCCGCGGCAATTCGACAACTGATTGTCGCACCGGGACTGAGGGCAGTATCGACTACAACGCCGTGCGTGCCTCGCTGCGCTGGTTGGCTTCGAGTGATGTCGAGGTGAATCTTATTGGGGATGCCACCCAGGACAATTCCGGGACGACACCCAGCACCCTGCTCGCAACCAGCTTTGTGCCCAACAATCCGCTCAAATGGATGAAGGTCCCGTACGACAACCGTTTCGTACCCAAGAACCCGTATGACAATTACGCCAACTTCCTCGACCCGGGCGTGACGTACACGGCCGTCAATACCGCCGCGGCGCCCGGGGTACCCAACGGGCCTTTCCGCCCCAATCCGAACAATACCCTGAGTGCGTTCGGAGGCTCCGGAACCGTCGATTGGAAAATCGCCGACGGCCTGTCACTGAAGTCCATCACGGCCTACCGGCACTATGTCAGCCGCTTCGGTGATGACAACAGCAACTCGCCGGTGCCCCTGGTGCTCGAGGAGGCCCGGTTCACCCATCGCCAATTCAGTCAGGAGCTGCGTCTGAACGGCTCGCTCGCGAGTTTCCTCGACTACACCCTGGGGGGCATCTACTTCGACCAGAAGACCTACTACGCTTCACGCGAGGATGATCCTTTCGTGCCGTTCGGTACGCCCACACAGCCCACGTTCGATTTCATGCAGAACGATCCGACGCGCACCAAGACGCACGCCGCCTTCCTGAATACCGTGTGGCACCTGACCGGCGCGCTCAACCTGAACGCCGGCATACGCTACACAAAGGAAAACAAGAGCTATACGTTCGAGCGGCTCAACATCGACGGCATCACGCCATATCTCCCGCTGAGCAATCCGCTCGATCCGCTCAACGGCAAGCAAGGCATCTTCGACGGCTCGCACGTCGACTACCGAGTCGATCTCGATTATCAGTGGTCGCCGGCGCTGATGACCTACGTGGAATGGTCGACGGGGTTCAAGGGCGGTGGCATCACGCCACGACCGTACTATCCCGAGCAGGTGGTGAGTTTCCGGCCGGAGACCCTCAAAGCCTATGAGGCGGGACTCAAGAGCCAGTGGCTGGACAATCGGATTCGCGCCAATGCTGCTGTTTTCTACGAGTACTACTACGGGTACCAGGCCTCCGCCAATCTCGCCCAGTTTTGCGTGGACGCCAGCGGCAAACCCCTGCCGCCGCCCTTCAACAACCCCTGCGGCGAGTATATAAATGCGGCGGACGCTCATGCAAAAGGGGTGGAAACCGAATTCGAGCTGCGGCCGATCGATGGCCTGATGATCGACGCCTCCTTCAGCTATCTGGACTTCAAGTTCACCCGCTCACTGCTACCGGCAGTCATTCCCATCGGCTCGACCGTGCCCGATGTAGGCAAAGTCAAGGCGAGCCTGGGGCTCCAATACCTGATGTCGTTGAACCGCTATGGCTCACTCACCCCGCGCCTGGATGCCAGCTTTACCCCACGATCTTGCGGTAATCTCGCCTGTGACCCGAACGTGGAAAATGAGTCCTATACTCTGGTCAACGGACGCCTTACCTACTGGTCCCCGGAGAAGAAGTGGAGCGTGGCTCTGCAAGTCACCAACCTGACCGACAAGCTTTACTACATCACGAAGAGCTTCACGGGCGCGGGCTATCTGGATGGTCAGATCGGCATGCCGCGCGAATGGGCGGTGAGCTTGCGCAGGCAATTTTGAGGGTGACGATGCGAGTTTTACAGAGCGAACACTAGCAAACCCGCGGCGCGAGGCTCAGGGCCTCGGGCTGCGTGGCGAAGTTACGCTTGCGCCATTCGCGGGGCGTGCAATGAAACGTGCGTTTGAATGCACGCGTGAAATGCGCCGCATCTTCGAATCCAGCCGCGAAGGCGATCTGTGCGACGCTGTGACCGCTGCGGCGGGGCTCGGCCAAGTCGGCCGCCGCTTGCGCGAGGCGCCGCTTCCAGATCTGGGCCGTCAGCGAACTGCCGACCGAGTGGCGCATGATCTCATCGAGGCGCCGGCGACTGATACCTTGCTCTTGCGCGATGCGGCTCGCCGTGAGCGTCCCATCGGCGAACTGACTGTCGATGCACGCCAGCGCCGCGCGAACACGCCAGTTCATCTCGCCCAACTCAGCGCTGCTGAGTTGTTTCGGGGCGCCCAGGAGCTGAATGATCGCCCCGAGCGCGGCAGCACGTTGGTCGTTTTCCAACAGGGGTGCGCTATCGAGGATGTTCAGCAACAAGCCACGCAGCAAACCGGCGCCGGCCTCCTGCGGGTCGAAAACTTCGGCCGTGTGCCGCTCCAGGTACGGATGCCTCCCCAGCACCGCGGGCCGGGGCATCTGGATGAACATGACATGGGACGAAGCCGACACTTCGAGCTCGAAAGGCGCGCTGCTGTCGATCACGCAGAAGTTTCCAGGCTGCAATTGACAACGCCGCTGACCCTGCCGGGCCGCCGTCGCCCCCTGAAGTTGCATCATGACCGAGAACTGCTGGATCTCCCCTCCGGTGCTCCCCGCCGGGTCGTAGCTCACGAGCAAGGGAGGTGACAACACCGACCAGAGGCGCCCTGGACCGAAGGGCATGCCACTGATCGATCCTATGTTGAGGTTTCCGCCCAGTTCGCGTACCGACAGTCCGGGAAAGAAGTCCTGGACACCACGGGTCCACAACGCCGCGCGTTGAGCGGCGGCGACGGATTGCAGGTTCAGCAGCGAGGCAATAGATGACGGCACGGAAGCTTCCCCCAGGTAGCCAAGCGGCCGATTTTTCGAGTATAGCGGGCCGCTGGCCCGTTTACCGCCGGCGCGGCAGAATCCGTCTCCTATGACTCACGTAGCGGTTATTACCGGTACCACCCACGGCATCGGCTTCGTGACGAGCCGTGAGCTCGCCCGGGAAGGGCTCACGGTGGTCATGTTGTGTCGGGATCTGGAGGCGGCTGACCGGGTTCGCGATGCGATCGTCGCCACCATACCCCAGGCGAAGGTGCATTCCGTGCACTGCGATCTGGCTAGCCTGGCCTCTGTGCGTGAGTGCGCGCGGAAGGTCGGCCGTGATTTCGGGCGGATCGGCTGGCTCATCAACAACGCCGGGACGGTCTCAACCTGGCACAAGACCTCTGTGGATGGATTCGAGCTGACGTTCGCCACCAATCACCTCGGCCCTTTCCTGTTGACCGAGTTGCTGCGGGATCGTATGACCGATGACGGTCGGATCATCAACCTGGCCTCTCGGGCGCACTATCGTGGCAGGCTGGACCTAGCGGCGGTCGCCAACCCCAAGGCTCGGTACAACGCCCAGGCAGCTTACGCGCAATCAAAGCTCGCCAACGTCATGCACACGTTCGCTCTGGCGCGCCGGCTGTCGGGCTCCTCACGCGTGACGGTCAACTGTCTGCACCCCGGAATTGTGGCGACGAACCTGTTGCCGCCTTGGCTGCGGCTCATCAAGCCGCTACTCAGTCCCAACATCATCGACGCCGAGCGCGGTGCGCGCACTACCCTTTACCTCGCGCTGTCAAACGACGTTGCGGGAATGAGTGGGCGGTACTTTGACGAGCACCAAAAGGAGCAGCGAGCCGCGCCGGTGGCATACGACATCACGCTGCAAGAGGCGCTCTGGGACGCTAGCGAGCGTTGGGTGAGGGAATCTCGAACAGAGTCTGTCCCATCTTGATCCGCTGACCCTCGCGCAAGTGCTGGCCGAGCTCAACACCCGGGGGCGCGAGGACAATGATGGTCGAGCCGTGCTCGAACCAACCCAACTCCTCACCCTTGCGGAAACTCGCATCGCAGGGGATGACGTTCGGGCCGCGGTACCTCAGGTGAAGTCGCACATCCAGGAAGCGCAGCCGGATGCTGGCAACCAGGATGGCGGCCACGGGCACGAGGGTGATGAGGGGTCCGGAGGGCATGAGCCTGCAGCGAATGACAGCGCGCTCGTTCTTGCAGAACAGTTGCTCGACCCGCTTGAGCGCGATGGGATTCACGTTCCAGGTATCCCCAGAAATATACGTGACCCGCTCGATACGGCAATCGTAAGGGGCGTGAAAGCGGTGATACATGCTCGAGGTCAGGCGCAGCGTGATGTATGAGCCTCCGCGGTAATGCTCGACCAGGTCGGGATCCGCGCCCAGGAAGTCCTCCAGGGTGTATGGAAAGCCCTTGGCCTGCAGCAGGCACCCGTCCCGGACCACACCCGAGGCCCCCACAATCGCGTCACAGGGGCTCACTACGGCACCGGGTCTGGTATCCAGCGGCCTGGCGCCCTCGCGCAACTCCCGCGTGAAGCACTCGTGAACGCTCCTGAAGTGGGTTTGCTTGGCCTCGCTCAGATCGAGGTCGGAAAAGAGTCGCCACAGCCCAAGAGTGAGGTTCCGCACCAGTGGCTGCTCGATCTTGGTGAACCAGCCGGCGAACAGGGTGAGCCACCGCCTGGGTATGCGATTGGTGAGCAGGAAGTTGATCCTTTCCTGCTGCACGATGCGCGCGATCGATTTTTTGAGCTGCTCCGAGGGCGGTTTCATGGGGTTGTCATTCAATTGCAATACGGTGGCGGCCCGGAAGGAGAACCATGAGCTACACAGTCATTGAGTATTCGCTCGCGACACTGGCCGCGATTGTCGTGCTGCTGAAGTTGAAAACGCGTCTCGAGCTGTCGTTCGCCAAGCATCGCTCGCTCGCCGGCCATGCCCGAATGGCGCGTCGCATGGCGCGCCTGGTGCCCTTCTGGGAGTATGACGAGGAGCACTTCTTTCGAGCCGACGGCGCTCCGGAGGACGTCGCCGCGACCCGGCGGATAGGCTTCCAGCGCCTCAGCGCGGAGTTCGCCGTACGGTTCGCCAAAACGGTCGCCCAGACGGAAGCGCTCGCGGGCTCGATCTCGGATTTGCAGTTCACCTCGCGCTACCGGGTCCCCTTCCAATTCAGCCGCTTTGTCCGACAACACTTGAAGGGCGGCTCCTTGCTCGAGTCCTCGTCCGGCCCGACGGTCACCGACCTGGATGGCAACCGCCTCTACGACCTTACCGGATCGTACGGCGTGAATCTCTTCGGCTATGACTTTTACAAGGAATGCATCCGCCGCGGCAGCGAGCGCGTCGCGGATCTCGGTCCGGTCCTGGGCTCCTATCATCCGGTCATTGCCTACAACGTCAGGCGTCTGAAGGAGATCTCCGGTCTGGATGAGATTTCCTTCCACATGTCGGGCACCGAGGCCGTCATGCAGGCCGTGCGCCTCGCGCAATACCACACTGGCCGTCGCCGACTGGTGCGCTTCTGCGGGGCTTACCATGGCTGGTGGGGCGATGTGCAGCCCGGCGCCGGCAATCCGATCCCCGCGCGCGATACCTACACGCTCAATGACATGAGCCCCGCGGCGTTGCGGGTGTTGCGAACCCGCCGTGACATTGCCTGTGTGTTGGTCAATCCGCTGCAGGCGCTGCATCCAAACTCGCCCGCCCCGGGCGATTCCTCGCTGGTCGACAGCGCCCGCCAGGCGCACTTCGATCGTGCCGCGTATTCCAACTGGCTGCGGCAGCTGCGGGAGGTGTGCACGCGGCGCGGCATCGTCCTCATTTTTGACGAAGTGTTCGTGGGTTTTCGCCTTGCTCCCGGCGGGGCCCAGGAGTACTTCGGGGTGCGCGCCGACATGGTTACTTACGGCAAGACCCTTGGCGGCGGTCTGCCTGTCGGCGCGCTGTGCGGTCGCGCCGACCTCATGAAGCGCTTTCGACCGGATCGACCGGTGGATATCTGCTTCGCGCGCGGCACGTTCAACTCCCACCCGTATGTCATGGGCGCGATGTGCGAGTTTCTCGAGCGCCTGCAGACCGAGCCGGTCCGCTCGCTGTACCAGGACCTCGATGAGACCTGGAATCGCCGCGCCCGGTATTTGAACGAGCGGCTGCGCGCCGCGGGGTTGCCGGTGCAAGTCGCCAACCTCTCCTCGATCTGGACTGTAAGCTATCTGCAACCGTCCCGATACAACTGGATGTTGCAATACTATCTGCGCGCCCAAGGTCTGGCGCTGAGCTGGGTCGGTACGGGCCGCCTGATTTTCAGCCTCAACTACACCGAGGCGGATTTCGCCGAGGTGGTGACCCGTTTCATCGCGGCGGCGCAGGCCATGCAGCGCGATGGCTGGTGGTGGGCGGATGGGCGCCTGTCCAACAGGGCCATCCGCCGCCAGATCTTCCGCGAGCTGCTTCAGGCCCGCTGGCGAACCCCTTCAACCGCCTCCATCGGGTCGATGAGCTCACCGCGCAGCAGGTAGAACGGCGCCTTGTAGTAAAGCATGACGTCGTGGAACGGGTCGGTGATGATCTTCGTGATCCACACCAGGCCGGTCTGCACGTTCTTGATGAACATCAGGTGGATGGTCCTGAACAGCAAGCCGCCCAACCCGACGTACAGCCATAGAAGGCCGACGTTGTTGATGAAGTCGGCGCCGTTGGCCGGGGCGCGGAACAATCCGAACAAGGTCGGATCGAGCCATAGCGCCAGGGGGGAGAGCGCCCAGATGGTGAGCAGGACGACCTTTCTGCGCAGGTTATAGCCCACCTTGATGTCTTCCTTGTGCTCGTGGGTGGCCTGGTTGACCTCGTCATAGCCCTTGGGCTCGAAGAAGAAGTGACCGGCCTGGCGGCTCACCATGGCCACCAGCCAGCCGATGAGGGCCGCTGGGGCGGGGTCCTTGAACACCACCGCGTAGGCCGTCAGAAAGCTCAGCGCGCTCAGCAAGTGCAGTGACTGGTTGATGCGGCTGTGGTGATAGTAGCGGTGATCGTCCCAACGCTGTATCCGCAGAGCTTCTAGGAAATCTTGCATTCTCGATGCCTTAGTCATAGAACCGCGATTCGGGCATGGAGGATTTATATCAGGATGGTTGCGGAATCATGACAAACGGGCGGAATAAGTCCGATTCAGCCGCCCGTTTGTGACTGCCATCCCAATCCGAGGCTCTTTTGCAAGGCGATGTAGTCGTTGATCAGCTCGGCATCGCCAGCGATCCGGTTTTGTTCCGCCGTGAAGCGCGTGCGTTCAGCGTCCAACCAATCGAGCGCCGATGTCGTTCCGGCGCGATACCGCTGCCGGGTGAGCTCCGCCGCATGCGTGGCGGAAGCTTCCACGTTCCGGAGACTGACGACGTTGTCGCGTTGGTGTCCATAGCGGGAGAGAGCGACGTTGGCGTCCCGCAGCGCATCGAGCACCGTACTTTCGTATTTGGCTTGCGCCTCGTCGTAACCGGCCTTGGCCTGCTCGACTTTGGCGGCGGTGCGGCCGAAATCCAACCCATTCCACTGCAGCAGCGGGGCGCCCACCCACATGAAGTTATTGCCGCGGACGAGATGGCCGGGAGTGGTGGAGCTGAAGCCGAGGTCGCCGAGCAGGGTCAGCTTGGGAAACCAATCGGCCTCGTGCTCGCCGATCTGGGCGTTGGCCGATACGAGGCGCCACTCCGCGGCACGAATGTCGGGACGATGCTTCAGCAAGGCGGCCGGATCATCCACCGCGACCGTTTCGGGCAGGGTCGGTAACGGGCTGACGCTGGCGAGCTCCGCGTCCAGGGCGCCGGGTTCCTTGCCCGTCAGCACGGCCAGCTGATCCAGGGATTCGGTGATCTGGGCGTCCAGCGGAATGATCGAAGCTCGCGTGTTCTCGACCTGCGTCCGGATCCGCTCCACGTCGAGCTCGGAGGCGACACCCTGCTCCCGCCGTTGTTGCGTCAGAGTCAGTATCTGCTGTTCGAGCTCGGCGGACTGCCGGACCAACGCAATGCGTTGTTGTTGATCGCGCAGCTCGACGTAGGCTTGGGCGACCTCGGCGGAGAGTTGGACATGGGTGTCCGCGAGATCCGCCTCGACCGCCTGCGCTTCGGCGGAGGCGGCTTCGATCGCCCGGCGGGTGCCGCCGAACAGATCGGCTTCCCAGGTCGCGTCGAAGCCGAGGTTGTAGAGACCCATCGAGCTCAGGCCCAGGGAACTGCTCGGCAGGTGGGCTTTCAAGTAAGCCGCCGTCCCGGAGACCTTGGGCAACTCGTTACGCTGCTGCTGGCGCAAGCCGGCGCGCGATTCGCGCAAGCGGGCCTGGGCCGCGCGTACATTCGGACTTTGCGCCAGGGCGGTTTCGATCAGCTTGTTCAACTCGGGATCGCCGAGCGGTTCCCACCACTTCGCGACTGCGGGGGTCGGCTTTACACTGTCAGGAGCACGCGTGAAGGTCGTCGCCTGAGTGGCATTCGGAGCCACTGTCGGAGCGCCGTGGTAGTTCGGGCCGACCTTGCAGCTTGCGAGCGCCAAGGCGCCGGTCGCGAGCAACAGGTGCGAGCAGGATTGCAAACGGGGGACTGCCATGGTGGGTCCTTGTGCCTTCAGTGCCCGGACTGCAGCGGGGCCGCTTGCGTTGGCTTGCGTAGGAAGAGCGCCAACGGGATGCACAACAACAGCGCCAGGGCCATCACGAAGAAAGTCTCCGAGAAGGTGATGACGGACGCCTGGAGCTGCATTTCCCCGGCGAGTTGGCCGAGTGCCTGCAGGTTCGCGTACGCCCGATCGCCGTGTTGCGCGACGAAGCCGGCGGATGTGGCCGCCAGATGGTCCTGTCCGATCAGGGAGTTCGCGCTGACCGAGTCCCGGATGATGGCATCGTGGAACGCGTTGCGCCGGTCGATATAGACACCAAGCAGCGCCAAGCCGACCGAGCCACCGAGATTGCGCGCCATGTTGTATAGGCCCGCCGCATCTCCTGCCTCTTCCCGCGAGACCGCGGCCATGGAGGCCTGGTTGAGCGGCATCATGGCCAGCATCTGGCCGACCCCGCGCAGGATCTGCGATGCGTAGAAATCGTGACCCACGCTTTGCGCGGTCAGGCTGGTGTCCAGTAGGCAACTGATCGCGAAAAACAGCAGGCCGGCGACGACCATCAGCCGCGCGTCCACCGTGGCCAACATTCGCGGCAACAGGGGCATGACGGCGAATGATGGTAGCCCGACGAGCAGCATGATGCCGCCGGACTGTTCGGCGTTGTAGCCCGCGATGCCGGCCAGAAACTGGGGCACCAGATAGGAGACGCAGTAAAGGCCCGCGCCGATGACAAACACGATGAAGATGACGCTGGCGTAGTTTTTGTTCTTCAGGAGTGACAGCCGCACGACGGGGCGCTTCGCGATCGATTGCGCGCCGATCAACGTGGCGATGCCCAAGACCGCCAGAATGCTCAGCCAGATGATCATCCGTGAGTCGAACCAGTTCTCGCGCTGGCCTTCCTCGAGCACGACGGTCAGGGAGCTCAGGCCCGCGGACAGGCCCAGAATGCCGAGCCAGTCCGCGTGGATGAATTGATGCCAGTCGATCTTGCCCTTCGGCAGGCCGACGTAGAGCAAAACGCACAGCGCGGCGCCGACCGGAACGTTGACGAAGAAACACCAGCTCCAGTCGATGTTTTCCGCCAGCCAACCACCCAGCACCGGACCGAGCAGTGGGCCGGTGAGCACGATGAGACCGAAAATGGTCATGCCGATCGGCATCTGGTGCGGCGGCAGGCGCATCCTGACGATGGTCTGCGCCGTGGGAATCATCGCTCCGCCGGTAAATCCCTGGCCGATCCGGCCGATGATCATTTGCGGCAGGCTGTGCGAGAAGCCGCACATGATGGAAAAGATCGTGAAGAGCACGGTGTTGCTCAACAGGAACATACGCAATCCAAACACGCGGGTCAGCCACGCGGCCAGCGGAATCATGACGATTTCCGACATGAGATAGCCGGTGGAGATCCACGTGCCTTCGGTGCCGGTGGCCCCGATCTCGCCCTGGATCTGCGGTAACGCCGAGTTGGTGATGGAAATGTCCAACGTGGCCATCAGCGCCCCGAGCGCGCCGCCGACGACGGCGATCCAGTCGGT
>CAYNTW010000041.1:0-13959 GCA_964400085.1 uncultured Steroidobacteraceae bacterium | reverse complement strand
GGCCCAGCGTCGAGATGGATTCGCACCGGCACTCTCTGCACGATCTTCGTGAAGTTGCCCGTCGCATTCTGCGGCGGCAGGAGCGCGAACTGCGAGCCGGTGCCCGGTGAGAAGCTCACGACAGTGCCGTGCAAGTCAGCGCCCGGTAGGGCGTCGACGTGGATCGTGGCGGGCTGCCCGGGGCGCATGAGCCCGATTTGAGTTTCCTTGAAGTTGGCTTCGAGATAGATGTCCTGCACGGGGACGATGGTCATCAGCCGCGTGCCTGGCTGCGCGTACTGGCCCACACGTACGGTGCGGTCACCGACACGACCAGCCAACGTACTGCGGATAACGGTGTCCTGCATATCGAGCTGCGCCTGGCGCAAGCTCGCCTCCGCGGCCTCGAGTTGCGCGCGGGCCTGATCTATTTGCGCCTGGGTTGTCGCGGGCTGACGCTCAGCTGCCTGGAGTGCAGCGATGTCGGCGGCCACGGTTGCGGTGGCCTGACTGCGCGCGTTGCGGAGGTCGGCCAGGCGTTCGTTGGTTTCGGCGCCCGTGGCGACCAGGGGCTCGTAACGCTTTACTTCCTCGATCGCATGCGCTTCGCTCGAGCGGGCGCCTTCCAGTTGCGCCTTGGCTTGCGCGATGCTGGCCTGCTGTTGGAGTAACTCCGCGGAGCCGCGTTCGATGTCGGCCTTGCGCGCGGCGATAGTCGCCTTCGCCTGCTCCAGGACAGCCTCATACTGCCGACTATCGAGTCGGACGAGGGGCTCTCCCACGGTCACCGCCTGGTTATCCGCGACGTATACCTCGGCCACATATCCTGAGACCTTCGGTGCAACGGTCACGCTATCGGCCTGCAGATAAGCGTCGTCCGTGCTCTCCAGGAAACGGCCTACAGTCCACCAGCGCACGCCCCAGGCGATGGCGATCACCAGTAGTACGGCGCCGACCGACAGCATCACTGTCCGCCGACTTATTTGCGTCGTGGGCTTCGCCTCGACTGTCGCTACGGTATCCATGCGCTCCCCAAGTATTCCACTTGGTAAAAATATGCCATCTGGAAAAAATGTGTCAACTGATATATTTTTGCGCCGGTAATTCATCGCACGCAGGAATTCGATGGCAGGCGTCGTAAGGCATCGTCATGTGGTCGAGGGGGGATACGCCCGAGGCGAAGAGACGCGCGCGCGCATCGTGATCGCGGCGCTGAAGTTGTTTGGCGAGCGGGGTTTCGAGGGCGCCTCGACCCGAGACATCGCGACCGCGGCGGGGGTCAATGCGCCGGCGCTGCAGTATTACTTTGACAATAAAGAGGGTGTGTACCTCGCCTGTGTCGAGCACATCGTGGCTCGGTTGTCGCAGTACTTGTCGGACGTCACCGAGCAAGGCGAGCGCGCGCTCGCGCGGGACGCCGACGATGACGAACTGATCGAAGTGTTCTGCGCGATTCAGGCGCGACTGGCGGAGTTTATGTTTACCGCCAAGGACACTGCCGATTGGCGGTTGTTCATAGCGCGGTTGCAATCAGGCGAAGGGCCGCCGGCGAGCTTCGAGATCTTTCACCAGGGACATCTGAAAAAGCGGCTCTCAGCGGTCACTTCGACCATCGTCGGACGACTTCGGGGGCGTCCGGCCGATGACGAAGAGACGTTGATCCGTACCATGACCCTGACTGGGCAACTCACCGTCTTTCAATGCGCGCCGCGCAGTTTTCTGGCGCGCCTGAACTGGGATGCGGTCGATGCGGAGCGCCTTGCACTCCTGAAGCGCGTCATCCGCGAACAGACCGAGGCGTTACTGCGCTGGATGGTCGCCTCGCGCGAGGCTGACGAGCAGCCGCGCGCAGTGAGAAGCACTTCCAAGTCATCCAGGCATTGATCCGGTAGGTTTACTCGCCCGTCACGCAGGGCGACGACTGTCGAGGGACCGATGGCGGGCCTCACCGAAGATCAAGCGAACACATATATTGTCAGGTTGCTCACGGCGATGAGCAACGCGGGCGGGTCCGATCTGTTCATCTCCAAGGACTTTCCGCCCAGTATCAAGCTGCAGGGGCACATGCAGCCGTTGGCGAATCAGAAGCTCTCCGGCGAAGTGGCGCGCGATCTGGCCTATGCCCTCATGAATCAGCGCCAGCGCGAGGAGTTCGCCTCCGAGCTCGAATGCAACTTCGCGATCTCGCTGCCTGGGGTGGCGCGTTTCCGGGTAAACGTGTTCGTCCAGCAGCAGCATGTCGGCATGGTCGTGCGCACCATCGTCAACGAGATTCCCGACTTCGCGCAGTTGGGACTACCGGAGACGCTCAAGGACATCGTGATGACCAAGCGCGGCCTGGTGCTGGTGGTCGGCGCGACCGGCTCAGGCAAGTCCACCACGCTCGCCGCCATGATCGATCATCGCAATCGCTCTTCCGCCGGACACATCGTCACGGTGGAGGATCCCGTCGAGTTCGTCCACCAATCGCGGCAGTCGCTCATCACTCATCGCGAGGTTGGGATCGACACGCGCTCGTGGCACAACGCCCTGAAGAACACCTTGCGGCAGGCTCCGGATGTCATCCTCATTGGTGAGATTCGGGACACCGAGACCATGGAGCATGCCATCGCGTTCGCCGAGACCGGGCACTTGTGCCTGGGGACTCTGCATTCCAACAGCGCGAACCAGACGATCGATCGCATCATCAACTTCTTTTCCGAGGAGCGGCGCAAGCAGCTCCTGATGGATCTGTCCAGCAACCTCCGGGCCATCATCTCGCAGCGCCTGGTCCGTACTGCCGACGGCAAGGGCCGCCGCGCGGCCATCGAGGTCCTGATCAACACGCCCACGATCGCCGACAAGCTCCTGAAAGGTGAGTTCCACGAGATCAAGCCCATCATGCAGAAATCGCGTGAGCTGGGGATGCGGACCTTCGACGCCTCGCTGTTCGATCTCTACGAGGAGGGGACGATCTCGTACGACGAGGCCATCCGCAACGCCGATTCGGCCAACGAGCTGCGCCTCAATATCAAGCTCAAAAGCACTCGGCAGGCGCCGGAGTTGTCGCTGCATTCCGCGACTCCCTGAGCTTCGGGCGGGCGCTACGTCGGACGATCAGCTCCACGTCCGGCCCGGACGAGTTATGGCGAGGTGGTTAGTGCGTCCGCGCGGGCGTCGGCCGGCTATACGGAGGCCCGCACGGCGGGGCTTATGTATATAGCCTGAAAGTGGGTTCCCGATCTGATGCATATAGCCTGAAGACTAGCCATCGCGGGTGTCGATACTGTGAGAACATGAAGAACGTCACAGTATCACTGGATGATGAGACGTACCGGCGTGCACGTATGGCGGCTGCTGAGCGCGACACTTCCATATCGGCTCTGGTCAAGAAATTCCTCAGCGAGCTGGGCTCCGGCGAAAGCGAGGCGGAGCGCTTGAAACGTGAGGAGCGTGCTTTGCGCGAGAGCATCACCGCCTTTCGCGCTTCCGACCGGCTCTCACGCGATGACATTCACAAGCGCCGCGAGTAGATGGCTGCTCCAGGGCGTCCGTTTTTCGATACCAACATCCTGCTGTACTCGATAAGCCGGGATCCTGCCGAAGCGCTCAAGCGCGAGCGTGCCATCGAGCTTCTGGACAGGGACGACGGTGCCCTGTCCGTCCAGGTTCTGCAGGAATTTTACGTGCAAGCGACGCGCGCGAGCCGCCCGGACAAACTTTCGCACGACACCGCGGCCGGGCTGGTCAGAACGTGGACCCGATTCGCGGTACAGGATGTGACGCTGTCAATCGTACTACGGGCGCTCACGATAAAACTCCAACATGGATTTTCTTATTGGGACAGCGCCATCATCGCTGCCGCGCGCGCCGTCGGGAGCCGGACGCTCTATACCGAAGATATGTCCGACGGGCGGGAAATCGAAGGCATCCAGATCGTGAATCCGTTTCGCGAAGTGGCGTGAGCTCGCGTCCGCTGTGCACTGAGTGCGCATCCGCGCTAAATTAATCCCAGTGGATGGAAAAATGGCGCAGAGCACATGGTCAGCCGCGGCACCACGCAGCAGTCGAGCGCTCCCTATAACCGCCGCATCGTCCTGGATGTGATTCGGCGGCAGGGATCGATCTCCAGAAAAGAGATTGTCGAGCGGGTCTCCTTGAGTCCCCAGACCGTGGCGAACATCACCAATGACCTGGAGTCGCTCGGTCTGATCATCGCGCGCCGGATCACGGGAGCGAAGCTGCGGGGACAGCCGCCGATTGCTTTCGAGCTCAACCCGAACGCCGGCAACTCCATCGGCATCAGCGTGGAACCAGGTCGCGTGTCGGCGGCGCTCGTGAATCTCGTTGGCGAGATTCTCGACCGGCGCGCGGTCGAACTCGACACGCACGACCAGCGGAAGGTCCTGGCGTCAATGATGGCGCTGATCAAGGACCTGCGACGGCGGCCGGCCGCCTCCGAGCGGCTGTGGGGAATCGGAATCGCGCTGCCGGGCCCGCTGGTCAAGACGGATAT
Organism: uncultured Steroidobacteraceae bacterium; assembly: GCA_964400085.1. GTDB lineage: Bacteria > Pseudomonadota > Gammaproteobacteria > Steroidobacterales > Steroidobacteraceae > 13-2-20CM-66-19. The sequence goes on along the minus strand of CAYNTW010000041.1, from coordinate 9,485 downwards.
CAGTTTCGTGGGACCTACGGCGCTGGAGGGTTGGACGGATCTCTCGGTGTTGGACGAGTTGCGTGACACCACTCGACTGCAGGTCTTCTATAGCGTCGATAGTGTGGCTGGCGCCCTGGGGGAGACGCTTTACGGCGTGGCCAAGTCTCTGGACAACTTTTTCTACATGCATTTCGGCGTCGGGCTGGGTGGCACGCTGGTCGTCAATCGCTCCGCTTACCGGGGGGCGAACGGCAATGCGACAGAAATCGGGCACATTCCCATCGTGCCCGGTGGGAAAGCCTGCTACTGCGGAAATTCCGGCTGTCTCGAGCGCTATTTGTCGCTGCATTCCCTGGCGGAAGCGCTTGGCATGGAGGATGTTCGGGATCGTGGAGCGGAGCTGACGCAACAGCTACTGCGGGACGGGGATCCGACTTTGCAGGCGTGGTGCCGGCAAGCCGCGGAGCGGCTGCGTGATGCGATCTGCATCATCGAGAACATGTTGGATCCGCGAGCCGTGGTCATCGGGGGCTCGGCGCCGAAGGCGTTGGTCGAGCGGCTCGTGAGCTTGGCGCAGCCGCTGCATCGCTCGGTTCGCGGTGGTGTGGCCGCGCCGGGCGAGCGGATTCTGCTCTCTGAGCGGCAGGAGGACAGTTCCATCCTCGGGGCCGCCGTGCTGCCGATCTACGAGTTGCTGTCGCCCCGGTTCGAGGTGCTCCAGCAGGATCGTCGCGCCGAGGCTGATCTCGAGCAGCTCATGGGACAGGCGCCGACCGCCAGGGTGGAGCGCCTTTAATCCGCCAATGCGCGCCAGCTGCCAGACCGGCGCGGTTCCGTTCGCCCAACCGCCGAGACGCCCTGCCTAGCGACGCCGCCCTCAGCGAGTCCTTCATCATTATTTATATCCACTAGATTTATTTATTGACGAACCGCTGAAGGCGCTTCTATAGTCCATCGCCATGGGGAGCCGGCTGGTCATCATTGGCGATATTGGCGTCGATCTCGTGCTCGGCTCGCTTGCCGAGTGGCCGCGGGTCGGCACCGAGACCATCATGGAGCACAGCGAGCTTCGGGCCGGCGGCTCGGCGGGTAATGCCGCTTTCGCGGTCAGTTATCTCGGCGGCGTCTCGACTCTGCTCTCCGCGGTGGGCAATGACGACCTCGGCCGTTGGCTCACGGGCCAGTTCCAGGGACTCGGCGCATCGCTCGAGATCTGCGACGCGGCGACCACGCTCACTGTGGGCCTGATCCATAGCTGCGGCGAGCGCACCTTCTTTACCACGCGCGGTCATCTGGAAAAGCTCAGCTATGACCTGGTGCGGCCGCGGCTCGCTCCGGCGGCTCGCCCAGGCGCGATTGCGTTGCTATCGGGCGTGTTTCTGACTCCCGCGCTACGCGCCTCCTATCCGCGCCTGATTCGCGAGCTCGTGGCCCTGGGCTACCAGGTTGCCCTCGATACAAACTGGCCGCCGCACGACTGGAGTGCCCCATTGCGCGCCGAGGTTGCCGGCTGGATCGGCGCCTGCGAGCACGTGCTGCTCAATGAGTTGGAAGTTGCAAGTCTGGCCGACTCGCCCGACATGGAAGTGGCGCTCGCGCGGCTGATACCCCTGTTGAGACCGGGCGCAACGTTGGTCGTGAAGGCGGGCCCGCGCGGCGCATTTGCCGTGCAGGACGGCCGCCGCGTCGCGTGTGCGGCGCCGAAAGCGCAGATCTTCGACACGATTGGGGCGGGCGATTCATTCAATGCCGGCTATCTGCTGGCGCGGCTCGAAGGCGCCGGGCTGTCCGGCGCGTTGACCGCTGGTTGCAGCGCCGCCTCGACCATCATTGCCCGCTTCCCGCGCCGGTCGATCGGCCGCGGTGAGCTTGCGCGGCAGCTCGCATTCGCGCGTGCCATGGAGGAAACATGACACGCGCGGGACTGCTCATCTCCTATCTCATGGTGATCTGGTTCGTCATCTCGTTCGTGACCAACCTGCTCGGTCCGTTGATGCCGATTCTCATCGGGGACTTTCACCTGAGCCTGGGATTGGCGGGATTCCTGCCGTTCTCGTTCTTTCTCGCGTACGGACTCATCTCCATTCCGGCCGGGGCCCTGGTCGAGGCACGGGGGCCGCGCGCCACGTTGCTGGCCGCTTTCGTACTCAACTTGCTCGGCTGTCTCGCCATTGCGCTCTATCCGCGCTACGCCACCGTGATCGGCGGACTCTTCGTGGTGGGTGTCGGCATGGCCATGCTGCAGGTGGTCATCAATCCGCTCATGCGCACGATCGGCGGCGAGGGTCATTTCGCCTTCTTCTCGGTCATGGGGCAGTTGGTATTCGGGCTCGCTTCCTACGTGAGCCCGCTGATCTTCGAGTGGCTCATGCGTCAGCCGGCCACCGCCCAACTGCCGCTCGCCTGGGTGGTCTTCTATTGGGCTTTCGTGCTGGTGTTCCTGGTGCTCATTGCGAGCGCCGCGATGTTGCGCCTACCCACGGTCGAGCTGGCGGAGAACGAGCGCACCGGGGGATTTGACACGTACCGGACGCTTCTGCGCGAGCGCACCGTGCGGCTCTTCTTCATCGGGATCATCGCCTACGTAGGTACGGAGCAGAGCCTCGCGAACTGGATGTCGCAGTTTCTGAGCACCTATCATCACTTCTCGCCCACTCGCGAGGGCGCTCACGCCGTGGGTCTCTTCTGGGGGCTGATGTCGGTCGGCTGCCTGGTCGGGCTGGTGTTGCTGAAGCTGTTGGATTCTAAAATCGTGCTGGCGAGCTTTACGACACTCGCCCTGGTGGATCTCGCGGTGGCGCTGTTCGGGCCGGCCGACATGGCGCTGGTGGCCTTCCCGGCCATGGGCTTCTTCCTGTCCGTCATGTACTCGATCGTTTTCTCGCTCGCGCTCAACTCCATGAGCCGGCATCACGGCGCGCTGTCCGGAATCCTGTGCACCGGAATCCTGGGTGGGGCGGTGGTGCCCCTGTTGGTTGGCGTGCTCGGCGACCACCTTGGCTTGCGAGTCGCGCTGCTGACGGTGTTCGTGACACTGGGGTTCATTTTGAGCGTGGCTTGGTGGGCCCGGCCATTGGTGCGCAACGAGACAGTGAGTGCGCTCGATTTCTTGCGCCTGCGGTGGAGGCGCAATGCGAGTGGTTGAGTAAGGCGAGCGGTCGGCGTTTGCGTGGGGAGTCATCATGAAAACACAACACACGATGATTGCGGCGGTAGTTGCGGTGACTTTGGGCGTTGTCTGCCCTGCGGTCGAAGCGCAGGACGCCATTGGGCCGAGCACCGTGGCGCAGAATACCAATGTGCCCGGGCCGGCGTTGGCGAATGATCAGCCCGACGGCACTCCGCTCGAGACGGTCATCGTGACGGGCATTCGCGCTTCCAGGGAAGCGTCTCTCGCGAAGAAGCGTGATGCTGTGACGGTGATGGATGTCGTCACAGCGGAGGATATCGGCAAGCTGCCTGACAAGAATGTCGCAGATGCCGTTCAGCGCGTGCCCGGAGTCAATATCAGCTCGGGGTCGGGAGGCGAGGGCGGCTTCTCAGAGAACGATCGCGTCAGCATTCGCGGGACCAACCCCAGCCTGACGCAGACGACAGTCAATGGTCACACGATCGCTACGGGCGACTGGTACATCGGTGATCAGACAAACACCGTCGGGCGCAGCGTGAGCTTCACTCTACTACCGTCCGAGATCGTAGGCTCTGTCGAGGTGGAAAAGAGCTCGCAGGCCGACTATATCGAGGGTGGCACCGTGGGCAACGTGAATATCGTGACCCGCAAGCCACTGGACCTCAAGAAACCGCTCACGGTGGAATTGACCGCGCAGGGGCTGCGTAACGACCTGGCCCGCAAGACCGATCCGGTCGTCAACGGCCTGGTGAGCTGGAAAAATCCCGATAGCACGTTCGGTGTTTTGTTGCAGGGATTCTCGGAGGAGCGGCACGAGCGGCGGGATGGCCAGGAGCTGTTTTTGTTGGGGCAGGGCACCATTGGCAGTGCCGATCCCAACGCCCCGGACGCCGATCCGGTGGCCATGGCGCATCCTGACCTGGCCCACGTCGTCTACCCGGCGCAGATCGGCTCCGCTGCCTTCACCCAGCACAGTAAGCGGCAAGGCGGGCTTGCGGATGTCGAGTTTCGGCCGTCGGATGCGCTGACGATCGATCTGAACGGGTTCTACTCCCATTTCGATGCGACCAACTTCGACACCAACTTCATGGCCAGTCCGCTGAATGAGCTGGCCGCGGGTGTGTCGCCGACCTCGTATACGGTCGTGAACGGAACGCTGGTTGCGGCCAGCTTCCCGGACACGGCGTTCGATCCCACCAATCCTGCCGGATCCCCGTATCCGGGGGTGCGGGACTCGATCTATCGTCCCAAGGCGTCCTCGAGCTCGGGCTACCTCGATCTCGACTTCAGGCTCAAAGCGAGCGATGCGCTGTTGATTACCGGGAAAATCGGGTATACCCGTGGCACCGGTGAGACGCCGCACGACTATGGCTACGAGGCGTTCCTCATCAACTCGCCGGTGTCGTACCAGATGCAAGGCACGTATGCGCCGGCCATCGTGTCGTTCCCGGGCGTGGACACGACCAACTTCAACAATCCGCAGAACGTGATCAACGGCGGTAGCTGGTCCGATTCGGTGCGGGTTACCGATAAGGAGACCTACGGCCAGCTCGATGGCTTGGTCTCCTTGGATCGCGGGGTGCTGGAGTCCGTGAAGGGGGGCGTACGCTATGCCGAGCACAAGCGCACCGACAATGGTTTCAACTACGGTTGTGCAACCGACCCCAACGATCCTTGCTTCACCACTCCGGGTCTGATCTTCCCGCCTCCAGCCTGGAATGGCACCGTATCGCCGGGCAACTTTGGGTCCGGGGTCGGCATGCGCCCAGGCTACCTGCAGCATTTCTGGGTGCTGGATCCGAATGCCATCGCGAACTGGGAAAGTGCCTACAATAGCGTGCCAACTGGGCCGAACTACCAGGGCAGCTTCGTCATCGATGAGAAGGATACGGCCGGCTATGTCATGGCCAACCTCGCTGGTCCGCACTGGCGTGGCAATGTGGGATTGCGCCTGGTCAATACCAAGCAGCTCAGCAGCTCCTACGACATCGATCCGGTGAGCGGCGCGCCCATACCGACCTCCGCCTCCCATGACTACTTCGACTGGCTGCCGAGCGCGAATCTGAGGTACGAGTTGACCCGCGAGCTGGTCGCCCGACTGGCCGTTTCCAAGACCATGTCGCGCGCGGATTACTCATCCCTCTCCCCGGCGGTCACCTTGAACAATCTCGACCTGACGGGCACTGGCGGCAACGCGGATCTGCGGCCCATTCGCTCCACGAACTACGATGTAGCCCTGGAGTGGTACTTCGCCCCGCAATCGATTCTCTCGGTGGCCTTCTTCTACATGGACATGCCTTCGTACGTGACCTACGGATACAACACCAGGCGCCTGCTCGATACCACGACCAACCAGCTCGCCGACTTCATCGTCACGTCGCCTTTCAACATTGCCGCCAAGAACCACGGTGTAGAGGTGTCGTGGCAGCAGCCGCTGTGGGGCGGTTTCGGGGTATTGGCGAATTACACCTATGCCAATGGTCATACCAGCGATGGCAATCCGCTGGTGGGCTCATCGAAGAGCACGGGAAATGCGGAGATCTACTTCGAGCGGTGGGGCTTCAGCGCGCGTGCGGCCTATACTTACCGCTCGGCCTTCCTGGTGGGTCTCGCGAACGTGACCCAGCAGTACGAAGCGGGAATCGGCACACTGGCCGCCTCCGTCAACTACACCATCAACGAGCATGTCATGCTCACATTCGACGGGCTCAACCTCAATGATCCGCGCCTCAAGTACTACTCCAACGCCGAGCAGCCGCAGGCCTTCTACTCGAACGGCCGGCAGTACTATCTCGGTGTGCGGCTTTCACTGTGAGCCTGATCTGACGGGCATGCTCGAGCGTGTGCTGCGGATCTGCGGGAGGGCCACACTGGGGTGCGCGATCCTGGTGCTCTCGTCCGGAGCCTTGGCGCGCGCCGAGTCGATCGTGGTGGACTCCACCCCGCAGCATTCGGTCAACACCATTCGGCCCACGGAGGCGTTGGGCGCCGGTGTCGACCGGTTGCCCTATGGGGCGGCGGACAAGCTGTTCAACAAAGACACCTTGAGCCGCATTCTGTCTGCCGGCTGGAACAGGGTCACCTACCGCCAGAACACCGAGTTGCACGCCGAGGCTTGGCATTGGAACCCGCGCGGGACCTGGAGTGGGCCCGGACAGAGCGGTTACTTCAAGGGCGATGCGACGCCGGGTCCGGAAAAGATCATCCATTCCTACGGCTACCCGCTGCCCCGCCGTGGTGTGACGCGCGACGATGGAACTGACACGATCGGCTATTCGCGTTTGACCGACGGTGATCCGGCAACCTTCTGGAAGAGCAATCCCTATCTGACAGAGGCGTTCACCGGCGACCCCGATAACGCCCATGCACAGTGGATCATCGTCGATCTGGCCAGTAAGCAGGACGTACAGGCGATCCGCCTCGAGTGGGCTTCGCCTTACGCACGCCGCTACCTGGTGCAGTTCTGGACCGGCGAGGATCCGATCAAGAAGCCTGCGGCAGGCACGTGGCAGCTCTTCCCGCACGGCCTGGTAGAGGCGGGACAGGGTGGCAGTGAGACACTGCGGCTCTCCGATCGGCCGATCCAGGCACAATTCGTCCGTGTGCTGATGACCGCATCGTCCAACACTTGCGTGACGCCGGATTCCCACGACCAGCGCGATTGCGTGGGTTACGCCATTCGCGAGATCTCGCTCGGCAGCTTCGGCGCGGACGGCCGGTTCCACGATCTGATCCGACATACACCCGACCAGGACCAGACCGCGACCTACTGCTCCTCGGTGGATCCGTGGCATCGCAGTAGTGACCTGGACGAGAAGGCGGGCGAGCAGGTTGGGTTCGATCGCTTCTTTACCAGTGGCGTGACGCGGGGATTGCCGGCGATGGTTCCAATCGCCCTGATTTATTCGACTCCCGAGGATGCCGTGGCGGAGATCTCGTATCTCGAGCGCCGAGGTTATCCGTTGTCGTATATCGAGATGGGCGAGGAGCCGGATGGCCACTACATGGTACCCGAGGACTATGCAACGCTGTACGTGCAATTCGCGGCTGCGCTCCACAAGCTCGATCCCAAGTTGAAGCTCGGGGGGCCGATCTTCACCGGGCAGAACGAAGACATTCAGACCTGGGCGCATGCCGAGGGCAACACGTCCTGGACCAACCGCTTCATCAACTATCTACGCGCGCACGGCGCTCTGGGCGAGCTCGGTTTCTTTTCGTTCGAGCACTATCCGTTCGATGCCGGCAAGATTCTTTGGAGCAGCCTCTACGACGAGCCAAGGCTCGTCACACACATCATGCAGGTGTGGCGTGAGGATGGCGTGCCGCCGGAGGTACCGCTGTTCATCACTGAATCAAACATTACCCCGCAGCACTCCGAGATCTACATGGACGTGTGGAGCGGCTTGTGGCTTGCCGATTATGTCGGCGCGTTTTTCATCGGCGGCGGAAACGCGCTCTATTACTTCCACTACATGCCCGCGCCGCTGCAGCCTGGACATAACGGCTCTCCCGGCACGTTCAGCTTCTTCACCGCCGATCACGACTTGAAGCTGCAGCAGCCGCTGGCGCAGTATTTCGTCAGTCGACTCGTCAATATCGAGTGGTTAATACCGGGCGATGGCGAGCATCGCCTGTTTTCCGCGACGAGCGACGTTCGTGACGGCGCCGGTCATACCCTGGTCACGGGCTACCCGGTGCTGCGGCCTGATGGGGACTGGGCGTTGCTCATCGTCAACAAGGATCAGGACAATGAGCACCGGGTCATGGTGCGGTTTGAGGATACCGCGCACCAGAGAGTGGGTGGTTTCGCCGGTCCGGTGACTGCGGTTGTGTTTGGCAAGGCTGAGTATCAGTGGCATCCCAAGCCGGAGGGGGGATTCGCGGACCCGGATGGGCCGCCTGCAAGCAGGATCGTTCAGGCTGGGCCGGGAGTCGACTTTTTGTTGCCGGCGGCATCTGTTGTCGTGTTGCGCGGCAAGGTGTCGATGTCGGGCGGTTCGAAGGAGTAGCGCGCCGAGCCCAGCGACAATGGGAGGTATAGGAAAGTATAAGTAAGTATAGCCGATAATAAGGCGTTTGGCCTATTATTGGTTATATTTCCTTATACGGATGGCGGGCGCACCATGGACCCTAATGCCAATCCCTTCAATCCCGGGGCGGGAACCCCTCCCCCGGAGCTGGTCGGCCGGGATCCTATTCTTCACCAGGTGGAGATTGTTCTCGAGCGTATCAAGCGCGGCCGAGCCGAACGTTCACTGCTGTTTGTCGGACTGAGAGGGGTCGGCAAGACCGTCTTGCTTCGGGAGGTGCGGCGACGCGCGGTTGATAAGGGCTATGCCGTCGAAATGCTGGAAGCACAGGAGGAGCAAACTCTTGCGCAGTTGCTTGTCCCGGCGTTGCGTCGCCTACTTCTCGAGCTTGATGCTACAAAGAAGACGATCACCGCCGTGAAAAGAGGGCTCCGCGTCCTGCGGAGCTTTCTCGGCACTATCAAAATGGCAGCGGGTCATCTCGAGCTGACTCTGGGGGTCGATCCCGAGGAAGGGCGAGCAGATTCGGGTGATTTGGAATCGGATCTCAAAGACCTGCTGATTGCCGTCGGAGAGGCTGCCCGAGAGGCGGGGCGTCCCATCGCGCTGTTGGTCGACGAGCTTCAGTATCTGTCCCGCCCCGATCTGGCAGCGCTCATCCGTGGTCTCCACGCCGTTGCTCAGGAAAGCCTGCCTCTGGTGTTGTTCGGTGCGGGCTTACCGCAGTTATTCTCGCAGGTGGGCGAGGCCAAGAGCTATGCGGAACGGCTCTTCCGTTTCGCCGAGATTGATCGGCTGTCGCACCCGGATTCCAACGAGGTCGTTCGCGGGCCTGTTCAGCGCGAGGGGGCAAGTGTGAGCGAAGATGCCCTCGAGGAAATCTACCAGCAAACCAAAGGCTATCCCTATTTCCTTCAAGAGTGGGGCTACCGTGCTTGGAATCTGGCCTCCGCGCACGGCATCGATCTGAAAGTGGCGCGCGAAGCAACGCGTGTCGCGCTCAAGGAACTCGATCACCAATTCTTCCGAGTGCGGTTTGATCGGGTGACTCCGTCCGAGCGAGACTACCTGCGCGCGCTTGCAGAATTGGGTGAGGGTGCCCATCGCTCCAGCGAAGTAGCCCAACTCATCGGCAAGACAACCAACCAGCTCGGGCCCGTGCGTGATGTGTTGATTCGCAAAGGGATGATCTACAGTCCCGCTCATGGGGATATCGCCTTCACCGTGCCGCTGTTCGATCAGTTCATGCGCCGAACCATGGCTTTGCCCTCAAAGCCAAAGCGCGGGTGGCGATGATGTGTCTCACTTGGTCGCGCGATACGCCGCGCGGGCATTGGGAGCGC
>CAYNTW010000040.1:38476-44177 GCA_964400085.1 uncultured Steroidobacteraceae bacterium | reverse complement strand
TCGACATCGAGCGGCTTCGACCAGGGCGGCGACATGGGGCGCGTATAATAGGTATGGAGGGTGCCCAAGTCAAAATCCTTTTGACGCCTAAGCCTTTGTTTCACGGTGCATTTGCAGCCGCGCAATAGGCGACCTGTGAGCGATGGGCGCGGCGCATCCTCGCATCCCTGCTGCGGCTCGCGATCGCCGCCGATCGAGTGACGCCGAGCGACGGCTCCCAGCGCCGCCGGGCGGTAAGTCCCCAGGTAAGCCTTTAGAACGTGAGACCTGCCATGAACCCGCTGATCCTTGCCTCCACCTCGCCCTACCGCCGCCAGTTGCTCGAGCGTTTCGGGCTGTCTTTCGAGGCGGTGCGCCCGCAGGTCGGGGAAGAGCACGTGCCAGGCGAAAGCCCTTCAGATCGGGCCATGCGCTTGGCAGTGGCCAAAGCCGAGGAAGTCGCCGCGCGACATCCGGACGCCGTGGTCATCGGCAGTGACCAGGTGGCGGCCGCCGGCCACAAAGTGCTCGACAAGCCCGGCGACGCGGCCAATTGCCGCGCGCAGCTGGCAACCCTCAGCGGCACGGCCGCCAGGTTCTACACCGCATGCGCCGTGATCGGACCCGCCGGCACCGTCCGCCTAGTCCATCTCGATACCACCACCGTATTTTTCCGGTCGCTGACGGCAAAGGAAATCGAGCGCTATGTCGAGCGGGAAAAGCCGTTCGACTGCGCCGGCGGCTTCAAAGCCGAGGCCCTCGGCATCACTCTGTTCGAAAGCATCGAAAACCAGGACCCCACCGCCCTGATCGGCCTGCCTCTCATCTGGCTCGCATGCGCCCTCCGCCGCGCCGGCTATCCCCTGCCCTAGGGGGACGACAAGGCTGCTGCCTCCCTTTTTCTTCCTACGTCGCTCGCCCGTGCCCAGCCCAGGTGCGCTTCTTCTTGGGAAGGTCAGCGAGCTTGTCGATCACCGCCGCAAGCTCGGGCGGTAGCGGGGTGTTCACGCTGAACTGGCCGCCGTCGGGCCATTCGAAGCTCACGCTGCTGGCGTGCAAAAACATCCGGTTTAGCCCCAGCGTACGCATCTCGGCATTGAACGCCTCATCTCCGTACTTCTGATCGCCTGCGACGGGATGACCCGCGTGCGCCGCATGAACGCGGATCTGGTGCGTCCGACCGGTAAGCAGACTGACCTCCATCATGGTCGCCCGTCTGCCGAAGAACTGCACTGGGCGAAATTCGCTCAATGACGCCTTACCCGAGGCATCGACTCTCACCGTACGCTCGCCGCCCACTCGGGTGTCGGTACGTAGGGGAGCATCGATCCGCTTTTTGCCGAGGTCCCATTGACGCGCCACTAGCGTGAGGTAACGCTTCTCGAACGTAGTGTTCTCGTCGCGCAGGAGCGCGTGTACCACCCTGAGCGCGGCTGTGCTACGGGCCACGATGAGACAGCCACTCGTATCCCGGTCAAGGCGGTGGGCCAGCTCGAGATGCTCATCAGGCCGCAGCGCACGCAAGGCTTCGATCACGCCAAAGCTGATGCCACTCCCACCGTGGACAGCGATGCCCGCCGGCTTGTTGATCACCAGCAGCTTGGCATCCTCGTAGACGATGGCTTGGCGGATCGTTTCCTGAAGATCGGCGGACGGACGGCCAACCTCCTCGGGCGGCCGCACCCGCACAGGGGGGATCCGAATCTTGTCATGGGCTTGTAACCGGGTGTCCGGACCGGCGCGGTGGCCATTGACGCGAACTTCACCTTTGCGAATGACCCGGTATACCCGACTGCGCGGAATATCCCCGAGGTGCTTGTGCACGAAGTTGTCCAGCCGCTGCCCCGCTTCTTCGTCGCTGACCTCAAAATGCCTCACGCCGGTACGGATTGGCGCCCTGGGATCGTCAATTTGTTGCTCCGGCACATCAACCTCGATGTAAGGCATTGTTTCTACAATGGTCTTGCGAGTATACTCCGACTGCCGTCCTTACCGGTCGCGCGCCGCTTGCTGGCCGCTTGCTGGAACAGGACGCGTCAATGGTCGGCGAGCCTCGAAGCGGACAGCGCTCGAGGCCGCCGCATGTTAGTTGGACCTCGCTGTTGAGGCCATCCTCTATCGAGGCCATCGTATTGGGCCGACAAGATCGCGCCAGCCGCGTCGAACCTCTTGGCTCGTGGAGCCGGGAGGTCCGTGGCAGCGCCTTCCGGTTGTTGAGTTCACAGAAGGTTTCCCGGCGCACCGCCCTTCTTGAGGCGGGCATCGACATACGTGCTTAACGAGACAGACGCGCCTTTGTCAAAGATCCGAAATCTTCGCTGCCGCGGGGCCTTGCCCGTGCGGCCTCCCGCCGAGTGCTTGCCGGCCCCTCAATCTATATCTATAGAAGGGGCACATGAAAAGAATGCTCGTGAATGCAACTCAAGAGGAAGAGTTGCGCGTCGCTCTGGTTGATGGACAAAAGCTCTTCGACCTCAGCATAGAACTACCGTCCCGCGAACAGAAGAAAGCTAACGTATACAAAGGCCGAATCTCCCGCGTAGAGCCCTCTCTCGAAGCCTGTTTCGTCGATTACGGAGCGCAGCGCCACGGCTTCCTGCCGTTGAAGGAAGTCTCGCGCGATTACTTTCGCCAACCCTCGCAAGGCGGGCGGATGAACATCCGCGAGCTGCTGACGGAAGGTCAGGAGCTCATCGTGCAGGTAGAGAAGGAAGAGCGCGGTACCAAAGGTGCGGCGCTCACGACGTTCCTCAGCCTCGCGGGCCGGTTCCTGGTTCTCATGCCCAACAATCCGCGCGCTGGTGGCGTGTCCCGCCGTATCGAGGGCGAGGATCGTGACCAGATGCGTGAAGTCATGAACCAGCTCCAGATCCCCGACGGGATGGGCGCCATCGTGCGGACGGCGGGCGTTGGAAGAACCGCCGAGGAGTTGCAGTGGGATCTGGATAACCTCAAGACCCAATACGAACAGATCGAGGCGGCGGCCAAAGAACGCTCCGCCCCATTTTTGGTCTTCCGTGAGAGCGATGCGGTCACGCGGGCCATGCGCGACTACTTGTCCGATGATATCGGCGAGGTCCTGGTCGACAATGAAGCCGCTTTCCAGAAAGCGCAGGAGTACATGCAGCGCTTCATGCCGGCGGACGCGCAGAGACGACTGAAGCTGTACCAGGATGACATTCCCCTGTTCACGCGGTTTCAGATCGAAAGCCAGATCGAATCGGCATACGCGCACAAGGTGAGCCTCCCCTCCGGCGGCAGCATCGTCATCGACTACACCGAGGCCCTCGTCTCTATCGACATCAACTCGGCGCGCGCGACGCGAGGCAGCGACATCGAGACCACCGCGACGAATACCAACCTTGAAGCCGCGGACGAGATTGCGCGCCAGTTGCGCATCCGGGATATCGGCGGCCTCATCGTGATCGATTTCATCGATATGGAGTCGCAGAAGAACCAGAGAGAGGTGGAGGATCGGCTGCGCGATGCGGTGAAGATGGATCGCGCACGCATCCAGATTGGGCGCCTGTCGCGGTTCGGACTTCTGGAGATGTCACGCCAGCGCTTGCGCCCGTCCCTGGGCGAGTCGAGTCACATCGTTTGCCCGCGCTGCGTGGGGATCGGCAGCATTCGCAGCATCGAATCGATGACACTTTCGGTACTGCGACTCATCGGTGAGGAGCTTCGCAAAGACCGCACGTCGCGAGTGATCGTTCAGGTGCCGGTCGATGTCGCGACCTACTTGTTCAATGAGAAGCGCGAGTGGCTCCGTACGCTCGAGGATAAGAGCGACGCTGAGCTGATCATCGTTCCGAACGAGAACATGCAGACGCCGGAGTACTCGATCAAGCGTCTGCGTGAGGATGAGGCTGAGCTACCTGAAAACAAACAGGTCAGCTATCTCATGCCGACCGCGCCTGAGGTCGCAGAGCCCGCGACCGCGCGCGACAAGCGTCCACCGGCGGAAGCTGCTGCCGTCGCGACGCTTCTGCCGGCCACTGCCGCACCGGTGGTGGCGCCTCCTGCGCCGGCAGCGCCAGTAGCTCCAGTCCCGGAACAGCTCTCAAATGGCGGTGGTGGTGGCGCTGGCGGCGGATTCTGGGGACGGCTCAAGCGCCTGTTCTCTGATGAGCCTGTCGCGGCAGTTTCGTCGGCGGCCCCCGCTGAGCCCGCGGTCGCGAAGCCTGCGCCAAGCGGGAGCCCCCGTGGTGAGGGTCGTCGCGATGGCCGCCGTGAACATTCACGTGGCCGACATGGGGATCATGGGTCGCGGCGTGGTGAGCACAGGGACCGTGGAGAACGCTCTGACCGCGGCGAACGCTCTGACCGTGGAGAACGCGGTGAGCGTAGCGAGGGCCGCGAGCGTGGCGAGGGTCGTGACCACCGCGATCGCGCGGAAGCGCGCGGCGGACGCGACGGAGGTCGTGATCGCCACCGTGGTGGCGAGAGAGGCCGCGATCAAGATCGGCGCGAGCGCTCCGGAGAGCGTCGCGGTGAACAGGACGCGCAGGGCAGCCGCGGTGAAGGACGTCGCGGAGACGGAAATCGCAGCGAAGGGGGCCGAGGCGACGGTGGTCGTGGCGAGGCAGCCCGTGCCGACGCCAACCGGTCTGAAGCTAACCGCCCGGATCTAAGCCGGTCAGATACAGGACGATCCGAAACGAATCGTTCAGACGCGAACCGCTCCGATGCAAGTCGGTCAGATGCCGCGCGATCCGACGCGAATCGTTCAGAGGCAAACCGGCCCGATGCGAACCGTGCGGCTGGCGAGTTCAACCGCCCATCTGACGAGGCCTCAAACCAGGGCGCTGGTACGTCCGCCGCAGGAGCCGGTGAGTTTCGCGGCGAGGGACAAGAGCGTGCTGGCGAGCGCCAAGGAAGCGGCGAACGCGGCGAGCGCGGAGATCGTGGTAGCGGTGAATCTCGCCGGGGCCGACGCGGCCGGCGTCGTGGCCGGCGAGGTGGTGGCGGCGGCTCCCGAGAGAACGCAGCCTCCGCAAACGGAAGTCTCGAAGGCGGCAGCCGCGAGCACTCCGAGCAGCCGGGCGAGGGAACTCGAGAACACGGTGGCCACGTCGCGAATGGATATGCTGATCAGCACGGGCTTGCCGATGCCGCCCATGAGCACTCTCACGGGCCCAGCGAGACAGCCATGCACTCTCACGAGTCCAGCGGCACCTCCGCCGCGCCCCCTCGTGAGCCCCAGGAGACTCGCGGATGGCAGTCATCGAGCGAGGGTCGCGGTTCGTACGAGCCGAAAGAACCACGCGAAGCCCGCGAGCACGAGCCTCGCGAAGCGTCAGTAGCGCGCGACGAATCTCACAGCCGCGACGAATCTCGCGCCGGTGAGGGATCTCCAGCACGTGAGGAATCCCGCGTTCGCGAAGGGACTCAGGCGAGCGAGGGATCTCACGCCCAAGAGGCGCCTCGACAGCGCGAGACATCCTCGTTCCAGCGTGATTCCTCGGCACCAAGAGAGAGCGCCGCATGGCCTCGTGACTCCTCCCCTGGGAACGAGTCTTCTCAAGGCCAGGGCCGCGAATCCCAAGCTCGCGAGCCCTCTTCCGAGGTCACCGCGTCCTCGGCCGCCGCGGAGTCCCGTCCGGCCAAGCCCTTTGTGGTCTGGTCCTCGGCGCCGTCCCGCGATCGCCGCGACGAATAAGCCCGCAACCCCGGCGTGGCGCGCGGAAATCCCGCGCGCTACGTGGATCCCGCTGCGGCC
>CAYNTW010000040.1:0-38376 GCA_964400085.1 uncultured Steroidobacteraceae bacterium | reverse complement strand
CCAATCCGGAAAGTGCTTTCGGACGCTCCACGAATACAGAACCAACCGCCGCCAGCGCCCACCCGCGCGAACGCCCCATTGGCTAGACCCGCGTTGGAGAAGTCCAGAGGCAAGGTGCACCGAGCAGCGCTAGAAGGCGTTACTCCCGCGGCTCTCTCGCTTGCCCCGACCGCGCCGCGCCTTAACATGCCGGGTGACAGAGCTAACCCACGCCTGTGGTCGTAAAGTCCGCTCAAGACCTTTCGGGAACAAGCCACATCGGGAGCGCCGCATTCACGACTCCTGAACGCTATTTTCAGTATTGGTAACTATTTCTCTTGATGTAGACAGAACGATCCTGCAGCATCCTCCTTCAATGAGATACGATTTTCTGATCATTGGGGCTGGTATTGCCGGCGCTTCCGCCGCGTTCGAGCTTGCGCGGTGCGGGCGAGTTTGCCTCCTGGAGGGCGAGTCGCGCCCCGGAATTCATGCCACCAGCCGCTCCGCCGCTCTCTTCACACCAAGCTATGGCGGACGTGAGATTCGCGCACTGACGCGAGCGAGTCGGGAGCTCTTCGACCACCCTCCCCCTGGCTTTTGCGAGCAACCTCTCCTGCTTCCGCGCGGATGTCTCTATATCGCGCGCCCGGACCAGGCTGTCCAACTCGAGAGAATGGTGGAAACCATCCGCGCCACGGGAGGCACTCTAAACATCGTGGACCGCCAGGAGGCACTCACGCGAGTACCTCTGTTACGCAAGGAGTATCTGGCGGAAGCGGCCGAAGATCCTGCTTCCATGGACATCGACGTGAACGGACTTCATCAAGCCTTCTTGCGCGGTGCGCGAGCCGCCGGCACTACCCTGTTGACCCACACTATGGTCAACAATGTAGAGCGCCGTGATGGCCTGTGGCATCTCCAATCGAGCGAAGGCGACGTGAGTGCGCCGGTACTGATCAACGCCGCAGGCGCATGGGCGGATGAGTTGGCCCGCATCTGTGGTGTGCGGCCTCTCGGGTTGCAGGCGCTACGCCGAACGGCGCTGTTGGTGGAGAGTCCGCCAGGTACGGACATTCGTGGTTGGCCGGCGGTAATCGACGTAGACGAGGAGTTTTACTTCAAGCCTGACGCCGGAAAGCTGCTGCTCTCACCCGCGGACGAAACGCTCACGGTTCCCGGGGATGCGTTTCCTGAAGAGTTGGACATCGCGATCGCGGTGGATCGGGTGCAGGCGGCGTTGGACATCGATGTCCAACGGGTCAGTCATAGTTGGGCCGGCCTGCGGACTTTCTCCACGGATCGGGTTCCCGTAGTCGGGTTTGATCCACATTCACCGGATTTTTTCTGGTGCGCGGGTCAGGGCGGATACGGAATCCAGACCGCTCCCGCGATGGCTCGTGTGGTCGCAGCGCTGGCAACGCACGGAAGTCTTCCGTCGGATGTCATCCGAGAAGGACTGACGGCCGAGGCCCTCTCACCGGCACGGTTCTACTGACCCCCGCTGAGCACCTGCTCGGGTCTCTGGTGCTCTCCCCACACCCGGCGCGGTTGCAGGAACGTAACGCCGAGGAGGGGGAGAATGAAAACACCAATCATCAGCCAGGAAATGACTCGGTAACCCTTCGCGATCAGATCCACGAGTCCAATGCCCTGCGCGGCAAAAACGCACACCGTCAGGATCGCCAGGGTCACACCGCCGCGAATCAGCACGGGGGGATCGGAGCCCCGACGGGCGCGCACCGCGTGCCGGACGCGCTCCATGATGGCATGTACCGCACCACAGCCGCTTTCGAGCAGGGCAAAAAAGATCATGGACTGGAAGAGCAGCCGCACCACCGGAATGTTGATTTTCATGAGCAGAAAATCGGACGGCAGCGCGCTACGTCCCACCTCCGGGTACCACGCGATCATGGATAGAAAGAAAAACAATCCCGGCAACATTGCCAGCGGACCCGCGATGAGGCCGGCGACCAGCGCGTCGCGCCGACTGCGCAGATGTCGCAAAACCGGCAGGATCACGGCAGCGGCCATGGAGTTGTAGCCCGCGTAGGTCAGCCCCCCCGCGAGCCAACCCTGACCCATGTCCGAATGGCTGAGAGTCGTCAATATGCGCTCGCCGAATTTCGACAGACTCAGCAGCAGGAACACGGCGTACGTGCCGTAGAGCAGAACGGATACATACTTGAAGAGCGGCTCGACCGCGCCTGCGCCGATCGCGACGAGAACCGCGATGCAAGCCAACAGGAGCAACGTCCCCACGAGGGTGGGCCAGCCGAAGACCGCGTGTCCAATCGCCCCGATCGTCGCCCCAAAGACCGATAGCATCAACAGAACGAGCGCCAGATAGGTGATCTCGTACGCGATCCAGCCGCGTCCCAACAATTCGCCAAAAAAGGCGCGATAGTCGAGAAGACGGCGGTTGTAGGAGAAAGAGAAGGTCAGCATGCACACGACACTCCAGATGAGCGTCGCTACGGCAATCGCGATCAGGCCCCCTATCGGGCCGCTCGGGAGAAAGAACTCCGCGAGCTCACGACCGGTCGCGTAGCCGCCGCCAATGACGACGGCTTTGAACGCGAAGCCCGGCAAAAGATAGCGCTGCAGCCAGCTCGAGCGGATCGCTGCGCCAGCGGTCATGACAAGGCTCGATGGAGCATATGCGGGCTATAGCCTGCTCGACGGGATGTTTCCATATTGGCATGTTTTTTCCAATAAGGACAGTAGCAGCCGGGCACCCGCCCGACCCACGCCCGCCACAGCCGCCGTCAGGCCGCGCGGTGGCGCTCGCGGATATGGCGCAGGAGGCCGTGGGAGGCTGCTTCGACCAGGTCGAGGACCTCCTCAAAGCCATTCGGCCCACCGTAGTAGGGGTCGGGGACCTCGGTCACCGTGGCATCCGGGGCGAATTCCAGGAACAGCCGCACTCGTCCCCGAGCATGCTCGGGGGCTCTGCGGTGCAGGATCTTGAGGTTATCCAAGTCCATGGCGAGGATCAGGTCGAAGTCCTCGAAGTCGCGCGGCTCCACGACCCGCGCCCGAAGCGGCGAAAGGTCGTACCCGCGACGGCGCGCAGCCTCGCGCGTGCGGATATCAGGTGGCTCGCCAACGTGATAGCCGGCAGTCCCGGCCGAATCCACCTCGACCATCAAGTCCGGCGCTTCGCGCGCCGCGACGGCGCGAAAAACAGCTTCCGCGGTCGGCGAGCGGCAAATATTGCCAAGGCAAACGAACAGGATCTTCACGGATCCTATTTTACTGTATATCCCCTGCCTTCGAGGCAAGCCCCCATCGCCCGGTTGTAGGCCGCCCGCGCGCTCGCATTCTGCTCCGCGGGGACTCCGCCCCCGGACTGCGTGGGGTCGAACCCCGACTGGTCGTGCGCCCACTTGTGGCACTCGTACTTGTCGTTGGCTTGCTGCTCCTCGGTCTGCCCATTCTTCGGATAGATGAACAGATCCTCACCGGAGGTGGACTGCTGCGCGGACTGCGGCGGCGCGGTCTGGGCCACGCTCTCGTCGCCAGGCGGAGCGACCACGGCGTACTGGTTCTGTTCCGGCACCCACTGGTAGTAGGTGTCGTTCGCGTAATAGTACGGCACGCCACCGAACCACACGGTCGTGTAGTAAGCCGGCAGTACAGGCACAAACACGCCGACAGGCGGGCCAACGACCACAAACCCGGGCCCGCGATGGGCGTACCAGACACCACCCGAATAGTAGTAACCGCCGCTCACCACGACGCGCTCGCGCGGGATGTCATGGAAGTAGTAACCGCGCGCGGGGTAGTAATAGTTGTGCCCAAAACGCGCGTCCATGTGATCGAAGCCGGGACGCGGGTGCTCGAAGCCGCCTCGCGGTCCACTCCAGTGCGGATCGGCGCTCGCGGTACCAACACCCAACGCCAACGCACCGAGCGCCAAAGCGGCCACTGTGCGCGTAATCCATGGGCTGGCTTTCATGTTCGGACTCGACCTCTGTTCGTGATGTTGACTCATTTCACCGTGTAGCCGCGGCCTTCGAGGCACGCGCTCAGCGCCCGCCGATAGTTCGACGCGCGAGCATCGATCGCGGCGACTTCCTGCGCGGTGCGGGCGCCGTTGATCGCGTCCGCCTGCGCTTGCGCATCCGCGCGCTGCTGCTGCTCGGCAGCGGTGCCGACCAGGCCACCGGCGACGCCACCCAGGACCAGACCGGCGCCCGCGTCACGCGGACCCGCAATCACCGCGCCGAGGATCGCCCCGGTAATGGCGCCCACTGCGGTACCCGACCCCGGCGCGGGCCCGGCGGCGACCACGCGATAACGATCATGCGGCGGCACATTGGGCGCACTGGGATCGAAGCCCGTCTGCTTGACTGCCCAGCCATTGCATTCGTAGCGATCCCGCTCCTGCTGATCAGGGCTCTGATTGTTCTGCGGGTACGCGTAGATGTCCGTGACCGGCTTATCAGGCGGCGGTGGCGGCGGCGGAGGCGCATACGGCCGCGGCGGCGGTGCTTCAACGCATCCAGCCAGGAGCACCGCGAAGGCCACGGCGGCGCCGAGACCTGCGCGTGAGAGAGTTCTGTTTCGGATCGTCATTTTACGAGCTTCCGTCAGTGAAGCAGGTTGTAGCTGAAACGCGGTCCACGGGGCCGAGGTTGACAGTCCCGGCCACGCCTACCTTGCCGTTGGACGTCGCAAGATGGACTCAGTTCCGGTTACGTCCGCGCCGACGGGTGTCAAATTGTGAAAACTGTCACGCCGCGCCCTTGGTCCCTACCCCGACTGTGGGGGCCAAACCGTCAATTTCGAGGGGTGGCCAGCGCGAGCACACGCTCGAAATCCTCCGGTGTATTGACATCCGGGCCGGGCCGCTCCGCCGCATCCGCCACACGGATCTCAAAGCCATGCTCCAGAGCCCGCAACTGCTCGAGCCGCTCCGTCTGTTCCAGCGCCGTGGGCTCGAGGGAGGCCAGGCGCAACAAGGCGCCAACGCGATACGCGTAAATACCGACGTGTCGACGTGAGCCGCTAAACACACGTTGACTCGTGAGCCCGCCAGCCGCGCCATCACGGTTCCAGGGAATCGGCGCGCGACTGAAGTAGAGCGCCCTCCCCTGCGGATCGGTCACCACTTTCACCGCGTTGGGATTCAACAGTTCCTCGACCGAGACGATCTCTGTTGCAAGGGTCGCGATTTGCGCCTGTTCGTGAGCACCCAACAGTCCGGCAACCTGCTCGATGAGGACGGGCGGAATCAGAGGCTCATCGCCTTGGACATTCACCACGATGTCACTCTCGGGCCAGCCGCGCGCGCGAGCCACCTCGGCGATGCGATCGGTGCCTGACGTGTGGGTCGAGGCTGTCATGATCACCTCCGCCCCGAACGAATGACCCGCGCTGACGATCAGGAGGTCATCGGTGGCAATCAACACCTCTTCGGCCCCTGAAGCGCAGGCCCGTTCATAGACCCACTGCACCATCGGTTTGCCACCGATCGACATCAGCGCTTTGCCGGGCAGGCGCGTGGAGGCATACCGCGCGGGAATTACAACTCGGAACACGGCTCGATCAACGCTCCAGAAGAGGATCGTCGGCGGCTAACTGCCGCGCCTCTTCCTCCAGCATGACGGGAACCCCGTCACGAATCGGATAGGCGAGCCGGTCCAGGCGGCAGACCAGGACACGCGCATCACGTTGGTACTTGAGCGTTCCCTTGCATATGGGGCAAGCCAGGATCTCGAGCAGGCGCGCATCCATCTCGATCTAACCTCCGATACTCGTCTTAAAGGGAACCCATCCTACGCAACACGTGATCGAGCAATTCACGGGCCTGGGTTGCGCCAAAGGAGGCGGTGGTGGGTACGACCCACAACCGCGGGTTGGCGAAAGCGACGCATTTTACGGCATCCTTCTCGGTCATGAGCACCGGCAGATCATCGGCGAATGAGACCTCCTCCGGAGCAAAGGCGTGATGGTCCGGAAACGGATGCTCGAGAACCTCGAGTCCCTGGCCGCGCAGATCCCGAAAGAAGCGACCCGGGTTGCCAATTCCCGCCACGGCGTGCACCGGTCGCCCCCGAAACGCCTCCAGCGACCTGCGCTCCTCCCGGCGATCGAGCCTGACCGCATCCCCGGGCGCCAGTGTCATCTGTAATGCTTTGGCGTCCAAACCTTCCAGCGACGCATGTTCCGCGACGCCGTTGACAATAACCAGATCCACGCTTGCCAGCCGGGAAACCGGCTCGCGTAGCGGACCGGCTGGCAGGACCCTCGCATTCCCGAACCCCCGGCTACCGTCGATCACGACGAGCTCGCAACCGCGCGCCAGGCGCAGGTGTTGCAGCCCGTCGTCGGAAAGAATGACATCCACACCCTGGGCGACGAGTGCTCGCGCGGCGGCGACGCGATCACGCGCGACTACGGTGGCGCAGGCAGTCGCACGCGCCAATAGGACTGGCTCGTCTCCTACATCCCGCCAGCTCGACGTCTCGCTCACGAGTTGGGGTTCGGTCTGTTCCCGCGAGCCATAGCCGCGCGATACGATACCTACTTTCAGCCCGCGCTCGGTGAGCGCTCGGGCGAGCCAGATGACCAACGGGGTTTTACCCGTCCCACCCACAGTCAGGTTGCCGACGACTACAACGGGCTTTCCAACATCGTAGCGCCCCAGCCAGCCGCGCGAGTACGCAAGCCGACGTAGCCGGACCACACCACCGTAGATCCAGGATAGCGGCTGCAACAACGAAGGGCCGGCGTCTTCGCGATACCAGAGCTTCGTCAGCCGTTGCTCCATGCGAGTGGGTCAGGCCTTGAACTGCATCCGGTGAAGCTGCGCGTAGATTCCGTTCTGGGACAACAGCTCGGCGTGGGTACCGGACTCGACCATCACGCCCGCATCCAGCACGATGATGCGATCCGCTTGCTCCACTGTCGAGAGCCGGTGGGCAATGATGAACGTGGTGCGATTGCGAACCAGTTGCGTGAGAGCGGCCTGGATGTGGCGCTCCGCTTCGGTGTCCAGCGCGGAGGTCGCTTCGTCCAGGATGAGAATGGGCGCGTCCTTGAGCAGGGCTCGGGCGATGGAAATCCGCTGGCGTTGACCTCCGGATAAGAGCACTCCCCGATCGCCCACCACGGTATTGAATCCATCCCGCTGCTCCATGATGAATTCGAGCGCATGGGCCGCCTCGGCGGCACGCGTCAGCGTCTCATCCGATACGTCGCGACCAAATGCGATGTTGTTCCGGATGGTGTCGTTGAAAAGCACGACATCCTGGCTCACCACCGAAATCTGCTCGCGCAGGCTTCGCAAGTCATACTCCCGGACGTCGCGTCCATCGATGCGTACGGAGCCGGACGTCACGTCATAGAACCGGGGCAGGAGGTTCACCAGGGTCGACTTGCCGCTCCCAGAGCGACCAACGAGGGCAATACTCTGACCGGGCGTCACCTGGAGTGATATGTCCTTCAGGGCAGCTCCCTTGCCCCTTTCGTACGTGAAGGACACATTGGCGAGCTCCACCTCGCCGCGCACCCGGGTGCTGACATAGCCGCCGCCCTGAGGCTCGACCGGCTCATCGAGGATTTCGAACAGACTTGCGCCCGCCGCGATCCCTTGTTGCAGCGGACCAGCAACCCCGACCAGCTCACGCAAGGGCTGCGCGATGCTCACCAGCGCAGTCACGAATCCGAGCAGGTCGCCCATGGACATGCGGCCGTGCACGGCATCGGCAATCGCGGTTCGCAGGACGAACGCCATGCCGCTGGCGGTCACGAGTTGCACGACCGGATTGGACAAGCCGCGCGTGAGTATCAGCTTCATGTTCGAGCGCAAGTTGTGAGCGTTCACGGCATCGAACTGACTGCCGACATGCGCTTGCGCGTTATAGACCTTGATGAGGCGGGGCGCCTCCAAGCTCTCCTTGGCGACGCGGGTCACATCGCCCATCGAGTCCTGAATGCGGCGGCTATAGCGTCGGAAGCGGCGGTTGATGCTGGAGACGAGCCAGCCGACGAGCGGCCCCAGGGTCAGCGCCACCACGGCCAGGCGCGCATTCAACCAGAAGAGGACGAAGATGGAGCCGATGATAGTCAGCGTGTTGCGTATCGTGACCACGATCGAGTCGGTGGTGGCCGATCCGATCTGCTCGGCGTTGTAGGTCAACTTGGAGAGCAATGCCGCGGACGCGTTCCGATCGAAATAACCGATGGGCAGCGCCAGGATCCGATGGAAGGCGTCGGCCCGCAGTTGATTGACCATGTGCCGGCCGACGGAGCCCATGCAGTAGGTCTGCGTGAAATCCCCGATTCCGCGCAGGATGAACAGGCCCACCAGCGCCAGCGGCACCCATACGATGGTACGCGGATCGCGGTGGGTGAACGTACCGTCGCCAAGCTCCTTTGCGTAGAGCGAGAAGCTCGCCATCGTGAGGGAGAACAGGATGCCGCCGAGGATGCCGAGAATGAATTGGCCGCGATAGGGCCGCAGGTAGCCGAGCAGCCGCTTGTACGTGCGCAGCCCGGTGCCTGCGAGCGGTGTCGTCGCCCGCCTCCCGCCGACGTCGTTCAAGGCTTGCCCGCCGGCCCTTCCTTGACGGTGGCGATGTTGAGATCCTCGAAGCCGAGTCGGCCCAGCACGTCCATGGCGGTGATGACCGACTGGTGCGTCGCGCGTGCATCGGCGCGGATGGTCACGCGGACCGCGCGGTTGGTGCCAGCTTCCTTCAGCAACGCCGCGCGCAAGGTCTCGGGACTGGAGTTGATGAGATCTTTCTCGTTCACGCGATAACTACCTTCCTGGGTCACGGTGACGACGAGCGGCTCGCTTTGCGAGGCCGCCGGCGGGACGCCCGTGGCCGTCGGCAAATGGACGCGCACACGGCCCTCGTCCGTGAAGCGGCTCGAGAGCATGAAGAACACAACGAGCAGGAGCACCACGTCGATGAGGGAGACGACGTTGATCTCCGGCTCTTCGACTCCGCGGCGTGGCTTGAGATTCATGGCCGTCTTATGTTCGAGGCGTCAGGCCGCGGCCACGGCGGACGACGATCCCGGCATCCGGTGCTCACGCGCCTGGGCAGCCTCGAGCGCATCGGCCATGCGCATCGCATTCTTTTCCATTCCGACCACGATGCGCTCCACCTTGCCCCGCAGATAGCGATAGGCAATGAGCGACGGAATAGCAACGCACAGGCCGGCGACCGTCGCGATCAGCGCTTCCGCAATACCACCGGAGAGCGCGCGCGGGTCACCCATACCTCCAGCCTGAATGGCATTGAATGAGTGGATGATACCCGTCACCGTGCCGAGCAGTCCCAGCAGCGGCGCGATGCCCGCGATCGTGCCGAGCGTGTTGAGAAAACGCTCCAGCTCGTACACCACGTGTCGACCGGTATCCTCGAGCCGCTCCATCAGAATCTCACGCGGCCGGTGCCGGTTCGCCAATCCCGCCGCGAGCAACTTCCCCAGCGGGGAGTTCTGCTCCAAGGCGGTGATGACCTTGTCATTGACCTGGTTGGCTTCGATGAGCTTCCAGACCTGCTGCGGAAGCTCTGGAGGCAATACGCGTTTGTCCTGCAGCGTCCAGAGCCGCTCGAGCACGACGGCTGCGGCGATGATCGAGCACAAGATAATCGGCCACATCAGCGGGCCACCAGCCCGCACGATTTCCCACATCCAAGTGACCCCAACGCCGGTGATCCGGCAACAAGCGACGCGGCATCATACCGGAGAGTTGTGTGCGCTCAACACGAGCCACTGCTCATGTCGGGCACTGGCGACGCCAGCTTGAGCGGTGGTCGCAACGTCAAAGCAAGCGATGCCGTCACAGCATCGGGGACGTTTGTCAAGGGCGAGAACTGCTCCGCCGTCAAAACAGCTCTTGCGACCGCGATGCATATTCTTTCCAAATTGTTCTGGTACAGTCGCGCCCTGTCTCATGCCGCGCCGCATACTGAAAAAGATTTGCCCGTCCCCAGGGGTCCTGCAGAAACGCTGGTATCTGCGGCCTTTTGGGGATCGAATTGCCGACCCGCGCCTGTGGACCCTGCACCGGCGTGCCGTCACGACTGCCTTTGGCGTCGGCCTGGCGATCGCGTTCATTCCCCTGCCTGTCCACATGCTGGTCGCCGGCATCGTCGCGATCGCGTGCCGGATCAATTTCCCGGCGATCTATGGCGCCACGCTACTGGTCAACCCCCTCACCTGCGTTCCCGTGTATTACACCGCCTATCGGGTGGGTACGACGTTGCTGGGGATCAGTCCAGAAAGCTTCCGCTTCCATCCGAGCTGGGAATGGTTCCAAACGAGCCTGCAACCGGTCTGGAAGCCGTTCCTGCTGGGATGCACCGCCTGCGCCGTGATCGCGGGACTGCTCGGGTGGCTCGTTCTGGAGCTGGTCTGGCGTTGGCGCGTGACCACGCGCTATCGAGCCCGCCACGAGCCCTCGGCTGCCTAGCCGGCGGCGACGGCCGTCATCGGACTTTCCGTCAAAACCCCGCCTTCGATCGAAAACATGCGCTCCATGCGAGCCGCGAGTCGTAGGTCGTGGGTCACGACGACCAAACTGGTCCGCAGCTCTCTATTGAGCTCGAGCATCAGAGCAAACACCGCCTCGGCGTTCGTACCGTCCAGATTCCCGGTCGGCTCATCCGCGAGCACGATCTTGGGCTCGGTCACCAGCGCGCGCGCCACCGCGGCCCGTTGACGCTCTCCGCCTGAAAGCTGGTCGGGCCGGTGATCGAGCCGTTGGCCCAGGCCGACTCGACCCAATAGCTGCCTCGCCTTGGCGCGCGCGTCCGCGACTTTCATACGCCGCACGAGCAGCGGCATGGCGACGTTTTCGAGCGCGGTGAACTCCGGCAACAGGTGATGGAACTGGTAGACGAATCCGAGCGCCCGGTTGCGTAAGGCGCCGCGCTCCTGTTCGCTCTGCTCGTGGATATCTTTACCGTCCACCAGCACGTGGCCGCTGGTCGGGCGATCGAGGCCGCCGAGTATCTGCAGCAGGGTCGTTTTACCCGAGCCCGAAGCGCCCACGATCGCAATTCGCTCGCCCGCGCCGATCGCGATGTTGATCCCCTGAAGGACTTCGAGGGTCACCGGGCCTTGTTTGAAGCTCTTGTGAACGTCGCGCGCCTCGAGAATCGGGTGGGTCATCCGATGTTGCTCCAAACTACTCATGTCGTAGCGCCTCGGCCGGCGCGGTACGGGACGCCCGCCACGCCGGATAAATGGTCGCGAGCGCGCATAACACGAAAGCCACACCGCAGATTTGCAGCACATCCCCGCTTTCGACGTACGTGGGAAGGTCGCTGATGTAGTACACCCGCGCGTCGATGAACTGCGTGTCGAACATGCGCTCGAGCACCCCGACAATGCTACCCAGATTATCCGACACGAGCTTGCCGAGGATCGCCCCCAATGCCGTGCCGGCGAGGCCAATCAGCACTCCCTGGACGAGAAAGGTCAGCAGCACGTTGGGGGGTCCCGCACCGAGCGTGCGCAGGATGGCAATGTCCGTCTGTTTCTCCTTCACGATCATGACCAGCGTGGCGATGATGTTGAAAGCAGCCACCGCGACGATCATGAAGAGAATGATGAACATGATCTTCTTCATGCTCTCGATGCTGCGGAAGAAGCTCTCGTGGTCCATCGTCCAGTCTTTGACATAGAAGTTGCCGCCGAGCGCCCCTGCGATCTTGCGGACAGTCGCCGGGGCGCGCAGCGGATCCTGGAGCGCGAGGCGGATGCCAGTCACGCGATCACCGAGGCGGAACAGGCGCGCTGCATCCGTCATATGGATGAGAGCGTAGTTGCGATCGATCTCATACATGCCGGACTCGAGGATGCCCACCACGCGAAAGCGGCGCATGCGAGGCACTACGCCGGTCGGCGTGGCGATCCCATCCGGCGCGATGAGTACGACAGAGCCACCAACAGCCGCGTCGAGGTCCTTGGCCAACGCACTCCCCAGGATGATGTTGTATTCACCAGGTTGAAGGTCGTCGAACTTGCCCGCGGTCACGCGTTGCGCCAGTCCCGTAGCCGTCTTTTCTTCCTGGGGGAGAATCCCGCGTACCGTGGCTCCATCGATGTGGGCGCCGTTGGCGAGCATCGCTTGCTCCTCGATGTAAGGCACGGCTGCGACGACCCCAGGCTGGCGGCGCGCCTGACTCTGAAGAGTCCGCCAATTCGACAAGCTGCCTTCCAACCCCATCAGGGTGGCGTGCGACGTGACGCTAAGGATGCGGCTGCGGATCTCACGTTGAAAGCCGTTCATGACGGAGAGGACCACGATGAGAGTGGCCACGCCGAGCGCGAGCCCGAGCACGGAGACGAGCGCGACGAATGATACGAACCCACGGCGATGGGTCGAGCGAAGGTACCGGGTACCAATGAGCCATTCGTAGGCGGTGCGCACGACCTACTCGTAGCGCAAGGCTTCGGCCGGAGCCGTGCGCGAGGCGCGGAGCGCGGGATACAGGGTTGCCACTCCAGTCAAAAGGAAAGCGGCAATGGCGATGACCGCGACGTTCTCCCATCTCACATCGGAGGGAATGGTCGTGATGTAGTAAACGTCCGAATCGAAAATCTGAAAGCCGAAGGTATGCTCGAGAAACGGCTCGATCGTGCCGACGTTGAGAGCGATGGTCAGCCCCAGCCCCAACCCCATGGCCACGCCGAGCCAGCCGATGACCAGGCCCTGCGTGATGAACACACCCATGACCTTGCGCGGGGAAGCTCCAAACGTGCGCAGGATAGCGATGTCCGTACGCTTGTCGGTGACGACCATCACCAGCATGGCCACGATGTTGAAGGCGGCCACGGCGACAATGAGGAAGAGAATGAGCGACATCATGGTCCGCTCGATGCGGGTCGCGCGGAAATAACTCGCGTTGTCCTGTGTCCAATCGGTGACCTCGAAGCCTTTCGGCAGGGCGGCGCGCAGCTGCGTCGCCAGTTGGGCAGCGGCGAGCACGTTGTTGAACCGGACTCTGAGCCCTACCCCATTTTCCTGCTCCGGAGCGAGAGCCCGGACGTCATCGATGGCGGCGAAAACCAGGACATCGTCGAGCTCCACCATGCCCGCCTCGAACACTCCAGCCACCTTCAACTGCCGTAGCTTTGGGGCGGGAGCGCCCTCGGCGGTGACCGTCGGAACGAGCAGCGTGAGGGTGTCCCCCCGGGCGAGCCCGAGCCGATCCGCGATGACCGCCCCGACCAGCACGGCGTTGGAGCCGGGGACGAGGTCGGCGAGTCGACCCTGCTTGATCGATTGTGTGATCTCGGTGACTTGCGGCTCGCTGCTCGGATCGATGCCCCGCAGAACAACAGGAACCATCTCCGGAGTCCGCAGCGCGAGCGCCTGGATCTCAACGTAAGGCGCCACACCGGCGACGCCGGGAAAGCCCCGAATGACTCGCTCGGCTTGGCTCCAATCGGCGGCCGTCGGCCGCCGCGCGCGCGGATCCGCCGTCACGCGGGCATGAGCGCTCAGCGAGAGCAACCGATCGCGAAGCTCGTTCTCGAAGCCATTCATCACCGAGAGAATGACGATCAGGGCGGCCACGCCGACTCCGACCCCGAGGAGCGAGGCCCACGTGATGAACGAGACAAAGAACTCGTGAGAGCGCGCCCGGACGTAGCGCAGCCCTATGTAAAGCGGCAGCGGGTGAAACATCGTAGCGATTTAACCACAGGGCGGGATTGTGCGGGCGAATCCGCAAAATGGGTCACAGAATTGGCCGATCGTGGGGGGAGCTCCGCTTTGACAGATTTCGGGCGATGGTACTATTGACCCCGCCGGATGATTGAAGGAGCCTTCATGCAGACCCGCCGCCGCCCACGCGCAGCTCGCGAACTCTCCTGTCGCAAGCCAGTCCTGGCGCTCTGCGCCCTGGCTGCCAGCCTGGGGGTCGCCAGCGCCGCCATGGCCGAGACCATCGTCGTCGACGATCAGGTGCAGGTCCGTGATTCCGGGATCGCGAAGCCCAAGCGCGGCGTCACCATGTCCCAGGTGGAAGCGAAGTTCGGTCCGCCTGTTACAAAGCACGACGCGGTAGGTCAACCGCCGATCACCCGTTGGGATTACCAGGGGTTCTCGGTCTTCTTCGAGCACGATCGCGTTATCCACGCCGTGACCACGGCTGGCTGAAGCGGCAGGCGCACGCACTGCAACGTTCATACGTCCGCAACAAACGAGCCGATTACGACGGCCCAGTTTGGCCTTCGACCTGATTCGTCATAACATATCCCTCGAGTGCGCTCCCACGGTAGTGGTGAGCGGATGTGCACCGGTGTAGGCTTTCGGTGCTCGATAAGAATGGGGATATCAGTGTCGGTGGACGAGTCGCTCCGGACCCGTATCGATGCGCTTGTGCGCGCTGGTTCCGTACGCCGCAAAATCGCGGCAGTGCAACTTGAGGCAGAAATCCGGCGACGTGAAGAAGTCATGCGGCAAACGTTCCGCCGCTATGTCTCACCACGCCTCGCGGATAAGATCCTGGAAGACGCGCAGTTGCGCGATACCCTGCTCTCGACAGCCGACGTGCGTACGCACGCGGTGGTGCTGTTCGCTGATCTCCGCGGCTTCACCAGCATCTCCGAGCGGCTCGAGCCGCACGAGGTGGTGCCTCTCCTGAACGAATACTTCTCGCTGCTGACCGAGATCACCTTCCGCCACGAGGGCACGGTGTTCCACATGGCGGGCGATAGTCTGATGCTCGGGTTTGGCGTCCCACTCGAGCAGAAGGACAGCGCGGCGCGAGCCGTGCGCGCAGGCCAAGAGATGCTCGAAAGTTTCGGGGAGCTCGCGCGCTCCTGGAAGGAGCGCTATCAGATCGAGGCGGGCCTCGGCATCGGGATCAACGAAGGCGATGTCGTCGCGGGCAACATCGGCTCGAGTGCGTACATGAGCTACACCATCATCGGCGATACCGTGAACATCGCCGCGCGCCTGTGCCAACGCGCCCGTGCCGGCGAGATGCTCTTCTCGCTCGCCCTGAAGAAGTCCCTGGACGACAGCGGCTTCGACGTAGGCGCCCAGCACCTTCCCGCAATGCAACTTCGCGGGCGCTCCGCTCCGATCGACATCTATTGCGTCCCGACGGACCATCGCGTGCAAGTGACCGAACCCGCCGCTCTGTAACGAAGCTTCGAAGCAGCGCCGGGTGCGCCCCATGCGGTCTGGTAAGCTCCCAGTTTTGCCCGATGCTGCTCAACCCCCCAGTCCCCTCGTCCACCCAGCGCAACCTCCGCTGGCACCAGCTCTATGGTAGCGCCGCCGCCCTGGCGCTCGCGGAGGCCACCCGCGGCGACCATCGCCTCTACGTGGTCGTCGTGGACGCAGCCCGCGAGCTGGAGCGACTGACTGCCGAGCTTCGCTTTTTCGCAAGCGAATCGCTGCCGCTCCTGACGCTCCCTGACTGGGAAGTCCTGCCCTACGACCTCTTCTCGCCGCATCCCGACATCATCTCGGAGCGGCTGAGGACTCTTTACGAGCTCCCCCGAGCCCAACACGGCTGCCTGATCGTCACTGCAGACACTCTGATGCAACGGCTGCTGCCCCGTGCTTACGTCCAGGGGCGCGCTTTCGAGCTCTCGGTCGGAGAGGCTCTCGCGGTCGAGCCATTTCGTCAGCGACTCACCGAAGCCGGCTACGCGAGCGTGAGTCAGGTTGTAAGCCCCGGCGAATTCGCCGTGCGTGGCTCCCTGCTGGATGTCTACCCAATGGGCACCAGCGCGCCGCTGCGCATCGATCTGTTCGACAATGAGATCGAGGCCATCCGCACCTTCGATCCGGAAAGTCAGCGCTCCCTGGATTCACTCGAGAATGTGCGGCTCCTACCGGCGCGCGAGGTGCCGCTGGACCCGGAAGCCATCAAGGAATTTCGCCGCCGCTTCCGCACCCGGTTCGAAGGCGATCCGACCAAGACCGCCATCTATCGGGGAGTGAGCGAGGGCATCGCGCCAGCGGGCATCGAGTTCTATCTGCCCCTGTTTTTCGAAGGCACGGCCACGCTGTTCGACTATCTTCCGCCGAATGCGGTGATTGTCCACGACGCGGGCTTACCCGGAACGCTCGTCAAGTCATGGGAGGACATCGTCGCGCGCTACGAGGATCGCCGCCACGATCTCGAGCGCCCCATCCTCAAACCCGGCGAGTTGTTTCTCGAGCCGGCGGAAATCGACGCCAAGCGGGCCGCCTTCGCCTCGATCACGTTGGAAGCCTTCAAGACAGATACCGAGCTGCTCGGTCCCGACGCAGCGGTCCGCAACTTCCCAACGACGGCGCCGCGCGAGCTGCGGATCGACGTGCGCGCCGAGAAGCCGTTCGCGCCCTTTGACGCCTTCCTTGGCGAGTTCACCGGTCGAGTGCTCATCGCAGCCGATTCGCCCGGCCGACGCGAAGTTCTGCAGGAGATGTTGCGAGCCCAGGGTCACAACGTCACCAGTGTGCAGAGTTGGGATGCGTTCGCGAACGGCAAGGCTGCTCTCGCCCTGACGGTGGCGCCCGATCTGCAGGGACTTACCCTCACCCAGCCCCACATCGCCGTCGTCTCCGAAGAGCAGTTGTTCGGAGCTCGCGCTCGCCAGGAGCGCCGTCGTAAGCGTGCGGCGGCCGACCCCGAAGCCATACTCCGGGACCTCCAGGACCTCAATCCTGGCGCGCCGGTCGTACACGAGGAATACGGCGTCGGGCGTTATGTTGGGATGCAGATGATGGAGATCGCCGGGCAGCCAGGTGAATTCCTGGTGCTCGAATACCTGGATGGCGATCGCATCTACGTCCCGGTCCACTCACTCCACCTGGTGAGCCGCTACACGGGCTCGGCGCCTGAAGCGGCGCCCCTCCACAAGCTCGGCACGGACCAGTGGGCGAAAGCACGCAAGCGCGCCGCGGAGCAGATCCGGGACGTCGCGGCGGAGCTGCTCGATCTTTACGCCAGACGCAAGGCCCAACAGGGCCTGCGTCTGCCTCTGAACGAGCTCGATTACCAGGCGTTTGCCAACGCCTTTCCGTTCGAGGAAACCGAGGACCAGGCGCAAGCCATCCGCGCCGTGTTGGCGGATATGAAGAATGACCGCCCCATGGATCGCATCGTTTGCGGTGATGTGGGCTTCGGGAAGACTGAGGTCGCCATGCGCGCGGCGTTCGTCGCCGTACAGGCAGGCAAGCAGGTCGCCGTGTTGGCTCCGACGACGCTCCTGGCACATCAACATCTGGCGAACTTCCGTGATCGCTTCGCCGACTGGCCGGTGCGAGTCGAGGCGCTCTCGCGGTTCGGCAATGCGAAGGAGACACAGGCGACGCTCGAGGGCATCGAGCGCGGATCGGTGGACATCGTCATTGCCACCCATCGACTGCTCCATGCGCATCCCCGCTTCAAAGACCTTGGTCTCATCATCGTCGATGAGGAACATCGCTTTGGCGTGCGCGACAAAGAGCGGCTCCAGGCCTTGCGGGCCAACGTGCACGTGCTCACTTTGACCGCGACTCCGATCCCCCGCACGCTCAACATGGCGCTTGGCGGACTGCGCGATCTGTCGTTGATCACCACGCCACCCTCCGAACGCCTGGCGATCAAGACGTTCGTGGTCGAATGGCACGGCCCGACGCTCCGGGAAGCGGCGTTGCGTGAGTTGCGCCGTGGTGGGCAGATGTACTTCGTGCACAACGAGGTGCAATCGATCGAAAAGATCGCCGCGGAGGTTCAGGAGCTCATCCCGGAGGCCAGCGTCCGTATCGGGCACGGGCAGATGAGATCGCGCGATCTCGAGCAGTTGATGGTGGATTTCTACCACCGGCGGTTCAACCTGTTGGTCTGCACGACTATCATCGAGAGCGGCATCGACGTGCCCACCGCGAATACGATCATGATCAACCGCGCCGATCACATGGGCCTGGCGCAGCTACACCAGCTTCGCGGACGGGTCGGGCGCTCGCATCACCGCGCCTATGCGTACTTGATCACGCCGCCGCGCAAGGCCCTCTCAGGCGATGCGGCGAAACGGCTCGAAGCCATCGAGTCCATGGAAGAGTTGGGCGCGGGCTTCGTGCTCGCGACCCATGACCTCGAGATTCGCGGCGCGGGCGAGTTGCTCGGTGAGCAGCAGAGCGGGCAGATGACCGAGATCGGCCTGGCGATGTATCTGGATATGCTCGACCAGGCCGTGAAAGCGCTCAAGGCCGGTCGCGAGCCGGCGCTCGACAAGCCACTCGTCGCGGCAACCGAGGTCGAATTGCGGCTGCCGGCGTTCGTGCCGGAAACCTACATCGCCGACGTGCACGTGCGACTGAGTCTCTACAAGAGGATCGCCGCCGCCGACAGCGATCAGGCGCTGGATGAGCTGACCGCGGAAATCTACGACCGCTTCGGTCCGTTGCCCCCGGCGGCGCAGAGTCTGTTGCGGATTGCGAAGTTGAAGCTGGCCGCGCGTGCCATTGGCGTCCGGCGACTGGATATCGGGCCCCAAGGCGGGACGGTGACGTTCGAGGAGCGCAATTCCATCGATCCCGGCACCATCGTGAGAATGGTGCAAAAGGGCGCGCGCGACTACCGGCTCGAGGGTCCGCTGAAGCTGCGCGTCATGCGGCAGCTACCGACCGAGGAAAACCGCTTCGTGTTCGCGGACGCCTTGCTGAAACTGTTGGGCGAGAAGCCGAAAGCGGAGCCGCCGGCCGCCGCGAAGGAGGCCGCGGGCGCGAAAGCCAAGGGCGATGGGGCCGGGGCAGCCGCCCACGCAAAGCCTCAAGTCGCGAGCGCATCGAAGCCAGCCGCCAAGCACGACGCGTCGAGTCGAAGCGGCCCGAAGCGGAAGTAGTCTCGAGCGCGACTGTCGCCATGACGCGTCAGCACGGGCAGTCACATGTCTTTGCCTGGCGCTGAAGTAGAATGCACGCATGAACCTCCGCATCACGCGTTTGCCGACGCTTTGCTTCCTGGTCGCCGCCCTCTCCTGCGGGATACCCGCCGCTGTCCCCCAGGAGGCGTCGAGTCCGGCATACAACATCGAGCTGGTGATCTTTCGCGCCAATACGGCACTCGGCGGGGCGGAAAACTGGAGTGCGGAAGCCGCGGCGACGGCCAACAGCATTGCCGGAGACGAAGCCTCCAGCGGCTCGTCGCAGGTGGGTCACTTCGTCGCGCTGATACCGAGCTCTGCGTTTCAACTCACGGACATCGAGAGCAGGCTGCGCTCGAGTGGCGCGTACGTGCCGATCGCACATGTAGCGTGGTCGCAGACAGCTAGCGCCTGGGGCACTCGCGCGGGATTCACATTGCAGAAGCTTGGTGTGGAGGCGTCGGGGCTCAGCGGTACGGTATTTCTCGAACGCGGACAGTACCTGCATCTCGGGATGACCCTGACCTACGCGGACCCGTCACCGCCGGCGGGACTGGGTGCGGCATCGGGCACGACGTTTACCATCAACCAAAGCCGGCGGGTCCGATTTTACGAGCGCAACTACTACGACCACCCTGCGTTCGGTGTGATCGCGTTGGTTTCACCCGCGCAGGGCGCGCGCCCACCGGGCCGCTGAAGTTATTTAAAGTCGCTCGCCTCGGCGTTCGAGATACTGTTTTTGCCGAGAGACTTCGCACGTTTGAGCGAAGCCTGGCAAGCTCTCAACATGGCTTCGAGCGAGAGCTCTCGTGGAGGCACCAGGCTGGCCACTCCCGCACTCAAGGTCACGAAGCGACCCGAGCCGGCGCGCGGGTGATGCATCAGGAGGTCGCGCACGCGCTGCGCGACGACTTGCGCGTACTGTGAGGCTTTCTCAGCCGCCTCTCCTTGGGTCAAGACCGCAAACGTACCGCCTTCCCAGCGCCCAACGAGATCACCGCCCCGCCGATAGGAGGCCCCGATGACGCGCGCGACACGGCGAATGCAGGCGTCGCCGGCGGCCCGGTCGAAAGTCTCGTTGTAGGTGGCGAGGTCGTCGATGTCGAACAGGGTGAGCCCGATCTCGTGCGAATCGCGTTGCGCGAGGGCCCAATCGCGTTGCAAGAGCTCTTCGAAATAGGCGCGCGAATGCAACCCGGTCAGCCGGTCCTCGCGCAGCCAGGGTGGCAGGCCTTGCGCCGCGCGCTCGGCCTGCTTCAAGCGCTCGCTGGCGTCACGATGGTAGCCGATGAAATGCGTCAGCCGCCCGTTGGCGTCCCGGACCGGTTGGATGACGACCTCGTTCCAGAACAGTGAGCCGTCGGGGCGGTAGTTTCGAATGAGGATGCGGGCGGCCTCGCCCCGCTCGATCGCCTCGCGCATGCGTTGGCGAGTCTCCTGCTCGCGGTCATTGCCCTGGAGCACGCGCAGGTTGGTGCCCAGCAGCGCGGGAATCGGATAGCCGCACATCTGTGAGAACGCCGCGTTGGCGTAGATGACGGGATAATCTGGCGCGGTGGCATCGCAGATCACGATGCCCTCGGGGGCTGTATCGACCAGAGCCCGCCAACCTTCCGCGGACCAGTTGATCATGACTTCCCGGGTTCCAGTTTCAGGGTCGGCGTCGTCGCGTAACGCGCCAACAACTCCTGACTGCGGCTCCACTCGGGCTGCGCCGCCAACTCCTCACGGGACATGCCTGCCCGTCCGTGCAGGCGGACGAGCCGTAGCCGGGAGGCGGGCTCCGGCTCAATCTTCAGTCCTTCGAGCAGCGCGACCACGCTCGCGCGATTGTTGCAAACCGGTAGCATGTCGCAGCCTGCGGCAAGCGCCTTCTCGGCACGGGCGACCACGTCCCCGTAGGCCGCGGCGGCCCCTCCCATTGACAGATCGTCGGCAAAGACTACGCCTTGAAACCGCAGCTCACCGCGTAGCACGTCGCGAATCCAACCAGACGAGAGGCTCGCCGGGGCGCTGTCCAGTGCCGGAAACACGATGTGGGCGACCATGACCGAGGGCAGTCCGTTGGCGATCAACCGCCGATAGGGGGACAGGTCGTCGGTCATATCCACCAGGTCGCGTCGGTCCACGGGCAGGACGTGGTGGGAGTCGGCGGTGACCGCGCCATGGCCGGGAAAGTGTTTGGCGGTGGCCGCCATGCCGGCCTCCCGCATGCCGTTCATGTAGGCCACGGAAAGCTGGCCCACCACGTCGGAACGCTTGTGGAAGGCGCGAGTCCCGATGGCCTCGTTGACCCCATAGTCGAGATCCACGACGGGAGCAAAGGAGATGTCCACCCCGTGCGCCCGCAATTCGGCCGCCATCAGCCAGCCGACTCGCCGGGCGAGCTCCACCCCTCCTTTGGGGTCCTGATCAAAGGCATGGCCAATCAGGCGAGCTGGGGGGAGCCTTGTGAAGCCCTTCTGGAAGCGCTGGACCCGGCCTCCCTCCTGGTCGACGGCAACGATCAGGGGCGGATTGCGGACGGCGTGGATGCCCGCGACGAGCTCGGTGAGTTGCTCGGGATCGACGTAGTTGCGTGTGAACAGGATCACACCACCGACCAACGGGTGGCGCATGAGCTCGCGGTCCTCATCCGTAATGGACGCGCCCGCCAGATCCATCATCACCGGACCCAGGCTCATGACGCACGCCCTTTGCGCTTGCCGGGCTTCAGGAGTGCAAGGGATTCGAAGTGAGCCGTATGAGGAAACATATCGAGGACCCCCGCCGCTTCTAGAGTGAATCCATGTTCGTTGACCAGCACGCCCAGGTCCCGTGCGAGGCTCCCCGGATGACACGAAATATACAACACCCGCCGTGGCTCCAGGCTCGCGACCGACGCCAACACCTCCCGGGCGCCCGCCCGCGGGGGATCCAGTACGACATGCGTGTAGGGTTCCCGTAGCCAGGGCGGAGCGGCTTGCACCGCCGTGGCATCGGTCGGGAGTCGCGCCAGGTCGGCAGCATGAAACTCGGCGTTTTCCACGTGATTGAGCCGCGCATTCTGGCGTGCCCGGGCGACCAATGCCGCATCGCCCTCGACTCCCACCACGTGCCCGGCCGAGCGCGCGAGCGGCAGCGTGAAATTGCCGATGCCACAGAACAGGTCGAGAACCCGATCGGAGGGTGTCAGCTCCAGCAGCTCCAGCGCGCGCGAGACCAACGCCTCATTCACCGCACCATTGATCTGGATGAAGTCGGTCGGTTGGAATTCGAGCTCGACCTGGAACTTGGGTAGTGCATAGCGCAACGGCTCCCCCGCGGCAGGCCCCAGCTCCTGGACCGAATCCAACCCCCCGGGTTGCAGATACAGTCGCAGTCGGTGGCTCGCGCCGAACGCGCGCAAGCGATCGAGGTCGGCTGCCGACGGCGGATCCAAAACACGTAACACCAACGCCACGGCATTGTCCGCCACGGCGACCTCGATTTGCGGCAGCCGCTCGCGAATGCTCAATGTCATGATGAGCTCGGCGAGCGCAGCCACGAGGTCGCCGACGGGCGCCGCGAGCACGTCACAATGTTTGACGTCGGCGATGAAAGGCGCGAGTCGCTCACGGAAACCGACCAACACCCTACCCTTTTTCGCGACGAACTTGACCCCGAGGCGTGCGCGCCGGCGGTAACCCCACACGGGCCCGCGCAGAGGCGGCAACCACTCACGCGGCGTGACACGCCCGAGCCGCTCGAGGTTATCCCGCAACTCCGTCTGCCTGGCTTCGACTTGCGCCTCGGGCGCAAGGTGCTGTAACGCGCAGCCGCCACAGACGCCGAAGTGCGGGCATCGCGGCGCGACGCGCTCGGGCGCCGGAGTCAGTATTTCGACCAACTCGGCTTCATCGTATTGGCGATGCGTGCGGGTACGCCGGAATTTGACGGTCTCGCCAGGCAGGGCGCCGGCGACGAAGACGGTTTTGCCGCTACGCACGACCCCCTCGCCCGTGTGTGTGAGCGCAGCCACGGTCGCGGTCTCCACGACCTCGGAGACGGTTTTACGTGGGCTCAAGCCGCTGCTTCCCAGGCGCGCAGGAACTCGGCGAAATGCGGCTCCTTGCCGGCTCGCAGCAGCGCTTTCACGCGCTCGATCTCCTCGGCGTAACGCTCGCGCGTGAAGTGGCCGCGCATCATCTGGAAGCGCAGGTAGACCAGGTAGGTGTTGAGCACGTCCGTCTCGCAATACTGGCGAATCCCGGTGATATTGCCGGCCAGCCAGGCATCCCACACCTGCGCGCCGGAGAAGCCCAACTTCCCGGGCAGACCCAACAGGCAGGCCGCATTCTGGAGCGACACCCGGGCGCGGCTCTGGTACGCGGACAGCACGTCCATGAGATCGGTATGCCGCCAGTGATAGCGGCTGAGATAGTTGTTATAACGGAAGGCGGTATCGCCGTCGCCCGTCTCCCAGTAGCGCGGCGCCTGCACGCCGGCCGCCAGCGCGCGCAGGGTGAGCACCGGCAGGTCGAAGCCCGAGCCGTTCCAGGACACGAGGTCGGGGGAGAAGCGCTCGATGCCGTCGAAGAAGCGCTCGAGCAGCTCGCCCTCGGTGGAGGTGACATCGCCCAGGCTCCAGACCTTGAAGCCGTCACGGCTGCGCAACGCACAGGAGATCGCAACGACGCGCTGTTGCTCGTAGGGCAGGAACTCACCCCCGGTGTTTTGCCGGCGCAAGGCGAACATCGCTTTCGCTACCTGCTCGTCAGCAAGGCCATCGAGGTTGTAGAGCCGGCGGCCGAGGGCCACGTCAGGAATGGTTTCAATGTCGAAGACGAGGCAGTTCATGGCACCGCCCTCATCAGCACCGCCACTGCGACGATCAGGCCCGCCTCGTCGGTCAAAGTGACGTGCCCCTCCCCGATGCCGAGGGCCTGCCGTACGCGCTCACCGCGCTCGGAGAACACCACTTCCGGTTTCCCCCAGGAGTTCTGCACCACGCCCACATCGCGGATCCAGATACCGTGCGCGAAGCCAGTGCCCATCGCCTTGACGATCGCTTCCTTCGCGGCAAACCGCATCGCCAGGAATCGGGCGGCCTTGCGCGTCCTGGCGAGCTGCACCTGCTCGGCGGGCATGAGCAGGTGTTGCACGAAGCGCGATCCGAATCGCTCCAGCGTCGCGTCGATGCGCTTCGCCTCGAGCACATCGACACCGATTCCGAAAATCATCCGCGCGCCGCCACCATGAGCGCCTTCATGTCGCGCACCGCGGCGGCCAATCCATCAAACACCGCGCGCGCGATGATGGCGTGGCCGATGTTGAGCTCCACGATTTCCTTGATCGCCGCCACCGGCTGCACGTTGTGATAGTTCAGACCATGTCCGGCGTGCACGACGAGCCCGAGGCTGGCGGCGAGCTGCGCGCCCGCGCGCAAACGCTCGAGCTCGGCTGCCTGGCGCGACCCGGTGGAGTCAGCGTAGGCGCCCGTGTGCAGCTCGACCGCCGGCGCTCCCGTCTGCGCCGCGGCTTCGATCTGCGGTGGATCGGGATCGATGAACAAGGCGACGCAGATACCCTGCCCCGTCAGCACGGTGGTGGCTTCCTTGATGCGCTGTACCTGACTTCTGACATCGAGCCCCCCCTCGGTGGTGATCTCCTGCCGTCGCTCGGGCACGAAGCAGCAGTCGGCGGGGCGCACGACCCGGGCGATGTCGAGCATCTCATCGGTCACCGCCATCTCGAGATTCATATGAGTCTTCTGTAGGTCGCGCACGGCGCGCACGTCCTGGATCTGGACGTGACGTCGATCCTCACGCAGGTGCAGGGTGATGCTGTCCGCGCCGGCCATCTCGGCCGCGAGGGCCGCGTGCACCGGATCGGGATAGCGGCCCCGGCGCGCTTGGCGCAAGGTGGCCACGTGATCGATATTGACGCCCAGGGCAATGGTTTTGTAGCTCATGTCTGCGTGTTGGTATTACGACGACTCGTGACGAGGTCGAGTGATTCGCGGCGGGCCACGGCGCGGGCCACCATTCGGGTGGCAAGCGGACGGCCTTCGAGGCATTGCGCCAGCGCCGCCTGCAACAAACGCTTGGCGTCCTCCAGCTCGCGCTCGCCTGCCAGGTGCTCACTCGCCAGCCCGATGAGGGATGCCCCGGCGAGCGCTCCCGCCGCCTCCGCGACGGTCGCCACCAGGCCCTGCTCCGGGCGGAAATGATAGTACGTGTTGGGCTCGACGCGCCTGCCTGTCTGCGCCTCGGCGCTCAACTCCAGTCCATAACCCAGGACCTCCAGCAGACGCTTCTCGAAGATCCGCAGCCGCGGCTCGAGCGGCTCGCCTTGGCGCAGTCCCTCGAGCGTGTCGTGATAGGTGTCAAA
Organism: uncultured Steroidobacteraceae bacterium; assembly: GCA_964400085.1. GTDB lineage: Bacteria > Pseudomonadota > Gammaproteobacteria > Steroidobacterales > Steroidobacteraceae > 13-2-20CM-66-19. Next base: position 13,215 of record CAYNTW010000040.1, on the reverse strand, counting down.
CAGCATCGGCAGCGGATCATGGCGCGTGGTGAGCTTCAACAAGAGCTCGTTCAGATAGAACGCCGCCATGAGGCACGAGGACGGCAGCCGCGGCCCCGGGTGCGCGCTCTCCGCGCCTGTCAGTTGCGCCGCCTCGCCGCGGCCGCTCCATGAAAACAGCAACATCTGGAACGGCTGCAGGACGGAGGCCAGCTTCGCCTTCGGTCCTCGCACACCGCGCGCAAAGAGTGACAGCCGTCCGTGCTCGCGCGTGAGGACCTCGAGAATGCGACTCGTGTCGCGATAAGGCCGGTGGTGGAGGATGTAGCCCGGCGTGAGCTGGATATTGCGCCGCGCGGGCATTACTCGAGCCCGAGCTCGCTCAGCGCGCGCGCATTGTCCGCCCAATTCTCGCGAACTTTCACCCACAGGGTCAGGTGCAGTCGTTGCCCGAGCAACTCGTTCAGGGCCAGCCGCGCCGCGCGCCCGACGCGCTTGAGCCGCTCGCCCTTGGCCCCGATGACAATCGGCTTCTGTCCCTCGCGGTCGACCCAGATCGCCGCATCGACCACGAGTTGACCGTCTTCCTCCACCATGCGCTCGACTTCGACGGCAATGCCGTAGGGCACTTCCTGGTTGAGCTCCAAGGTCAATTTTTCGCGGATCATTTCGGCGATCCGGAAGCCCCGACCGCGATCGGTCAACTCCCCGTCGGGGAACATCGGGGGCGCCACGGGCAGATGTCTGGCGATAGTGCGTTGCAAGTCGGCGATGCCATCCGCCTTCAAGGCGGAGAGCGGAATGATCTCCAGGAAGGCATGTTTTTGCGCCACCGAGGCCAGATAGGGCAACAACAACTCGCGCGGATGCACGCGGTCGATTTTGTTGACCGCCAGCATGGCAGGCCGCCCGGAGCTTTTGATCCGCTCCAGAGCGAGATCATCCTCCGCGTTCCAACGCGTCGCCTCGACGACCTGGACGACGAGATCGGCGCCCTCCAGGGCGCTCGCGGCCGTTCGGTTCATCGCCTTGTTGAGCGCCCGGTTGGCTTGATGATGTAGACCGGGAGTGTCGACGAAAGCGATCTCGGCGTCGGGTAACCGGGAAATGCCCACGATGCGGTGCCGCGTCGTCTGGGGTCGCGGCGTCACGATGCTCACCTTCTGTCCCACGAGAGCGTTCAGCAGAGTCGACTTGCCGACGTTTGGGCGGCCAACGAGAGCGGCAAAGCCGCTGCGGAAATCCGAGGGTGTGTCCGACAAAAAAGAACCTGCCTGACCTCAAGCGCGAAGTGGCGCGCGCTTGCAGTTTAAACCGCGTCCGCCAGCTCCAGAAGAATTTTGGCCGCGGCTTCCTGCTCGGCCCGGCGGCGGCTGGAGCCGCTACCCTCACTGCGCCGCTTCAGATCGGCAATCTCGCAGGTGACATGGAACGTCTGAGCGTGCGCCTCGCCCTCGATCCGGTCCACCGTATAGCGGGGAAGCGCATACCCCCGGGATTGCAGGTACTCCTGCAGGCGAGTCTTGGCATCTTTGAGCGTTTCCGGCGCGGGTAGCGCGGCGATGCGGGGCTCAAAGAGCCTGTGGATGACCTTCTCGGCGGCTTGCAGGCCGCCATCGAGGAACAACGCGCCACAAACCGCCTCCAGGGCGTCAGCCAGGATGGAGAGCCGGCGGAAACCTCCGGTTTTGAGCTCTCCCGAGCCGAGCTGCAGCTCATCGCCCAGCTTCAGGCTGGCGGCGATTTCCGCCAACGGTTCGGCGCTGACCACGCGCGCGCGCAAGCGGCTCAGGTCGCCTTCGGTGGCTGCTGGAAAGGTCAGGTACAAATGGCGGGCGATGACCAGGTTGAGAACGGCATCGCCGAGGAACTCCAGGCGCTCGTTGTTGCGCCCGGGGGCGCTGCGGTGAGTCAGTGCAGCCACGAACAGGGTGACATCGCGCGGCTCGTACCCAAGCCGCTCCCGAACCCAGCGGACCGGCCACTCGGTGCTCGTCATGTCCCCTGTAGGTGCCTGCGCACTCGAAGCCTACTCCCCACCCCCGCCTTTGAGCTTCACGACTTTATCAAACGTCACCAGGATAAACATGTTCGCGAACAACGGCGCCTGGTCGTCGTAGTTGGCCTCGATCTGCCAGACCGAGTTGACGCGGGTGATCTTGAGGTCTTTCGAGTCGGGATAGTCGAGGCTCTCGACGTTGTAGTGCTTGTCGATCGCGATGCGGATGCCGTCCGCGGTGGCCGATTCGTTGGGGATCTCCTTGGAGACCTGCTCGAGCGTGTGCACCACCTTCAGGTAGTTGAGGTAAACAGTACTCAGGCGCACGCCCGCGTAAAACACGATCGCTACGGGGATCAGCAGGATGAGCCAGCCAAGAGTGGTGATACCGCGTTGGTGTCTACGCATCGATACTCTCCAGCGCGTTCACTTCGAGCGTGTGCTCGGTCACTTGATGGCGGAGCCGATGCGGCTCCACTTAGGCCCCCCGGAACGCTGCGGGTCCCAATTGAACCAGATCCGTGTCGCCTTGCCGACCAGGTTGGCCTCGGGCACGAAACCCCAGGCCCGACCATCCTCGCTGTTGTCGCGGTTGTCGCCCATCATCAGGTACTCCCCCGGAGGAACGACGCGATCCCACACGGGGCTGTCACCCAACAACGACGCCGCACCCTGCCCATCACCACAGTTGTAGCCGCGAACTTCCTTGCGATCGCACCCGGGCAATGGGCCGGGAGAGGGATCGAGCGGCACGGGGCATAGCATCGCCTGATGCACGTGCTGCCCCAGCTTCTCTTCGGCAAGCTCGAAGTTCACGTAACAACCGTCGTTATAGGGTCCGACGACCTTGAAGGGCACCGGGGTACCATTGACGGTGATCCGGTCGTTGCGCACCTGTACATGATCGCCCGGCAGGCCGACCAGGCGCTTGATGTAGTTCACGGATGGATCGAGTGGATACCGGAACACCACCACATCTCCGCGTTGTGGCTCGCCGATGGAGACGATTTTCTCGTTGATCACTGGCAGCCGTAGCCCGTACGTATACTTGTTGACAATGATGAAATCGCCGTCCAGGAGCGTGGGCATCATGGAATCGGACGGGATACGGAAGGGCTCGAAAATGAAGGACCGCAGGACCAGAACTACCAGGGCGACGGGAAAGAAGCTCCGAGCATAGTCAACCGTACCCGGCTCGCGGATCAGCGTGGGATCTTTGCCCGCGGCCTTGGCCGCGTTGAGGCGGCGTCGTGCCAGGATGACTGTGTCCACACCCCAGACGAGCCCCGTCAGGACGGTGATGCCGAACAACACCGCGCTGAAATCGAGCCGCTCGGCAACGAGCAGTCGCAGCACCGCCGCGCCAATCAGGATCGGCAGCGCGTGGTACGCGAACGCGACCAGCGGTGGGTCGCGTGCCTCCTGGGGCGCCGCCGCGATCTGCCGGCGCGGCCGTAGAAACCAATCGTCAATCACGCAAAACACGCCTACCGGCAACGCGAGCCAGGAGAGCAGGACGATGATCTGCATCAGCAGTTGCGACATTTGGGGGCCCCAGAGTTGTTTCAGTTATTCCTTGCGCCCGACCTGCAGCACGGCAAGAAACGCTTCTTGCGGGATCTCGACCTGGCCCACCTGCTTCATGCGCTTCTTACCTTCCTTCTGCTTCTCGAGCAGCTTGCGTTTGCGACTCACGTCACCGCCATAACACTTCGCGAGGACGTTCTTGCGCAGTGCCTTCACGGTCGCGCGCGCGATGATGGCGCTACCGATCGCCGCTTGCACGGCTACTTCGAACATCTGTCTCGGGATGAGTTCCTGCATCTTGTCCACGAGCTCGCGGCCGCGTTGGTACGCGTTGTCCTTGTGCACGATGATGGACAGGGCATCGACCTTGTCGCCGTTGATGAGGACGTCGAGCTTTTGCAGCGGCGCGGCCTGGAAATGGCTGAATTCGTAGTCGAAGGAGGCGTAGCCGCGGCTCACCGACTTCAGCCGGTCGAAGAAGTCGAGCACCACTTCGGCGAGCGGCAACTCGTACTGCAACGACACCTGGGTCGCCACGTAAAGCATTTTTTTCTGCTTGCCGCGCTTGTCGTTGCACAGCTTCAACACCGCGCCCACGTGGTCCGGGGGTACCAGGATGTTGGCGATGATGATCGGCTCGCGCAGCTCCTCGATCTCGTTCGAGGGCGGCAGTTTCGCGGGGTTGTCGACATACACCAGCGTCCCATCGGTGCGCGAGATCTCGTAGACCACGGTTGGGGCGCTGGTGACCAGCTCCAACTCGTACTCGCGCTCGAGCCGCTCCTGCACGATGTCCATGTGCAGCAGCCCGAGAAAACCGATGCGAAACCCGAACCCCAGGGCCGTGGACACCTCCGGCTCGTAATGCAGCGCGGAGTCGTTGAGACGCAACTTCGCCAGGGCGTCGCGGAAGCTTTCGTAATCCTCGGAGTTGATCGGAAAGACGCCCGCGAACACGCGCGGCTTGATCTGTTTGAAGCCCGGCAAGGGGGCCTCGGCCGGCTTGCTGTCGAGCGTGATGGTGTCGCCGACCGGCGCGCCGTCGATTTCCTTGATGCCCGCGACGACAAAACCCACATCGCCCGTCGCCAGGCTCTGCTGTACGATCGGCTTGGGAGTGAAGCGGCCGAGCCGGTCTACCTGGTGGCTACGACCCGTGGAAAACACGCGGATCTTGTCGCCCGTCTTGAGCGAGCCATTCATCACTCGTACGAGCGACACTACACCGACGTAGTTGTCGAACCAGGAGTCGATGATGAGCGCTTGCAGCGCGCCGTCCGGGTCACCTTTGGGAGCTGGGATGCGCCTGATCAGCGCCTCGAGAAGCTCGGGGACGCCCTCGCCTGTCTTGGCACTCACGCGTACGGCGTCCGTGGCATCGATGCCGATGATCTCCTCGATCTCCTTGGAGACACGGTCCGGGTCGGCCGAGGGCAAGTCGATCTTGTTGATGACCGGCAGGACCTCGACCCCCTGCTCGATCGCGGTGTAGCAGTTGGCCACGCTCTGGGCTTCGACGCCTTGCGAAGCATCGACCACCAGCAGCGCGCCGTCGCACGCAGCCAAGGAGCGCGAAACTTCATAAGAGAAGTCCACATGCCCGGGCGTGTCGATCATGTTGAGCTGATAACGCTGCCCGTCGCGAGCCGTGTAATAAAGGGTGACGCTCGCGGCCTTGATGGTGATTCCACGCTCGCGCTCGAGCTCCATGGAGTCGAGGACCTGGGACTGCATCTCGCGGTCCTGAAGTCCGCCGCAGAGCTGGATCAGCCGGTCGGCCAGCGTGGACTTGCCGTGATCGACGTGCGCAATGATCGAGAAATTACGTATGAGCTGCATGAATCCGCAATCTAGGTAATCGCGGCCGGCGTTTCACCTTTGAGCCAATAGGCCCTGGTGGGTTCGCGCGGCCGGGCGCGGATTATGCACGAGCGGTCGGCTTACGGGGCGGCCAAGGCGGCAAATGAGGCCTAGGCGGCCCCACTACTGAACGATCCCTGCGGGCACCAGCCGCTGGACGACATGCGCGGTCTGATACCGGATGGTGGCGTCGCTCTCGGCGGGAACGGTGAGTCGGAAGGTGGGATGACCGTTGCGGGTGATGGGCGCATGGTCCGCGCGAATGAGCTGCCAGCCATCAGGCAGTTCCAAGCGCAGCTCCACCGTGACCGGGGTGTTGCGAGCGTTAATGACCTCGATGCGATTTGCGTAGTAGGCCTCGCCCGCGCGCACATCCACTACGCCGGGAATGAGCGGTAGCTTCTCGAGGGTCGCCCGATCGATCGTGATAGCCTCGAGTGGGCCGGTGACCTGAACGTCGCTGGCCTGGCCCAATGGGATCTCGAGCTCCTCATCTTCCGCGACGTCGCGCAAGCGCGCTTCACTCACCAACAACGGCACACCCGCGCGCCGATAGAATGCCTCTACCTGCCCCGAAGGAAGGGGCAACCCAAGGTGATGCGCCTCGTCATTGCGGGTTCGTAACAGCTTGCGCGTCGGGGCGGGCTGGGTGTCGATCTCGGTCGACACATCCGCCGCGTAGATGATTTCCCCAGGAATGTCGTGCCGATCCAGCAGACGCACCTGTTTGACCTGCCGGCTGGTGACCGAGGTCCGCACCGGCACGCGGTAGAGTTTCAGATCGCCGAGTTGCTCTTGCTGAACCATCACGGCCTCCATGAGAGGCGCCGCGGCCGGCATCGCGATCGACATCCGCGCGTCGAAGGATTTTCGGGCAGCCGTGACGATCACGAGGTTGGGGCCGTCCACCCAAGGTGTAGCGCGTACGACATCCGGCTCCTCCGGTGTGTCGCTGGTCGAGCCGCGTGGCCAACATTGGGCCAGGATCTCGCCGCCGGCATCGACCGGCTCGACCTCGCCTGATTCCCGGTTGAGCCGACCCGCGACCACCTGGGCATGCGCGTTCGGAAAGGAGACGCCGTTGCTGTTGGCGAGCGTGACCCACGCGCCAAGATCGAAGGTCTTGCCGTCGGCGGACACGGTGGCACTGTAGTTGGCCATCCAGTCGAAACCGGACGTGAGGTATGACAATCTGACCTGCGCCGTAACGGGCGCCGGGCTGCGAACCAGTGCCGATAGGGTTGGAGTGGCATCCGCACCCGATATTCCCTCGAAATGTAGGGTTTCAGGCATCCCGGAGCAACGCAGCGCCTCGATGCCATCGGGGCCCTGAAAAACGACTCCGTCGGTATCCGCAACGAGCGTACCCTCCTTCCCAGTGGACTTGCCGGTCTTGGGATCAGTCCGAACCAACCACACATGGCGACCGATGGTCGCGTTCACCAGCGCGGCGGGGCTGAGCACCTTCGCATCGTGGTTCTTCTCGAGCACTCCGTTCGGTAACCCCGTGATGATGGCACTTTGGGATTGAATGCCATCGGCCACGCCCGCGAAACGGAGGCGGGTTTCGCCCGCCGGCAGCACGACCGTGCGCGTTTCGGTGACCAGGGCGAAGCCTCCAAGGCCGTCAAGATCCAGTGATGTGGAGGTTCCGGATGGATTTCGGTACACGGTCACCGCGACATCCGTTGGCGGGCTGGCAGAGACCACGGCGACCGGACCGACATCCGCTCCAGATGCGGTAGCCGATGCAAGAGACAGCAGCAGTACCAACAAGCACGGCACGCGGCGCTCTAACATGGTGTTCACCGGAAGCCGCGCTAGAACTGCGACTCGAAGCTCGCGGTGAGCGTCGCCGTGCCGTTGGCGGGAACCGTCACACTCCATTCGGCTTCATCCGCGTTGCGCCGCGTGCTCTTCTGACTCTCGGTCTTGATGCTCGTGTCGCCCCACAACCCGGCCTGTAGCACCGCCACGGTCACCGGTTTCGGCATCGCGTTGGTCACCACGTATCGCATGTCGGTTTGCCAATGGAGGAAGCCCAGGCGGGTGCGTTTTTCCACTGTGGGCTGCACTTTGACGTCGAACGCATCTCCGGTCGATAGTGAGAGGATGGAGCCCATCGGAGTGTGATCGATGCGGCTCTCGCCGATGAACTGTGGATCGCCGCGCTTGTCGCGCATGTAGAAGCGCAGGATGCCCGCCGGTAGCTGGTCACCGAGGCCCGCATGCGCGCTGGTGGAAAAACGATAGACCACCTGCGCGCTCAAAGGCGTATTGGAGGTTTGCATCCAGTTGTTCCGGAATTCGTACCCGTGCTCCGCGGGCACGCCGTGGACATTCAGAAAGCTCACCTGCTTGGTTTGCAGATTGGCGATGGTGGTGCGCTCGGCCAATGGATAGAGGTAGTAGTCGCCGAGCCGTTCGCGGCTGCCGCTCTCGGTACCCGCTTGCGCCAGCGTCGGCCTGGGCTGGCCTCGGCCCCACCTGGCCGTGACCCCGCCATTATCATCGGTGTGTATCGGCGAGCCCGCCACCAACAATGTCTTTGCATTGTCGTAAGTGGTTCCGCTGCTGTTGGTCAACGTCACCCAACCCTGAACGTCGATTTTCGAGGTGGCCTCGTCGAAGAGCGCGACATAATCGGCCCGCCAGCCGAGGCCGGGAGTCAGGTAGCTCAAGGCCACGGGCACCGGACCACTGCGGACACCGTTCACGGTGATGGATAAAGTAGGTCGGGCGCGCAGGTTCTCGGGAACCTTGTCAAAAATCACCCGCGCCGGCAGACCGTCATCGCGTAGCACCTCGATGTGGTCCCCGATCTTCAACACCACCCCGCCGTTGGTGGCCAGCACCTGTGCGGTCTCACGCGTTTCAGCGCCCGTGCCAGGATTGGTCCTGACGATGGTCACCTCGTGGCCGACGGCTTTCTCCATCAGCTTTGCGGGGGTGAGCAGGTCATAGTCGAAGTTCTGCTCAACGATGCTGAATGCATCTTTCGCCGCGAGAGACACAGTCTCGGAACGGATCTTGGCCGAGACGTTCTGGAATTCGAGCCGCTGTCGGCCCCCGGTGAGATCGACTGTGCGGTGATCCTGGACCAGGGCGAGATCATCGGCGTAGATGGTGACCGAAAGATCCTGGTCAGATGCAGCGGCCGTGGAGAGCGCGCAGAGTGAGACCAGTGCCCACGCGGGCGAGCGAGCGTTTCTTGTCATGACGGTCGTCGAGCCAGTGATGAGGACATGCGTTTAAACGCGGCTCCCCTCACCGCAGGGTTAAAGCTAACGCAAGAGGCGCTTCAGCTCGTCCACATCCAAGCGGTGGCGACAGACCACAGTCCCATCCAGTAGAAGCACCGGTACGTGGAGGCCGTGGCGACGTTGGAGGACGGGGTCACTGTCCACATCGACCACTTCAATCGGCGGCAGAACGGTCGTCCGCCCCAGCGCCCGCAGCTCGCTCAACATCTCATCGCACAACTCACAGTCGTGTCGATGAACGACTGTGAGCAACTGGTGTGGGCTCAATGATGACCGGCCTGGACGGAATTGGCGATGAACCGAACCGTGGTCGGCGGAACCTCTCCGACCGCGGTGATCTTGTGGCCATCGATGACCGTGGAGAACGCCGACGATGAGCCCACGCGCGCTGATTCGTCGATGGGCTCGTCGCCCTTGGATGGAGTGGACTGGGTAGTCGACTCGACGAAGACGGAAACGGACGCCAAGCCGTCGGTGAAAACCAGATGGTCCACAGGCGAATTCGATCCGGGCATGATCTGCGCCTTCCGCAGTGTCATCTTGAATCCGGGCGGAAGCTTCAGAGCGTCCCATACGACCGGATCAGCCGCGGCTTCCTTCACCGGATCCTTGGCCGGCGCGGTGTCGCTGCGCAGCCATTGGAAACCGTCGGTCGAGACCTCGGGTTTGAACGCCGCATCCGGAATACGGGAAGCCAGTGTGAGGCTCGCGAACACCACCTGCTCGATGACATGGCCGCGCGCATCACACAGCTGAGTCTTCAGGGGCATCGCGGTCTTGTCGTCGATCCACAGCCGATAGCCGTAGCGGTATTCGTCTTTCGGCATGACCGTGATGTAGTGCGTGTCACGGCCCAGAAGGCGCGTTTGCGCGACCTCCTTCAAATCGTAGAAGCTCGCACTCTGGTCGTTGATGGTGGGGAATCCACTCAACAGCGACTCCTCGGCGGGGCGGCTCTCCACCAACACGGTGCGCTTGTCGGGCAGATAACAGGCGAGGTTCGAGCCGGTGCGGATGAATTCGCGACCGGAGCCGTCGAGGGAGACGAGGCGCTCGGAGACGGCGCCGTTGTGCACGCGGTGGATGATCCGAAGCATCTCCACCCGTCCGCCTTGCCAGTGCGAGAACGTGCCGTCGTAATTGCGGGTCGTGAGCGCCTGGTTCATACGCTCGAGCCATTGTCCGGGCTCCTCGGCCAGAGCCGCCCCGGCCATCGCCAGGGCCAGTGTGAACCAGCTACTCAGCGCGAGGACACTTCCCCGTTCGCTATTGCGGATTCTTCGCATCGTCTTGCACGTCCTCGGTTGGCTCCTCCGACCCTGCGGCGGCAGACGTGCCTGCACTCGTCGATTCGTTGGTCGATTCATTGGCCGTTTCACTGGCCATGAAAGCCGATAGCAAATTGCGTCGTGTTACGGGCGAGGAGAACTCGCTGTGCGCAACGACATAGTTGGCGAGCTCGGTGCTCGGGACCACCAGGCGGCGCCCTGGGCTCTTTGGCACCACATAGCTGTCTGGCTCACCCGTGTTCACGACCTGCGTCGGGCTTCCAGGAGAGCTGACGATCGGTCCCGTGACCACATCCGGCGCCTTGAGAGTCTCGGCCGCCGCGAGCGGAACCGACTCCGGCGCCTGTGACCGCATCCAGAAGATTGCCACGGTGGCCACACCCGCTACGGCCGCCGCGCTCGCCACCGGTTGCCACCATCTGGCTTGCCAGCGCTTGCCCGCCGCAACCTGGGGCTCAGCCGTCAAGGCCGGTTCCGCGGAAATCGCGGCGCTCACCCGGGTAGCCAGGGCGGCATTGAGGCGCACACCCCGTTCGACGCGAATCGCCGCCCCGATGACGGCGTAGCGCCCCCAACGTGCCTTGAGCTGCTCATCCCGGGACAGACGCCGGGCCAGCAGCTCGCATTCGGCCGCGGGCAGCTCGTTATCGAACATCGCGGAAAGCTGACTGTCGAGCTCCTCGTTCATCCCAGCTCCTCCACACGACCCAGGCCGCCTTCGAACACCTCACGGAGGCGTCGGTCAATGGCTTCGCGCGCCCGGAAGATACGCGAGCGGACAGTGCCGACCGGACAGTCCATCGCGGCCGCGATCTCCTCGTAGGAGAGCCCCTCGAGCTCGCGTAAAACGATGGCGGTGCGCAGATCCTCAGGCAGAGCGTCTATCGCGGAATTCACCGTCGAGCGGATCTCGTCCGTCAGGACCAACCCTTCCGGGGTCTCGGCGTCTTTCATACGGCCTTGCATGTCGTAAGACTCATCGGTTTCGTGGCGGTCGATGTTGTATTCGATGGGACTGCGGTCACGGGAAACTACGGCGTTCTTCGCGGTGTTGATGGCTATCCGGTAGAGCCATGTATAGAAGGCGCTGTCCCCGCGAAACTGGGGCAAGGCGCGGTAGGCCTTGATGAAGGCCTCCTGGGCAATGTCCTCGGCTTCCGCCGGGTTGCGCACGTAACGCATAACCAGCTTGACCAGTTTGTGCTGGTACTTGAGAACCAGCGCATCAAAAGCTCCCTTATCCCCCCGCTGTACGCGGCGGACGAGGCTGAGGTCGCTTACGTCGGCGCTCATGGGCGCCCCTGCTCCTGGACAGAAGGTCGCGCCACGGCGACCAGAATAGACCCTGAACCTTTCAGAAAGTTCAGGCACCGTGCCGCCTGTGAGGATCGGCGGCCCCAATACCGCTGGCGGACTGTGGCCCATTGCAAAGATGTGACGGATCTAACAGTTGGGCCCGGGGTGGATGCTCTCAAGGGACCCTCTTTGGCGAGCGATCATGCCTGACGGTTGAGACGATCGCCATAGGGTAATGCCCTTCTAGCCGTCCGTGGTGCGCCCAGTGGCCAGCTCGAGAGGCGTCACTGGTGGGGATGTACGGATGCTCAGGACGAGCGCGGCGAGCTCGGGCTCGGGGGGGATCGCTTGCCCGAGCAAGTAATCCACCAACAGGGGATCGGGCAATTCGAGGAATTGGCCGAGGGTGCGTCGCTGCTCGGGGCCAGCGTGTGGCAACTCGACCCGCGCGAACCGCTCGAGCAGGAGATCGAGCTCCTTCATCCCGCGACGGCAACGCCATAGGAGGCGGCGTGCCTCGGCGTCGAGACAGACCGGGGTGGACTCCAACACTCCTCCTCAGCTCTGGCGCTCCACCAGCATTTTCTTGATCTCCGCAATCGCGCGCGCCGGGTTCAGATCTTTCGGGCACACGTCCGTGCAGTTCATGATGGTGTGGCAGCGATAGAGCCGGAACGGATCCTCGAGCTCGTCGAGGCGCTCGCCGGTGGCCTCGTCGCGACTGTCGATAATCCAACGGTACGCCGCCAACAGCGCCGCGGGTCCCAGGAAGCGGTCGCTATTCCACCAGTAGCTGGGGCAGGAGGTCGAACAGCACGCGCACAGGATGCAAGCGGCCGGCCGGTCGATCTTCTCCTGCTCCTCCTTCGATTGCAGGCGCTCGCTGTCGGGCGGCGCCGGCGTGCGTGCCTGCAACCATGGCTTCACGGAAGCGTATTGCGCGTAGAAGGTGGTGAGGTCTGGGACCAGGTCTTTCACGACCGGCATGTGGGGCAGCGGATAGATCTTGATCTCGCCCTTCAGATCGAGCATCGAGGTGGTGCACGCCAGGCAGTTCACACCGTCGATGTTCATCGCGCACGATCCGCAAATGCCCTCGCGGCAGGAGCGCCGGAACGTGAGCGTCGAATCGAGGGTCGCTTTGATCTGAATGAGCGCATCGAGCACCATCGGGCCACAGCTCTTGAGGTCGAGCTCGAAGGTGTCTACCCGCGGGTTCTCGCCCGAGGTCGGGTCAAACCGGTAGATGCGGAACGTGCGCACATCGGTCGCCCCCGCCGGGGCCTTGTGGGTGACGCCCTTGCGAATGCGGGAGTTGGGAGGCAGTCGGAATTCTGTCATCGCTGCAAGTCCTGATCTTTGCGCTGGACGCGCATTAATACGTGCGCGCCTTCGGTGGAATGGTCTCCACCTCGCTCGTCATGGTGTTCAGATGCACCGGGCGGTAGTCGAAGCGGACTTTGCCCGGCCCTTCCACCCAGACCAACGTGTGCTTCAACCAATTCTGGTCATCGCGGCTCTGGTAATCCTCTCGAGCCTGGGCGCCGCGGCTCTCGGTGCGGTTTTCTGCGGAGTGGATGGTCGCCGTCGCCTGGAGCAGCAGATTCTCCAGCTCGAGCGTCTCGATGAGATCGGTGTTCCAGATGAGCGAGCGGTCGGTGACTTTGACGTCGGCGAAAGACTCGAACGTCTTCGTGAGCTTCGCGATGCCTTCCCGCAGAGACTCGCCGGTGCGGAACACGGCGGCATCGAGCTGCATGGTCTTCTGCATTTCCAAGCGGATCGCCGCGGTCGGCCTCGAGCCCCGCGCGTTGCGGTACTTGTCGAGCCGAGCCACCGCGAGCTCGCCCGCATCCTTCGGGAGTGGCTTGTGCCGCGTGCCCGGCTTGATGATCTGAGCGCACCGGCGCGCAGCCTGACGGCCAAACACCACGAGGTCCAGAAGCGAATTCGACCCGAGTCGGTTCGCGCCGTGTACCGAGACACATGCCGCCTCACCCAC
>CAYNTW010000039.1:41895-44322 GCA_964400085.1 uncultured Steroidobacteraceae bacterium | reverse complement strand
GGTAAGGCCGAGGCCCTCATTTGTCTGCTGGTTGGGAAATTCGGCGCATTGGCGCCGTCTTTGCAGAAGCGAATCCGGAAAGCCAGGCTTGCGACCCTCGAGCGCTGGTTCAAGCGTGCTATTGCGGCACCAGACTTGCGCTCGGTATTCAACTCGTCGCGTTGAGACAAAAAATGGCAGGCGGTGTAGCGGGAACTTCTTGCGTTCTGGATGGGTTTGGCTCTACCGAGACCCGCGACTGATTCGAAGGACTCGCGGGAACCTAAGCGGACGGCGTAAAGTCGTAAGGGAGGGTTCCACGCCGATTGCCGAGGAAGGACCTTATGTCGAGCGCCATCGCGACGCAGGAGCTTCGATACGCAGTAACCGGGTGTAACCAAGTAACAATCACAAACAACGCGGAACCGGCAATGCGCGCGCGCGGGTTATCAACACTCGGTTTTGGTCTGCTAGTCGTCGCGTGGCTCACGAGTTGCGGACTGAAGCCCGTGGAAGATCCGCCAGCCGTATCACACGACGCCTGTGCCGGCCCCAATCCGCTGCACATGGTTTCGACCTCGCCGCCGAAACGGCAGCTCGACCCGGAAATCGAATCGCTGCTCGCGCAACGGCCCGTTGATCCGCGGCTCATTCGCATCAACAGGGAGATGTCCCAATCTCTGTACGCCTTGGACACGGAGATCCGAAGAGAGCAGGAGATCGCCGCTTGCAAGCAGCCGCCACTGAACGATTCAACGTTGCAGACGCGGTCGAGCGCAGGCGCCAACCACCCGCTGGACGACGACGGACCGGCGAATACCCCAAACCCCGCGCCGGGTGCAGGGCTCGCGATAAGGGACAGCTTCGCGCCAAGCGCCAGCCCACTACGCAAATCCAACGTCTCTGCAAATGGGGCCGCCGGCAACGGCGCGACGGCGCCAAAAATCGTTCCTGGTAGCGACGACGACATTGTGGCGCGCCGTCTTCGCAAAGCCGCTGAAGCGGAAACGGATCCCGCTCTGCGGGCAAAGCTTTGGAAGGAATACACAGATTATCGCCAGGGCACGGGGGTGGCGAAATAGCGACATTGGCTCGCGCTCGCGGATTCGACCTTATGCTCGCGCGTCGACACCAATCAGTCTGCCCGCCGTCGGGCCGAGTGGACCGACGACTGTAGAGGCTAGGTGAGCGGAAGAGTTGAGCCGGGTTAGCAGGCATGCGGCGCAAGCCACGGAATTGCTTCAGACCTGAGTAGGCGTGCCATCTCCTGGCGGCGAAGGTTGGACGAAGGTCGCATGCGACACCCGAGGCCAGACAATCGGGAACCGTCTGGTGATCCATACAGCAAGCTGATTTTCAGGCTAGGCACGGGCGCGAAGCTTGCTTAGCCTGAGCGGTGTTGTGCGAACGTCTTACACAGGAACCCGTGCGACTCCTTTGAGTCCCATCAGGTCATGACTGAGCTTATAGCGCCTTTAAAAGGTCACCGTCTGGACTCGCGTTTCACCTTGCTCGAGAAATTGGGCTCGGGCGGTCAGGGCGAGGTGTGGCGTGCCCACGACGACACCCGCGGGATCGACATCGCTCTGAAGGTGCCCAACGCTACTGGAGCTTCGCGCGAAGCGGTGCTCGCTGCCTTTGAGCGCGAGCACGCGATTGCGAGTCGTCTGAATCATGCTTCGGTGCTGAAGGTTTTTCCGCCATACCATTTGGGCGAGACGGTCGTGTTGCCCATGGAGCTCGCCACCGGCGGCGATTTGCGCCGGCTGCGTGGCGCGAGCTATCTGGACATCATTCCGGTGCTCCTGGACATCGCACAGGCGTTGGAGCACGCGCATGAGCGCGGGATCATCCATCGCGACTTGAAGCCCGGAAACGTGCTGTTCGATGCACGCGGCCGGGTGAAGCTGGCCGATTTTGGTGCCGCGGGCACTACATCGACAACCGCGGCGGCCGCGCGCCTGCAAGGTCTTTCGCCATTCACTGCCAGCCCCGAGCAACTGCGCGGTGAGGCCCCGACCGAGTCGGACGATATCTATGGGTTGGGGGCGCTCGCTTACGAGCTTCTCTCGGGTTATCCGCCGTACTATCCGCATTTCGATCTTCGGCGCGCTCAGGAAGAGCCGGTTCCGAAGCTCGTGCCCACGAGGCAGATACCGCCGCTTTTGAGCGCGCTGGTCACGCGCATGTTGGAAAAGGATCGCCGCGAGCGTCCGCACTCCATGCGCGAGGTAATCGACGAGCTCGACGCAGCGCTGAATGACACGCTCGCCTTCGATTTCGAATCCATCCTTGATCCGGCGCAGAGTGCCTCCGCCAATTCTGCCGAGAGCCCCTCCCACCCTGATGCGCCCGCGCGCCCCGTTTCTGCGGGCCCTCAAACACCCGCCGGTCCGAGTCCAACTTACGGTGCTCAACCGCTCGCCAGCGCGAGTGCCGTTCCTGCGG
>CAYNTW010000039.1:0-41795 GCA_964400085.1 uncultured Steroidobacteraceae bacterium | reverse complement strand
CCGAGTCCAACTTACGGTGCTCAACCGCTCGCCAGCGCGAGTGCCGTTCCTGCGGACGCTCAACCGCTCGCCAGCGCGAGTGCCGTTCCTGCGGGCGCTCAACCGCTCGCCAGCGCGAGTGCCGTTTCTGCGGGCGCTCAACCTACCGAGAGCGATAACCCGGTATCCGCGAGCGTCGGTCCAACTTCCGTAAACGCGCACCGAGGGCCCGAGGAGCCTCAGCCTACAATGCGGCGCTCTGCCGAATACGATGCGCGCCACGATCCCGATGAAGCGGACGACGGTGACGAGGAACGCGATGAACATGACGACGCGGATGGCCCGTCCAACCGCGGCCACCACGAGCGTGATGACGATGCTCCCGATCTCTCGCTCATTCCCGAGTTGTTGGTGGCCAACGCACTGGTTGTGCGGCACTCGAAGAGCGCCGAGCCGTCGTCGACGCAAACGCCAGCCTCTACAGCCGCATCACAAACTCCAATAGAGCGCCGGCAAACGCAATCGCCGGCACAGTCGCCGACTGCACTCCCGCAGACGCCACCCGCGCAGGCGACCCCGACCCAAGCGGCCCCAGCGCCGACAGCCGGCCCACAGAGCCCCCTGCAGACGGCGGCCCCACAAACAAAACCGGCAACTCCGAGTGCGGGCGATGAAACCCTGGTGCTCCCGCGACCACCGGCGTGGTGGGAGACAGGCGCAGCGGAGGCGCCCGATGACTTCAGGGCTGCACCAGCGAACTCGACCCAGGTACCAAGTCAACGGCCTGTGCCCGCGCGCGCGCCAACGCCGCTGCCTGAGCAACTGACCTCGAAGAGCGCGGCGAATGGCAAGGTCGCGCACGCCGATCCCTTCTGGGCCAACAGGACGCAGGCTTTGCCACTCGGGCCCGATTCGGATGCTGCGGCCGCGGCGCGGGGCAAACTCTCACGAGCCGACCCGTCGTGGTCTGACCGCACCCAGGTCTTGCCTCCGCTGTCAGAGTCGGATCTTCCCGGAGCGGCCCAAGGCAAACCACCGCAAGTCGACCCCTCCTCCTGGGCCAACCGGACGCAGGCTTTACCACCCGGACCCGATTCGGATGCTGCGGCCACGGCGCGGGGCAAACTCTCACAAGCGGACCCCGCGTGGTCTGACCGCACCCAAGTCTTGCCTCCGCTGTCAGAGTCGGATCTTCCCGGAGCGGCCCAAGGCAAACCACCGCAAGTCGACCCCTCCTCCTGGGCCAACCGGACGCAGGCGTTACCGCCCGGATCTGATTCAGATCCGGTGGCGACGGTACGAGGCAAGCTGTCGCAAGTCGACCCCTCCTCCTGGGCCAACCGAACACAGGCACTCCCGCCGGAGCCGGCGACGCCGAGTGTTCGTGTGGCGCGCGCTCAGTCTGCGCATCCCGAACCGAGTTGGATACGGGCGGCCGCAGCCCAGCGGCAGTCCGATGCCCAGGGCAGCCGCGCGCCCCAACAGCTCAGTGCGCAACGCGTTGGTGCAGCTCAGGCAAACAATCCGATCCAATCCAGCGATACGTCTCCCCGCAGAGGTGCGCCTCCGCCGAAAGATGCGCCGCGGCTGAGCGACGCGTCGCAGACGAGGGATGCAACCCATTCGAGGGATGAGACCCAGCCGACGTATGCGACCCAGTCGAGGGATGTATTTCAACCAAGGAGCGCGCCTCAGCCAACGAACGCGCCCCCTTCGAAAGGCGCGCCGCCAGCGCAGGACACCGCTCAACCCAGAGACGGGACTCAGCCCTCCCGGACGCCCGACACAGCTCGCTGGCCCCCTGCTCCTCAGGAGAACCAGCCGTCTCCGGCGGACCCCGCGCGACATGCCGGCATAGCACCGCAAACCATCGCCGCACAACCCAACAGAGCGAACACCGCGCCTCAAGCCACCCCGCCGGCGCAGGCGGCATTCTCGGCCTCCGCGCAGCATCCCCGCGCTCAAACACCGGAGCACTACCCGCCGCTGGCGGCGGCCGGCATTGGCTCTATTGGTCTGAGCATGTCCACCGAGCGCACACTCTGGGGGGATCTGCAGCTGGAAGCCATTCCGAAGGTGATGCGACTGGAGCCGATCCGCCGGCGGCGATGGCCGATGGTACTGCTCGGAGCGTTGACCGGGATTGCGATCGCGGTCTTCTATTGGCTGCCGCGTTACGCGCCACAGGGGCTTCCGCTCGATCTGGCCGCGATTTCCCGGGCGGCCCAGAGTCTCGCGCCAACTCACCCGTCCGCCCCTGCGACCGTGGCCGATGTTGCTGACGCGAAGCTCCAAACGGAGCGCGCTGGTTTCGATCAACGCCTGGCTGCTCTCGAGGCCCGGGGCGCCGGCGTTTGGGGCGGGCCCGAGTTCGCGATGGCCAAGATGCGCGCCGCGGAGTCCATCGGTGCACACGATGGCGGCAATACGCAAATCGCACTGGACAGGCTCGCGGATGCGTCCAGGCTGTTGGATGCGGTCGAAAGCAAAGCGCCCCAGGCGCTTGCCGCGGAGTTGGCAGCCGGACAGAAGGCGTTGGCTGCAGGCCAGGAGGAAATCGCCTCCCAGGCTTTCGATCTTGCCGCGCGTATCGACCCGAAAGACAAGCGGATCGCTGAAGGGCAACGCCACACACGCAATTTGAGCGGAGTCTTGCCGCTCATTGCCGACGCACAGAACGCCGAAAGCGCACGCAACTACTCCCGGGCGATCCAGGATTACAGCCAGGCGCTCTCCCTGGACCCGGGTAACGACAAGGCTCGCGCGGGACTTGCGCGAGCGAATGCTGCCTTCAACGAAGACAACTATGCGAAGTCTGTGGGATCTGGTTTCGCGGCGCTCGGAGCGGGTCGCTTGGACGACGCGCGCGCGGCCTTTGAGAAGGCGCGCGCACTGCGGCCGAACGGGACGGAAGCTGCGGAAGGCCTACGTCGTGTCGAGGGTGCTCTATCCGCGAAAGGGTACTCGGCCCTACACCAGCGCGCGGCGGGGCTGGAAGCACAGGAGCGATGGGACGAAGCGGCGCAGCTCTATGAGTCCGCGTTGCAAGCGGACCCCTCGCTCGCATTTGCCCAACAAGGGAAGGACCGGGCGGCTGCTCGCGCGCAGTTGGGCGCCGCCATGCAAGCGCTCATTGATCGACCCGAGCGCTTGAGCTCCGCGTCCGTCCGTGAGCAGGCACGGTCGTTGTTGGAGACCGCCAATCAGCAGACGACCTCCGGTCCTGTGCTGCGCTCCCAGATCGCGCGTCTCGAGCTGCTCCTACCCGACTACGAAAAGGCCGCACGAACGGACACCACCTCCGTCGCGACACGCACCGATTCAGCGTGGCGATCGGATTCGGGCCAATCGGACACCAGCGTCCCTGCTATACGAGCCGATTCCGCACGATTGGATCCGGTACGATCGAATCCGGACAAGCCTGTGCGACTGTCCCTCTTGTCAGACAACGCCACGGCAGTGGCTATCCCGAGCATCGGTCAGTTCGGCACTTTTGCCCGACGCGATATTGAGCTCAAACCGGGCCGCTACACCGTGATTGGTACCCGGGATGGCTATCGAGACGTCCGCCGTGATATCACTGTCTCTCCGGGGCAAGACAACCAGACGATCAACGTGAGCTGCTCCGACCCGATCTGAAGCTGGCCGCTGGTCGCGGGAGCTGTGAGCGACCCTATTTCGATGAGGACCATTGCATACGCGCAGGTTCGCGTGCGCGAGCCGCTAGGCGAGCGCGTGTTGGGCGAAACCGTTTCCATTGGCGGTGCCGGCCCGGAAGGTCAACATCCAGACGTGGTGGTACCGGGAGCGGCTCCCGGTCGCGCCGCTGCCATCGAGCGCCGCAAGGGTGTGTGGGTTTTCGAGCCGCTCACGAGCGCAGTTCAATTCAACGGACGCCCCCTCAGGGCTAGCCGCGACCTGCGCCGAAACGACACACTCTCCCTGGGCGACGCCCAGATGGTGGTCACGGATGTATCCCGGACCCTTTTGCGCCTGGAGATTCACCACCTCGCCGGAAACGCGACCATCCCCCCTGCAGCGACATTGGCAACATTGGTGGTGGGTGAGGGTGGGGATGAAGATATCGACATCCACCCTCTCGAGAGCCTTCGAGTGCCGATGCCGGCGAGCAAAGCCGGTGAGCTGACACCAGCTCACTCCAGCAGGACTCCCGCGAGTCGACTCCGATGGCTGCTCTCGGGACTGGCAGCGGCCGCCGCTTTGCTCGCTCTGGTCGTGTCCTCACTTTTGCAGAGCGTTTCGCTCGATATACAACCTCCCGACGCCCGGGTGCTTACCCCAGGGACTTTCTTGGCCATTCACGAGGCGGGCCACGTACTGCTCTTGCCTGGAAAGCACCTGATCAGGGCGGAGCGCGCGGGCTACGTCGCCGGCCAGGCCAACCTCGATGTTCGCACTGATCACGTGAACGACGTGCGGCTGCGACTGGAAAAGCTGCCGGGGAAATTGCATGTCGATACGGGCGGTGTCGCCGCAACCGTGAGTGTCGACGGCGTGGAAGTTGGTCACGCACCTGGAGTATTGAGCGTCCCTGCGGGCCGACGCACGGTCATTGTCAGCGCGCCCCGCTATCTCGACTACATCACGAATGTGACCGTGGAGGGAGCAGGACAACATCAGCAACTGAGAGTCAACCTTCAAACCTCATGGGGAGCGCTGAAAGTACTCTCGATTCCCGAAGGTGCGCGCGTCAGTGTCGATGGTGTCGACAGCGGCAGCGCGCCGGCGACGATACCGGCTCCTTCAGGGGTGCGGCGAATCCAGATTGCCGCGCCAGGTCGAAAGACTTGGGAAAGCAGCGTAGTGCTCAAGGCCGGCGAGACGTTGAGCGTGGGCCCGGTCACGTTAGGGCAGCCGGACGCGCACCTGACGGTACGTTCCGAACCTTCTGGCGCGGACGCCACGGTTGCGGGAACACACCTCGGTCGAACGCCCACTGAAATCGACCTCCCCGCGGGCATTGCGCATCAGGTGGTCTTGAGCGCTCCCGGGTACAAGAATTGGGTACGGCCTGTATTCGCGGAGCCCGGGCGCAAGCTCTCCCTGTTTGCGCGACTCGAGCCCATAATGGCGCGAGTCTCGATAGGTGGAGAGCCGGCCGATGCGGAGCTCGTCATCGACGGCGCGGACCGCGGCAGAACGCCGCGGTCGCTCGACCTCCCCGCGACGGAGCATCGCATCGAGGTGCGCAAAAAAGGTTTCCAACCCTTCAAGACTCTGGTCACCCCGGCCGCCGGCCTCGACCGCACGGTGCAGTACCACCTGGTTCCCATCGGCGCTACCAACACGACGAGATGAGCTATGCCGAACTTACGGCCCGCAATTGTTCTGACCTCCATCGTGGCGCTCTGCGCCAGCGCCGTTATCCTCAAAAGCACCCGGGCCGCGGACGAACCCGCGCGGCCGATGCAGGTACCTGCGGCACTATCACCCGCGGCCAAGCCCGCGCCGCTGAGATCCCTAGCGGCCGGTGCGCGCTCTGGCGAAGAGCCGGTTGCGCCTCAAGCGTCGACTCAATCCCTTGTGCCCGATACGCTGCCAGAGGCCGCCAAGAACGGTCAGCCAAGAACGGTGGGCGAGAACGGTCAGCAAGAACGGTCGGCAAGAACGGTCGGTCCGGACGGACCGCCCGTGGGCCGCCCGCAGGCTGACCGCGGGCCCCCCGGGGCTTCCCGACCCGAAGAATCAGCGACCATCCGCGACGATCCAACAATCGCGCCCGACTCCAAGCAGTCCGCCGACAATAACGTGAGCTTCCCCAGCGACATTTGAAGATGCGTCCATTCGTGATCGAGCTGGACGATCGCGCCGTCTCATTCGCGAGAGACGGGCAGGTCATCTCGAGCGCCCCGAGCGCCGTGTGGGACGGCAGCACCGGTGAGCTTGCAGGGTCGGGCGCCTGGAACGCCTTACGACGCCATCCGACCGCGACCTCCACACGACACCTCAGCGCACTTCTCTCGCAGGCAGCTCCGTCCGATCGCATCGTCGCTCTGGTGGCGGCCGAGCTGATCAGGCGTCTGGCCGTACAGGCACCTGACCCTGACCAGCGCGTTTGGATTGCAGCGCCTGCGCGCGCCTCTGAGCGGGGACTGGGAGCAATGCTTGCGATCGCGCGCTCTCTGTCGTTGCCTGTCGATGGGTTCGTAAGCACCGCCGTGGCGTCGGTGGCGGCTTTGGGCCTCGAGCGAGCCGCAATCGTTCTCGAGCTTGGATTGCACCACGCCGCGGCAACCTTTGTTGATCGAGATGGCTCGCAAGTCAGGCGCCGACGTACGGTGCTTTCCGAGCGTGGCGGTTTGATGGGCTTCTATCAGGGATGGTTGGAGCTCGTCAGTAGGACGATGGTGAAACGAACTCGCTTCGACCCGTTGCATGATGCCGCGACGGAACAGCGGCTGTTCGATTCGCTTGCGACCTGGGCACGTGAGGCTGCGTGCGACGGATCAGTCAATGCGGTTCTGACCAAGGGCGCGGAACATTTCGAGGTGACCCTGACCCGAGATCAATTTGCCCAGGCAGGCGGCACGTTGCATCGCCAGATCGTGACCCTGCTGCACGAGCTACGTCCCGCGGGCGCGCCGATCACGTTGGTCGCCCCGGCAATCATCGGCGATCTTCCGGGGCTGCGGGAGGAGTTGGAGCTTTTCGTAGGTTGCGAGTTGATCAGTCTGCCGGACGGCCATGCCGCCGCGGCCATTTCCACTCTGGAGCTTCCGCGGCGCGCGTCCGAAGAGCCAGTCCGGTTGCTTCGCGGACTTCCCTGGTCGGCGCGCGAATCTCCAGAACCGCGTGTCATGTTGGGTGAGAGCCGGGCGCGAAGCCTACCACCCTCACATCTCCTGCTCGAGGGCCAGGTCTATGCTTTGGGGCAGGGGCCCCTGGTGCTCGGGCGCGCTCCCGCGGGTCCCCGTACCCTCGAGCTCGCCGAGGGCCTGGCGGGAGTGTCAAGGCGTCATTGCACCCTCGTTCAAGAAGACAACGAGGTGACTCTGCTCGACCACAGTAGATTTGGCACATTCGTCAATGGTGAGCGCGTTGCCGAGCGGGTACGGGTGCGCACCGGCGATCGGATTCGATTGGGCGATCCGGGAGTTGAGCTCTCGCTGATTGCTGTCAGCGAGACCCCCATCGGAGTCCGGCAGAACAGTTCACCGTGAACCAACGACGCCGGACAACCGAGGTCTTCACACTCTCGTTTCTCGACTGCATTTGTTGCGGTTTCGGAGCGGTGATTCTTTTCTACACCATTGTCAGTGCCCGCAGTGGCCTCGTCCAGACACAGGCGACAGACACACTGAGCGCAGAGGTGACCCGTCTCGATGAGCAGGTGCTCACCGGTAGCCGTAATCTGGCCGCGCTCCGTGACACCCTCGAGAAGACACGCAAGGAAGTCGCGAGCGCAGCTTCCCAGAGCAACCTCCTGGCCGCGCAATTGACCGCGCGAAAAACCCAGGTCTCCAACTACGACGCTACCCGGCTGTCCCGCCAGGGGCGTATCGAGAAACTCAGAGCCGACGTCAAGGCGCTGCAAGAAGGCACGAAACGCCTCGAGGCAGGCAGCAATGAGCTCGCCCCACCCGGGCAGGATGTCGTCGCCTTTCGCAAGACGGGCGGTGATCGGCACTACATCACCGGCTTGCGCATGCATGGCAAACGCATCCTGATTCTTCTCGACGTCTCCGCCAGTATGCTGCACGAGGATCTCGTCAGTATCCTCCGGCTCCGAAACGCGGATGACGCGACCAAGCGTGCCGCGGCGAAGTGGCGTCGTGCGGTCGAAACCGTCCATTGGCTTCTGACGCAGGTGCCACCGGGCAGTTCCTATCAGATCTACACATTCAACACCAAGGCGCAGCCTCTATTGGCCGCTTCCGCCGGTAAATGGATCGCGGGCGGCGATCTCCCGGAAGTGGCTCGTGGTCTGGAGGCGCTCCAGAGCGTGGTTCCCGCCGAGGGGACCAGTCTCTATAACGCGTTTGCCGCAACCCGGACGCTGAGTCCCTTGCCCGACCAGATCGTTCTGATCACCGACGGCCTACCCACACAAGGAAAGACCGCCGGGGCACGCAAGTACGTGGATTCCGACGCGCGCGCACGTTTGTTCGACGAGGCTGCGCGCCAATTGCCCGAACACGTTCCGATCGATAGCGTGTTGCTTCCGATGCAGGGGGACTCGGAAGCGGCGCATCGCTTCTGGCATCTCGCCAGAACGACTGACGGCAGTGTTCTCATGCCAGCGCGGGATTGGCCGTGAGCAACCCGGAGGCTAACTAGATGCGCCGCCGCCGCTCGGTGGAGGTTTTCAGCCTCTCGTTCCTCGACTGCATCTGCTGCGGGTTCGGCGCCATCATACTGCTACTCGTACTGACCGAGATCGGGCGCCCCGAAGTGCTCGAGAAGAGTCGCAAGAATCTCGACGGACAGATTCGCAATCTGACCGAAAGACTTTACGCCATTCAGGGTGAAACCCATGAGCTCACCCGCCAGCTGCAGGGCAGTCGCGAGACTCTGGAGCAGGAGCGCCGCAAAGTTGCGCGACTTGCCGGCGAGCTGAGTGCGATCCAGGGCGAATACGCCAGCAGCACTCAGGACGCCTCGATCTCCAACCGTGTGGAGGGTGAGCTCGTCACGGCCTACCAGAAGTTGAGTGCCGAGATGCAACGCCTTCTCGCGGAGCGCGCGCGACGTCCGGCGACCGCGGCGATCGGCGGAATCCCGATCGACAGCGAGTACGTCATCTTCGTAGTCGATACGTCCGACAGCATGACGGACAACCACTGGAACGCGAACCTCGCCATCATCGACGAGATCCTGAGCGCCTACCCGCACGTGCGGGGCCTGCAGATCATGAACGATCAGGGGACCTACATGTTCGAGGACACCAAGGGCAAGTGGCTCACCGACTCCGAGGAGCAGCGCGCCGAGATCCGCAGGCGCGCCCGCCATTGGTCAGCCTTCAGCCAGTCCAACCCGGTGCCTGGGATGGAGGAGGCAATCCGGACCTATTGGGCTACCGACAAACGCATCAGCGTGTTCGTGCTCGGCGATGAGTTCACGGGCAAGTCGATCCAGGCCGCGCTCGATTCCATCACCACGCTGAACAAGCCGGGGCCCGACGGTCGACGCGTGGTGCGCATCCACGCCATCGGTTTTCCCGAGGGGCCGGGTATGTCGCCGGATACGAACATCCGCTTTGCCGCCCTCATGCGCCTGGTCTGCACCCAAAACAACGGCACGTTCTGGGGCTTGAAGAACTGATGCGGAAGCCGCAAGGGCACGACGCACTTGTCGGCGGTCGCGCACACTCTTAAAGTCTCGCAAAACAACACCCTGGCGCACCTCAATGCCCGAAAACGATCCCAAGATCGTGCTTCTCTGCGGCGCGAACGGCCTGGTCGGAACGGCCGCTCTCGACGCTCTACTGGATGCGCCCGATATCGGGCGCGTGTTCGCGATCACACGCCGGCCGCTCGGTCGCGAGCATCCACGGCTTGCGAATCGCATTGTGCAGTTCGACACGATGGAAGCTCAGCTCAAGGGCGTCACGTGTCACGTGGGCGTGTGCTGCCTCGGGACGACTCTGCGCCAGGCGGGCTCAGAGGACGAATTCCGTCGCGTCGATGTCGATTACGTGGTGGCTTTCGCGCGCAGCGCGAAAGCGGCTCAGGCACAACGGTTCATAGTGGTGTCCTCCGTGGCCGCGGATGCGCGCTCGAGGAACTTCTACTTGCGAACCAAGGGCGAGATGGAGGAAGCCGTCGCGGCGGTAGGCTTCGTATCGCTCGACATTCTCCAGCCCGGTCCCTTGCTCGGCATCCGCAGCGGCCAGGTGCGTCCGCTGGAGCTTGGGGCGTTGTTGGCCATGCCGCTGGTGAATCCATTTCTGCGCGGCGAACGTACCGCTTTCCGCGGCATCCCCGCGAAGACCGTTGGAGCAGCGATCCTGGGCGCCACCCGCTCGGGCAGGAAAGGCGTGCAGCGTTACACATATGCTGGCATCGAGGCGTTGGCGAGGCTGAAGTCGGTACGCCCGCTGGACCCGAAGCTCGCCAACAGTAGCCGGCAACCCCGCGGCTGAGGCGCTCCACGCGCGCGCTCACGGCGTATCGTGACCTGGTTAACATTCGACCGTCGTCCGGGCCTCGCACAATCCGCTGTATTCGATCGCACGCGAGCGGATGGCTCGCATTCAAGGAATCCCCTTGCAGGAAGCTTTTGGACTGCCCGTGACGAGTCGCATGGGAAGACGCATGGCTGCGGTCGTGGCCCTGTGCGCCACGGCGCCCGTGGTGTTGCTCGCGATATTTTTCGCACGGGAGCTCGATTCAGCAGCCGCCGCGACTCTGCAACGAGCGCTCGCCGACTCCAGTCGCCTGCATGCCGAGCTCATCCAGTCGCGGCTGGCCGCCGCCGAGACCATAGTCCTGACGCTCACCGCGGCTGATGTCGGCGAGGACGGCGCGACCCTCAGGCGCCAGATGGTCAATTCGACTGCCTTCAAATCGGTTGTGATAGTTGGTCGGGACGGCGTGTTGGCCGGCGGGGAGACCATGCTTCGGCCGGCTCCGCTGCAGCGCGTGGCGCTCGAAGCCGGCGAGATGGTGTTGCTGTCAGTCGCGCTCGATGGCCGACAGACCTCGGCCTTCCTGGTAAAAGAAGTGACCGCCGCGGGAGCTCGACGGCTCGCGTATTTCGAGTTGGCGCCCGAGTGGCTGTGGAAGCACGTCGACGCTGCGCCGGTGCAACTCGCCCTTGCGGTGGTGGATGCCGATGCCAAGGTGCTCTATGACGGCGGCCCGTTGTCCACCGACACCGCCCATCTCTTCGCCGATCGCGTCCGGCTCGCGGATTCGGGAGCGCGCGCCGGGGCCCTGCTGTCGCTTGCATGGCAGGATGGCGGCGAGGCATGGCAGGGAGTCATTCAGCCGATGCAACTCGCCAACGAGCGCATCACGGCCGTGCCCTGGGCGCTTGTCAGCTTTTGTCGGGAAGCCACGTTCCTGTCGCGCTCCCAACACCTCTGGCAATCGATGCCGCTTCTCCTGTTGACGGCGTTGGTTTGCGGGATTGGCGGCGGCTGGTACCTCGCGCGCCGCTACCTACCGTCGATACGAGCGCTGGAGGAGTCCGTGAACGCCCTGCGGGTACGTCGTTATGAGCCGGTGACGACGCCTGCGCCCGACGAGTTGGGCATACTCGTGCAAGGGCTCAACGACAGCTTGGTGGCGCTGCGGGAACAGTTCCGGGGGCTCGAGACGCTCGGCGAGATCGACAAGCTCCTGCTGGGGTCGGCGGATCTCGAGCAGGTGCTGGATGCGGTCCTCTCGCGGGCACAGACCGTGACTCGGTGCGCTTGTGTGGGTATCACATTGCGCGATCCGGACGCGCCGCGGCGGGCGCGTGTCTATCTCGCCGCTGCCGGGCTCGCCGACCTTCCGGTACGACGAGTGGAGCTCGATGACGACATGATCACCACACTCGCGAGCGAAGCCAACGGGCTCACGGTGGCGCGCTGCGAGGACGTGCGTCACAGCTTTCTGCGCCCGTTGAAGGAGCTCGGCGCGGAGTTCTTCTGGATTTGGCCCGTGATCGTGTCCGGCCGGGTCGAGGCGATTCTCGCGGTCGGTTATCGGGAAGCCCCGAGCACGGATCCCTACCTCGCGCGCTCGGGGACGCAATTCGCGGAACGACTTGCCGTGGCTCTCGCGAAAGGCGCGCGGCAGGAGCGGTCGTTGACCGAAGCCCACTATGACCCACTGACCGCACTACCGAATCGCACGCTCTTGCGCGATCGTTTGTCCCAGGAGCTCGCGAATTCCAATGCCGGCTTGAGTCGTGGCGCATTGCTCTACATCGATCTAGACCACTTCAAGCGCGTCAACGATTCGGTGGGGTACGGCGCCGGCGACCAACTCCTGACCATCGTCGCGCAGCGGCTGCGGTCGTGTAGCAAGGAAGGTGACACGGTTGCCCGGTTGGGGGGCGACGAGTTCGCCGTCATTTTGCGCAACGTCGCCGATCCCGATGCCGCGCGCGGCGTGGCGGAACGTATCATTCAACTTTTGCAATTGCCCGTGAACATCGGGGGGCGTGATCATTTCGTCTGCGCGAGCATCGGTATCACGCTCTTTCCGGACGACGGCGTCACCATCGACGAACTGATACACAACGCGGATACGGCCATGTACCGTGCGAAGGATGCCGGTCGCGGCTGCGCGCTGTTCTTCGATTCCCACCTTGCGGGCGGTGTTGTGGCGACGACTGAGACAGGGTTGCAGAGAGCGCTGCGTCGGCGCGAGTTCTCTCTCTTCTATCAGCCGCAGTTCTCGGTCGCCGACGGCGCACTGGCGGGCGTGGAGGCGTTGCTTCGGTGGCAGACTTCCCGGGATGGTCTGCGGCCCCCCGGTGAGTTCGTGCCGGCTGCCGAAGAGAGCGGTCTGATTGTCGATATCGGAGGCTGGGTGTTGGAAGCGGCCTGCGCGCAATTGGCGCTCTGGCGCGAGCGGAACATTGCCCCACCGCGGTTGGCGCTGAATGTTTCCGCCCAGCAATTGAAACACGTCGAATTTCCAAAACTCGTCCGTCGAGCGCTTGACCGTCATGGCATCCCAGCCGCGTTGTTGGAGCTCGAGCTCACCGAGAGTGTGTTTGCGGACGAGGCCGCGGGAGCCACGCTCGGGCGCCTGGCGCAGCTCGGAGTACATCTCGCCCTGGACGATTTCGGCACGGGTTATTCATCTCTCTCCTATCTGCGGCAGTATCCGATCGGCACGGTGAAGATCGATCGGAGTTTCCTCGAGGAAGTCCCGCAAAGCGCGGCTTCGTCCACCCTCGTCGAGACCATCATCGTCATGGCGCACGCGCTGGATAAGCGTGTCGCGGCGGAAGGTGTCGAGACTGCCGAGCAACTGGATTTTCTGCGCGAGCGCCGTTGCGACACCGCGCAAGGCTTCTTCCTCGCACGACCGCTTTCCGGACAAGCCGTGACAGAGTTGCTGGAAGCCCGCACAATGAAGGGGAACCGGGAAGTGAGCGACATTCGGGCTGCGGGATAAAGCGTCGGCTAGGCAGATGCCACTGAGCCGAGTCAATCGTTAGCTGAGCGAAGCGCCAGACAGGCCCAAGCGCCTCCAGCAACACGAAGGTCGCGCAGAGGTTGAGCGTGCAGCGCAACGTACTTGCGAGCGCGGCGCTGTTGGCCTTGGCAGCCTGCAGCAGCGTTCCGCGCGAGTCCAACGAGCAGCCTGGCGAAGCAGGAACACCTGTCGCGCGCGCCGCCGCGCAGCTCATCGGTGCGCCCTACCACTTTGGGGGTGCGGATCTCCAAGGCTTCGACTGCAGTGGGCTTGCAGTCTATGTTTATGCACAGGCTGGCGTGGAGATTCCGCGCACCGCCGATGCACAGCGCCGCGCGGCGCGCCCAGTCCCCTTGGACGCTCTGTCTCCCGGCGATCTCGTCTTCTTCCGTATTCACAGTCGCCACGTCAATCACGTGGGGATCTACGCCGGGAACGGACGCTTTATCCATGCGCCGCGTTCCGGTGAGAAGGTTTCGTACGGGAGCCTGAGCGACGCCTATTACCATAAGCACTTCGCGGGCGCAGGACGTTTCTGGAACAGCGAAGCTTCGGCAAAGCTGATCCCGTCGCCACATTGAGACATATTCTTGCCCGCCCCTGATGTGCTAGTGCCCCTTGAGAGCCGCGACACAACTTAAACACTTGACTGTCATCCGCGACGCTTTGAAACTCTCCTTTAGTGAAAAGGGCAAACCCGTCGAAAGGCGGGGACGCAAAGCCACCGGTCTAAAGGAAAGAGGTTCCTATGACGGCGGGGCTGCCACGATCGCGCTACGGCGCGGCCGCTTGCACTCCCCCTCCCGTCCCCACCTCTTACCGCATTGCGGCGATCCGCCGCTCGGTGGCTTTCCATGATGGATGAATGGGTCCGGGGAAGTTATGACATTACCAACGCCAAATATGGCTTCTGGCGCATCGGGGCGCGCTGAGGCCCGTGAATCGGTGACGCCTGAAGCCGAGGCGGGCCCGTTCGTTTTGAATCTCTGCTCCTCGACCACGCCGATGGCGCTCGCCCAGGTCGACCTGCCCGAGCTCAAACGCTTCACTTTCTTCGTGAGTCGCCGCTTCGAAGAGGGGCGCGAGCGCTTCCGGCTTCACATGGGTTACTTCACCACGCTCGCCGAAGCCGAGGAGTGGCTCAGCGTCGTTCGCGAGATCTACCCAGGAGCCTGGGCTGGTGAGGCGCCCGGCAAAAAGTTGCGGGCTCGTGCCGCGGCTGCAGCCGCCGCGCAGGCTCAACACGCACTTGGACCCCAGCCGCGCTCCGCGTTGCCGAATTTGCCGCCGACACCCGCGCCCGAGCCACGCGCGGGCCATCCAACTCCATCCACGCGCGCACCGGCTCCAACACCGGTACGCACGGCGGCTGCCCCAACAGCAGCCGCCCCAATCGCTCGACCTGTTGCGTCCCCAGTGGTTGCGTCAGCCCCTTCGCTGAATCCGCCGGGATTTACAGTTCCTACGGTGCATGCCGCGGCATTTCCAACCGCTTCCCCGCGTGCGCCGGCGCCACCGGTTCTGACACCGCCTATCGCCAAAGCTGCCCCCGTGCAGCCCGTGGCGCCCGTCGCCAGGTCCGCTCCCCGGCATGCTCCACCCCCAGTTGCAAAACCGATACATGCGCCGACAGTGCCTGTTGCTCGCGCGGCGAGCGCCGGAGCCCAGCCGCAACACGCCAAACCTGCGGGCATGGCGTCGATGCCGGTTGCCGCCGCACCAGGGAACAAGGCGCCGCGTCCCAATACTGTGAGTCCAGCAGCGCCAACCCGGTTGCCCGTCAAGGCAGCAGCCCCGGCGCCAACTCCGTCAAAGCCCCGACCGAAGGCCTCGACAAAAGGCACCGCATTCGCCGATTCGAACGTACGAGAGGTGCTGGCAGCGCTAGGCGATGACACAAGCGAGACAGGGCAAACGCGCATGATGCCTGCTCCGCAGATTCCGCGCGTGGAAGCGCAGGAGGACTCGGGGCTCACGGATACACAGGTTCTGCGATACCTCGAGACTCGTCGCAGTGATGACGGTGCGGGGCGCGTCGAAGACGCACCCGATGGCAGCATCTCGCTACTGAAGCCAGATGACACGGGAACCCGTCGCGCGCTCAAGGAAGCGGTCAGTCAGAATGCGCCCGTTTCGTTTGCCGTGCAGCTCCAATGGTCGGTGCAGCCGGTTGAGTTGAGCAAGGTTCCACCGCTGGCGATCTTCAGTGCCTACACGCTGTACACCGTGGAAGGCAGTCGCGAGGGCCGCAAGTGGTATGGCCTGCGACTCGGATTCTTCAGCGATGCGATCTCGGCGAAGCAGGTGGCCTACTACGTGCGATCGGAGTTCGCCTCCGTCGCCGTCGTGCCCGTGAGCCCGCAAGAGAAGCAACGCGCGAGTGACGAAGACAAGAAAACGAGCGCTGCGCTCGCTTTTCCGCGCAAGACGCGTCAGCTCCCTGTCGATGAGTTCAAACTCCTCGACTCGGATGTTGACGCCAAGGCCATACCATCCGCGGCGAAGGCTACCCCGCAACCGGCTGCCGCGTCCAAAGCTGCGGCTCCCGCGGCCGCGGCTCGCGCCAGCGCCCAGGCAAACGCAAAACGTGCCCTGGCCGCCGCCAAAGGTGGGAGGGTCGGCGCCCGTGAGCGCAAGGGACCCCAGACGCTCGAGGAGACCCTCGAGATTCTCGGGGCCGGCGAGCTCGAGATCGACAACGGTCGCGGCGAGCTTCTGAATGACACAGGCGTGCGTCACCTGCGGGTAGAAGTGCAGAAAAACACCCCGTTCTCGAGGCTGCTGGAACGGCTGAGCGAGCGAACGAAGAAAAACTGAGCTCGGGCGCGGGCGACCCCGTCCGGGTCGACCGTTATCTCTTACCGAAGAGCTTCTCCAGTTCGCTCATGGCCTTGTTCACTTCCGCGGTATTGGGCGGAGTGTAGGCTCCCGCGCGCGGCTTGAAATGATCGCAGAAATTGGCTCGCGTCTTATCGCTCACCTCCTCA
The DNA here is from genome assembly GCA_964400085.1 of uncultured Steroidobacteraceae bacterium. GTDB lineage: Bacteria > Pseudomonadota > Gammaproteobacteria > Steroidobacterales > Steroidobacteraceae > 13-2-20CM-66-19. The sequence goes on along the minus strand of CAYNTW010000039.1, from coordinate 25,729 downwards.
GCGGTAGGCTCACGACAGTGCTTCGCGACCCGCGTGTCGTAGTCGACGCACATCTTGCAGACATGCAATTCCGCGCGGCACTTGGGACAGGTGTCTGCGCGCATGAGCGGCAAGCTCAAGGCGGACAACGAGCTCCCGCATTTCCAGCAGACGAGGTCATGGGCCATGGCGCAAAGCCTAGCTCAATCGTGCTTACGGCGCATGCGTCCTGGCTAAGGCCGCGATAACGGCTACGCGGTTGCCTTTTGCTTGTCCCGGGTCCGTTCCCGAAGAAACTCGTCCAGGACCCGACCCGTGTGGGACTGCTTTTTCCTGCGCGCGATCTCCGCCGGCGTGCCTTGCGCAACCACTTCTCCGCCGCCATCCCCCGCCTCGGGCCCCATATCGACGATCCAGTCCGCCTCTGCCATGACGTCGAGGTTGTGCTCCACGACCACGGCGGTGTTGCCGGCCTCCACCAGCCGATGCAGCACCTGGATGAGCTTCTCAACATCGGCCATGTGCAAACCTACTGTCGGCTCATCGAGCACGTAGAGTGTATGTTTGGGCCTGTATCGCGGCCCGCCGGCGCTGTCGCCGCGGACCTTCGACAACTCGGCGACCAGCTTGATGCGTTGTGCCTCGCCGCCGGAGAGGGTCGGGCTCTGTTGACCCAGGGTGAGATAACCGAGACCCACATCCTGCAGAAGCTTCAGACAATGGTAAATTCGGGGATGGGCCTTGAAGAACTCGACCGCATCGTCCACGTCCATCGCCAGCACATCACCGATGCTCTTTTCGCGCCAGAGGACCGAAAGCGTCTCGGAGTTGAATCGACGCCCGCCGCAAACGTCGCAAAGGACCTTCACGTCCGGCAGAAAGCTCATCTCGATTGTTTTGACGCCCTGTCCCTCACACGCCTCGCAACGACCTCCGGCAGTATTGAAGGAGAAGCGGCTCGCGGTGTAACCGCGAATGCGCGCCTCCGTGGTAGCCGCGTAGATCGTGCGGATCGCGTCCCAGAATCCAATATACGTGGCAGGGCAGGAGCGCGGAGTCTTGCCGATGGGAGTCTGGTCGACTTCGAGCACGCGGTCGATGTGCTCGATGCCCCGAACCGCCTTGCAGCCGATCAACTCGCCAGACTTGGCCCGTCCATTGCGGCTCTCTTTTCCGTTTTTGCCGTTGGGGCGACTCATGCGGCCGCCATTGCCATTTTCCGCGGAGCGGCCGTTACCGTTCGCCTCGCCGACCAGTCGTCGCAGGTTCGAGTACAGAACGTCGCGCGCGACAGTGGACTTACCGGATCCTGACACGCCGGTGATCACAACGAGCCGGCCCACCGGGATGCCCACATCGGCTCCCTTCACGTTGTGCAAGGCCACCCGCTCCAACTTCAGGCGCGGAGTGCTGTCCTTGACGGTACGCAACGGCTCCGAGGGGTGCAACAAGGGCTCGCGAAGGAATTTGCCAGTGATCGACCGTGGGTTACGCACGAGGTCCTTCACGACGCCGGCGCCGACGATTTCGCCGCCCCTGACGCCCGCTGCGGGTCCGAGGTCGATGACGTGGTCGGCACGCCGGATGGTGTCCTCGTCGTGCTCCACGACCACGAGCGTGTTGCGATTGCCCGCCAGCTCGGCGAGCGAGTCGAGGAGAATGGCGTTGTCCCGCGGATGCAGCCCGATCGTGGGCTCATCCAACACATAACACACTCCCTGGAGGTTCGAGCCGAGTTGCGCGGCCAGACGGATGCGCTGCGCTTCACCCCCCGACAGGGTCGGCGCCGAGCGATCGAGCTGCAGGTATCCGAGTCCCACCCGCTCGAGGAACTGCAGTCGCGAGCGCAACTCGCTCAACAGGTCGCGCGCGATCTCTTTCTCGCGGGCGTCGAGCTTCAACCTGCTGAAGAACTCGAGGGCGGCGGCGACCGGCTCGGAAGTGAGCGCGGCAATCGAGTGTTCGCGGAAGCGCACGTTGAGCGCGACAGGGCTGAGCCGCTGGCCGTTGCAGGCGCTACAAGGCTGTGGATCGTGCTCATACCACTCGTTCCACCAGATTTCTTCCCCGGTCTGCTCCTCGTCGAAGCCGGCCATCTCGACACCGGTTCCGTAGCAGCTCTCACACCAGCCGTGCTTGGAGTTGAACGAGAACAGGCGCGGATCGAGCTCGGAGAAGCTGCGCCCGCAGGACGGGCAGGCGCGCTTGGTGGAAAACACGGTCACCTTGTCGGAGCTCGGGCCGAGCACGTGGACGAGCCCCTTGCCGAAATCGAGGGCGCGAGCGAGCGCGGCGTGCAGCGTAGTGTCGGTCTTGGGAGCGACTTCAACTTCCGCCACCGGAAGCTCGATCGTGTGCTCCTTGAACCGGGACAGACGCGGCCAGTGGCTCGTGGAAAGGCTCGCGCCGTCCACTCGCAAGGTCTTGAAGCCTTTTTTTGCCGCCCATTTCGCCAGGTCGGTATAGAAGCCCTTGCGCGCCACGACCAGGGGCGCAAGCAGCGCGATGCGCTTCCCCTTGTAGTCGCGCAACAACCGCGCGGCGATCGATGCCGCGCTCTGCGGCTCGATTGCAACGTTGCAGTCCGGACAATGCTGGGTGCCCAACTTCACGTAAAGGAGCCGTAGGAAGTGATAGATCTCCGTCAGGGTTGCGACGGTACTCTTACGTCCTCCACGGCTCGTACGCTGCTCGATCGCCACTGTTGGAGGTATACCGTAGATGGCGTCCACGTCAGGACGTGCCGCCGGCTGTACGAACTGACGCGCGTAAGCGTTCAGAGATTCGAGATAGCGGCGCTGGCCCTCGTTGAAAAGAATGTCGAAAGCTAGAGTTGACTTTCCGGAGCCGGACACGCCGGTAATGACGGTGAAGCGGTCACGAGGTATCGCGACGTCAATGTTTTTGAGGTTATGCTCGCGCGCGTTGTGGATGACCACGGAGTTGCGGTGCTCTCCGTTGGCGCGGCCATAGTGCGGCTGTGGCTCGGAAACACCCGTGAACGGAGCGCTCTGGAGAGCGGCATTGACCGCCTTGGCCGCTGCTGCCGCGCCGCCTGCAGCGCTGGCCTCGCTCGTCATGCTCTTTTCGTAGGCCGCGAGGGCTTGCCCAGTGAATGACCGTGGATGCACGGTGATTTCGGCGGGTGTGCCGACGCACACGATTTCACCGCCGCGATCTCCCCCGTCCGGGCCGAGATCAATGACCCAGTCGGAGGCGCGAATCAGGTCCAGGTTGTGCTCGATCACCAGCAGTGAGTGCCCTGCCGCGAGCAGTTTCCGAAACGCCTTCAACAGCTTCGCGACATCCTCGAAGTGCAGCCCAGTGGTCGGCTCGTCGAACAGGAACAACTTACCGTGGTGGGTCGTGCTGGAGACCACTGAACCGGCATCCGCGAGGTGTCCGGCCAACTTCAACCGCTGGGCCTCACCCCCTGACAACGTGGGCACGGGTTGGCCGAGTTTCACGTACTCGAGTCCGACGTCGGCCAAGGGCGCCAGGCGGGCGGCGACCTCGCGCGAGTCCTTGAAGAACTCCAGCGCTTCGGTGACGGTCATTTCCAACACGTCGGCGATGTTGGCTCGCCGCCCATTGGCGCCCTCGCGCTTGATGTCGAGCACTTCGTCACGATAGCGGCTGCCGTTGCAGTCGGGGCAGCGCAAGTAGACATCGGAGAGGAATTGCATCTCGACGTGCTCGAAGCCGTTGCCGCTACAGGTTGGGCACCGACCGTTGCCGGAGTTGAAGCTGAACGTGCCCGCCGTGTACTTCCGCTCTTGAGAGGCCGGCTCGGTGGCGAACAGGTTGCGGATCGAATCGAAGGCGCCGACGTAGCTGGCGGGATTCGAGCGGGTCGAGCGGCCGATCGGACTCTGGTCCACCATGATCACATCGTCGATCAGCTCAGCTCCTTTGAGTCCGGTGAACGCCCCGGGAGCTTCGGTGGGCTTGCCGCGATACTTCAACAGCGCGGGGTAGAGGACGTCCTCGACCAGGGTGGACTTGCCGGAGCCGGATACGCCAGTCACACAGACCAGGCGCTTGAGCGGAATCCGCACATCGATGTTCTTCAGGTTGTGCTCGCGCGCCCCGGTGAGCTCCAGCCATCTGTTTGAACGCGCCTCCGCGACGACCTCCTGGGTCCCCCCGTTCCTGGCAGCCGAGGCCTGTTTCGCGGCAAGTGCCCGCGCGGCTACTTTCTCGGGGGCTTCCGCAACTGCCTTGCGCCCGCTCAGGTATTCCCCCGTCAGGGAGCGGGATTGGCGCCGAATCTCCTGTGGCGTGCCGAAAAACACAATCTCGCCACCCCGCTCACCAGCCCCCGGCCCCATGTCGAGGATACGATCGGCTTCCAACATGATCTGCGGGTCATGCTCGACGACGACGAGCGAGTTGCCGGCGTCGCGCAGCCGCTTCATGACCCCGATCACGCGCTGCATATCGCGCGGATGCAGGCCGATGGACGGCTCATCCAACACGAACATCGTGTTCACGAGCGACGTGCCGAGCGCGGTCGTGAGATTGATGCGTTGGACCTCGCCGCCGGACAAGGTGCGCGACTGGCGGTCCAGTGTCAGGTAACCCAATCCGACGTTGGTCAGGTAACTGAAGCGTCCGCGGATCTCGGCCAGCAGCAGATCAGTCGCCTCATCGAGAGGCTGGGGCAGCTCCAGGCCCTTGAAGAACTCGCACGCCCGCTCCACGGGTAAGAGCATCACGTCGTGAATCGACAAACCGGGAAGGTTTTGCAACGTCTCCTCGGACCACTGCGTGCCGTGCGGGCGAAACTTGCTGTTCGACCCGAGTGCGGTGTCGGCGAGCTCCTTGCTTCCGACGCGCCACAGCAAGGCCTCTGTTTTCAGCCGTGCGCCGTCGCAGGCCGTGCAGGGCGTGTATGCGCGGTACCGCGATAGCAGGACACGCACGTGCATCTTGTAGGATTTGGTCTCGAGCCAGGCGAAGAAGCGCTTGGCGCCGTACCAGACTCCTTTGCTCCAATCGCCCTCACCCTCGAGCACCCACTTGCGGCGCTCGGCTCCGAGCTCGCGCCAGGGCGTATCGAGGGGCACGCCGCGCTTCTTCGCGAACTTCTCCAGGTCCTCCTGGCATTCGGCGTAAGACTTGGTCTGCCACGGCTTGATCGCCCCGCCGCGCAGCGACTTGCTCTCATCGGGAATGACCAACCCGTAATCGATGCCAATGGTGCGGCCGAAGCCGCGGCAGGTCTCGCAGGCTCCCACCGGCGAATTGAACGAAAACAGGCTTGGGTTCGGTTGGCTGTAGGCGCGATCGCATTCGGCGCAATGCAGCTCGCTCGAGTAGCGCCACACTTCGAGACTGCGTGGCGGATCGTTGTCATCGACGACGTGGATGTTCACTCGGCCGCGACCAACACGCAACGCGGCCTCCAGCGACTCCAGTACGCGGCCCCGCTCCGCGTTGCCAGCCCGCAACCGGTCTTGCACGACTTCGAGGATCTTTTGTCGCGCGGGGGCCGTGGCGGCGGCTTTGCGCCCGCGTTTTTTTGCCGGCTCGACGGTCGTCACCGGCTCCAGCGCTCGCGCGCTCGTGGCATGCGCGGCGCTTGGCTCGAAGAATCGGGTGTAGCCCTGCTTCCCCAGCAGGTCCCGAACCTCGGCTTCCTTGAAGTTTTGTGGCACCGGCACGGGAAAACACAGCAGTAGACGTGGATCTCCCCTATCACGCGCGCGGGTCAGGAGATCCTCATAAATGCTCTCCGGCGTATCCCGCCGCACCGGCTTGCCGCAGCATTGGCAGAAGAGGGTCGCGCCACGGGCGAACAGCAGCTTCAGATGATCGTTCAGCTCGGTCATGGTGCCGACCGTGGATCGCGAGGTGCGCACAGGATTGGTCTGATCGATCGCGATGGCCGGCGGGATGCCCTCAATCGCCTCGACCTGGGGCTTATCCATCCGATCAAGGAATTGCCGCGCGTACGGCGAGAACGTCTCCACGTACCGACGCTGTCCCTCGGCATACAAGGTATCGAACACCAGCGACGACTTTCCGGAGCCCGACACGCCTGTGACCACGACGAGCTCGTTCAATGGAATGTCAAGATCCAGGGTCTTGAGATTGTTCTGGCGCGCACCGCGCACACGGATGACATCACGGGAGGCGTCAGTCATTCCTTCACCGTCAAAAAAGTAAAAGTCGCAAGCGCCAAGGGGGTCAATCGGACATGGGCAGCTCGCGAACGGGAGCCGCCGATGGTAGCGGATTTTCGGCGATTCGCGCTGCCGTAAGCCGGCGATGTGTGGTTACGGCGAGCGAATTTCAATTCACGGTGGGTTTCCGCTGCAATATATCCAGGGACACGCCGGTCTGTGCACTGTATAAGCACTCCGCGCCCGGCGATCAGGGGTCCGGTAGGCAACTTTTGCGGCTGATGTGTGGCCCAGGGCGTACAATCCGCCCGGGCCCCGGAGGCCTCGAGTGCCCGATGGGCCGGAGCGGTCAGGTTTTCAGTGTCCCCAACGTTCTAAGGAGAATCTCGGATGAACTCTCGTAAGATGTCCAGCGTTGCTCTCGCCGCCGCCGCCGCGATGGTCTTCTCCATGGCCGCTGTCACCACCGCCAGCGCCGACGAAGCGAAAGTGAAGTGTGAAGGAGTCAACTCCTGCAAGGGCAAGTCCGCCTGCAAGGGTGCCAACAACGCCTGCAAGGGACAGAATTCCTGCAAGGGCAAAGGATTCGTGGAGATGACTCAGGCCAAGTGCGATGCAGCAAAGGCCAAGGCTGGCAAATAAGACCCGCGTATGCGTTCCGAAGCGGAGCGCCCAAACCGGCGCTCCGCTTTGTGACAACATGCTAACGCATCCCTCCCTCGGCTTCGGTCTCGGTCTGCGGGTCGAGCACTATGAAGCCATCCTCGCGGACCGACCGCGCGTCGACTGGTTCGAGGCGCTCACCGAGAACTACCTGGTACCGGGCGGCAAGCCGCTGCGCAATCTGATGGCGGTTCGCGAGAACTATCCGCTCGTGATGCACGGCGTGTCGCTGTCGATCGGTAGTACCGCGCCCCTGGATCGCGAGTACCTCGCGCAGGTAAAAGCGCTTGCGGCCCGCATCGAGCCGAAGTGGGTTTCCGATCACTTGTGTTGGACGGGGATCGCCGGCAAGAACATGCACGATCTTCTGCCGTTACCTTACACGGAGGAAGCGCTCACCCACGTCGTCGACAGGGTGCGCACGGTGCAGGACATACTCGGGCGCCGGATCCTGCTGGAGAATGTGTCGAGTTATGTCACTTTCCGGGATTCGCGCCTCACCGAGTGGGAGTTTCTGCGCGAAGTCGCAACCCAGGCCGATTGCCTGATCCTGCTGGATGTCAACAACATCTACGTGAGCTCGGTGAACCACGAGTTCGCCCCGCTCGAGTACCTGCACGCGATCCCCGTTGATCGCGTGCAGCAGATCCACCTTGCCGGCCATGAGAATCATGGCGATTACCTCATCGATACCCACGATCACCCCGTGCCCGACCCGGTGTGGGAGTTATATGCGGCCGCGGTGCGCCGTTTCGGCAATGTATCGACCATGATCGAGCGCGATGCGAACATTCCGCCGCTCGAGGATCTCGTCGACGAGTTGAATGAGGCGCGCGCGGTCGCGGAGCGTGCGTTGGCCGCGGGACCGGCCTGCAACACTGACGGCCGTGCCTCTGGCGATACAGCTGCAGACGTCGCTGACGCCCGTACCTCTGGCGATGCGCCTGCGGACGTCGCTCACGGTCATCCGGCCGCCGATGCACGCGCGGGCGACGCCCTTCGGCCGCATGTCGCGATGACTGCGTGAACCCGCCCGCCGCCCATGGTGCTCGCGTGAGCCGCCTGCCGCAGATCCAGGGTGATTTCCAGCAATATCTACTGGACGGCGACTCCGCGGCGATCGAGCCGCACCTCGTGACCACCGCCCGGGTCCCTATCGCCACGCGACTGGCCATCTACGGCGATGGTTATGTTTCCCGGCTCATCGAGGCGCTCGCGGCCAACTTTCCAGTATTGAGCGAGCTGCTGGGCGAGACTGATTTCCAGACGCTCGGCACAGCGTATGTGCGCTCGTATCCCTCACCGTTCTTCTCCATCCGGTGCTACGGCAACGCGCTCGCCGATTTTCTGGCAGCCGATTCGCGGTACGCGGGCGCGCCTGTGCTGGCCGAGCTCGCGCGCTGGGAATGGGCCATGACCGAAGTCTTCGATGCGGCGGACGAGGATCCGATCCGTGTGGACGACCTGGCGCGGATACTGCCGGAGCAATGGTCAGATCTACGGTTTGAGTGGCATCCTTCCATCCGCCGCATGGCGCTTGCGTGGAATGCGCCGCAGATCTGGAAGGCTGTCAGCGATCACAAGGAGCCGCCTGAGGTCGCGTTGCAACCCGAGCCCGTTGAATGGTTGCTGTGGCGGCAGGACCTACAGACCTGGTTTCGCTCATTGTCGCCCGCGGAGGCCACCGCGCTCGATGCGGCGCGCACCGGGCAACCGTTTGGCGAGCTGTGCGCGATGCTCTCCGCCACGGTTGGCGAAGAGCAAGCTCCGGCGAGAGCTGCGGGTTTTCTGCGTGAATGGGTGGAATCGGGGCTGATGACCGCCATTGTCTGACGACTTGCTGGCGCTCGCGTACAATTCGCGCCATGACTTCACAACCCCACACCAACGTGCTGGAGATGATCGGCCATACGCCGCTCGTCGCCGTAAGCCATATCGACACCGGTCCCTGCCAGCTGTTTCTCAAGCTCGAGAATCAGAATCCGGGTGGCTCCATCAAGGACCGCGTTGGGTTGTATCTCATCCAGGCGGCTGAGCGCGACGGGCTCCTGAAGCCCGGTGGCACGCTCATCGAGGCGACCGCCGGCAACACCGGATTGGGTCTGGCGTTGGTGGCCGCGCAGAAGGGCTACCGGCTGTTGCTCGTCATTCCGGACAAGATGAGCCAGGAGAAGATCTTTCACCTCAAGGCAATGGGCGCCGAGGTCATCCTGACGCGCTCGGATGTGAGCAAAGGTCACCCCGAATATTACCGTGATCTCGCCGAGCGGCTCACCCGCGAGACACCCAACTCCTTCTTTGTCAACCAGTTCGGCAATCCGGCCAATCCACTGGCGCACGAGGAAACCACGGCGCCGGAGATCTGGGAGCAGACAGGGCACGCGCTCGACGCCGTCGTTTGCGGAGTCGGAACCGGTGGAACGCTCACCGGACTGTCCCGCTTTTTCGCACGCACGGCGCCGAATGTCGAAATGGTGTTGGCCGATCCTGCCGGCTCGATCCTGGCCGACTACGCGAAAACCGGCAAAGTCGAGGCCGCCAAGGGTGGCTGGCTGGTGGAAGGTATCGGTGGTGATTCCATACCGCCGGTCGCGGACTTCGCGCGCGTGCGTACCACCTACAGCATTCCCGATGCGGAAGCGTTTCGAACCTGTCGGGAGTTGCTGCGCAAGGAGGGCATCATCGCAGGTACCTCCACCGGCACGTTGCTGGCGGCGGCACTGCGTTACTGTCGTGAGCAGAACAGCCCCAAACGGGTGGTCACCTTTGTTTGCGACAGCGGCAACAAGTACCTCTCAAAGGTCTACAACGATTATTGGATGCTGGACCAGGGGTTCATTCAGCGCGAGCAGCATGGGGACCTGCGCGACCTCATCGCGCGTCGCGCGTCCGAGCATGCGGCGGTGACGGTGAACTCCACCGAGAACGTGATGGCAGCTTACCGTCGCATGAAACTTTACGATGTCTCTCAGGTGCCCGTGATGCGCGACGGACGCATCATCGGTATCGTCGACGAGGAAGACATCCTGCTGGAGGTATTCGCGAATCCCCAGCATTTCAACGAGCCCGTCACCAAGGCCATGGAGAGTCACCTGGTGACCGTGCCCGTGGACGCACCCCTGCCACAGCTCATGCAGATCTTCAATCGCGGCCTGGTGGCCATCGTCATGAAGGACAGCGAGTTCCAGGGGCTCGTCACCCGCATCGACCTGTTGAACTGGCTACGTCGGAGATTGTGAATGAGCGCCGAGGGCGAAAAAGACAAACAACGCTTTGCCACGCGAGTCATCCATGGCGGGCAGCATCCGGATCCGTTGACGGGAGCCGTGATGCCACCCATCTATGCAACCTCCACCTACGTGCAATCGAGCCCCGGCGTGCACCAGGGTTACGACTATTCACGTACTCGCAATCCCACGCGGGACGCACTGCAGGCGGCTGTGGCCAACCTCGAGGGAGGCACGGCCGCGTTTGCGTTCGCTTCCGGCATGGCAACGACGGCAACCGTGTTGGAATTGCTCGATAGTGGCTCGCATATCGTCGCCATGCACGACCTTTATGGCGGTAGCTATCGCCTGTTCGAAAACGTGCGCAAGCGTTCGGCCGGGCATGACGTGTCGTTCGTCGACCTGACGAGCCCGGCAGCGCTCGAGGCCGCCATTCGCCCCAACACCCGCCTGCTGTGGATCGAGACGCCCACGAATCCGCTATTGAAGCTCGTGGATTTGAGCGCCGCGGTAGCCGTGGCCCGCAAGCACGGGCTCATGACGGTGTGTGACAACACTTTCGCGACTCCGTTCGTACAGAGACCTCTCGAGCACGGCATCGACATTGTCGTGCACTCGGCGACGAAGTATCTGAATGGGCACTCCGACTCCATCGGTGGTGTGGCTGTGGTGGGAGCCAACTCCGCGCTCAAGGAGCGGCTGGCCTATCTGCAGAACGCGATCGGGGCTGTCTCGGGACCGTTCGATTGTTTCTTGATCCTGCGCGGGATCAAGACGCTGGCGCTGCGGATGGAACGACATTGCGCGAACGCCTTGGCGATCGCGCAATTTCTGGAGAAGCATCCGAAGGTCGAGCGCGTGTACTACCCGGGTCTCGAGAGTCATCCACAACATGCGCTTGCCAAACGGCAGATGACCGGCGGTTACGGTGGCATCGTCACCGCAATTCTCAAGGGAGAGCTTGATGATGCGCGTCGGGTCCTGGAGCGCTGCCATCTTTTCTCACTCGCCGAGAGCCTGGGAGGCGTCGAAAGCCTCATCGAGCATCCGGGCCTCATGACCCATGCCTCACTGCCGGCGCCCATGAGAGCATCCTTGGGTATCAGCGATGGGCTGATCCGGTTGTCGGTAGGGGTGGAGGATGTCAATGACCTGATCGCGGAGTTGCGACAGGCGTTGGGTTGAATTTGGGCCGGTGCGGCGGCGAGGGAACCATGCGGCACCGAGCTTCCGCAGGGCAGCGGGGTTTAGCGCCCCGCTTCGCTCGTGAGATAGACGGCGAACGTACCCAGCCAGTGGCCGCCTTCGTAATGCTCGCCCGTTACCGCCGGCAGCGCCGCCTCGCGATGTTGTTTGGCAGCGGCCAGCAGCGCGCCGATTCTACGATCCTCGCGGCCGAGCCCGTGGGCTATGCCCTCCAGCATCCATGCGCGACTGAGGTTCAGGCCGTCGATATGAGCGAGCTTGGGGTCCGAGCGATCGGTGACCACCGCGGGTTGCAGCCAGAGAGTGTTGGGATCCTCCGGAATGCCCGGAAGAAACTCAGTCAACCACTGCCGAAAGTGGTGGCGGTCGAGCACCCGACGCATGAAGTCGGCCTCCGCCAGGCATGGCGATAGGAAGTCCTGACCCGAGGGCTCGTAGCGAAGAGGGCAGTCGCGATCGCCTTGATAGAAACGTTGCGCGGCATCGGTCAGCAGTTGGCGCATCTGGGTATCTCCGGCCACGCCCGCCCAGTCCCACAGGAGCCCGAATGAGAACGCGGTCTGGTCGTGTTCGCCAATCCGGATCGGGTAATGCAATTTCGGCAGCCAGCTTTTCAGGCGAGCCGCCGCTTCGGCTTCGAGAGGTTGAATGGTGGCAGACCATTGCTGCGCCTGGTTGTCACGCCATTGGCGCAGCTCGGCGGAGAGTTGTAGGAGCCACGCGAGTCCGTAGGGCCTTTCGAAGGAGGCGCGGTCCTCGCGTTGGAGGTACGACACTTCGCCTGCGATATTCTCAGGCGTCAGACTGCGCGCGACTTCGGTTCGAGCTTGGGACGCGAACGGTGCGTCGGGGTAGAGCCGCGCGAGACGCACGAGCAGCCAGTGAGCGTGTACGTCTGAGTGCCAGTCGTAGCATCCGTAGAACGCTGGTGTCAGTACGTGAGGCGGCAGCGCGTCCTTATCGCTGTCGAGCACATGAGCAATCTTGTTGGGGTACTCGCGGTGAAGGCAGCTCAGCGCAAGCTTTGCGAACCGGGCTGCGGCGCTGGGGTCGAGTGCGGCGGACGGCGCAGTGCTCTGGGTTGCCGTAGCCTTGTGAAGTGAAGCAGACGGCGGAGCGCTTCGGGTTGCCGCGGCCGTTCCCCCAGTTAGCACTAAGCTGAGCGCAATCGCAATCACCGCCGCCATGCTAACCTCCTCCTTTCACCACCGCAGGAAATTCCTTGGCCAGTGTAGCAGACCAGCGCGGCCCGCCGGCGAGCACGCAAACATCCTTTGCCGCCTTTCGGCATCCCGGCTTCCAGATGTACTTCATCGCCACCGCGCTGGCGATGTTGGCGGACAATATCGAGCACGTCATCAGCTACTGGGTGATCTTTCAGAAGTTTCACTCGGCCACGCTCGGCGGCTTCGCGGTGGTCTCGCATTGGCTGCCGTTTCTCGCGTTCTCGGTCTACAGCGGCGCGCTCGCCGATCGCTTCGACCCGCGTCGCATCATCCAGCTGGGCATGCTGCTCTTCATGGGCGTGTCCGTCGCCTGGGGAGTGTTGTTTTGGACCGGCGCGCTGCAAACCTGGCACGCGGCCGTGTTGCTCATCGTCCATGGCGCGGCCGGCGTCCTGTGGGGGCCGGCCAGTCAGCTCCTTTTGCATGACATCGTCGGTCCCGCTGAGTTGCAAAGCGCGGTACGCCTGGGCGCCACGGCGCGCTATCTCGGCATGTTATGCGGGCCGGCCGTGGGGAGCGCGCTGTTGCTCGCCTGCGGCCCGGCGGCGGGAATTTTCGTGAACGCCGCGATCTACCTTCCCATGATCATCTGGCTCTGGCACGCCCCCTATGGCCTGCGCTTGCGCGCGCAGCAGCCGACGACCGTGCGATCGGTGCGAGGCTTCGGTGATGTGTTTGACACGTTTCGAGTCATCGGTCACAACCCAACTGTACTGAGCATGACGCTGTTGGCAGGCGGCGCCGCCTTCTTCATCGGTAATGCCTATCAGGCGCAGATGCCTGCCTTCGCCCATGATCTCGGGCATGGCAATCCCGGCTTGTCCTACATGGCGCTACTCAACGCCGACGCCGCAGGGGCCCTGATCGCTGGCTTTCTTCTGGAGCTACGCGGAGTGCTGCGACCCAGCGCAACGACCGCGTTGGTGTTGGCGATGGGCTGGTGTTGCGCTCTCGGAGGGTTTGCGCTGATTTCGAGCTATGGACTCGCTATCGGGTTCCTCTTCCTCGCAGGCTTCCTCGAGCTCGCGTTCAACTCCATGGCACAGGCCCTGGTGCAGCTAAGCGCCCCGGCCGCCATCCGCGGCCGGGTGATTGGTGTGTTTTCCATGGCCGCCAGCGGAATGCGGACCTTCAGCGGAATCACCGTCGGGATGCTGGGTGCATTCATCGGGATACACGGCTCGCTCTCCCTGAGCGCGGCTGTTTTGTTCGTGGCGATCGGTGGCTTGATGCTCGTCGGTGGGCGAGGGCGGGTATCTATCGAGAGCGCGTGATTTCCCGCCTGCCCTCCTGGAGGGGTGCGTCGCGCGACGCCTTCGGACTCGCGGGAGGCGCGCTCGGCTCGGCTTGGGGGGCGCAGCAATGTCTTTTCGGACAGGCGCGCCCGGCGGCTGCACCAAGCGCGCCTACTGCCGGCGACGGCGGGCGTGGGTCGGGAGCTGTCGCATGGCGGGAGCGCTGCGTGCTACGCCCCTGTATATGACAGCCGCGATCCGCATCGGCATCTCGGGATGGCGCTATCAGCCATGGCGCGGACAGTTCTATCCCGCCGCACTGCCGCAGCGCCAAGAGCTCGAGTACGCCTCGCGGGTGTTCTCGACAATCGAGATCAACGGCTCCTTCTACTCGCTCCAACGCCCGGAGTGCTACGCGAGTTGGTACGCGGACACCCCGCCGGGCTTTGTGTTTGCCGTCAAAGGCGGCCGCTTCATCACGCACATGCTCAAGTTGCGCAACGTGGAGCAAGCTCTGGCGAACTTCCTCGCCTCCGGTCTATTCAACTTGAAAGAGAAGTTGGGCCCGATCCTGTGGCAGTTTCCGCCGATCTTCAAATACGACCGGGCGCGGATCGAGCCCTTTCTGGAGATGCTGCCGCACGACACACAGGCTGCCTGCGCGCTGGCACGGAAACGAGCGGCTTGGATGAAGGGCCGAACCCGACTGGCGATCGATGAGAACCGCGCGCTGCGTCATGCCATCGAGATCCGCAACGAGAGTTTTCTGGAGCCTTCGTTCATCGAGCTCCTGCGCGATCACAACATCGCTTTGGTGATTGCCGAAACCGCGGGTCGCTGGCCGATGGTTCACGACATTACGGCCGACTTTGTCTACCTGCGCCTGCATGGCGACAAGGAGCTCTATCGAAGCGGCTACGGCGCCAAAGCCCTCGAGCGCTGGGCCCACCGCATCCGCGCCTGGCATGCGGGTTCCGAGCCTGATGACGGCCAGAGAGTGCTCACCCCTACGCGGTCGGCGCAGGAGCGTGATATCTACTGCTTCTTCGACAACACCGATGTCAAATTACGCGCGCCGATCGACGCGCAGACGCTGATGAGGTTGTTAGGGCTTATGCCTGGTCCCGGGCTGGAACTCGAGCGGCGGAAACCCGGCGGCCGGGCGCTCAGGGACTCGAACCCCGCCAAACTTCCGGGCGCCAGCCCCGAACGCACCTCCGCAAGCGCAGGGCGCACCCGGGCGCGCAAACCTGCCCGCCGCGTCAGCGCTCGGCCTGCCCCTCGGGAGCGAATTGCGGCTCGATGACGGCGGTTCGATAACCCGCCGCTTTCCAACCTTCGACGCCATCGCGGAACCAGTAAACATTGCGATAGCCATAACTGATCGCGCGTTTGGCCGCGTTCCAACTCAACCAACAGGCTCTGTGGCAATAAACGACGACGGGTCTCGCCAGATGATCGCCGGTCGCGGCCGCCAGGCGCTGCCGGAAGAAATCATCCACTGACACCGGAATCTCGCCGAGCCCCACCCCCGGCATCCAGATGCTGCCGGGAATGGCCCGATGAGGGAGTGGCAACCAAGGCGCGCCCGGGGCGAGGCCTTCAGGACGGCGTGGGGCGTTCGAGACATCCACGATCACCGCCCCACCTTGTCTCATCAAGGCACGCAACTCGCGCGCCTTGTGGATCACCTTTCCGCCAGTCAGCGTATCCGGCACGGGAGAGCTTACTGGGCCCGTCCAGTACCCAGAGGGCTCGGCGACTGGCCCGCGCCTTGTCGCGGTCGCAGCTGTCGATGCCGGCGAGCAGAGGGCGCCGAGCAGGAACAGCGCGAGACCAACTAGCTGGTGCACGTATGTCACACTGCCCCTTACACGCCGCCGCTTCTAGGCTCCGGGCGCACTGCCGCTGTCACCTGGAACATCGAACGTATGGTCGAACGTGGCGTCCTTGCTGTCGCGCACGACAATTTTCATCTGTCCCTTCGTCTTCGGCACGAACCCGAAGGTGATGACAGGGTCAGTGCTCATTGAGATGTCGGAGTCCAGGTGGAAAATGGCGGCGCCTTCGTAGCTGGCGTCAATGGTGCGGATGAACCGGGGTGGCGTGTAGTAACGCGTGATCTGATTCATCTGCATGCCGTTGAAGTTGGGATGGCGCACCATGAGCACCGCTTGCTCCGGTTTTCCAGCAACGAAAGCGCCGATGAGGTGCAGCTTCATGCGTCCGATCTCCGCCAGCGCTGCGGTGTCGTCCGCGCCTGCCGGCGCCGAGCAGCCCCCGGAGGCTTTGACGAACTTCGTCGCCACGAACATCTGCCCATCCTGACTTTCCGCAATCGCGTGGATGTTGGTGTATCGATCGACTCGCACGCGCAGCTTGAGCGCGTGAGGGTCCGCCTTGGGACCGAACGCGAAGTGCGCTGCCAGAGGTGACGGATTGCCGTCGATCACGAGATAGACGCCCTTGATGGGCTTGACGTCCGTCAGGTCAACACCGATCGGGACCAGTGCTGCATCCAATGCGCGCGGCGGAGCGTCGAGTTTGATGATACCCGCACCGTCTTGCAGCGATCGACCTGGAAAGAGAGCCTGTTGGAGGGCTTGCCAGCGCCCGGCGCGAGCGTCGGGATCGTCCTCATCCGCGCGGGCCGGTACAGCTGCTCCGAAGAGGGCCGTCACACCAATGATCGCCAGCATGGCGCTCAGCGAGCGTTGTCGAAGCGAACGACGGGTAGCCGGGCGATTGGCCGCCGGAAGCGCGCCAGGCGTGCCCCAACACATAGCGCAGCCGGTGACCGCGCTCCTGGAGAGAAGCCTGCTCCATCTCGCCACTGTTCGCGGGCAAGCTCCTGGCAACAGAAGAGGTCTCACTGTTCCCATTCGAGCTCCTTGAACGCCTGGGTGACGTTCTGGCCGTTGTAGTCGTCGAAAAGTGCCCACCTGGAGCGTTCGCGCTGGGCGACCTGGTGGATCGCGGCCTCGAGGTCCATTCCTTTCGCGATGGCCTCTTGGGTCTCGCGTCGTAAGATGCCCAGGTAACGCTCCAGGTCTCTCACGCCTGAAGGCCAGTCTACGCTCGTGGGGCCGTGACCGGGTACCGCCCGACGGGCGGCGAGCGACTTGAGCTTCTCGAGTTCCTTGAGCCACCCCCGCAAGCTTCCGTCCAGCGATGGAACGCGCCTCACGAAGACAAGGTCCGCGGGCAGTAGCGTACCGGTGGCGCGGTCCAAAACGCTCAGGTCGCAGTCGCTATGGGCGACGTCATGCGCCGTAAGCGCCAACACACGACCGCCGAGGTCAATTTCGGCGTGGTCCTTCACCAGCATGGTTGGCGTGACCACGCCACCGGCGCGCGCTTTCCCGAGCGTCTCCTCCAGTCGCCTACGGTAGAACGCCTCACGCAAAGCAAACGCGCGCGGCAATCGGGCATGACCCACAAACTGAGGATGGTCTTTCTGGAACGCAGGTCCGCCAAACACATGATCAGGATGAACATGAGACATCACCACATATCTGATCGGCAGTTGAGTGATCTGTCGAATGGTCGCGCGCAAGCGTTCGCCATCGACCAGACTTCCTCCAGGGTCCATGACCGCAACCGCTTCCCGCCCCACGATGAAGCCAATGTTGGCGATCGCATCCCCGTTCACCGCGGTTACGTCCTCATCGACACCTCGCCGAATGTGAATACCCGGCGCGACCTCGTCCGTGACAAGCGTCTTCTCCCTTGCGCCGGCCCTGACGCAACAGAGGCACGCGCCTGCAACGAGGAGTTCCCGACGCGTTATTGACGTTAGGGCAGGCATATCTCAACTATAGGCCAGACGCGCTGCGATATCCGCTTAAATTGCGACATCGCAGCGCCAAACCTGACACTGTTCCGTCACCGGCGCATTTCTGCATAAAGACAGAGTCTATTGCTCTATCCGTCATCCAGCGGCTTCTGCCAACATGATGTCCATGCGCAACTGCTGTAGACTATAGACATCAGGTATCGCCAATGAGTGTTGTCATGGAAAGCTGCTTGCCACGGCACCGATTCAATGTGGACGAGTACCACCGCATGCGAGAGCTCGGGATTCTCAAGCCCACCGATCGAGTCGATCTGATCGAGGGTCTCGTTATCACGCCACGCGAGTCGAAAGTCATGGACGCCGACCCCGCCAGCGGGCTGCCGTTCCATCGTTTTACGGTCGGTGATTACTACCGGATGTCCGAAATCGGGTTGCTGGCGCCAGACGCACGGGTTGAATTGATCGACGGAGAGATCATCGACATGACGCCGATCGGAAGCATGCATTGTGGGACGGTCGATTGGATGACGGCGCTGTTCCATAAGACAGTGAGTCAACACGCGTTGATTCGCACGCAAGGAGTCGTGGCATTGAGCGGATTCTCCGAGCCGCAGCCCGACATCGCACTGCTGGAGAAGCGTGATGATTTCTACCGCAAGGCCCATCCGGGCGCCCCGGAGACGCGCCTCATTGTCGAGGTCAGCGACTCCTCCTTGCGCACGGATCAGATGGTGAAAATCCCACTGTTCGCGCATTTCCATATCCCGGAGGTCTGGATCGTGGATCTGCTGAACGAGCGCCTGCACTTCTACCGATCGCCGCGTGACGGCGACTACACGGACATCTCCTTCACGGCGAACCCAGGCCTGACAGCACTCTCCGCCTTTCCGGATATCACCGTCGATCTATCGGACCTCTTCGGAAACTGACCTATGGGGCGATTGCCGCGTCATCGAATCACGGTAGATGAGTACTACCGCATGGCCGAAGACGGCAGACTCAGAACCCGAATGCCACTACGGCTAGATAACTACTCTGAGCCGGAGCCCGATCTGGCCCTGGTGGTTCCGCGCGAGGACTTCTACGAAGAGCGCCATCCGACGAGCGCGGATGTGTTTCTCCTCGTTGAAGTCAACGACTCCTCCACTGGTCGGGATCGAAATCCGAAAATCTCCCTTTACGCGCGGCACGACGTGCCCGAAGTTTGGATTATTGACGTGGAACGCAATCGGCTGCATTTCTATCGCGCGCCGCGCGATGGCAATTACACGGACATTTCGTCTACAGCGAGACCAGGAGTCATCGCGTTGTCGGCTTTTCCGGACACAACAGTCGATCTTTCCAACTTGTTGGGATCGTAATCAGCCTCGCCGGGACGGGATCCGCGCTTTCGGGAGACTCTCCCCGACTCACGAGCGGCGCGCGCGCCGCTTTGCAGGTGTCAACGTCACAGCGTCGCCTCGCCGGCGGCATCAAGGGCGACCTTGGCAATACAGATGCCGATCAGCGGCCCCCGGGCGATCTTGTCTTGTAGCTACAAAAGTAGTACACTACACATGAAATTCGAGTGGGACTCAGATAAAGCGCAATCAAATCTGCGCAAGCACCAGGTGAGCTTCGAGGAGGCCGCCCGTGTGTTCCTGGACCCGAACCGAATTGAGACCTTCGATGGTCGGGAAGATTACAGCGAGGACCGCTGGAAAACCGTGGGCTTAGTGGAGCTAAGCGCTATTGGCGGTCGTCTACACGGTCCGCGGCGATGAGGACAGCGAAATTATTCGCCTGATATCAGCGCGAAAAGCTGACAGCCATGAGCAAGCGCAATACCACGAAATTTGAGTTGGACCCCAAAAATCCGCCACCACTGACCGCGGCCCAGCGTAAGCGCCTTGCAGCGGTCGCAGCCATGCCGGATTCGGATATCGACTACAGCGACATTCCGAAACAGACAGCCAAAGTGAAGTGGAGCCGCCCTGGTGCACTGGTGTCTGCTGAGAACAAGCAACAAATCACGCTGCGCCTGGACGCGGAGGTCGTTGCCTTCTTCAAGAAAACCGGCGAGCGTTACCAGAGTCGCATCAACGCGGTGCTGCGAGAGTACGTGAGAGCGCAGCAGCACGGTTCGTAATCACCTGCGCCGCGACGGTACCCCCGCTTTAACCAGACTCTCCTTGACCTCACGTGCGGCACGCACCCCACTTTGGAGGGCGCCCGTGACTGTGGCGGCCTCCCCCTCAGTGTCGGTCGCCTCGCCGGCGAAAAATAGCGTGTCCTCCAACGGCGACGCGAGATCTCGCCGAGCGCTGTCGTTGTGACCAACAACCAGGTAGCTGTAAGCGCCGCGCGAGAACGGATCGCGCTCCCAGTTATGCACGAACGCTGACTCGAGCTCGGTCTCACGCGCATCCAGGGCGGGGCCAAACATTCTGCGCAGGCTCGAAAGAGCCTCGTGAACGATTTCCGCATCAGACTTCGCACAGAGCAACGCCGCGGGCGGCCCACCCACCCACGCGTTGAGAAAAGGAGAGTGCACCGGCATAGAGGTCCAGAAGGTCGGGAAGGGAGTCTCGAGAGAATGAAAGAATGACGCGTCGCGGTACCGCCCACCGTCCAGCTCTTCCCAGAAGGCCCTGCGAAACCGCAGGACCACCTTCAGCACTGGCCCCGAAACAATACCCGCCAGCGCCTTGCGCTTTCCCTCCAATGCCGGGCTGAACTCGATCGCCCCCAAAGCACCGCGCGGAAGCTGCAACACTCCAACTGGAACGGTAATGACCGCTTTTAACGCACTGGCGCGAAAGGGCCGATCGAGAAACAGTCCCTCGACATCGACCACCCCACGCTTCCAACGTATCCCTTTGACAACGGTCTGAAGCTGCACATGCACCGCTTCCCGATCCAGCGCCCCGGCAAGCGCCGTGAGCACCGAGCTGTAACCCCTGAGGGGCCGCGACTGCGGCGCATCCAGCATGCCTCCCGACCCCCACTCCTCGGCGATCGACTGCGCGCTGACGCGCGCGGGATCCGCCGCATCGAATCCCTGTACGAATTGGATCGCGAGCGCTCGGGCCTCCGCGGAAAGCCCCTCACGCCCGGCGTGATCGAGAAACTCCTGGAACGAGACGTCGGGCCTCCCGCTGCCGAAGTCGGCGGCCTGCAGTGCCCTTTTGACCTGATCGAACAGATCGTCGGTGCGCTTCTGCAGTCGTCCGTGGAGCAGTGTCCAATGCGACCCGCCGCCCATTTCCACCGCAGCTTCGCCACCCTCCTGTAGGAGCTGGAGCGTTCGCGCGCTCTGGCCGTGAATGAACTCCGCGCCGAGCTCGATGGGCGCCGCGTTATCGACCTCGTGACGCGTCCAGATGCGTCCACCGAGACGGTCCCGCGCCTCGAGGATCAGAACGGAGTGTCTCCCTTCCGCCAATTCACGCGCGGCACTGAGTCCTGCCGCGCCGGCGCCGATGATGACCACGTCCGACATGGGCTCGGCCATTCGGCAGGTCACCCAGAACAGGTACGCGCAGGCATAGCGCAACCTTCGCAAATACCATACCCGTCACACTGCAACCGCCGCCGAAGCTGGCTACCATTCGCCTCCACCCCAAACTGGCCCCACCACAAGCTCCCGCGCGCCCCGGCTATGCCAACCTGGTCCCATCGCAGTCCATGACCGCCTTCGAATCACCCTGGCACGACCTGGTGCCCTACGACAGGTCGCACAGTGCATTGGCGTCGCAAACCAAAGTCCGTTTGCAACGAAGTCAGACCGACGCACTGACCTTCCACTACGCGTTGCGCGCCGAAATGCTTCACTTGCGCATCCCCCAGACACGGTCGCCCGGTCGCGCCGATGGTCTATGGAACCATACTTGTTTCGAGGCTTTCATCGCAGCCCCTGGCGCCCCCGGTTACTACGAGCTGAATTTCTCGCCATCGGGACAATGGGCGATATACGCCTTCGACTCCTATCGAAAGGGAATGTCGCCCGCCGCCGTCACCAGGCCCCCGGAACTGGTGATCCGTCGGGGCGATGATCGCCTCGAGCTCGATGCGACGATCAGCCTGCGGGAGCTGAGCGCCCTGCAAAGGGCCCGCACTCTCAAGCTCGCGTTGACCGCGGTCCTGGAGGACGACGGTGGTAACCTGTCGTACTGGGCCCTGAAACATGCCCCGGGCAAACCTGATTTCCACCACTCGGATGGTTTTGTGCTCGAGTTGACACTATGAAGTTTGGAATCGACCGCCTCCTGGACGAGCCCGAGCTGCGCAAGCCGCTCGCCGGCAGGCGGGTGGCCTTGTTGGCCCATCCGGCGTCCTTGACCCGCAATCTGTGTCATTCGCTGGATGCGCTGGCCGCGGTCGGAGATGTCCGTTTGAGCGCCGCGTTCGGCCCGCAGCACGGCTTGCGTGGCGACAAGCAGGACAACATGGTCGAGTCGCCGGATTACAACGACCCCGTGCACGGCATCCCCGTGTTCAGCCTCTATGGCGAGGTCCGCCGACCAACACCCGCGATGATGGAAACGTTCGATGTCATGCTCGTGGACCTCCAGGACCTCGGCTGTCGGATCTACACCTTCGTCACCACGCTACGTTACGTTCTGGAAGAGGCCGCGAAGGCGGGCAAGGATGTCTGGGTGTTGGATCGACCGAATCCCATCGGCCGCCCCGTGGAAGGACTCACGTTGCGCCCGGGTTGCGAGAGCTTCGTAGGCGCCGGCGCGATGCCCATGCGACATGGCCTCACACTCGGGGAGTTGGCTCGCTGGTTCGTGGCGACGCTGCGCCTCGATATCGACTGCCAGGTCATCCCGATGGAGGGTTGGAACCCGGCAAGCGCCCCGGGCTTTGGTTGGCCACTCGGCGCGCGTACCTGGGTGAATCCCAGCCCCAACGCGCCGAATCTGTGGATGGCCCGATGCTATCCGGGCTCGGTGATGTTGGAGGGAACCACGTTGTCCGAGGGTCGCGGAACGACCCGTCCGTTGGAACTGCTCGGCGCGCCGGATGTCGATGCAAGAGCGCTGATCGCGCAGATGCGCGCCCTCGCGCCCGCCTGGACGCGCGGCTGCCGCTTGCGGCCCTGCTATTTCGAGCCCACGTTCCACAAGCACGTCGGCAAGCTCTGCAGCGGTATTCAGGTGCACGTGGAGGACGCCGTGTACTATGACCATGAGGGGTTCAAGCCTTGGCGACTATTCACGCTTGCCTTCAAAGCGCTGCGCGGCTTGCAGCCCGAATACCCCATCTGGCGGGATTTTCCGTACGAGTACGAGAAGGATCGGCTCGCCATCGATGTGATCAACGGCAGCGACCTGTTGCGTCGTTGGGTGGACGACCCACGGGCGACGCCGGCCGATCTGGAGAAGCTGGCGAGCGCCGACGAGGTAGCCTGGCGAGCCGAGCGCGAGTCCGTGTTGCTTTACTGAGTCCGCGCAAGGCGGTCATGAGCGTTCGCTGGCTTCTCGCGTTGGCCGCGCTGCTCGTCATGAACGGAGGTACGATTGTGGCTGCGACGAATCACGAGGCTGCCCTGATCCCGCGCGCAGCGCTGTTTGGTAATCCCGTGCGCGCGCAGGCGCGTCTGAGCCCGGATGGTCGTTATCTTTCGTTTCTCGCGCCGAAAGACGGCATTCTGAACGTCTGGGTCGCGCCTCTCGGCAAGCTCGGGGAAGCCAAGCCGATCACGAACGATCGCAAGCGCGGCATCCGCCAGCACTACTGGGCCGAGGACGGTCACCACGTGCTGTTCCTCCAGGACGAGGGCGGCGATGAGAACTGGCGGGTCTACAGCGTGGATGTGGACACGGGCCGCCAGATCGACTTGACCCCCCTGGAGAAGGTCCACGCCGAGATTGTCGGTCTGTCGCATCAGAGGCCCGAAGTCGCGTTGATCTCCCTCAACGATCGCAAGCCCGAATGGCATGATCTCTACGAGATCGACGTCACCACCGGTGAGCGCAAGTTGGTCGAGCGCAACGACCAGCAGTTCGCCGGTTATCTCGAGGATCTACAGTTGCGTCCCCGGCTCGCGGTAAAGACACTGCCGGATGGCGGCGGGGAGCTCTACCGCCGCACGGACCAGGGTTGGGAAAGTTTCATGACCTACGGTCAAGGTGACAGCCTCACACTGCGGCCCTTGGGTCTGGAGGAGGGTGGCGCCACCGCATTGCTGTTGAGCGCCGTGGATCGTGACAAGGCGGCGTTGGTGCGCGTAGACCTCGCCACCGGCAAACAGACCGTTGTTGGACAGAGCGACAAGGCAGACGTGTCGGATGTCTGGCTCGATCCCCGCACCCGAACGCCACAAGCCTACGGCGTCGAATATCTCACCGAGGAGTTCCTGCCGCTGACGCCGGCGGCCGCGAAGGACATCAAGCATCTCGAGGCGGCTCTCGGGCCGCAGTTCCAGGTCACGAGCCGCACCAACGACGATACGAAATGGGTGGTCGTGGTCAATGACCCGATCCACGTCACCAGCAGTTATGTTTACGACCGCTCGAACGGCAAAGTCACGAAACTCTTCGACCACCGGCCGGAGTTGGCCGGCGCGCCGCTGCGCCCCATGAAGGCCGTGGAAATCCACACTCGCGATGGACTGACCCTGGTGGGATATCTGACGCTGCCGGCCGCCGCGGGCGCCTCTCGTAAAGCTGCCGGCCGGGATGAGGAGTGGCGACCCGCTCAGCCCCTGCCGTTGGTGTTGAATGTTCACGGTGGACCGTGGGCTCGCGACAGCTACGGGTTCAATCCCGAGCACCAGTGGCTCGCCAATCGCGGCTACGCGGTGCTCTCGGTCAACTACCGTGGCTCGACCGGCTTCGGCAAGAGCTTCATCAATGCCGGCGATCACGAGTGGGCCGGCAAAATGCACGACGACCTGTTGGATGCGGTCGACTGGGCGGTGCGCGAGCGCGTCGCAATGGCGGACAAGGTTGCGATCTATGGTGGCTCATACGGCGGCTACGCCACGCTGGTCGGACTGACCTTCACGCCGGAGCGCTTCACATGCGGAGTCGACATCGTGGGGCCGTCGAACCTCGCGACCCTCATTGCCTCCATTCCGCCTTATTGGAAAGCGTTTCTGGAGGACATGACACGCCGGATCGGCGACCCGCGCACGGCGGAAGGACAAAAGCTACTCGGGGAGCGCTCGCCGCTGAGCTACGTGGAGCGCATTTCCAAGCCCCTGCTCATTGGTCAGGGTGCGAACGACCCGCGCGTCAAACAGGCGGAGTCGGATCAGATCGTGGCCGAGATGAAGAAGAAGCAACTCCCGGTGACGTATGTCCTCTACCCGGACGAGGGCCACGGCTTCGCGCGGCCCCAAAACCGGTTGTCCTTCTATGCCGTCGCGGAGGGCTTTCTCTCCAAGTGTCTCGGCGGCCGCTACGAGCCGATTGGCGCCGACTTCGACGGCTCGAGCGTGCAGGTGCTGGAAGGCGCATCGGTGGTGCCCGGCTTGCCGGAGGCACTAGCCAAGCAGGCCGAGGCGCCCGGGGCGCGCGCCAATCCCCAGTGAACCTTGCTCCCCCGCGTGGTCTAATGCGCGCTTCCCATGGAACCCGCACGCGACATATTCAGCTACCGTAAATACTGGGCTGCCCGCTTCGGCACGGCCCCGTTCCTGCCCATGTCGCGCGCCGAGATGGAGGCGCTGGGCTGGGATAGTTGTGACGTCATCATCGTCACGGGTGACGCCTACGTTGACCACCCAAGCTTCGGCATGGCCATCATGGGGCGATTGCTGGAAGCGCAGGGTTTCCGGGTCGGCATCATCGCCCAGCCGGATTGGCACAGCGCCGAACCTTTCGCGGCGTTAGGTCGACCGAACCTGTTTTTCGGCATCACCGCCGGCAACATGGACTCGATGGTGAACCGCTACACCTCGGATCGACGCGTCCGTAGCGATGACGCCTACACGCCGGGAGGTGTTGGCGGTAAAAGGCCGGATCGATCCGTCATCGTCTACGCGCAACGCGCGCGCGAAGCGTTCAAGGACGTGCCCATCGTGATCGGCGGTATCGAGGCCTCATTGCGCCGGATCGCGCACTTCGATTACTGGTCCGAAAAAGTCAGGCGCTCCATCCTGTTGGATGCAAAAGCGGACCTGCTCGTCTTCGGCAATGCCGAGCGCCAGATCTGCGAGATCGCGCACCGCTTGGCCGCGGGCGAGCGGATCGGCGACATCACCGATTTGCGCGGTACCGCGTTCGTGCGCAAGAGCACCCCGGCAGGTTGGATCGAAATCGATTCAACACATCTCGAC
>CAYNTW010000038.1:7069-44980 GCA_964400085.1 uncultured Steroidobacteraceae bacterium | reverse complement strand
GTCGCGAGATTGAAATCGCCCCCCGCGATCTTCTTGCCGAGCTCGCCGTTCCACCCTTGGTAGCGCTCCTCCTTGAGCTTGCGCAGCTTGCCTTCCGTAACGACATCGGCGGCCGCCAACAACGCCCGCGCCAAAGTGTCGATGCCGCCAATGTGCGCGATGTAGAGGTCCAAGGGATCCACGGACTGGCGCCGCAGCTTGGCGTCGAAATTGAAGCCGCCGGTCTGGAAGCCGCCGTCCTCCACGATTTGGGTGAGGGCCGGCGTGAGCTCCTGCGCGTTGTTGGGGAATTGATCGGTGTCCCAGCCGTTGCGTGGATCGCCGCGGTTCATGTCAATCGAGCCGAAGATGCCGTACGCGCGCGCCACCGCGATCTCGTGCTCGAAGTCCAAGCCGGCAAGAGTAGCGTGGTTGACTTCGATGTTGACTTTCACCTCCCTGGCTAGGCCATAGCGCTGCAGGAAGGCGAAGACGCCCGCGACGTCGTGGTCATACTGGTGCTTCGTCGGCTCGAACGGCTTGGGCTCGATGAGAATCGTGCCTTTGAAGCCGATCCGATGCTTGTGCTCGACGACCATGGAGAGAAAGCGGCCGTACTGGTCGAGCTCTCGCGGCAGGTCCGTATTCAACAGCGAGTCGTAGCCCTCGCGCCCACCCCAGAGCACGTAGTTCTGGCCGCCCAGACGGTGCGTGGCCTCCAGGCAGTAGCGCACTTGAGCGGCGGCCCAGGCATAGACCTCGGGATCGGGGCTGGTGGCGGCGCCCCCGGCATAACGGGGGTGGCTGAACAGGTTGGCCGTGCCCCACAGGAGCTTCACGCCGGTGGCGGCGATCTTCTTGGCCATGGCCGCCTCGATCGTCTTCAGATTCCGATCGTGCTCCTTCAGCGTGGTCGCCGTGGCCATCGCATCCACATCGTGGAAGGTGTAGTAGGGAATGCCGAGCCGGCTGAAGAAGTCGAAGGCGGCCTCCAGCTTCATGTCCGCCATTTCCTGGGTCACCGTCGGCCCGATCCACGGCCGCGTCAACGTACCGCCACCGAAGATATCCGCGCCCGGCCAGTTGAACGAGTGCCAGTAGCACACGGCCGGCTTCAGCCAGTCCTCCATGCGCTTGCCGAGCACCTGGCGGTCCTTATCGTAGACGCGATAAGCGAATTCACTCGCGGCGGCGGAGCCTGCGAAGCGAACCGGCTCAACGCTTGAAAACAAAGTCATGCTGAATACTCCACGAAAACGTTTTTGAGGTCGTGATAAAGCCGCGCGAAGGTCCGCCGGCGAATGGCGAGCAACGAGGCCAACGCGGTGTCCGGTTGTACTACGCGGTCGATCGGCGGTGCCGTGCAAATGTCCTCGGCACGCTCGCCGCTGAGTGCGAGCCGCGCCAACCGCGCCGCACCGAGGGCTGCGCCGACTTCGCCACCGCGCCGATAGACCAGTGGACGGTTGAGCGCCGCCGCCAACAAATGGCCCCAGTAGTTCAAGCGCGCGCCACCGCCGGTAACGCTTATCTCACCTACTGTGCCGCCCTTCTCAATCAACACATCCAGACCATCCGCAAATGCCAGCGCGACGCCCTCGAGTGCCGCCACGGTCAGATCCGCCGGTGTCGTATCAGGTCGGATTCCAAAGAAAACGCCCCGGGCGTCCGGATCGTTGTGCGGAGTACGCTCGCCGGAGAGATACGGCAGGAACAATGGCGAATGGCGTGTCAGACCACGCGCCTCCGCCGCTTCGACCAGGCGCACAAGATCCGACTGGCCGGTCAGTTGCGCGACCCAGTCCACGACACTGGCCGCGGTCAACATGACCGACATCTGGTGCCAGCGGTTCGGCAGACAATGACAGAACGCGTGCGCGGCTCTATCCGGATTGGGCCGAAAACGATCTGTCACCACGAAGAGCACCCCGGAGGTGCCCAGCGACAGAAAAGCTTGACCAGGAGACACCACGCCCAAGCCGATCGCGCTTGCGGCGTTATCGCCTCCTCCGCCCGCGACGACGACCCGCGGCAGTTGCAACTCCTCGGCTGCCGCCGCGATGACGGTTCCGGAAGCGCTGGTACCCTCTACGAGTCGGGGCATGTGAGCACGAGTCAGTCCCGTCGCCGCCAGGAGCGCATCAGACCAGTCACGCTGACCAACATTCAACCAAGCCGTGCCGGAAGCGTCCGACATGTCGCTGACCTTCTCGCCCGTCAGCTTCAGGCGCACATAATCCTTCGGCAACAACACGCTCGCCGTGCGGGCGAAGATTTCCGGCTCATGGCGCGAGACCCAGAGCAATTTCGGCGCCGTAAAGCCGGGCATCATGATGTTGCCGGTGATACTGCGCGCAGCCGGCTCACGGTGCTCCAGATCGAGGCATTCGCGCGCGGAGCGGCCGTCATTCCAGAGTATTGCCGGGCGCAACGGACGGTCTTTCGCATCCAGCAGTGTTGCTCCGTGCATCTGCCCACTCAGACCAACCGCACGCACCGCCGCGCGATCGGCTGCCGGTAGGCTTCTGACGGCATTTACCGTCGCGCGCCACCAGGCCTCCGGGTCCTGCTCCGAAAAACCGGGCGCGGGGCGGCTCACCGTAAGCGAATCGGACCCCTGCCCCACGATCGACCCGTTGTGGTCGATCAACACGGCTTTCACGCTCGAGGTACCGATGTCGATTCCCAGATACACCTATGCCGCTCCGATCGTAAAATGAAGCCGCATGCTCAAGCGTCCACCGGGAGCGACGATGCTCGCCTCGGTTGGATCGCGGCCGAGCGCGCCGGGCGGCGCGGTTTGCGGCTCGATACAGAAGAAATCACGCCCCGCGGGAGTGTAGACGTGCAGGAAGCGACAGTCGGGCGCGCGGAGGGTTACCGTGCGATCCGGCCAACTCAACAATGCGACCCCATTCCAACCCGCGAAGCCGTGGTCGAGCGCCACGGCGCTCACCGCTCGCGCTGGATCGAAATTCCAGGCGGTCGGGGTCCGAGTCTCCTCGGTCGGTAGCGCCTGCGCGTCCGTCATCCACACCCGCGGAAGTTGTGCATGCAGCTGCGCGCGTCCGGCATCCGGAAAATAGGGATGCAAGCCCAACATGGCCGGCATGGGCTCGGCGGCCTTGTTTTGAATCGATAGCTCGATCGAAACCGTCTCGGCAAGGAGTTGGAAGCGCTGCTCGCAGCGATAACGCCACGGCCACTCGTCGGCGCCGCCTTCGAAGTGCAGGGTTGCGTTCGCCTTCGACGCCGCCGTGACGGCCCAGGATGCGCGCCAGCCCTGGCCGTGTAGGGGGTGCGGATCTTCAGACCAGTTCCTCTGCAACTGTACACGGTGTCCGCCAAAACCGAAGCGGCCGTGGGCTACCCGGTTGACATAGGGCGCCATCGGAAAGCACGCGGTTTGCAACGGATCATCACCCGCGTCCACCGGTGTTGGTCGCAAAATGTGGTGCCCACGCCAGCTCAACTCACGGATCACGCCACCCCGCCGGGGATCCAGCGTGAGGCGCGTCTGCTGGTGTTGCAACACGAGTAAATCCTCAACCCTCGTCATCGGCGGCAGCGCACCTGTATCAACTCGTCGCCGGCTGCTTGACCGGGGCGGCGGCGCGGGCTCCGTGGCTCGTCCACAGATCCTGGATCTCCTCCAGGGTGCGCCGCTTGGTCTCAGGCACGTAGAAGTACACGAAACCGGCGGCCAGGAAGCTCATCAGGCCATACATCCAGTATGGAAACCCGTGATTGAAGAGCGCATTCAGGGTGGAATTCCCGATGAGGACCTTGAAGGACCACGACACGAACAGGTTCGCGATCCACTGCGCCGCCACGGCAAGCGCCATGGCGCGGTTCTTGATGGCGTTGGGAAACATCTCCGCGAGCAGCACCCACGTCACCGGTCCCCACGACAATGCGAAACCCGCGATGTAAAGAATGGCCGCCAGCAGCGGGCCCGTGCCCTCCGCATTCGCCTTGAACTGGAAGCCGAGCGTCATCATGGCCACGCCCATGACGACGCCGCCGATGATCAACAGCGGCTTACGGCCGAGTCGGTCGACGGTCAGAATGGCGACGACCGTGAAGATGACGTTCGCAAGACCGACGATCACGGTCTGCATCAAGGCCGAGTCGGTGGAGGCGCCGAGGTTCTTGAACATCAACGGCGCGTAGTAAAGGACGGCGTTGATACCGACAAACTGCTGGAAGGCCGAGAGGAGCACTCCAGCGACGATGACCAGCGAGCCGAAGGCGAAGAGGCTGACACCGGTGGGGTGCTCGGCCACCGCGAGCGAGCTCTGGATGTCCACCAACGTGGTGCGCGCCTCGGCTTCCCCGACCAGCCGGCTCAACACCGACTGCGCTTTCTCCAGGCGCCCTTTCATGACGAACCAGCGCGGCGTGTCGGGAACAAAAGTCAGGAGGATGATGAACAACACGGCCGGAACGGCTTCGGACAGCAACATCAGCCGCCAGCCGGTGCTGTGGATCCAGCTCTCATCGCCTTGCGATGCGATCCACCAGTTCACGAAGTAGACCAACAGCATGCCCAGCACGATCGAGAGCTGGTTGAAGGACACCAGTCGGCCGCGGATCTGACTGGGCGCGATCTCGGCGATATACAGCGGCGAGAGCATCGAGGCGATACCGACCCCGACGCCGCAAACGATGCGATACAAAATGAACGGTGTCAGCGCGGCCGGTCCCATGCCGCCGATGGGACCCAACCCGAATTCCGGGTAGGCGGAGCCCGCGGCGGAGATCAGAAACAGCGCGCCGGCGACCAGCATGCCGCCTTTGCGACCGATCGCATTCGAAACCCATCCGGCGACGATCGCGCCGATGATGCAACCGAACAGCGCGCTGGAGACCGTCCAGCCCGATAGGCTGCTGCGCGCGGTCTCCGAAAGATGTTGCGGATCGATGAAATTCGCGTCGATCGAGCTCACGGCCCCGGAGATGACAGCGGTGTCATACCCGAAAAGGAGCCCTCCTAGCGTCGCGACAAACGTGACCCCCGTGACCAGCGAAGAGTTGCTCTTCCCCATGACCCCCCTCATTTGCCGCTTGGCTCATGCCTTGCGCGGACTTGGTCGCGCAGGCTCGATGATCTTTGCATGGTAGCGCTATCAGAATCCAGACGTCAATTCGCTTGGGCGTGCGATTCGGTCAATCCTTGGGAATTTGCGTTGAGGCGTGCGCGAAGGCTCTATATAGGGGCCGAAGACTCGCGCTTCACCAGCGTGAAATTCATGACATGTTGCACCGGACCGAGCGTCTCGCCCAGCCGCCGCAGCCTGATTTCCTCCAGCAGCAGCTCGACAGCCTTGCGGGCCATGGCGGCGACCGGCTGACGCACGGTGGTCAACGCAGGCCAGATTGTCGTGGCGAGGGGCGTATCGTCGAAACCGACAATGGTCAAATCCTTGGGTACGTCCAGGTGTAGTCGGTGCGCCACGGCCATGGCCGCGGCGGCCATGTCGTCGTTGCTCGCGAAAATCGCCGTGGGGTGATGCTTGCCGGAGCCGAGAATTTCCTCCGCCACCTCCAAGCCCGAGCGATAGGTGAAAGAGCCTTGTTTCACCCATTCGGGACGCACCGGCACGCCAGCTTCGCGCAAGGCCATCTCGAAACCAGCCTGACGCTGCGCGCTGACAGTTTGGTTTGGCGCCCCCACGATGAAACCGATGTCCCGATGGCCAAGCGACAACAGGTAGCGCACCATGGCCGCGGCGGCCTCCTGGTCGTCGATCCGCACCGACAGCCCTTCCGCCTCCGGCCGGCCGGTGGCCACCGCGATGAATGGGACTTTCGCCGCGTGCAAGGCCTCCAGCGCGATGTTGGAATCCGACAACGGCGGCGGCAGGATGATTCCGCCTACATCATCGCGCAGCAGCCGCTCGATGACCGAGCGCTCGTTGCGCGCGCCACACTTCTCCAGCACGATTTGACAGCCAGCTTGGCTGCTTTGCTCCAGAACGCCGACCAGGAGCTCGTTTAGGTATGCCGCACTCGGATTGTTGTATAACAAACCAATATGGAGCGAGGCCGCCCGGGCGAGATTGCGCGCGGCGACGTTCGGCGAATATCCGAGCTCCTTTACCGCGGCCTGTACGCGTTGTCGCGTAGCCGCTTCCACGTGCGCATCCCCACTCAAAGCGCGCGAGACAGTCATGGGCGAGACACCGGCGTGTCTCGCAACTTCATGCATGGTCACCGCGTTACGGCGCCGTCTTGGCGTTCTTTTCACCATTGACCCCGACGGAAGATGAGGAAGGATTGTAGCAATGGACGTAGCTGCACCGCACTCGTGTTGTCGACGTGATGCTTGCGTTTGACCGATATCGGTCTGGCTCATCGCACGAGGCGGGCTGTTCGTCGTGCTCGCTCGCGGTTTTCCCTCCGCGTACGTTAGCAGGCCCTTTGTGGTAGCGGTACCATCCGATGCCATGAGATCCTGCCTGTGCTGGCTTGCCCTGGTGCTTCTCGCCGCCTTCCCCGCCGCGCGTGCCGAGGACGGCTATGACTTGTGGTTGCGATATCGGCCGTTGCCGCCACAGTGGAGCGCCACTTATCGACGCAGCCTCAACCAGCTGGTCGTGCCACCCTCATCATCGAAGACGCTCGACATTGTGCAATCCGAGCTCCTTCGCGGGCTTGGCGGGCTGCTAGGGACGGCCCCTCGCCTATCGTCTGAGCCAAAGGAAGGCACCCTTATCTTTGGCACTCCCCGTGAATCGCCTGTGATCGCGCGCGCCGCGTTGGATCTGCGGCGCCTCGGCCCGGAGGGTTACCGCATCCGCAGCCTCACCCTCGACGGACACCGGGTCACCGTCATTGCCGGCAACGAAGCGGTCGGCGTGCTCTATGGCGCTTTCCATTTCCTGCGACTCCTGCAGACACACCAGCCTCTCGAGCACCTGGATATCGCTTCGGCGCCGCGTACCGGCCATCGGATTCTCGACCATTGGGACAATCTGGATCGGACTGTTGAGCGCGGCTATGCCGGTGAGTCGATCTGGGACTGGCACAAGCTGCCGGATTATCTGGATCCCCGCTATACGGATTACGCGCGGGCCTGTGCCTCGATCGGGATCAATGGAATGGTGCCCACGAACGTCAACGGTAGCGCGGTCAGTCTTACGACCCCCTACCTCCGCAAGCTCGCGGCATTGGCCGATCTGTTGCGTCCCTACGGGCTGCGCGTGTATCTCACGGCACGATTCAGCGCCCCGCTGGAAATTGGCGGACTCCCGTCGGCGGACCCTCTGAATCCCGCTGTGCGTGCCTGGTGGCGCGCCAAGGCGGACGAGATCTATGGCCTGATCCCCGACTTCGGTGGCTTTCTGGTGAAAGCCAACTCCGAGGGCCAGCCCGGTCCACAGGACTATTCCCGCTCGCACGCCGACGGCGCCAACATGCTGGCGCAAGCCGTCGCCCCCCATGGCGGCATCGTCATGTGGCGCGCGTTCGTCTACTCGCAACAGCAACCCGACGATCGCGCCAAGCAGGCGTACCAGGAGTTCGTGCCGCTGGATGGCAAGTTTGACCAGAACGTGCTGTTGCAAGTGAAGAATGGGCCGATCGATTTCCAACCGCGCGAGCCCTTTCACCCCCTCTTCGGCGCGATGCCCCATACGCCGCTCATGCTGGAAGTGCAGATCACAAAAGAGTATCTGGGGTTCGCCACCCATCTGGTGTATCTCGGGCCGTTGTTCGAGGAAACACTTCGCTCGGATACCTTCACTCGCGGCAAGGGCGCCACCGTCGCCGACGTCGTGGACGGCTCCCTGTTCGGCTATGCGCTGACGGGGATGGCGGGAGTGGCCAACATCGGCTCCGACCGGAACTGGACCGGCTCGCATTTCGATCAGGCGAACTGGTACGTGTTCGGAAGACTGGCCTGGAATCCGGCGCTCTCCACGCGCGACATTGCCGAAGAATGGGTACGGATGACTTTCTCCAACGACGAGTCTTTCGTGGCGCCGGTCGTGGCGATGATGATGGGATCGCGCGAGGCGGCCGTCGACTACATGACGCCTTTGGGCCTGCATCACCAGATGGCTCGAGACACTCACTACGGACCCGCGCCTTGGGTTTCAGGAGGACCTCGCGCGGATTGGACCTCCGTGTACTTCAACCGCGCTGACGCGACCGGAATCGGCTTCGACCGCACTGTAACCGGCAGCAACGCGGTCGCGCAGTACGCGCCCCCGGTGGCGGCGCGGTTTGGGGATATCAAACAGGTGCCGGACGAGCTGCTACTCTGGTTTCACCACGTTCCTTGGGACTTCCGGATGTCCTCCGGACACACGCTCTGGGATGAGCTGGTGATCCATTACACGCATGGCGTTGATGTCGTCGCGCAGATGCGCCGGACCTGGGCGAGTGTTGCGGGCAAGATCGACCCGGAGCGTTACGCACAGGTCAGCACGTTTTTGCGGATACAGCAGAACGAGGCGCAGTGGTGGCGCGATGCCAGCATCGCGTACTTCCAGTCAGTGTCCCACCGCCCGCTGCCTGCCGGATATGCGGCTCCGGAGCATGACCTTCAGTACTATGAGACTCTATGTTTCCCGGTGGTGCCAGGACATGCGCCGTTGTCACCAACATGCAAATGAGCGCACGGGCAGCCTTAAAAAAGGATGGCCCGACATGTGGCAGCCAAGGGCACCACCGCCATGCCGGGCGCGAGCTAAAGTGCCGCAAGACCAGGGGGGATCCGCGACACTGAAAATATGATAGCGCTACCAGAGCCAAGAGTGCAATATCCTTTTCGACAAATTTTTCCGATGTCCTTGAAGGGGGGAATCCATGCGAAGGTCTCGAGCTGCCGCCCGGGTGAGTCAGGTATTGGCTGTTACACTTGCCGTGGCGATCACAACAACAATCGGCGGTCTCACGACAGCCGCGGCACGCGCTCGCAAGGACGCTCCCCTCTATAAGGATGCGCGCGCTCCCTTGGAGCAGCGCGTCGAAGATCTTCTGGGGCGTATGACGCTCGAGGAGAAAATCGCACAGATCACCTGCATCTGGAACCGCAAGCAGGAATTTCTCACGCCTTCGGGAGATTTCGATGCTGCCAAGGCGCGCCAGGTGTTTCCCGCGGGAATCGGCCAGGTAGCGCGGCCAAGCGACCTGCGCGGCAGCGGCAATCCCTACGAGCAGCCCTATCGCGACGCCCGTCAAACGGTCGCGCTCGTCAACGCGATCCAACACTACGCGGTGAATGACACCCGTCTGGGCATTCCCGTGTTGTTCCACGAGGAAGGGCTGCATGGTTATGTCGCACGCGGCGCCACCAGTTTTCCACAGGCGATCGCGCTCGCGAGCTCCTGGGATCCTGATCTGCTGACGCGGGTCTTTACCGTCGCTGCGCGCGAGATGCGCGCGGTCGGAGTACAACTCGCGCTGGCGCCCGTCGTGGACGTGGCCCGGGACCCGCGGTGGGGGCGAATCGAGGAGACCTATGGTGAGGATCCCTACCTGGTGAGCCAGTTGGGAATC
Organism: uncultured Steroidobacteraceae bacterium; assembly: GCA_964400085.1. Lineage (GTDB taxonomy): Bacteria > Pseudomonadota > Gammaproteobacteria > Steroidobacterales > Steroidobacteraceae > 13-2-20CM-66-19. Next base: position 35,494 of record CAYNTW010000038.1, on the reverse strand, counting down.
GCGGCTGTTCGGGGCTTCCAGGGTGATTCCGATGTCTTGGCGCCCGGCAGGGTCTTCGCTACTTTGAAACACATGACCGGACACGGGCAACCCGAGAGCGGCACCAACACCGGCCCGGCCGCGGTATCCGAGCGCACACTGCGGGAAGTATTCTTTCCCCCGTTTGCCGCCGCGATTCGCTCCGCGCATGCGGTGAACGTCATGCCCTCCTATAACGAGATCGATGGCATACCCTCACACGCCAATTACTGGTTGCTGCACGATATCTTGCGCGGCGAAATGGGATTTACCGGTGCCGTCGACAGCGACTACGAAGCGATCGAGCAATTGCAGGAGCTGCATCACGTCGAGCCCGACCTGCTACACGCAGCGGCGCGTGCGCTGCATGCCGGTGTTGATTTCGATCTGCCCGATGGTGAGGCCTACGCGAAATTGCCCGCCGCCCTCGCTGCTGGACTGGTCACTCAATCCGAGATCGATGATGCGGTGCGCCGCATGCTGCGCATGAAGTTCCGGGCCGGTCTGTTCGAGAATCCGTACGCGGATGCCGCCTACGCCGCAAAAATCACGGATAACGCTGAAGCACGTGCGCTCGCGGTTGAAGCCGCTCGCAAGACGGCGGTCCTTCTGAAAAACGACGGCGCGCTGCCGTTACATGCCGATACTTTGAAGACTTTGGCGGTTATTGGACCGAATGCGGCTGTGGTACGGCTCGGCGGGTATTCCAACGTACCGGGACATTCGGTCAGCGTCCTCGATGGAATCAAGGCGAAAATCGGCAACCACGTGCGCGTGGTGACCGCCGAAGGGGTCCGGCTGACCGACAAGGGCGATTGGTATTCGGACGAAGTCGTGCTCGCGAATCGGGACGAGAACCTCGGCAGGATCAAGGAGGCAGTCCGCGTCGCGCAGGAGGCCGACCACATTGTGCTGGTCATCGGCGGCAGTGGCGCGACCAGCCGCGAAGGGTGGGCCTCGAACCACCTGGGTGATCGCGCGAGCCTGGGACTCATCGCCCAACAAGATGACCTGGCTCGAGCGCTGTTCGCTCTCGGCAAGCCGGTGATTGTCGTGCTCATCAACGGGTCGCCACTGTCCATTCCCGAAGTGGTGGACAAAGCCAACGCCTTGCTCGAGGCGTGGTATCCCGGTCAGGAAGGGGGCACCGCGGTGGCCGACATCCTGTTCGGCGACGCCAATCCCGGTGGCAAGCTGCCCCTGACCGTGGCCCGCTCGGTGGGGCAACTGCCCGTGTTCTATAACTACAAGCCGAGCGCCCATCGCGGCTACCTGTTCGAATCGGCGCAGCCGCTGTTTCCCTTTGGGTTCGGCCTGTCCTATACGAGCTTCGAGATCGGCCCGCCGCGCCTGTCGGCGCCACGGACTCGCGCTGATCAACCTGTCACGGTATCGGTGGACGTTCGTAACACGGGGAAAGTCGCCGGTGACGAGGTTGTGCAGCTCTACTTGCATCAAACCGTCAGCTCGGTAACGCGGCCGGTCAAGGAGCTCAAGGGCTTTCGCCGGGTGACCCTGGCGCCCGGGCAGACGACAACCGTGCAATTCACGCTCGACCGCGACGCTTTCTCCATGTGGGACGAGCACATGCGACATGTCGTCGAGCCGGGCGTGTTTGAAGTCATGGCGGGACCCAACTCGGCGGAGCTCAAGACGGTCACGCTCGAAGTGACTTCCTGACTGTTCGCCCGGCGGCGGCGCCGGGAGTGCTCCTAGGGCACTTCCGGCACCTGGCTTCCCACCTCTACCCAGATTCCGCGCTCGCAGCGCAGATAAGTGGTGCCGCTCAGGACATGACTGCCTTCACGGTAGAAAGCGTCATTGAAGTAGCACCCGGCACTCACATCACCGACCTGCTCGCGCAGCAACTCGAAAGACTGCTCGGGGTCGGTCTGGATTGGGGAGTTGCGACGTTCCGGGTCCGCCGCTCCCACCTGGGGCGCACGCTCGAGCTTTGCAGTAGCGGGTCGTGTATTCGGTGCCATAGGTTGCTCTCGCCGGGGTAGCCGTCAGGGCCGTTGCTTAGCACATGGGATGCCCGCCGCGGGTTTGCCGCGGCCCAGCGCCAGGATCACGCGCGTTGATAGCGGGTGTAAAGAAATTGTTGCAGGACGCCCCCTGGCGTCCGATGGTCCTCCAAAAAAGAGCGCACCAGCTGGTAGTCACTGCCGAGCGTCTCGCTCAGACTTTTCGCATCATACCGTTGCACGGGCAGACCGCTGCAACGCTCAGGCCCTTGGGGGCCAAAAGTCGCCATCACCACGTGACCTCCCGGTAACAGAGCAGTGCGGAGGGTCTCCAGGTAGCGCGCCCGATCCTCCGCCGCCACCAGGAAATGGAACACCGCGCGGTCATGCCACAGGGCATAGCGTCGATCGGGTTGAAATTCCGACGCGTCAGCCTGCACCAGGGTGACGCGAGCGCCCTGCTCGCCGAGGCGATCGCGGACCCTCCCGAGCACCAGCGCGGAGATATCCAACACCGTCAGGTTGGAGAAACCCTCGCTCAACAGGCTATCCACCAGGAACGAAGCGCCGCCGCCCACATCGAGGAGGGGTGCTTCCCGGCTCACCCCCGTCTCTCGGATCAGCTCGAGCGACTTCACCGGATGAGGCTCGTACCAACTGACCTCGGTCAGGGCACGTCGGCCGTAGACTCCTTCCCAATGTGCCCTGGTTTTCTCGGACGTAGACTCACCTGACATGGACTGCGCGCCTCCTGTTTACCTTGACAGGTCCGCACCGGAAAGGCAGCTTGCGTTGCCTGATCAGCCTGCGCGCCGCCCCACAGCGCATACAAGGAGCCGGATCACATGGACCGACCAACGGTGATGATAGTCGGCGCCGGTACGGGCGGACTCTGCCTCGCCCATGGTCTCCTGGCAACAGGCATTCCCTTCCGCGTTTTCGAGCGGGACCACTCCGCGACCGATCGTCCGCAGGGATACCGGTTGACCATCAATGCGACGGGCGCTCGCGCCTTGCAATCCTGCCTTCCAAAAGAGAGCTTCGCGCGCTATATCGCCGCATCGGCCAAAATCAGCACCGCTGTCACTTTCCTGGACCACAAGCTCCACCGCTTGCTTGCGATCGACCTCCCCGAGACGAATCAGTCGGCACCCGAGGCACCGCGTCCGGTCAGCCGCATTGCCCTACGACAGATCCTGTTGAAGGGATTGGACGGCGCCGTTACGTTTGGCAAGACTTTCTCTTCGTTCGAGATGCCGGCCGACGGTCGCGTGATCGCTCATTTCGAGGATGGATCCACGGCTGAGGGCGATATTCTCGTCGGTGCGGATGGCGCCTCTTCGCGAGTGCGCCGTGAGCTCTTGCCACAGGCGCAACGGATCGATACGGGACTCCTCGGAATTTCCGGCAAGGTTGCATTGAGACCCGGCGCGCGGGGCGAGACACCCGCGGCATTCTTCAAAGGCCCGACCCTCATTCTCGGCCCCCGCGGTGGGTTTATGTTTGGCGGCGCGGTCGAATACCCGCAGGGTGCGCCATCCGAGTATGACCCCGAAGAGTATGTCATGTGGGGCTTCTCGACGCGTCGAGACATCCTCAGCATCACCAAACCCGCCGAGGAAGTAGCCGGTGAGCATGCTAAGGCGGCAGTGCTGGCGCAAATCTACGACTGGAGCCCTCAGATCCGCGACCTCGTGGAGCGTACCGAAACAACCGCCATCGCGCCCTTCGCAGTCAAGTCATCGGTTCCCCTGCCTCCTTGGCCTACCAGCCGTGTGACGCTTCTCGGCGATGCTCTACACAACATGACACCGTATCGAGGTGTCGGTGCGAACACCGCCTTGCGTGACGCCGCCCTGCTCCGTGACACCCTGCGAGATGTCTACAGCGGCCGACGGGATCTCTTGCCCGCCCTCGCCACGTATGAGCGGTCGATGATTGATTACGGCTTCGCAGCGGTCCGTGCGTCTTTGTCACAAATGCGGCTTCTGCACACCCCTTCCCGCGTGCGCCGCTTTGGGACCAAAGCTGTATTCCGGCTTTTCGACGCGTGGCCCGCGTTGGGCAAGCGGATGATGGGCATGCGCCAATGACCGCATTCGACGCCCGCGGATGAAATTGAGCGGCGTGGGAATGTGTTGTTGGGTAACTGCTAGTAACCGAAAGAAACTTCTCCGGGACGTCGCGCATTGTAATTTGCACGCTCACGCAGGAAAATGCGCGAGCGACGGCATTTTGCTGGCACTCTTATGCCCAACCTGAGCGGTGGTTGCCACTGCGGCAATATTCTCCTGCAGATCGACTTGCCCCAGCACGTGAGCACCTACCGGCCACGGGCGTGCGACTGCACGTTTTGTAGCAAACACGGTGCTGCCTATATCTCCGATCCCCAAGGTTCGGTGCGCATTCGGATCAAGGCCGAGCGCGATACTCGAATGTATCGACAAGGCAGTGGTGCTGCCGAATGCCTGCTTTGCGCCACGTGCGGGGTATTGATCGGTGCGCTCTACCGAAGTGGCGAACAAATTTACGCTGCTGTCAATGCCAAGGCGATCGATACACCAGAACGGTTCGGCGACGAGCAACCCGTTTCACCGCAGGCCCTGACGGAGTCAGACAAGATCGGCCGATGGCAAAGCATCTGGTTTCCCAGGGTAACGCTTGCTTATGGCGCGCCGTAAAGGCAAAGGTCCCTCGATCAGGGCACGACCTTGCGGGCTCGCTGCAGGGTGATCGCCTTCTCCGGACATGCGGCCACACACAAGCCGCAGCCATGACAGCGGTGGTATGACGATCCAGATATCGGCTCTATTGCAAGCTGGTTTCCCAGCCCCCGCCCAATGCCCTGTAGATAGCCACCACATCCGTGGCGACGGCCGTTGTATTCGTCGACAGCGACAGCTCGTTCTGCTGTAGCGTACGCTCCGCATCGAGCACATCGATGAAATTGGCTACCCCGCTGGAATAGCGGTCTCGCGCCAGGCTCAGCGCATCCCGGCTCTCCTCGACGGCCGCGGCCAACGAGACGCCGCGATCGTGATCGGCTTTGTAGGCGGCAAGCGCATTCTCGATTTCGTGCAACGCCGACAGCACTGTCCGTTCATAGTCGAGCGCCGCTTCCTGCGCCTTGACGTTCTGCAGTCGCACGGTCGCCCAACGACTGCCATCGAAGAGCGGCAGCTCGAAACTCGGGCCGATGGAGCCGAAGCGACTGGCCCACTTCAGCAGGTCGGAGCCGGTTTCCGACTGGGTACCTCCGGAGGCACTGAGGGTGAGGCGCGGAAACAGGTCACCCACTGCAACTCCTATGCGAGCAGTCGCCGCGTGCAAACGCGCCTCGGCCTGGCGAATGTCGGGACGGCGTCTGGCCAGATCCGAAGGCAATCCGGTAGGTAGAGTCGGCGGGACCTGCGGCACCGCCCGCACGGCTACCAGTTCGCTGCGCAATGCATCCGGCTCACGGCCCAGCAGTAGACTCAACTGGTTGATGTCCCGAGTCACTTCACTATCCAGTTGTGGAACCTGAGCCTGGGTGCTGTCGAGTTGCGCGCCGGCGTTTGCAACATCGAACTCGGTTGTCATCCCCACTGCCCGCCGCTGACGGGTGAGGTCGTAGATTTCCTTCTGTGTGGCAAGGCTACGATCCGTCACTTCCTTGCGCAGCTGCGCGCCGCGTAACTCGATGTAGGTGCGAGCTACATCCGCGCACAATGAAACGAACACCGCATGTTGGTCTTCGACGGACGCCTGCAGATCGGCGTTGGCCGCTTCCACCGACCGCCGTACACGACCGAACAGGTCTATTTCCCACGAGGCGCTGGCCCCGAGCTCGAATTGGTTGTACGGATTCGGAAAGCCGATCGCCGGCACACCGGGAATCTTGACATTGCCCAAGTGAGTCAAAGCGGCCCCGTTCGCCGTCGCCTCGCTGATCCGCTGCCGCGTAAAGGAGGCGTTGGCATCCACCTTGGGCCAAAAGGCCGCCGCGGCCACTTCACGCTGGGCCCGCGCCTCGGAGATCCGCAACACGGCGGCGCGCAGGTCGAGATTCGAGGCCGCGCTACGCTCGATGAGTGAAGAGAGCATGGGCTCCTGGAACGTGCTCCACCAATCGACGACCGCCTGCGGCTCGGTGTTGAGCGCACTGGAGGCTGATGCACGGGACCATTGCGCCGGCACATGCGGGTCCGGGCGCTTGAAGTCTGGACCCACCGAGCATCCCAACGTCAGCAGCGCGGCAGTCGCGATGAGCCAGAGCCGGGTATGCGGGACGAGCCGGCGGCCCGGCCTCATCATCGGTGTTGCGATCATGTGAACCTCACGTAACCCGATGGCCAAACATCCACGCAGCAGCACTCAGGGTGACGGCCGCGATCAGGGCCAAAGGCCACAGGTCATGTGCCAGTAAAGACAGCCCCACGCCTTCCAGGTAGACACGCCGGGCGATATCTATGGCGTACATGAGTGGATTGATAGCGGTGAAGTACTGCAGCACAGTGGGCATGTTGCTGATGGGCGTGGTCAGCCCGGACAGCAGCGAAAACGGCATGATGAAGAGCAGCGCCGACAGCATCGCCTGCTGCATGGTGGCCATCACCGAGGACAGCAGCAACCCGATGCCCACCGCGGCCAACAGGAACATGATCAATCCCAGATACAAGGTCACTACCGAGCCGGCGAACGGAATCTGGAACCACAACTGTGCAACCAGGAACACACCGGTCGCCTGTGCGGTTCCGATCACCATGGACGGCAGCGCCTTGCCCGCCATGATCTCGAATGGCTTGATAGGGGTCACCAGCAGTTGGTCGAAAGTCCCCTGCTCGCGCTCGCGGGCCACCGACATTGCCGTGAGCATCAGGGTTTGAATCAAGGCCAGCGTGCCGATCAGGCCGGGAATGATGTTCCAGCGGGTCTCGAGGTTCGGGTTGTACCATGCACGGTCGCTCGCGGTCAGCACGTCAGGGGGCTGGCCGTGATCCTGACGCCAGCGCTGGTTGAACGCACCGACCACCGCGGTGATGTAGCTCGAGGCGGTGGCCGCGGTGTTGGAGTTGCGACCGTCGGCGATGATCTGCACGTCCACGGCCTGTCCACGCTGGAGCTGTTTCTCGAACTCCTGGTTGATCTGCACGACCAACAGGGCACGACGGCGATCGATCCAGGTGCGGATCTCCCCCACACTGCGCAGATCGGCTACCCGCTCGAACACGCCCGAGCCGTCGAGTCCGGCGAGCAGTTGCCGCGAAGCGGCGCTGTGATCCTGGTCCAGCACAGCATAGGGCACGTGATTGAGGTCGTAGGTCGCGGCATAACCAAACACCAGGCTTTGCACGATTGCCGGAATGAGAAGGCTCATGCGGCTGCGTGGATCCTTGAGAACGGCCAGCAGCTCCTTGCGGGTCAGGGCGATGATGCGCAGCAAAGATTCCATCATGGACGCCATCCTGGATGCCTCAAATGAGCCGCTTGCGTGTGACCGCGCGACTACCCAGCGCAAGAAGCGCGGCCATGCCTGCCAGCATCGCCAGGTTGGGTACGATCACACTCCAGACGTTCCCGGCCAGGAATATCGTCTGCAGCAGCGTAACGTAATAACGTGCCGGCAACGCGAAGGTGATGACTCGGATCGCGGCGGGCATGCTGCGTAGGTCAAAGAGAAACCCTGAGAGCATCAGCGCCGGCATGAAAGTGGCGAGCATCGAGAGCTGGCTCGCGATGAGCTGATTCTTGACGGCCGAGGAGATCAGCAGACCGATACCCAACGCCACGAGCACGTACAACATCGAGGCGATGAGCAACACCGGCAAGGTGCCGCGCAGCGGGACGTGGAACAGGTACTTCGCCGAGACGATACACAGAAGGAGCCCGATCAGGCCCAGCAGGAAATACGGAATGGTCTTGCCGAGCAGAATTTCGTCGCTGCGCACGGGTGTCACGAACAGCGATTCCAACGTGCCACGCTCCCATTCCCGAGCCATCACCATCGCGGTGAGCAAGGCCCCGATGAGTGTCATCACGAGCACGATCAATCCCGGTACGAGGAAATAGCGACTTTCGTTCGCATCGTTGAACCAAAGGCGCATTTGCACGACTGCCGAGCCGCCTTCACCCCCGACGGACTTGCCCTCGGCTGCCTGACGAGCGTTCCACGCCTGAAGCGCCCCTTGCACGTAGCCCTGGATGATGCGAGCGCGGTTGGCGTCCCCTCCGTGTAGCAATACCTGCAATTCTGCCTGGCCCGAATTCACCTGACGTGCGAAATCGGGTGGAATCCTGACTATCGCATCCACCTGGTGCTCCAGCATGAGCTTCTCGGCCGGCGGCATGCTGCGGGTGATCTGAGCGCGGAAGTACGGGGAGAGCTGAAATCCCGCCACCAGCTCGAGGGCGCTCGGCGAGGAGTCTTCGACCACCACAGCCAGGGGCACGTCCTTTACGTCCAACGACAGCCCGTATCCGAACAACAAAATCAGGATGATCGGTAGCACGACACCAATGGCGATACTGGACGGGTCGCGGACGACCTGGCGGGTTTCCTTCACGACCAGCGCGCGAACTCGGCGGGCTTTGTCATTCAGGAAGCTCATGCCGCGGCCTCAGCGGACATTGCGCCACGGCGCGCTTTTGCAACAACGGCGATAAAGGCGTCTTCCATGGAAGGCTCGCCGCCCTCGCGAGACTCGGCCATGCGCCGGATCTCGCCCGGAGGGCCTTCGGCCAGCACCCGACCCGCATCCATGATTGCGATCCGGTCGCAATATTCCGCTTCCTGCATGAAATGAGTGGTCACGATGATGGTCACGCCCTGCTCCGCCAGCGCCGTGATCCGCCTCCAGAACGCACGGCGCGCCAAGGGGTCGGCACCACTGGTCGGCTCGTCGAGAAAGAGAATCTCCGGCTCATGCAGCAATGCCGCTGCCATGGCCAGGCGCTGCTTATAGCCGCCCGGCAGGTCGGCGCTGTTCTCGCCAGCGTGCGCTCCCAACTCGAATTGCTCCATGGCCCAGGCGATGCGCGACCGCTTTCGCGACCCGCGCAGTCCGTAAGCGCTGGCGAAAAACTCGAGATTTTCGGTCACCGTCAAGGGCCCATACAGGGAGAACTTCTGGGCGACATAGCCCAAGTGAGCGCGCGCTTCGGCGCGCGCGTAGCGCACATCCGCGCCCGCTACGGACAACTCCCCTTCCGTTGCGGGTAGCAGGCCGCACAGCATGCGGAATGTGGTTGTTTTCCCTGCACCGTTGGGTCCGAGCAGGCCAAAAATGGCGCCACGATGCACATCGAAGCTGATGTGATCGACCGCGGTGAAAGCGCCGAACTTCCTGACGAGATTGCGGACATGCACCGCGATTTCGTCATCTTTCGCCATTGGCCGTCGGGCCAGCGAAATGGCCGCGGCCTGCTCCTGATTGGCAACCCGACGCAGCAGCGTCATGAATCCGTCCTCGAAACGGGGCGCCACAGCGGACACTTGCGCGCCGCTGAGCTCCTTGACCTCGAGTGGGCCACTCCCCTCGGCGCGTACGAATCGAACACGACCGCCGTCGGGTAAGGCGTCTATTACACCCGGCTCATCGAGGAGTCGGGATTGCACGACCCGCGCGCTCTGTCCTTCGGGCAACTCGGCAATGAACACCCGGTCCTTGGCGACGTCCGTCAAGTCACTGGGCCGCCCCTGCGCGAGCACTTTACCCTGATGGAGCAAAATCACGTGACCGCATTTCTCGGCCTCGTCCAGGTAGGCCGTGCTCAGCAGGACCGTCAGACCCTGCCCGTCCACGAGCTCGCGCACGATTTCCCACAACTCCCGCCTGGACAGTGGATCGACGCCAACGGTCGGCTCGTCCAACAACAACAGGTCGGGCGAGCGGACCAACGTGCACGCGAGCCCGAGTTTCTGCTTCATCCCGCCAGAGAGCTTGCCGGCGAGCCGGTTCGTGAAGGGCCCCAGTGCGGTCATTTCCATCAAACGCGCATAGCGCTCGCGCCGAGCCTCCTGTGAGACGCCGTGCAGGTCTGCGTAGAGATTGAGATTTTCCGCGACGGTCAGGTCCTCGTACAGGCCGAATCGTTGTGGCATGTAGCTGATGCGGTCCTGGATCTGCTGAGGATGCGAGGCGACATCGATACCCAGGACAGTGAGCTCTCCACTGTCTGGCCGCAGCAGTCCCGTGGCGAGCCGGATCAAAGTGGTCTTGCCGGCGCCATCGGGGCCCACCAGCGCCGTCAACTTGCCACGGGGTGCGCCGAAGGATACGCCATCGAGGGCCTGGACTGGCGGCTGCCGCGGTGGCCGAAAGCACATGCGAACATCGCGCGCCGACACCACTACAGGCAACTCACCGTTGGTGTTGTTCATGATCTTTCAGGCTCACGTGCACGGTTGCCGGCATTCCCAGGCGTAGCTGGTCGCCAGGATCCTTGACGAACACCCGGATCTCGTAGACCAGGCTGGAGCGCAACTCCTCAGTTTGCACGGTCTTGGGTGTGAATTCGGCGACCGGAGAGATGAACCCCACCCAACCCTGGAACGGCGACGCTCCACCATCCACGGTCACCGCGGCAGCGATACCCTCGCGCACCGCGTGGAGGTCTCTCTCGGCGATGTACGCCCGGACCCACTTCGGATCGGTGATCGCGAGAGTGAATGCCGCCTTCTGTGGCGAGGCAAGCTCCCCGGGCTCAATCAGCCTGGAGCGCACCACGCCGTCAAGCGGTGCACGGAGCTCCGTGTCGGCAAGCTGGCGGCGTAGCAGAGCGAGTTGGGCCTCGTCCGCTCTCAATTGCGCTTCGGCTTGCGCGATGTCCTCCTTGCGCGGACCCGCGAGTTGCAGATCGAGCGCCTTGCGATTCACGGCCAGCCGGGCCTCCGCCACATCCAGTGCCGCGTGCGCGCTGTCGAGATCCTGTTGGCTGACAGCCCGTCCGGAGGAAGTGCGCGCAAGCTCGACCAACCTGTCGTATTGCCGGCGGGCGTTTGCGGTATCCGCCTGAGCCGAGAGCACGTTGGCCCTCGCCTGGGCAATCTCTTCGGGACGGTTGCCCGCGTGCAGACGGTTCACGACCTGCTGCTCGGCAGCCACGTCCGCTTCAGCCTTGGCGACCTGCGGCTGGATGCGTGTAGGATCGAGATGGGCCATGAGCTGCCCGCGCTTGACGTGATCGCCCTCTTGAACCAGGACTTCGAGCACCCGCTCGCTGGCGTTGAAGGGCAGGTCCGCCTGGCGCAGGTCGACATTGCCGTACAACTGGAGCTCGTCAGGCTGTGTGTGGCGATCGGCCAGCCACCAGATGATGGCTGCCGCGCCCGCCAGCGCCACGGCAAGCACAACCCCGATCCGGACCTTGCTCATGAGAGTCCTTTGCGCTGCTGATGCACAGGCAACTTAACGGTCGCCCGGTTTCCAGTCAAATTCAAATTTGAATTTGAGCGGATATGGATGATGTAATCTTGGGCCTCAGGTTGGAGACGTATGAGTCGACGAAATATTGTGCGCACCCGACGGCGCGCGGCGCCCGTGACGCCCAGGTCGGGGACGCAACGCCGTAGCACACGCGAGCAGCTGCTCGAGGTGGCCGCCCAGGTGTTTAGCGAAAAAGGCTTCGCGGGCGCTACGGGTAAGGAGATCTGCAAGCGCAGTGGCGCCAACGCAGCGGCCGTGGTCTATCACTTTGGTGGCATGGATAATCTTTACCGGGAAGTCATCATGACAGCGCGCGATCGGTTGGTGCCCTCGGAAGCGCTTGCGGCGGCGGTTGCACGCGAGAGCGATCCAAAGCAAAAGCTGACCGCGTTCATCCGCTTGCTGGTCAAAGTGCTCTCGGCGCCGGCCTCCTACAGCTGGGCTCTGCGGCTGCTCAGCCGCGAGATCGTCAATCCCAACCCCATTTTCGACGAGATGCGCACCAAGGAGATGCGTGCACGGGCGGCCATTCTGACGGCCATCGTAAGTGCCTTGACTGGGCTACCCACGGATCACCCCGCCGTCGTGCGCTCTTGCATCAACATCATGGCCCCTTTCGGCGTCCTTTTTCTGATCGGTCCCGAGCGCGTCGAGCGAACATACCCTGCCGTTTCCTTCGGTCCGGACGCGGTGGAGGAGAACACGCGACACATGGTGGAATACGCGCTCGGCGGACTTGCCGCGATCGCTCGCGAGGCGCGCGGCTGATCGCCCGTGTGGAGGCTGAACGAACCCAGTGCGTGACCCCGGGACACCGTGTGCGTGACGTCGTCGGCGCACTCTCAACAGGCACGATTCTGCAGCAGGGTGGCTGTAATTCCTTGCTGGAGCTCCCCCCCAGGAGTACTCTCTTTGTTACGATTTATCAGCAGGGGTTTTGTAAGCGATGCGGTCCCTCGATCGACATCAGGTGCGTGTCTACCGCTCGCATGCCGAGGCTGACGACGGCGGGTACATGCCCGGTACGCCCGAAGAACGCCTGTCGCAGGTCTGGGAGTTGACCAAAGACGCGTGGGTCTTTTTCCGGGGTACCGATGCTCAACGAAGACTACAAAGACATGTTGCAGTGCTTATTAGAGGAAAAAGTTAGGTTTCTTCTCGTAGGCGCTTATGCGGTCGCTGTTCACGGCTATCCAAGAGCCACCAAGGATATGGACGTCTTCGTCCGCGCCGCACCGGACAATGCTTCCAACCTGATGAGGGCGCTGCGCCGTTTCGGCGCCCCTCTATCGGACGTGTCGGAAGCCGATTTCTCGACCGAAGGAATCGTCTTTCAAATTGGCAATAGCCCTCGGATAGGCCCAGTGGGGTCGAGCTGCGCGACAACGCGGCGATAACGCCACGGCGCCTGCCGACTTTCTCGCCCGCTAGAGCGCCATGTGATTACCCTCCGCATCGTCGCTGCGAAGATAACGGTGAGTTCTCTGATCAGTTCCGGCTGTCAGCAAGAAGCCCCGCAGGGTAACAGTCCACGCCTGAACGGGGCGTGGGCCCCGGCAGATTGTTGCGTCGGCCACTGCAGGCGTGCACACTTTGCGCATACGGAGTTCCAACTTGCTCAGCCGCGGAGTGCAACACCTCGGGAGCGCCACCATGTCCATAGCCGCGTCCGTGAAAACACATCTCATTCAGACGGGTGTTAACTACGACACGGTCGTGCATTCACCCACCTCTGATGCCGCCCATGCAGCGGAGGCGGCCCACGTGCGCGGCGATCGGCTCGCCAAAGCGATCGTGCTGGAAGACGACAGCGGCTATCTCGTGGCAGTGATCCCGGCCAGCCATAAGCTGGACCTTGACGCCATGAGCCGGGAGCTCAGCCGCAATTTGACTCTCACTCCAGAATCGAAACTGACCGAGCTCTTCGAGGATTGCGCGCCGGGAGCTGTCCCCGCCGTTGGACAAGCCTATGGCCTCGAAACCATCGTCGATCAGGAGCTCATGGACAATCCGGCGGTGTATTTCGAGGCCGGCGATCACTCGTCGCTGATTCGAGTGAGCGGCCCGGACTTCAACAAGTTGATGGCCAACGCGCCACAGCGGCACATCAGCCATCACCTTTGACGTTTGCCCTATTCCTAGGGGGAGCGCTTCTTTGCGCGCGAGGACTTCTTGCGTCTAGGCGATCCACTCGCCTGCTTCTTCCGGCCAGAATGCTTGCGCCGTGCCCTTCCAACCTCGAGATCCTTCTTGACCTTTTCCCGGGTTTGCCGCGAGTAACGGCCCTCCGGTGGTGGCGGAATGTTTTTGCCCGCACGGCGCTCACGCGACAATTTGATCGCAAGCGCCTGGGCCTGTTTGCTGCTCATTGGTGAGCCTTGGCTTAGGATAGATCGATCAGAGGGATGCCCAATTCGCGTCGCTTCCGTCGACGCAGATGTCCGGGTACCTCGATCAAAGTAATTTCCAGAGTCGGTTGCACGGCGGCTTTGAGCAAATGCCCGCCACGGGTGGTTCCGTCAGCCAGACCTACCACGGCGTGGATATGAACACTCGGCCGATCATGTTCATCCAATGCGATATCACCAAGTACGCTCAGCGCCTCACATTGCTGGGAGACTTCGATGGGCCGATATGTCCGTTGTGTCAGGTCAAACCAGCCGAGGGTGACGCGCTCAAATGCACCCAGTGCAGTCAGCGAAGCGGCGACTACCTTTTCCGCCGCGGCGAATTCGCCGATTGTTTTAATCTGGTCTTCACCCGGATCCAACACGATAACGAAGGTACGCTGCCCTGCCCCCTCCCACATCAATTTCGCTTTCACGCGAATGACTCCGACGCAGCAGCGCCTAGCCCGCCGCTGCGGTTAGCTCGGCCCTGACCCGCGATCCACCTCTCCCGTCTTGATTCCGCGTTTCCGCTTACGACGTCGATCTTCCGCCACCGCGGGAGACTGATCATCGCTTAGCCGTATGCGCTGGCGCGTGCCTTTGCTCCGCAACGCCAATCTCCGATCACCTGTCGGTGAAATAGGTCCGCGGCGGTTCTTGGCTCCGCCTGGAGAGGTCTCCCCCGGATGGATGTCGCCGCGCATCACTCACCTCCAATTAGTTCCCTCCGTGTTGTAGCAACACTCAGTCCCACAAGCCGCAGCCACGCCGCGGCACAGGGGCTTCACCTCGGGTATGCGTGATGCTGCGCCGACCTGAATCGCCGAACGACGAGAGGTGGGTACGCCCAAACCCCTCAAGAACGATAGCGCTCATAGAGCAGCGGAGACCTCCCGAAACACCCGGCGCCCGGGCAAAAGATAGAACTGCCCCTCACCCAGCCCGCTCTCCAACACCGGCTCGCGCCGGTCCGTCAGGTTGTAAACGTTGACTGAAACCGTAATAGCAATCGAAGGCGTAGCCAAGCGTCGTGTCGATCGTGATGTAAGATCCGGCGACAATCGTATTCTGCATATCGAAAAAGCGCTTCCCCACGTAGTTGGTCACCAACGATGCCTGAATGCCCTCGCCGCCCGAATAGATCAGCGCGAATCCCGCCAGAGTGCGCGGCGATAACAGCAGTTGATTTTTGCCAAGCTGCACAGATTTCACGTGTCACTTGCCACGCGTGCTGACGGATAAAGAACGCGTCGTCGTAGCCTTTATTCAACACCTCGCGAATACGCGTCAGGCGTTACCATCCGAAATCGCACGCGGCAACGCCGACGAATTCACGCGCCGACTCGGGCGTGCAAAAAACACATGGCGATGAACACCACCAACCTCGTTTGGCGCGATCATTACTTCGCATCAATTAGAAAAACAAACATCTACATCTAGTGCGCCAATTCAAACATCGACAGGCGTAGAATATGATCATCAACAAGGCCAGCTCGCCGACAGGCGGGAATTCGCCCATCAACGCGCATACTGGGAGAACGTCACCATGACGCCGAACGGCGCCCTATTCCAACGACACTTGACCATGTACTATTTTTGGTACACACTCTTCACGTCGAGGATTTCCGGTGGCAACTCATAAGAGGCTCCCGGCGATCTTTTACCGGACGCAGCAGGGAACCCGCCCCGCTCGGGAGTTCCTGATGGAGCTATCGCCTGACGATCGCCGCATCATCGGCGAGGACATCGCGACCGTTGAATACGGGTGGCCCATTGGCAAGCCAACCTGCGCCCCAATAGGCCTTAGCCTTTGGGAAGTACGGAGCAGCCTGCCGAACAACCGAATTGCCCGGATGCTGTTTACGCCATACGAAGGACAGATGGTGTTGCTACATGGATTCGTGAAGAAGACGCAAAAGACGCCAGACGCTGCCGTCGATATTGCCCGCCAGCGCATGAAGGACCTAAAGAAATGACAAAGCCCCGCAAAGGGAAAAGTCCCCACCTCGGCGAGAGCTTCGACTCGTTCCTGAAGGACGAAGGCATCTATGAGCGCGTGCAAACGACCGCGATCAAACGAGTTCTCGCGATGCAGCTTGAAGAAGCGATGAAACAGCAGAATCTCTCTAAAGTAGAGATGGCCCGTCGGATGAAGACCAGCCGCGTCCAGCTGGATCGCTTGCTTGATCCTGAAAACGATAGCGTTACCCTCGCCACCCTACGCCGCGCAGCGGCTATCGTTGGCCGAGAGGTGCGACTGGAACTCGTCTAACGTATCTAGAAACAACCTTGCGTCGGATGATTAAATTTGCCGCATGTCCCCAGACGAGCCAATTGTCGCGACATCCGTGCCGTTCTCGAGTGGAAACCTCCACCACAGCAACGACAAATGACGCATTCCGGGACACGGGGGGTATTCAGGAAAGGTTGTTAGGTGGGTCTGGAGGCTAGGGTCGGAATCGAACCGGCGTAGACGGCTTTGCAGGCCGCTGCATGACCACTCTGCCACCTAGCCTCGCGAGGAATGACGGGTGCGTCGTCGCGGGTGTCGAAATCAAAAGCCCCGCGTGGGCGGGGCTATCGAAATCGGTGCTAGATGGAGCGGGAAACGAGACTCGAACTCGCGACCCCGACCTTGGCAAGGTCGTGCTCTACCAACTGAGCTATTCCCGCGTCTCTAGCAAGCAGGGCGGGAATTGTAGGTCGAAAGGCTGCGAAGTCAAGGCAAATCGAGGGGCGGCTTGGGGTAAAAGTCGTGTCCCGTCGCCTACTTAGCGGAATTTTCGGGAAAACGCGGAGCGCCGTGGAGGGCGGCTATTTGCCCCCGGCCCGAGGCGCCGCGGCCGCGCGGGCAGCGCTATAAAAAGTGACTAGCGATGCGGGCGCGGACGGGTAGAGGTTTGCCTGCCCGCTGCCTACTTGGCCGAGAGCCCCAGGGTGCCAGCACGCACGGAGGAAGTCTCAGCGCCTCAGCTCAGGCCAGGCCGCCCGCAGATACGCCACCATGGATACCAAAGTCGCCGCGGCCGCAAGCTCCGTGAAAATCACGCCAAGCCAGTAAATGGGCAACCCGAGCAAGTCGTGCCGGAAGAGCATCATCGACAACCCCACGATCTGCAGGATCGTCTTGTACTTGCCAAGCTGTGAGACAGCGACCTTGCGGCGTTCGCCGATCTCGGCCATCCATTCGCGCAGCGCCGAGATCGTGATCTCGCGACCAATGATGACGGCGGCGGTGAGGACGATCAGGGGACGAGCGTCCCGGCTCACGAGCAAGACGAGGGCGATGGCGACGACCAGCTTGTCCGCCACCGGATCGAGGAAGGCGCCGAGGCGGGAGGTCTGGCCGAGTCGTCGCGCGAGATAGCCGTCGAGGGAGTCCGTGATGCCGGCGGCGACAAATAGCAGACCGGCGGCGGGATCGGCCCAGGACACCGGCAAATAGAACAACAGGACGATGAGCGGAATCGCGGCGATGCGGATCCAGGTCAGCGTATTCGGAACATTCCACAACATCAGGAAGCAGTCAGCCCGAAGACAACGGCCGCAACCGCGCGCAGCGAGCGAAACCGCATCGCCTTGGGCGTGTCATGGGCATCAGTCGGTCAGGCTCCTAAGAACCGGGATGCAGGTGATCATAAAGGCTTCGCGCCAACGACGCCCCGATTCCGGGGACCTGCTCGAAGTCGGCGACGCCGGCGCGCATCACACCCTGCAGTCCGCCGAAGTGCTTGAGCAGCTCGCGCCGTTTGGCCGGACCCAGCCCAGGGACGACCTCCAGGACGGACTCGTTGTAGCGGCGCGCGCGTTTGCGCCGATGACCGGTGATGGCGAAGCGATGCGCTTCGTCGCGGATACGCTGCACGAGGCGCGAGGCCGGCGAGTGAGCTTCCGGAATCCGCGGGGCCGCCGCTCCATAGATGAACAAGCGCTCCTGCCCGGGCTTGCGGTCCGGTCCTTTTGCGACGCCCACGAGCATCAGGTCCGCAAAGCCGAGACCGGCAAGCACCTCGTGCACCTGCCCGATCTGTCCCAGGCCACCGTCGATGAGCAACAGGTCGGGCGCCGGGATCTCGCCGGAACGAATGCGGGTGTAGCGCCGCTCGAGCGCCTGTTTCAGGGCGCCGTAGTCATCCCCTGGCGCCACGCCGGTGATGTTGAACCGCCGATATTCCTTCTTCATGGCCCCTTCGGGCCCGAACACGACACAGGAGGCCACGGTGCCCTCACCGCCCGTATGGCTGATATCGAAGCACTCGATCCGCGCCGGCGGCTCCGGCAGCTCGAGCTCCTCGGCCAACGCCGCGAGCATCTCGTCCATGCCCTGCTTCTGCGCGAGGCGCATGCGCAGCGCTTGTGTCGCGTTCTCGACAGTCAGCTCAACCCAGCGAACTCCGAGCCCGCGCACCGGGCAGCGGACTTCGACCACGTGGTTCGCTCGCGTGCCCAGGGCTTGTCCCAACGATTCGGCGTCCTCGAGCTTGCGGCTCACCAACACTTCCGGTGGCGGATCCTGGTTGGCGTAGTACTGCATGACAAACGATGACAGCGCCTCTTGCGGCTCAGCCAGCGCCGCGCGCGGAAAGTAACTCGTCGTGCCGAGGTTGCGCCCACCGCGGACCAACATCACGCTGATGGAGTATTCTCCCGGCTCCCCGATCACCGCGAACACGTCCACGTCCCGCTCGCCGGCGGCGGTCACGACCTGTTCCGCCTGAATGCGCTTCAAAGTGGCCAGTTGATCCCGGATCTCCGCCGCGCGCTCGAACTCCAACCGGCTCGCCGCCTCCTCCATGCGCGCCTGCAGCTGAGTGTTCACTTCATCGCTGCGCCCCTCGAGCACCTTCACCGCCGCTTCGATATCCTGGGCGTACTCCTCGCGGCCAATCAATCCGACACAAGGCGCAGAGCAGCGGCCGATCTGGTGCTGCAGACACGGACGGCTGCGGTTGGCGAAGAAGCTGTCACGACAATTGCGGATCCGGAACAGCTTCTGGATCTGGTTGAGACTGTCCCGCACAGCCCCGGCGTTCGGAAACGGCCCAAAATAACGGCCGGGCTCACTGCGCGAGCCGCGGTAGAACGCCAGCCGCGGATAATCGTGGCCGACTTCCAGGTGAATGTACGGAAAGCTCTTGTCGTCGCGCAGGACGATGTTGAAACGCGGCTTGTGAGCCTTGATCAGGTTGTACTCGAGCAGCAGCGCCTCGGCCTCGGAATTGGTGACCGTGACCTCGATTTTGGCGATCTGCCCGACCAGTGCCTGGATCTTGGGGACGATGTTGCTCGGGTTAAAGTACGTCGTCACCCGGTCCTTCAGACTCTTCGCCTTGCCGACGTAGAGCAATTCACCGTCGGCGCCAAACATGCGATACACGCCGGGACGCTTCGGCAGCGCCGCGGTGTATTCCTTGTGATCGAATACGTTGGCGTTCATCTTCGCAACCGACCTCGAGACTACAGTCCGGCGAGCTGACAGGCGCGCGCGACCACCTTCTTGAACATCGGCTCCGTCAACACCTTAGTGGAGGTGTTGTAGCGACTGCAATGATACGAGTCGACCAGGAATTTCGCCTCACCGACCGAGTGCTCGTTCCCGTGGCCAAAGGCAAATTGACTGCGTTTCAGGCCCAAAGCCATCAGCACGGCATCGTGAGCCACCCGCCCTAGGGCCAAGATCACCTTGACCCGCGCCAGCTCACGCAGCTCAACCTGGAGGTAGGCGTTGCAGGTCCGGATCTCTTCCGGAAGCGGCTTGTTCTCCGGGGGCACGCATTTGACGGCATTGGCAATCCGCGCGCCCCGCAGCTTCAGCCCGTCGTCCGCCGATACCGACTCGGGACACGTGGAGAGTCCCAGCTCGTAAAGAGTTTCGTACAGGAGTATGCCCGCGTAATCGCCAGTGAACGGACGTCCCGTACGGTTCGCCCCGTGCATACCGGGCGCCAAGCCCACAAACAGCAATCGAGCATCTGGCGGCCCGAACGACGGCACCGGGCGCGCGAAGTAATCGGAGTAGCGTTCATGCGTCTCGGCCAGGAACTCCGCCAGCCGAGGACAACGCGTGCAGCCCGGATCGTACGCCTCGCTCCGCTTGCCTGCCGGCGGACGAACGCCCGGAGCACCCGCGCGCTTCGGGCGCCCCTCAGTCATTCATATGCCGGATGATCGCGGAGGCGAATCCCGAGCAGCTCATGAGCTTCGCTCCCGGAATGAGCCGTTGCAGATCCTCTTCGACGTTCTTGCGAGCGGCGAGCTCGCGCTTGGGCGCCTTGATCGCCTCGCGCAGGCGCGCCAGGTCGTAGGTCAGCTCCTTGTTGGCGATCGTGTTCGTCACACCCTTGATGATGAGATCGGCCGCCTCGGTCCATTTCAGGTACCGCAGCATCATCTCGGCCGAGAGAATCAACGATCCGGGATTGACACGATCCTTGCCCGCGAACCCGGGAGCCGTGCCGTGGGTGGCTTCGAACACGGCCAGGCCGTCCCCGATGTTGCCTCCGGGCGCGATACCGATACCGCCCACCTGCGCCGCGAGCGCATCCGAAACGTAGTCGCCGTTGAGGTTGAGTGTTGCGATGACATCGTACTCCTCAGGGCGCAACAGCACCTGTTGGAGGAAGTTGTCGGCAATCACGTCCTTGACGACGATGGGCTTACCGGTAAGGGGGTTCGGGAAAGACAGCCAGGGCCCACCATCGAGCTCCGTTGCCCCAAACTCCTCCTTCGCGAGCTGGTAACCCCAGTTGCGGAACGCCCCCTCCGTGAACTTCATGATGTTACCCTTGTGAACCAGGGTCACCGAGGTGCGATCCGTATCGATGGCATACTGGATCGCCTTGCGAATGAGGCGTTGGCTACCCTCTTTCGAGACGGGCTTGATGCCGATGCCGGAGCTTGCGGGAAAGCGGATGCCGGTGGCCTTCAACTCGTTCTGTAGGAAGGCGATGAGCCGGTGTACCTCAGCCGAGCCCGCCGGCCATTCGATTCCGGCATAGATGTCTTCCGTGTTCTCGCGGAAGATCACCATGTCGGTCAGGCTGGCATCCTGCATGGGCGAAGAGACGCCCGGGAAATAACGGATCGGCCGCACGCATGCGTAAAGATCGAGACTCTGCCGCATGGCGACGTTGAGCGAGCGAATGCCGCCACCGATAGGTGTACCGAGGGGTCCCTTGATCGACACTACATACTCTCGAAGTGCGTGCAGCGTCTCATCGGGAAACCACCGGCCGTAGCGCTTGTTGGCTTTCTCGCCCGAGTAGACCTCCATCCAGGCGATACGCCGGCGCTTCCCGTACGCCTTTTCAACAGCCGCGTCGACCACACGCAGCATGGCGGGCGTGACGTCAATTCCGATGCCATCACCCTCGACGAAGGGAATGATCGGATTGTCAGGGACGTTCAGCGTCGTGTTGGGATTGACGGTGATCTTCTGGCCATCGGTCGGGACTACGATGTGCTCGTATTGCATAGGTTATGACTCAATATGGAGACGATCCGACTGACAGCAAGACACGCCGGCCTAGGCGGGTTGCACGCCGCTGGCTCGAAGAACGGTCGGCTCGGACGGGCCGCCCGAGCGCCGGGTCTGGCTGCGCTCCGCAATGAGCATGGCCAGCTCGAGAGCCTGCTCATGGTTCAAGCGAGGGTCGACGGACGAGCGGTACGCCCGCTGGAGGTCAGCATCCGTGAGACCGCGCGCGCCGCCGGTGCACTCGGTGACGTCATCTCCGGTGAGCTCGATGTGAACGCCGCCCAGATATGAACCCATTTCGGCGTGAATCCGGAACGCAACGTCGAGTTCCTTGAGGATGTTCTCAAACCGTCGTGTCTTCAACCCACCCGCGGCGGTCTCGGTATTCCCATGCATGGGATCGCAGATCCACAGCACCGTCTGGCCTGTCTGGCGCACCGCTTCAATCGCTCGCGGCAAGGCGGCCTCGATATCCTTCGCTCCGAAGCGATGAATGAGAGTCAACCGCCCGGGCTGATTCTGCGGATTGAGGGTCGTTATGAGGCCCTGCAGCCACGCCGCATCCATCGCGGTACCCACCTTCACTCCGATGGGATTGGCGATACCGCGGAAGAATTCAACGTGGGCTCCGTCCAGTTGGGCGGTACGCATGCCGATCCACGGCATGTGCGTGGAGAGGTTGTACCAACTGTTTTGCCTCGGGATGAAGCGTGTCTGCGCTTGCTCGTAAAGCAGATGCAGGCCCTCGTGGCTCGAGTAGAAGTCGACGATGGTCGCTTCGGACACTCCGCGACCGCTGATGCCTTCAAAGAAGTCGAGCGCGTCGCCGATTGAATTGACGATGCGCTGATAAGCATCCTTCAGCGGGGAGTGCTTCACGAACCCCAGGTCCCAATACTCGGGATGGTGCAGGTCGGCAAACCCGCCATCGACCAGGGCGCGAACGAAATTCAGAGTGAGCGCCGCGCGCTCGTAGCCACGCAGCAGCAGGTCGGGATCGGCCGCGCGTGCCTCCGCGGTGAATTCCGGTCGATTGACTAGGTCACCTCGGTAGCTCGGCAGCGTGACGCCATTGCGGGTCTCCGTATCGACAGAGCGGGGCTTTGCGTATTGGCCTGCCATCCGTCCGACGCGGATGATCGGCTTCTTGAGCCCGTGCAACAGAACCAGGCTCATCTGCAGAAGAATCTTCAGCTTCTTCGCAATCGTGTTCGACTCGCAATCGGCGAACGTCTCCGCACAATCGCCACCTTGCAGGAGGAAGGCCTGCCCGCGCTGGGCTGCAGCCAAGCGTTCGCGCAAAGCATCGACCTCCCACGACACCACAATCGGCGGAAGGCGGGAAAGCTGGGCCACGGCTCTCTCCAGAGCCTTGGGGTCGGCATAGGTCGGTTGCTGCTGAGCGACCTTGCTTTGCCAGGTGGCGCTGTGCCACGGAGTGATGTCGGGGGTTCGCATAACGGGGGCGAATCGTATCATGGGCGCAATACGAGGCTCGCCCGCGTGAGCCTGGAGAGCTCCTTATGCATCGTGTACTCATTCTGGGCGCTGGAAAAATCGGCGCGCTGATCTCTGGATTGCTTGCAGAATCAGGTAGTTACAAGGTAAACCTCGCAGACGTCGACGGAGCCGCCGCCGACAGTGTGGTCCGATCGCACGCCATGCCCAACCTGGCGGCATTCGCCGTGGATGCCGCTGACAAGAATGTCCTGCTGAAACACCTCGAGGAGCATCCGGTCGACGCGGTGATTTCAGGGCTTCCCTACTACTGCAACGTCGTTGTCGCCGAGTGCGCGCGCAAAGCGGGTACCCATTACTTCGACCTGACGGAAGATGTCGAAGTTACGCGCGAGGTGCGCGCGATCGCCACCGGTGCGAAGCAGGCCTTCGTGCCGCAGTGTGGCCTGGCGCCTGGATTCATCAGCATCGCCGCCGCTGAGTTGATCACCCACTTCGATGAATTGCGAGCGGTAAAGCTGCGTGTCGGAGCCCTGCCCCAGCATCCCAACAACGTGTTGAAGTACTCGCTCACGTGGTCGACCGAAGGGCTGATCAACGAGTACGGCAACCCCTGCCAGGCGATCGTGGACCATCGCATGATCGAGGTCGCTCCGCTCGAAGGGCTCGAGGAAATCGAAATCGACGGCACGTTGTACGAAGCGTTCAACACCTCGGGTGGCCTCGGCTCGCTCGCGGAGACTCACGGCGCGACGTGCGAGCAGATGAACTACAAAACCATTCGCTACCCGGGTCATTGCGACCAGATGCGCCTCCTCATGAACGACTTGAAGTTGAATCACGACCGCAGCACGCTCAAGCGGATTCTCGAGAACGCCGTGCCACAGACCTTGCAGGATGTCGTGATCGTCTACGCCGCCGTGACAGGCACGCAGGACGGGCAACTGCGGGAAGAGAACTACGTCAACAAGGTCTACCCGCAGGTGATCGCGGGCCGCTTGTGGTCGGCGATCCAGGTGACGACCGCCGCAGGCATTACCGCGGTCGTGGACCTGGTGCTGGAAAACCGGGGCAAGTACACCGGATTCGTGGCCCAGGAACAGTTCCGACTGACTGACATTCTCGCCAACCGCTTCGGCCGCTACTACGCCTCCGGCGGCACGAAGGATGTTTCGGGCGAAGTCGTGGTCTCCGGCAAGACCGGACACCAGCGCCGTCAAAAGGTAGTGGCACGATGAGCGCCGTCGACATCAACTCCCTGCTTGCAAAGCTTGGACTCGCGCCTGTGAGCCCGGGGGCGTGGTCAGGCTCGAAAGGTTGGTCTACGAGCCAGGACGGCACGCTCATCAACGTGCGCAATCCCGCCAACGGAACCGTAATCGGCCAGGTTCGCCCGGCAAGCCCCTTGGACTATGAAACCGTGATCGAAAGCGCGGTGGACGCTGCTGCGATCTGGCGGACGGTACCGGCGCCGAAGCGGGGTGAAGCGGTGCGCCTGCTTGGCGAGGAGCTGCGCCGGAACAAGACCGAGCTGGGCACACTCGTCTCGCTCGAGAATGGCAAGATTCTCGCCGAAGGCCTGGGCGAGGTTCAGGAGATGATCGACATCGCCGACTTCGCGGTCGGTCAGTCGCGCATGCTCTATGGCAACACCATGCATTCCGAGCGGCCCCAACATCGGATGTACGAGCAGTGGCATCCGCTGGGCGTCGTCGGCATCATTTCCGCCTTCAACTTCCCGGTCGCGGTCTGGTCCTGGAACGCCCTCCTGGCGGCGATCTGCGGCAATGTTTCCGTCTGGAAGCCCTCCCCCAAAACACCGTTGACCGCGCTTGCGGTCCAACATCTGTGCAATCGAGTGGTGCAGGCCGCGAGGCTGCCCCCGATTTTCCAACTCTTCATCGATTCGGGCACCGAGCTCGCGAGTCGCTTCGTCGATGACCGTAGAGTCGCCCTGGTGTCGTTTACCGGCTCGACCGCCGTCGGGCGCAAGGTTGGGGAGCGGGTCGCGGCTCGTCTGGGCAAAAGCCTTCTCGAGCTCGGTGGCAACAATGCGATCATCGTCGATGAGACCGCAAACCTCGACCTTGCGGTTCCGGCCATCGTCTTCGGTGCGGTGGGCACCGCGGGCCAACGCTGCACGACGACACGCAGAGTGTTTGTACACTCTTCACGCGCGGCCGAGTTGGAGCGCCGCCTGGTGCATGCCTACTCACAGGTGAAGATCGGCGATCCGCTGGAGGCGGGCACGCTGATGGGACCGTTGATCGACGCACGAGCGGTCGAGGGCTACAAAGCGGCAATCGCCGCGGCGCGGGAAGCAGGCGGCGAGGTCCTGTACGGCGGGAAAGTACTCGCGAACAAGCCCGGCTTCTTCGTGGAGCCCGCAATTGTCCGGGCGCGCGCCGAGTGGCCGATCGTTCAGACGGAGACCTTCGCGCCGATTCTGTACGTGATGCATGTTGCCTCTCTAACAGAGGCGCTCGCGCAGCAGAACGCGGCCGCGCACGGCTTGTCGTCGGCGCTATTCACCGATCGGCTGCAGAACGCCGAGATGTTCCTCTCGGCGGTCGGGAGCGACTGCGGTATCGCCAATATCAACATCGGGACCTCGGGGGCGGAGATCGGCGGCGCGTTCGGTGGCGAGAAGGACACCGGTGGTGGTCGCGAGTCCGGCTCCGATGCCTGGAAAGCGTACATGCGCCGGCAGACCAACACGATCAACTGGAGTCAGGAGCTACCGCTCGCGCAGGGAATCGAGTTCAAGGTCGCGCCGTAGGGCCCCTAACGTCCCGGCAACCGTAACGTGAATCGCGCTCCCCCGAGAGGCGAGCTATCAATGCTCAAGGAGCCGCCGTAAAGGTCCACGGTGTCGCGCACCATCGCGAGCCCTAGCCCATGCCCAGGCACGCTCTCGTCAGTGCGGACACCGCGTTCCAGCACCCGTGCACGGTTCTCCTCTGAAATACCGGGACCGTCGTCTTCCACGACTACATTGAGCCGTTGGCGTGGACTCGATTGTGGGTCGGTGGTCACAGTCACGCGCACATGGCTGCGGCACCATTTGCAAGCGTTGTCGACGAGGTTGCCGAGAAGCTCGGTGAAATCGCCGCGATCACCGACAAACTGACTCTCGCGCTCGATCCCAAGCTCGAGCGAAAGATCCTTGCTCGCGTATACCTTCAGCAGGGTGGCTCGCAGGTCGACTGCGAGCTGAGTCACGTCGACAGGCGCCTGTCCCAACAGCGCGCCGCCCGAAGCGGCGGCCCGCTTGAGCTGGTGCGCGATGATGTCCTTCATCCGGTCGATCTCCGCCCCGAACGTGTTTGCGGCAGCAACTGACTCGTTCGATAACGCGGATTGCATCACCGCTAGCGGCGTCTTCAGGCTATGGGCCAGGTTTCCCAAAGTGTCCCGATACCGAACGACGCGCTTGCGCTCGCCCACCAGCAAGGCGTTGAGATTGGTAGCCACGCCGCTCAATTCGCGCGGATAGCCGCCGCCGAGGACCTCGCTGCGGCCCTCCTCCACCTCGTGGATCTCGCGCTCCAGGCGGCGCACCGGGGCCAGCACCCAACGCAACAGCGCGGCCAACACGATCAACAGCAACAACATCAAGCCGGTGAAAGAACCGAGCATGCGCCGGCGGAACCGCCAGAGCTGCTCCTCGTAGGGAGACAGGCTGACGGCCACACTGAAGGTGATGGGACGCCGGTTGTTGGGGTCGTCTTCGAATTCCAGGCCGCGGCTTTCAATGGCGACCCGGTCGTGCCCGAACTGGCCGTAGGAGAAACTGCGTCCGCCCTGGGGAAGGAGCGGCCCGAAATCGATGCTGGTGCCGGCGGTGGACGGCGAGCGCCATTGGTGCTTGATGGAGCGGATCTGCGCGAAGAGGCCCGATCGCGGGCGGGACAGGCGCGAATCCAGGTCGTGCAAGTCTGGCGCGTACCCACCGTTGGGTTGCGGCTCGGCTTGGGCGACCAGGGCCACCATCTGGGTATCGAGCAGCTGCTGCAGGGTCTGATCCGAGAGAGCGCGAAAGCCGGTGTCGAGCACGTACATCATGACGCCGAAGAACAGCGCCAGCGGAAGAGAGACTGACATGAGCAGTCGCCGGCTGAGAGAGTGCACGAGGACCCCGGTTAGGCGTCAGCGCGATCGCGCCAGGTGCGGCACCCCATGAAGATCACGCCGAGGGTCCGCCCTGGTCCCGCGCCAGTGCGAACCGATAACCCCGGCCGCGCAAAGTCTCGATCGGCTTCAACTCGTCGCGCGGATCGAGCTTGCGGCGCAGCCGGCCCACGAGCACCTCGATCACATTGCTGTCGCGCTCGAAATCCTGGTCATACAGGCGCTCGGTCAGCTCGGTCTTGGAGATCACCTCTCCGGCCCGCAGCATCAGGTGCTCGAGGATACGGTATTCAAAGGTGGTCAGATCGACCGGGGCGCCGCCCACCTTGACGGTTTGCGCCCTGGTGTCGAGCAGGATCGGACCGCATTTGAGCTCCGGGCTCGCCCAGCCACCCGCGCGGCGCAGGAGCGCCTGCAGACGCGCGAGCACTTCCTCGAAATGGAACGGCTTGGCCACGTAGTCATCGGCGCCGGCCTGAAGCCCTTCGACCTTGTCCTGCCAGTTGTCTCGTGCGGTCAGAATGAGAATCGGGTAGGTCTTGCGCGCGGCGCGCAGACGCCGGATCACCTCGAGACCCGGCAATTTCGGGAGCCCGAGGTCGATGATCGCGACATCGAGAGGGTATTCGAGACCGGCGAAAACGCCCTCCTCCCCGTCTTGCGCGACATCGACAGTGAAACCGGCGTCCACCAGGCGCGACTTCAGCGTATCGCGAAGCGCGACCTCATCTTCTACAACCAATACCCTCATGCCGAGCTCTCCACTGATAGGCGCCCCTCCTACAGGATAGCGCCATTCGTGGCATCGACGCGCACTGTCCACACGTGTCCGGCTTCGTCCAGGAGCTTGAGGATGTAGACGGTCCGCGGGCCTTCATGTTGCGTGTCGGCGCGGACGACCCGCGCCTTGAATCGCTGCTCGGCCATTTTGACCGCCTGGTCCATCGAGACCCCGGAGGTGGCCATGCTGACCCGACCCGGATCCTCGGAAGCCACCAAGGTGGGGGCCTCCAAAGCGGTACCCGTGGCAGCCGCCAGAATGAGGAGAGAAGCAAAAACCCGTAAATCACCCATCACATCACAATAGGGAGGATGCAATGAATGCCGCCTGAATGACCGAACACCGCCTGCAGGAACCTGCGGCGCGCGTCGCAAAACAGCTGGTCTCAAAACAGCTCGCGCCCTCGTGTGACGGCAAGATGTTATCTCGAGCGTTCCTGCTGTTTGGCCTCCTGCCAAAGCGCCTCCCACTGCTCAGGCCCGAGCTCAGTCAAGGCCACCCCGCGCGCCCGCGCGAGATCTTCCATCACCCGAAAGCGCCGCTCGAACTTCGAATTCGCGCCGCGTAAGGCTTCCTCGGCATCCACCTGCAAATGGCGGCTCCAATTGGCGAGCGCAAACAACAGGTCACCCATCTCCTCCAGCACGGCCCCGGCGTCCGCGGCCGCGACAGCCGCATCGACCTCGCGCAGCTCTTCCAACACCTTGTCGCGCACTCCCGGCGCATCGGGCCAGTCAAATCCAACACGCGCGGCGCGCCGGCCGAGTTTCGCGGCGCGCACCAGCGCCGGCAGCCC
>CAYNTW010000038.1:0-6969 GCA_964400085.1 uncultured Steroidobacteraceae bacterium | reverse complement strand
CAACACGCGCGGCGCGCCGGCCGAGTTTCGCGGCGCGCACCAGCGCCGGCAGCCCAAGAGGAATGTCAGCCAGCGCACTCACCTCCGCGGCTCCAGCAACCGCGGCAGGCCCAGGGACCGCAGCAGGCGCAGCGCTTCCAGCCGTCCCACCTATCGCAGCAGTCCCACCAGCCCCAGTCGCCCCGCCGCCCGCAACGCCCCCACCCGCCATGCCACGCGATCCCGCTTCAGCCCGCTCGCGAGCCTTCTGCTCCTCCCACAGCCGCGAAAGCTCCGCGTCCCCCGAGACACTCGTCTCGCCAAACACATGCGGATGTCGCCGAACGAGCTTCTCGTGAATGCCTTCCGCGACCTGCGCGAAATCAAACCACCCGCGCTCCCGCGCCATCTGAGCGTGAAACACCACCTGGAAAAGCAGATCACCCAGCTCATCACGAATCTTGTCAGGATCAGCGCGCTCGATTGCGTCGGCGACCTCGTACGCCTCCTCGATCGTGTAGGGCGCGATCGAGGCAAACGTCTGCTTCTGATCCCACGGGCAGCCACGCTGCGGATCGCGTAGCCGCGCCATCAAATCGAGCAAGGCGGTCATCGCTCTTTGGGCCGCATCGCTGTCGCTCATCCGCTAGGGCTCCTGGAGTACGTTGTACAAAGTCATGAGCATGCCGGCGGTGGCTCCCCAGATGTTGCGATCGCCGTAAGGAATATCGCAGAGCTCGATTTCCGCATCGGTCAGTGCCAAGCGCCGCCGGCGCCTGCGATGGTTGGCCGGATCGAAAACGAAGCTCAACGGCACTTCGAATGTATCCTGCACCTCCGTGGCGTCGAGCAACAGCTCGAACCCCAGGCGGACGAAGCTCACCACGGGAGTCACTCGAAACCCACTCAACAGAATGTGATCGGGGAGATACCCGATCACCGCTACGAAGCGCTCATCGAGGCCGATTTCCTCGCGCGCCTCGCGCAAGGCGGCGGCTTTCGAGTCCGCGTCAGCGGCCTCGACGCGCCCACCGGGAAAACTGATTTGACCCGCGTGATTGCGCAGTTGGGTCGCACGCTGAGTCAGCAACACCGTAAGCCCTTCGGGCCGCTCCACCAGCGGAATGAGGACAGCCGCCGGTATGGGAGAGGCGGGAAACAACGCGCGATAGTTGTTGCTGTCGGCGGCGGACAGTCCCGGAATGAGCCAATCGACGCTGGCGTGCCGCGGTTGGGTGTTCGACAATTTCGCAACGATCCGCGCGCGCCAATCCGGCACCGCGCGGCCTGTCACATCACCGCCAGAGTCTGCGCCTGCGTCCTGCATTTCGCTCAGGCATCACCACTCGTTGTACCGTCCCTGGATCCGCTACCCGACCCGCCATCTTTGCTGGGTGCTCGATCCGGCCCGCGCCCCTTGATTCCGCCACCCACCAGGCCCGCCGGATCGAGCAAGCGTGCAAGCTCCTCGGGGGGCAAGTCGGTCATACCGGCCGCCACTTCGCGGATCGGCCGGCGTTCCGCGTAGGCCTGCTTGGCAATCGCCGCGCCTTTCTCGTAGCCGATCACTGGATTGAGCGCGGTCACCAGGATCGGATTGCGATCGAGCGCCTCGGCGAGGCGCCGCTCGTTGACCTTGAATCCTGCGATCGCATGATCGGCGAGCGCGCGCGCGACGTTGCTCAACAGCCGAATGCTACTCAACAGATTGTGGGCAATGACCGGCAGCATGACGTTCAACTGGAAGTTGCCGGACTGGCCGGCGACCGTGATGGTGGTGTCATTCCCAATGACCTGCGCGGCAACCATGGCCGTCGCTTCCGGGATCACCGGGTTCACCTTGCCCGGCATGATACTGCTACCCGGTTGCAGGGCCGGCAACGCGATCTCCCCCAGCCCCGCCAGCGGACCGCTGTTCATCCAGCGCAGATCGTTCGCGATCTTCATCAGACTCACCGCAATCACCTTGAGCTGGCCTGACAGCTCCACGGCCGTGTCCTGGCACGAGAGCGCCTCGAAATAGTTGCGCGCCGGCGTGAACGCGAGCCCCGTAAGGGTTGCGAGCTCCTCGGCGAATCGGGCGCCAAACTCCGGGTGAGCGTTGATCCCGGTTCCGACCGCAGTCCCGCCCTGCGCAAGAGCTAGCAAGCGAGGCTCTACCGAGGCCAGTCTTTCGAGGCCGCTCTCGATCTGTGCGCGCCACCCTGACAACTCCTGCCCAACTGTCACGGGCATCGCATCCATCAGATGCGTACGCCCGGTCTTCACGATCGAGCCAACCTCGTGTTCCTTCACGCGCACGATGTCTCGCAAATGCTCGAGCGCCGGCACCAGGTCACGACGGACACCCAGCACGGCGCTCACATGAATGGAGGTTGGGATCACATCGTTGCTACTCTGGCCCATATTGACGTGATCGTTCGGATGCACGGCGCGTCCAAGGCGCCGTGTTGCCAGCGAAGCGATGACCTCGTTCGCATTCATATTCGTGCTCGTCCCCGAGCCGGTCTGAAAGACATCGATCGGGAATTGCGCGTCGTAGCGTCCTTGCGCCACATCCGCCGCCGCAGCCTCGATCGCCCGGGCGATTTCCTCATTGAGTAACTGCAGCCGGGTGTTGGCGCGGGCCGCGGCCTGCTTCACCAGCCCAAGCGCCGCAATAAAGCCACGCGGTAACGTCAAGCCGCTGATCGGGAAATTCTGCACGGCTCGTTGCGTCTGCGCTCCCCACAGCGCATCCGCGGGCACCTGCAGCTCGCCCATGCTGTCGCGCTCTATCCGAAAGGAAGTGGTCATGAGGCACTCCGCAGTATGCGTTATCATCCAAATCCTAGCACTTCGAGGCAATCCGTAACGCAATGTCAGCGAGCACCCGCGACGCCTTGTCAGCCGTCGATGCACTCTCTCCAGTAGATGGGCGGTACCGCGCGGCGACCGAGCCACTGCGCGCCCTGCTGTCCGAAGCTGGCCTCATCCGAGAGCGCATCCGTGTCGAGGCACAATGGCTCGTATTGCTCGCCGAATCGGTACCGCAACTCGCGGGCGCGCGCCCAAGCTCTGCAGTCATTGCGCGTGCCGGCCAGCTCGCGCGCGAGCCGGACACCGACGCCGCGGTGGCAGTAAAAACGATCGAAGCTCGGACGAATCACGATGTGAAGGCTGTTGAATACTACGTACGCGAGCAACTCTCGGCAGCGGGCGCGAGCGAGGCGCTCCTGGAGCTCGTGCATTTCGGGTGTACTTCGGAAGATATCAACAACCTGAGCTACGCTCGCATTCTGCAGGCGGCACGCGGCAAGCTCCTGGAAACCCTCGATGCGCGCATCGGCGAGCTGACAAACTTCGCGCACCGCTACGCCGACACGGCAATGCTCGCCCGTACACACGGGCAGCCAGCGAGTCCTACGACTCTCGGCAAGGAGCTCGCCAACTTCACCGCGCGACTGCATCGCGCGCAAGCACGCTGGCGCAATGTCGCGATCCTGGGCAAGTGGAACGGCGCGGTCGGCAATTTCAACGCCCATGTCGCAGCGTTGCCCACCGTGGACTGGCCCGCTCTGAGCCGAAAATTCATCGAGTCGCTCGGTCTGCAATTCAACGCCTACACAACACAGATCGAGCCACACGACTGGATCGCGGAGTACTGCGACGCGCTGGCCGCTGTCAATGTCATTCTCGTGGACCTGTGTCGTGACTGTTGGGGCTATATCTCGCTCGGCTACCTCCGCCAGCGCGCGGTGGCGACCGAGGTGGGCTCCTCCACGATGCCCCACAAGGTGAACCCGATCGATTTCGAGAACGCGGAAGGCAACCTCGGGATCGCCAACGCCCTGTTGAAACATTTCGCCGAAAAGCTCCCCGTGTCGCGTTGGCAGCGCGATCTCACCGACTCCACCGTCCTTCGTAACCTCGGTGTCGCTCTCGGCCACACCCTGATTGCATGGCGGGCTTTGGGGCGTGGACTCGACAAGGTCGCCGCGGATCCGGCGCGTATTGCGGCCGATATCGATGGTGCTTGGGAGGTGCTGGGCGAGGCGGTGCAGACCGTGTTGCGTGCCGCAGGTGTCCCAGAAGGCTATGAGCGTCTGAAGGACTTTACCCGGGGCCGCGCGATAGACGCACACGCGTTGGCGACGTTCATCGACACGCTGCCCTTGCCCGTCGAAGAGAAGGCGCGCCTCAAGGCGCTCACCCCAGCGGCGTACACCGGCCTAGCTGCGCGCCTTGCCCGCGAGATCTGACACCGCGCGAGCCCCGCAATGGTTGTCGCATTGCGACAATTTGCGTCGCCAACAACCGACAAGCGGCACCCGTAGCGCGGCCAAACTGCGAACCACGCCGCGTTTTTGTTGCGGTACAACTGTCGTCAGTGGTCAAAACGTGACCAATTCGGCAACCGCGGCGGCAGGGGGTCTCTAAGATCCCCCCGCCTGCTGGAAAGGCAGGCGATGACGGCAGGCGGCCGCGTGGCTATATCCGGGGAACTCGAAATAAACAGCGCACTCGCACAGCTCGCCAACGCGCGCTATGCGTCCGAATCCGTGTCGAGCAACGCCACGGGAAGCGCCAACCGCCAAGGGCCAGAAACCTTGAGCGTTCTCACCTCACTTGCGGAAGTCCGGGCGGCTGTGAACGAGATCGCTGCCACGGCGCAACGTCTCATCTCCATCTACACGCCTGACCTCGAGCCGGACCTTTACGACCAAACGGCCTTTCTCGAGGTCATCAAGCATTTCGTGCTCACGCGCAGCTTCTCGAAAGTGCGCGTACTGTTGGCCGAACCCACGCGTGTCATGCGCGACAGCAACCGTTTCGTTGCGATGGGTCGGCGCCTCTCGAGCTGCATCGATATCCGCTACGTCACGGCCCAGGCGCCTCAGCGCGCGTCCGCTTATCTGATCGCGGACGACCGAGCTATCGTCTACCGGATGCGCGCGGACACGTGGGATGGCATCGCGGATGCCAACAACCCACCTGCGGCGCGGCTCTACTTACAAGAATTTGACAATATCTGGAACGCCAGCGCGGCCGAGCATGGCCTCCGCGTGGCCCGGCGCGGCTAAAGCGTAGCAGCGGTTTAGACATATGGCCGCCGTGTCCGCCATAATTCGTAACATGGCACGCACGCCCGACATCACGGTCGCCGCCGTTACTGAAACCGATGGCCGCTTCCTGGTCGTCGAAGAACGCATCAACCGCCGATTGGTCTTCAACCAGCCCGCTGGCCACGTCGAGCACGGCGAGACTTTGCTCGCGGCGGTGGTTCGGGAAGTGCGCGAAGAGACCGCCTGGGGTTTTGAGCCGCAGGCGCTTCTCGGCGTCTATTTGTGGCGCAACCCTGCTTCTGGACGCGCCTACATGCGCTTCGCCTTCACCGGAAGCGTAAAGGATCACGATGCCGCGCAGCCGCTGGATCGCGGGATTGTCCGCACGCACTGGCTCTCCCGACAAGACCTGCAAGAGCGAGAGCCTCGGCTTCGCAGTCCATTGGTGATGCGCTGTATCGAGGACTACCTCGGCGGCACCCGGCTTCCGCTGGAGCCGATCGCGGCGCTCGACCTTCGGTCGGCACCCACCGTCGCGGCGGTAAGCGTCTAAAGCTCGCGGCCATCGCCGCGGCAGCCACGCATCGCGCGGCTCCCGGCCCGGGTACAATGCCGGCATGCCCACCCCTGGCCCAACACTGCCCACGGAGCGTTCAGCCCCGATGGCCGGCCGTGCGCGAGTCATCGTCGGCCTCTCCGGTGGCGTCGACTCATCCGTAGCCGCGCTCCTGCTGAAAGAGCAAGGCTGGGACGTGCAGGGGCTCTTCATGAGCAACTGGGACGACGACGACGCCTACTGCACCGCCGCGCAAGACTTCCAGGATGCCCGTGCGGTCGCGCGCGAGCTCTCGATCCCTCTTCATCGCGTCAGCTTTGCCGCTCAGTATCGTGACCGGGTGTTCGAGTACTTCCTGCGCGAGCAGCGTGCCGGCCGCACTCCCAATCCCGACGTCCTCTGCAATCGAGAGATCAAGTTCGGCGTGGCGCTCGATTACGTTCGTCGCCTTGGCGGGACGCACTTTGCAACGGGGCACTACGCCCGGCTCCTCAAGCGTCCCGACGGCACGACAGAGCTCCACAAGGCACGCGACGGCGCAAAGGATCAGAGCTATTTCCTGCACGCGGTGGCACCGGAGCACCTGGCCGACTGCCTGATGCCTTTGGGCGAGATCGAGAAAGGCGCCGTCCGCGAGCGAGCGCGTCGCGCAGGGCTGCCGGTATTCGACAAGCCCGACAGCACGGGCATCTGCTTCATCGGCGAGCGGCCCTTCCGGGAATTTCTGAGCCGATTTCTGGACAAGACGCCCGGTCCCATCGAATCCGCTGACGGTGAACGCCTCGGCACACATGAGGGCCTCGCGTTCTACACGCTCGGCCAACGCGGCGGTCTCCACATCGGTGGCCGGCGCGGCCATTCCGAGCAGCCGTGGTACGTGGCCGCAAAGGACAGCCGTCGAAATGCGCTGATCGTGGTCCAGGGACACGACCATCCGCTGCTGACCAGCGACGCGCTCACCACCGGCCCGATGCACTGGCTCGCCGGCCGACGGGTCGCCGCTTTCCGATGCACAGTAAAAGTGCGCTACCGCCAGGCAGACCAGGCGGCGCTCCTGGAGCCGCAGCCGGACGGAACCGCTCGCATCATTTTCGACCATCCACAGCGAGCGGTCACACCCGGACAATACGCGGTCGTCTATGACGGAGATCACTGCCTTGGTGGCGCGGTGATCGAGACCGTCATCTCCTCGTCCGTGCGACAGGCGGCTGCATAGGTATAATCCGCGCGCTTTTTATTCCGGAGGATCCATGACGAACAGCTTCAAAGCGCGTTCGACGCTCAACGTAGGCAACCGCTCGTATGAAATCTGGAGCATGGCTGCTCTGCCGCCGGAAAAGGTGGCGCGTCTGCCCTACTCGTTGAAGATCCTCCTCGAGAATCTTCTGC
>CAYNTW010000037.1:3516-45200 GCA_964400085.1 uncultured Steroidobacteraceae bacterium | reverse complement strand
TCCGGCGTGCGACAGGCCGGAGCGTTAAGAGTTACTGTCGCTGGCGTCGTGTTTTCCTTGTCAGTCGGGTAGCACGGCGTGAGAAACAAAGACTGGCTATGTACGTAGATCTTGAAATTTAGCGCTTGCGGACGGGGGTTCGATCAATGGGTCGCGTCACTTCGTGAGAAGTGACTGAAAACGGAGCTCACATCGGTGAAACCTGACGGCGCTCTTCGAACGAGAGCGGCATGGCAACGCCGAGGGGTAGGAAGAGGGCCAACTTCAGGCCTGCCCTGTAGAGACTCATAGACTCGCCGCGGGAGTGATCCCAAGGGCGGGCACTAGGATCCAGCCGATAAATCGACTGGATAACACGCTCCGCATCCGGGCGCTTCGAGCAAAGAGCGTCATGGATGAAGGCATAGTCCAGCCCGCAGCGAAAGCCGCGGATGTGCTGTCCCCCCGCCTCCACCATCAGCGGGTTCCCGGTGCCGGCCGGGAACCGCTGGCCCGGAATACCTGCACTGTCTCGGGACTAACGCGCAGCTTGCGTGTCTGTTTGCCTTTGCGTGTTTAGCGTTAGCCCGTCGGTCCAAGCACGAGCTTCGCCGCGCGTTGGGCGCGTCGCATCCGGGCGAGCGTGTGTTGAAGTCATCGCGACGAAATATGTAACCTCATTCTCACAATCGCGAGAGAAACTCCGGGGTGATCGAACGGCCGCACGCGTGTTGCATGCTGAGTGAGCAACTCGTGATCGCGCACTAGAGTCGTCACCGAAGATTGGCTACGCGCGTGGGAACCACGAGGCGTGTTGGCCATTAACCCCCACGATGAAGTCAGAAGACACCGAGCCGCACGGTCGGCGGACGCGAATAAACGAGGACGAGAACGCTCTTACGGGCGCACGCACACTGAAATCGCTCAGTGAGCTGCGCGACGCTGTAAATGAATGTAGACGCTGCGGGCTGTGGAAATCGGCCACCCAGGGGGTGCCCGGCGAAGGTGCGGCACCGTCCAGACTCATGCTCATCGGGGAGGCGCCCGGGGACTCGGAAGACCTTCAAGGGCATCCGTTTGTCGGTCCCGCTGGGGCGGTGCTGGATCGTGCGTTGCGCGATGCGGGGCTGAGCCGCGAGACAGTCTACATCAGCAACGCTGTCAAACATTTCAAGTTCGAGCCGCGGGGCAAGCGGCGCCTGCACATCAAGCCCGCCGCCAGTGAGATCGAGGCGTGCGGCTGGTGGTTGGCGGAAGAGTTGCGACTCGTCGCGCCCAAGCTCGTGATGGCGCTCGGAGGAACATCCGCGCGCGCGCTCCTGGGCCACCCTGTGACTGTCTCGCAGATGAGAGGCGCACCAACCCGTCTATCGCCAACCACCCACCTGTGGGTCACCATTCACCCGTCATTCCTGCTGCGCATTCCCGACGACGCTCAGCGACGCACCGAGTACACCCGATTCGTCAACGAGCTCAAAGAAGCGCAGGCGTGGATCGCGAAGAGCTAATCACGCCGACGTGCGTGGCCATCCAAGGTCACGATGGGACCGTACAGCTCCGGTCGGCGATCCCGAAATACAAACCAGTTATCGCGCAGCTCAGCGGCCGCGTTCAGGTCGAAGTTAGCGGTCAGGACCGCATCACCCTCCTCCGGCGCTTCCGCGACCTTGGCGCCCGTGACGTCCGCGATGAACGAGGAACCGTAGAAGCGGATGTATAGACCGTCCGGGTCCTGTATTGAGCGCTCGATCCCATAGCGATTCGAAGCCACCAAGGGTGTGAGATTCGCGGCCGCCTGCCCTTGCTGGGCTCGCTGCCAGTGATCGCGCGAGTTGACCGGCAGAGCCGGTGGCGGCTCGCTGCCGATCGCGGTGGGATAAAAGAGAATCTCCGCGCCCAACAGCGCCATCGCCCGGGAGGTCTCCGGGAACCATTGATCCCAACAGATCCCCACCCCGATACGCGCGAAACGCGTGTCCCACACTTTGAAGCCGGTGTCACCGGGACTGAAATACGTCTTCTCCTGGTAACCCGGGCCGTTCGGGATGTGCGACTTGCGATACACGCCGAGATTCGTGCCGTCGGCATCGATGATGGCGATGGAGTTGTAATACACCTGGCCCGCGTGCTCGAAGAAGCTGATGGGCAGCACGACCCCCAGCTCACGCGCGACGGCGCTGAAGTGGCGTACGGCGCGATTCTCCCCGACAGGGCGGGCTAGGCGCAGGTGTCGCACATCCTGTTCGATGCAGAAATACGGCGCTTCGAACAACTCGGGCAACAATATGATCCGCGCGCCTCGCGCGGCCGCTTGTCGCACCAGGCCCTCCGCCTTGGCGATGTTGCCTTCGATATTCCAATCGCAGCTCATCTGGATGGCTGCGACCTGGACGCTGCGCGGCTCGCGCCGAAAATGCTCAGGCTGTATGGACATCAAACACTTTCCCCGGATTGAGTATGCCCCGCGGGTCGAGCGCGACTTTCAGCGCGCGCATGGTGGCGATCTCCGCCTCGGACCGCGATATGCCCAGATACTCCTTGCGCTCGAGCCCGATACCGTGCTCGGCGGAGATCGAGCCGGAAATCGCGCGCAGCGGCTCGTAGACGCAGCGCTCCACCGCCGCAAAGGTGGCTTGGTGCGCCTCGCCCGCGGCGACCACGATGTGCAGGTTGCCATCGGCAATGTGACCAAACACGATCATGCGCGCGCCCGGCGCGCACTCGGCGAGCCCGCGGCGCAGGGAGTCGAGATACCCGGGCATATCCTTGATCGCCATGCTCACGTCGAAATTGTGCGTCGGCCCATAGCGCCTGGTCTGGAACACGTCCTCGCGGGGCGCCCACATTGCCCGCCGCTCGAGGTCGGACTTGGCGATCACGGCATCGGCGAGCAGCCCCTGCTCCATCGCTTGCGCGAGCACGCGCTCGAGGCGGTCAGCGTCCGACTCGGGATCCGCTCCCAAGGCCTCAATCAACACGTAGATCCCTTGGCCGTACGGGAGGATCGGCGCGTTCACGGCAGGCGCGGTTGTCGTGAGCTCATAAAACTCCGGCCACATCACTTCGAACGCGCTCAACTGTCCACCCAGTCCCGCATCGAGCACTCCGAGCAGGCGCACCACGCTGTTGAAATCCGGGCAGGCGACGAACGCCGTCCCATGACTCCGCGGCCGCGCCACCAATCGCAGGTCGGCGCGCGTCACCACGCCCAGCGTGCCTTCGGTCCCAATGAACAACTGCTTCAGATCATAGCCCGCGTTGTTCTTGAGCATACGATTGAGCGAGCCCAGGACCGTGCCATCCGCCAACACCGCCTCGACACCGAGCACGAGGCTACGCATCATTCCATAGCGCACAACGCGCATCCCGCCGGCGTTGGTGGAAATGTTGCCGCCAATGGTCGCGCTGCCGCGGCCGCCCAGGTCGAGCGGAAACATCAGGTCAAAACGCTCCGCTTCCTCCTGTGCGCGCTGCAGGGTCACTCCCGCTTCAACTCGCATGGTGCGACCGGCCACGTCGACGCTCTCAATCCGGGTCAAAGCTTCGAGTGACAGGATCAGATCGCTCGCGCGCGCAGCTGTACCGTAAACCAACCCTGTCAGGCCACCATGGGTCACGACGGTTTGACCGCGCGAGTGACACAGTCGCATCACAGCCGAAACTTGCGCCGTATCTCCCGGCCGAACCAACACTTCGGCACGGATCTCGCCCGCGAACTTGTCATATGAGCGCGAGCGCAACGGCTCTCCCGTGACGACGCCCCAGTCGCCCACGATCGCGCGCAGATCCGCAATGAATTGTTCGTCAAGCACTTCGGTCCGCTCCGCTCACCATCAGGTACGCCGAATATGCGCCTGGCGCGTGGCCAACGTTTTGTTCACTTGCTCGGTGATCCGCATCGCGGTTTCCAACGCCATGAGCCCCGCCTCTCCCGACACCACCGGCGGTCGGCCGGTGCGAATGCAGGCCAGGAACGAGTCGATCTCCGCTTTCAACGCATCGCCCTGGTCGAGGTTCTGCTCCTCGATGGTGACCGGCAAGGGCCCCGGCGCCGAGCGCGGATCCTTCTTGCGGATCAGGGTCAGGATCTTCTGCTGCAGATCCAATGACAGGTAGGCCTCGTCCTCGAAGATCCGCAGCTTGCGCTCGGTCTTCACGCTCACACGCGATGCGGTCGCATTGGCCACGCAACCGTTCGCGAAATGGATGCGCGCGTTGGCGATATCAATCTCGTCGGAAAACACCGGCGTGCCGATCGCATCGATGCTCGTGATGGGCGCTCCGACGATCGTCTGTACGATGTCGATATCGTGGATCATCAGGTCCAGCACGACATTCACGTCGGTTCCACGCTCACGGTAGGGCGCCATGCGGTGGCACTCCACGAAGTTCGGCGAGCGCAGGTAGGGCTCCGCCGCAAGAATGGCCGCATTGAAACGCTCGAGATGCCCGACCTGTAAAACACGCCCGTGCCGGCCGGCGAGCTCAATCAACGCGCGCGCTTCTTGCACAGTCTCCGTGATTGGCTTCTCCACGAGCACATGCGCGCCAGCCTCGAGAAAGTCGCGCGCGATGGGAAAATGCGCGGGCGTGGGCGTCACAACGCTCACTGCGTCGACCTTGCCGAGGAGCTCACGGTAGTCTGCCGAGGCGTTGCTACCCACCTCGGCGGCTACCTTCTCGCGGGCGTCGGGTCGTGAATCGACGACGGCCACGAGCTCACATTCGGCTGCCTGCGCGTATTTCTGGGCATGAAAACGGCCGAGGTAGCCGACACCGATGACTGCTGCTCTGATTTTTTGCATGAGGAGGCTATTATGCCCGCCCCCACCGCGGGCATATGGATTCACTGGAGAGCGATGACCGCCCCCCACTCAGCCGTGCCGGACCTGGCCCCTCCAACCCCCGTACGCAGTCCCGGCGCCAGACTGCGCCTTGAGCTGATAATCCTAGGGATTTCGATAGTTTGTGGGCTTGTTTTGATGCCCTTCCTGATCTGGCTGGTGGGCAATCGTCTCCTGGGACCTTACACCCACGGACAGGATGCCTCGGCGGGTACGGGCCCGCTGAGACTCCTGGCGGACTACTTCTCGGGGCTAGGCCACGGCTCTGTCATGTTCTGGTGCGTAGCGGTCGGTCCGTATCTGATCGTGCTGTTCATACGGCTCCTCTATCGCCTGCTGCGCTCGCCACGACCGCCAGCCGCTCCCGCGCCCCGCGACCGCCGCGCGGACCTTGGTCGCGGCAGGATTGAGCCTCATCTCTAGAACGGCTTTGTGACGCACAGCCGGTAAGTAAGTTAAATGAGGGTATGATGTCCGGGAGCGGGAACCCTTCCGGGTGGACTTACTCCAATTTTCCAGTCGCGTGCAGGCAAGCGGACGTCAGGGGATCCAGGATCACTTCTTGGGCCAGTACATCCAGATGGCCACGCCAAACATGGCTACCGTGGCCAGATGCGCCAGCAAGCGCCACGGACGGGTGCGGCCACGCAGCTCGCCGTACAGACTGACCGCCGCGGTCGCGGCGAACAGTGTGAAAACAGCGACAGCACGCAGCAAAGGACCGTGCTCCGGGGCAAATTGAGCCTCATCCTCCGGCAGGAACAGAATCACCACCCAGGTGAGCAGCAGCCCGATCGAAAGCGCGACCGTGGAGCCTGTGACAATGGCCAGTAGAAAACCCAGTGGACGCATAATGGTTCCGGAAGTTATTCGCGCGTTTCGTACTTGCTGAGGTGCACCGCACGTTCTAGCCTTATCGCAAATCTTATCGAACTCATGAGCGACGTTACGATGTCTAAGCCCTTACGCCGGACCTCCGGCTGGATTGCCGCCTCCGCTCTGACGATCCTGGCCCTTGCGTTGGTCGGGTCCGCCCGAGCCCCGGCGAGCACCTCGATCCTGCCCCCGGGCGCGATCGCCCCGACTGAGCAGCAACGCGCCACCGCGCGCAAGATTGGCCGGATTCTCGAGGAAGCCCACTACAGCCGGGCGCCCATCGACGACAAGATGTCCGAGCAGGTCTATCAACGCTACCTCGACTTCCTGGATGGGCAGCGCAGCTACTTCCTGGCGAGCGACATCAACGAGTTCGCCGCCTATCGGCTGAAGTTCGATGACATGATCCGCACCGGCGACGTCGAGCCGGCGTATCTCATCTTCAACCGCTTCCAACAGCGCAATCGCGAACGGATGGAGGCCGCCCTCGCGCTGCTCAAGTCCGAGCCCGACTGGACAGTGAACGAGACGTTCGAGTTTGATCGCAGCAAAGCCCCGTGGCCGGCGACTGCGGCCGAGATGCAGGATCTCTGGCGCAAACGCGTGAAGAACGACGCCCTGTCGCTGATGCTGACCGGCAAACAGTGGCCCGAAGTCACAGAGCTGCTGCGCAAGCGCTACGAGCGCGTGTTGAAGCGCGTCGACCAGATCACGCCCGAGGACGTGTTCGAAAATCTGATGAACGCGTACGCGCGCTCCTTTGACCCGCATTCGAGTTATTTCTCGCCGCGCAACTCGGAGGAGTATCGCATCCAGATGAGCCTCAACTATGAGGGCATCGGAGCCTCCCTGCAGCTCGTCGACGACTATGTCACCATCATGAACGTGATCGAGGGTGGCCCCGCCGCTGTCGCCGGCACACTCAACACGAACGATCGCATCACCGGCGTAGGCCAGGGACACGAGGGTGCCTTCACCGACGTTATCGGGTGGCGGCTCGACGATGTCGTGCAACTCATCCGTGGTAAAGCCGGCACCAACGTGCGGTTGCAGGTCCTGGCGGCCGGCGCGCCTCCCGGATCCAAGGAGAAGGTCCTGGAGTTCACCCGTAACAAGGTAACGTTGGAGGCCCAGGCGGCTCACAAAGAGGTCAAGAACGTGACCCGCAACGGTAAGACGCTCAAGGTCGGTATCATCACCGTGCCGGGCTTTTACCAGGACATTGCAGCGCAGAATGCGGGCGACCAGAACTATCGCAGCACCACACGTGACGTGCTCAAGCTGATCAAGGAGCTGCAGACCGAGAACATCGAGGGACTGGTCCTCGATCTGCGCGGCGATGGGGGTGGCTACCTGCCCGAGGCGACCGCTTTGACGGGTCTCTTCATCGATCACGGCCCGGTGGTGCAGCTACGTGACACGACCGGCCGCCTCGAGGTACTCGATGATCCGGAGCCCGCGCCCGCCTACACCGGCCCGCTCGCCGTCCTTGTGGATCGCTTCAGCGCGTCGGCCTCGGAAATCTTCGCCGGCGCGATCCAGGACTATCATCGTGGGGTCATTATCGGACAGCGCAC
Source organism: uncultured Steroidobacteraceae bacterium (assembly GCA_964400085.1). Lineage (GTDB taxonomy): Bacteria > Pseudomonadota > Gammaproteobacteria > Steroidobacterales > Steroidobacteraceae > 13-2-20CM-66-19. The sequence goes on along the minus strand of CAYNTW010000037.1, from coordinate 37,924 downwards.
CTTCGGCAAGGGCACGGTACAGAACCTGGTGCCGCTCGATCGCTGGTCGCAGAAGCCCACGAGCGGGCAGCTCACCGTCACGATCGGCAAGTTCTACCGGGTAACGGGTGAGAGCACTCAGCATCGCGGCGTCGAGCCGGATGTGCAGCTCCCGTCGCCGATCGACATGAAGGAAGTCGGCGAAAGCGCGCTCGACTCCGCCCTACCCTGGGATCGCATCGCAGGCGTCCCCTTCCAACCGAGCGCCGAAGCGACGAACGTACCGCCAACGGCCCTGTTGGCATCGGAAGAGGACAATCGTGCGCAACACGACGCTGACTATCGTTGGCTCGTTTCCGACATCGCCGCCATCGATACGGCCCGCGAGGAGAAGACTCTCTCGCTGAACCTCAAAGTACGGCGCGAGGAGCGCGCGAAGCAGGATAAAGAGCGGCTGGATCGGGAGAACGCCCGCAGGGCCGCCAAGAACCTGCCGCCCTTCAAGTCGGTCGAGGAGATCGAGAAAGTGAAGGATGACACGCCGGACATCGTGCTGACGCAGTCAGCGGAGATTATGGCGGACATCATCACGGGCGCGCGGCCGCAGACACCGCAGCAGAAGACGGCGCGCCGCGGATAAGACGGTCGGCAAGAACGGTCGCCCCGGACGGGGCGGCCGGGCCGCCCGAGGGCGGCCTGTTATCTGAGCAGGATCCGGAACAGGTCCCAGGTATCCTCGCTCAGGACATTCGGCAGGCGCGACCCGGCGGCGCCTGTCGCATCGCCATCCAATACGTCCCCTTCGGAGAAGGCGACTGAATCGGACATGGGCGCTGTGTCGGTCGGATTGCGGTAACGTGCGATCTGCTTGATCCGCTCACTGCGCGCCTTCACTTCCTGGGCGATGTTGGTTTTAATCAACAGGGCGCCACGGGCACGCTCGATTTCAGCCATGATGGCCTCGCATTCCTCGCGCGAGCCATACTCGTCCGTCGCCTCGCGTCGACTGGTGGCTTCACGCGCGAGTCGCACCAATTGTGTTTTCGCCAGACGTAAGCACAGCACCTCCGCGTAGGCGATCGCGGCGATGTTGATCGCCCGGCGCGCCTCGACGGTGAGACCGGGAAATTCGGGCACGGGCTCTTTCTCGATCACCTGCGAGACGGCGCGCGCCTCGCTGAGCGCGGAGTTCGCTGCCGCTGCCAGGGACCGCGCTTGCGCGATACGCTGATCGAGCCCGCGGCGTTTGAAGTAATGCCAGAATCGAGTCAGGCTGGCGCGCTCGGTCTCGAGATCGGAAACCTCTGCGATCGCCGCGGCGGCGGAAGTTTCAGCCGCGCGCAATTGTTTTTCGGCGTTCTCACGCTTGGAGAATTGTTTGCGATTGTGCTCGGCGAGGTGCTGCCGACGCTCGCGCTCTTCCTGCTGCCGGACCAGATCCGCGACGAACTGCTCGATGATCTCGCGACCGGACTGCCAGAGCCGCCGCAGTTGATAGAAAACCAGCGCGGGATAAGCGGACTCGGCAAAGCCAAGACGCATCTCCAGCGCATTCAGCATCTCCTGGACGCGCGCCGTCGCCCCTTCCTGCTGCTTGATGCGGTCCTTGAGGCGGTAGATCTCTTCCTGGAGCTCGCCATAGGCCTTCTTCAGCTCCGCCCGGTTGCGAAAGAGCGCAAGCACCCGGTGGTCCTCCTCGGCGGGAGGGGTTTCCGTACGAAAAGGGAGCTTGAGAAAACCGAGCTGTCGCAATGCCTTCATGAGGGATGAGCGGCCCCGTGCCGCTCACGTCTCATGCTTCGGCCGGGAGTCTCGTGGCGGGCGAGAAGCGATGCCCTCGCTCCACGCAATATTCCAGCCACTTATTTAGCATCATGTTGCGGGCCCAGCGCTGATCCAGTTCACGCTCCGCGTGGCTGCGTAGGGCCTTCAGAACGGGCTGACCATGGGAGGCGGCCCACTCGAGTGCCTCGACCACGTGGGCGTCATGGTATACGCGCACCCGCATGTCCGGATATTGCACGGCGTTGGCCGCTTCCGGGAGGTCACCGGAAAGCAGGTAGGTCAGATTCAGGGTGCTGGTGTAGGGGGAGCGCTCTGTGACATTGAGAAGAAGGTCACAATCGCCGGTCACCACGGATCGGTGCCGTCCCTCCAGCGATGTGAGGGCGCCCGTGAGCCAATTCAAGCGGATAAAGTTGCTCTCATACAGGCCCATGAGCGCAACGAAGCTGCGCGGCTTGGAGCGCCAGGAGACGGGTGTCAGGGTGTCGTTCAATACCATTACGCCTCGACTATAACGCAGGTCGGTGACTGTGCAAGCCGGACAGGGCCGGAATTTCGCTCTTGTTTGGGCCAGTCGTGGTCGGTTGCAAGATAGGGCGCAACGCTTGCAAGTTTCGTGCTGCCCGACCCTCGGGTCGTACAAAAAAACAGCTCACGGCCGCAGCCGCCGCTCGATGCCGGTCGTGTTGAGAATACGGCTCGCGATCTCCTCGATGGAGCATTCCGTGGTGTCGAGCGTGGGAATGGAGTAGCGGGCAAACATCGCTTCCGCCGCGCGGATCTCGTAGGTGACCTGCTGGCGCGAGGCATAGCGACTTTCCGGGCGGCGCTCGGTGCGGATCTGTTGCAGGCGCTCAGGCTTGATGGTCAAGGCATAAAGTTTGCGACGGTGAGGCTCGAGGCGGGTCGGTAGTGTTCCCGCTTCGAGGTCATCCTCGGTGAGAGGGTAGTTGGCCGCGAAGATGCCGTATTGCAAGGCCATATACAGGCAGGTCGGCGTCTTGCCCGAGCGGGAAACCCCGATCATGATCAGATCGGCATGCCCGTAATCCCCGCCCGTGCCGTCGTCGTTCGACAACGCGAAGTTGGTCGCATCGATGCGTGTCGTGTAGGAGGCGAGATCGGCCATGCCGTGCGCCCGGCCGGCGCGATGACTGGAGCGGGTGTTGAGTTCGCGCTCCAGCGGTCCAACGAAGGCGCCGAAAAAGTCGAGAAACAGGCCGTTGGCAGTCAGTACGATATCACGCAACTCGTCCTGCACCAGGGTGCTGAAAATAATGGGGCGCAGGCCCTCCTCCACGGCGGCACGATTGATGCGTGCCACCGCCTCGTGCGCCTTGTCAACGCTCGACACAAATGGCAAAGTCACGGCCCGAAATTCGAGCCCTTCGAACTGCGTCATGAGGCTGTGGCCCAGTGTCTCCGCGGTCACGCCGGTCTGGTCCGATACGAAGAATGCGGTTCGACGACTCACGGCTCGAGTGTCCTTGACAGGTTCGTTTGAGTCCGCAGTGTTTCACCGCCCGCGCCTCGTAGCAAGCGTTATGTCGCGTGCTCGAGGAGTCGCAAATGGTTACAGCGCCAAGTTGACGCGAGGACCCCATTGAACGCCTACGTTATCCCCTTCGAGCGGCTCGGAATGCGCGATGTCGAGACAGTGGGCGGCAAGAACGCCTCACTCGGCGAGATGATCGGCTCACTCACCGCGCTCGGTGTGCAGGTGCCGGGCGGCTTCGCTACCACGGCCGACGCTTACCGTGAATTCCTACGCCAGGGCGGCCTCGATGAGCGCATCCGCGCCGAGCTCGCCGGGCTCGACGTGGATGATGTTGCAAAACTCGCGGCTACCGGAGCCCGCATCCGCGGGTGGATTCTCTCCACGCCATTTCCGCCGCAAATCCAGAGCGCGGTGCTCGATGAGCTGCGCAAAATGAGTGATGGTCAGGAGATCGCGGTCGCGGTGCGCTCCTCCGCCACCGCGGAAGATCTGCCGGAGGCCTCTTTTGCGGGACAACAAGAGACCTTCCTCAACGTGCGCGGCGAGGCGGCGGTGCTCAAAGCCATGCACGAGGTGTTCGCCTCACTGTTCAACGACCGGGCCATCTCCTATCGCGTGCACCACAATTTCGACCACAACGCCGTGGCCCTTTCCGCCGGCGTACAACACATGGTACGCAGCGACCTGGGCTCGAGCGGTGTCATGTTCACGCTCGACACCGATTCCGGGTTCCGCGATGTTGTGTTTATCACCGCCTCCTACGGCCTGGGTGAGACGGTCGTACAAGGCGCGGTGAATCCCGACGAATTCTACGTCTACAAGCCGACCCTGCGCGCCGGCAAACAACCCATTCTCCGCCGCAATCTCGGCGGCAAGGCCATCAAGATGGTCTATGCGCCCGAAGGGTCCGCGGAGCGGGTCAGCACGGTGGAGGTTGCGGCCCAGGAGCGGAGCCGCTTCTGCCTCACCGACGCAGACGTTCTCGCACTGGCGCGCCAGGCGCTCATCATTGAGGAGCACTACAAGAAGCCCATGGACATCGAGTGGGGCAAGGACGGTTCCACCGGAAAAATCTACATTCTCCAGGCGCGCCCGGAGACGGTGCAAAGCCGCGCTGGCCGCAGCATCCAACGCTTCACGTTGAAATCAACACGCTCGCGCGTGCTCACCTCGGGCCGCAGCATCGGCCAGCGTATCGGATCGGGACCGGCACGAGTCATCCGCGATGTGAAGGAAATGGCGCGTGTGCAGGCCGGTGACGTCCTGGTGGCCGACATGACGGACCCGGACTGGGAACCGGTCATGAAGCGCGCCTCCGCCATCATCACCAACAGGGGCGGCCGCACTTGTCACGCGGCGATCATTGCGCGCGAGCTGGGCATCGCCGCCGTTGTTGGTTGTGGAAATGCCACACAGGCTATCCGGGAGGGACAGGAGGTCACCGTCTCTTGCGCGGAAGGCGATACGGGGTATGTCTACGAAGGGCTGCTCGAGTACGAGCGCAAGCAGATCGAGCTCGATTCGCTGCCGAAGATCCCCGTGAAGATCATGATGAACGTGGGCAATCCGGACCGGGCATTCGACTTTGCCGGCATTCCCCATCGAGGTGTGGGTCTCGCCCGGCTGGAATTCATCATCAATCGCATGATCGGCGTGCACCCGCGAGCGCTGCTCGAGTTCGATCGCCTGGATGGGGAGCTGAAGGACCAGATTCGCGCTCAGATGGCCGGCTATTCCGAGCCGGTCACCTTCTTCGTGGACAAGCTTGCCGAGGGTATCGCGCAGATCGCGGCCGCGTTCGCGCCCGAACCGGTCATCGTGCGCCTGTCGGACTTCAAGTCGAACGAGTATGCGAACCTGATCGGTGGCAGCCGTTACGAGCCGGAGGAAGAGAATCCGATGCTCGGTTTTCGCGGCGCATCGCGGTATATCGATGAAACATTCCGGCCGTGTTTCGAGCTCGAGTGCCGCGCGCTGAAGCAAGTGCGCGAGAGCATGGGCCTGACGAACGTGCAAATCATGGTGCCATTCGTTCGCACTCTGAAGGAGGCGGGCCAGGTGGTGGACCTGCTGGCGCGGAACGGCTTGCGTCGCGGCGTCAACGATCTGAAAGTCATCATGATGTGCGAGTTACCGACGAACGCGCTGCTGGCGGATGACTATCTCGAGTACTTCGACGGCATGTCGATCGGCTCGAACGACATGACACAGCTCACGCTCGGCTTGGACCGCGATTCGTCGATTGTCGCGAAGCTCTTCGATGAGCGCGACCCCGCCGTGAAAAAGATGCTGGCGCTCGCGATCGAAGCCTGCAAGAGGAAAGGCAAGTACGTGGGGATCTGCGGCCAGGGACCGTCCGATCATCCCGACCTGGCGCGCTGGCTGCTCGAGCAAGGCATCGAGAGCATGTCGCTCAATCCGGATACGGTGGTCGAGACCTGGTTGTTTCTGGCGCAGAAGTGATGGGTTGAGGCCGCGCCCTTACCGCCGCCCGGACCTTATCGTCGGCCGGAAAAGGCGGGCGCGAACAGGCGCGCGCGATAGTGTTGCAGCTCGCGGATCGACTCCATGATGTCGGCGTGCGCGAGGTGAGTGCCCTGTTTCGTGAAGCCCTCCACAACACCCGGCGCCCAACGACGGGCCAGCTCCTTGAGCGTGCTGACATCGAGATTGCGGTAGTGGAAGAAGCGCTCCAGCTTGGGCATTTGGCGCGCCAGAAAACGCCGGTCCTGGCAGATGCTGTTGCCGCAGATGGGTGAGGCGCCTGGGGCAACGAGGGGCGCGAGAAACTCCAGCGTGCGCGCTTCGGCTTCCGCCGTCGTGACATTGCTCTTGCGCACCCGTTCGAGCAACCCTGACGAGCCGTGTTGCTTCTGGTTCCAGTCGTCCATGCCGGCCAGCACCGCGTCCGGCTGATGGATCGCAATGACGGGGCCCTCGGCGATCACGGCGAGCTCCTTGTCGGTCACGACGGTGGCGATTTCGATGATGACATCCGAGTCGGGCTTGAGTCCGGTCATTTCGAGGTCGATCCAGATCAGGTGGTCCGCGCTGGGCATATCGATGTCGCTTGGGTTTCCGTGGTGAGTGTCCGACCCGTCGTGTAATGATAGGGTCGCCTGACAGGTGGCACATGAGTTTACCAGAGACCCGCCGGCCTTGGCCTTATGAATGAGACTTTCGAAGCCCGCGTGACGGCCACTTTCGGCCGACATCTGCTCGTGCGGGACCTCGCCGGAAACGAGTTGCGAGCTCGCCCGTTCGGACGGGGATTGGCCGTGGTTTGTGGAGACAACGTGCGCTGCCGGACGGACTCGCACCAGGAGATTCATGTTCTGGAGGTCATGCCGCGTCGTAGCGCGCTTTACCGATCGAATCTCCGCGGACAGACGGAAGCGGTCGTCGCAAACCTCACCCGTCTGCTGGTGGTGCTCGCGACGGTGCCGGTTCCCGACCTGTTCGTTGTCGACCGTTATCTGGCCGCCGCGGCTTCGGGTGGGATTGCAGGAACGCTCCTTGTAAACAAAGCGGAGCTGGGAATCGATACTGACTTGCACGCGCAACTCGAGGTGTTCGCCCAGGCGGGGTATCAGTGGATCGCCTGCTCGGTGCGCGGCGGCGTAGGAATGGATCCGGTCCTGGAAGCGTGCGCCGGACAAACCGCCGCGCTCGTCGGCCAGTCGGGTGTTGGGAAATCGTCCATCGTGAATTGGCTCATCCCAAACGCCGAGGTTGAAACGGGAGCACTGGTTCGCGAGGAGGAAGGCAGGCATACGACCACGGCCTCGCGCCTGTTCAACCTGCCCCGTGGCGGTCACCTGATCGATTCCCCGGGCGTGCGCGATTTCGCGCCCGCGGTAGATCGGCTCGATGAGCACAGCCTCGGATTCGTGGAGGTGGAGCGGCTCGCCCCGGGATGTCGGTTCGCGGACTGCCGGCATATGCGCGAGCCGGGATGCGCTGTGAGGGACGCGGTGGAGAGTGGTGAGATGGGTCAGCGGCGCTATGAGAGCTATCGCCGGTTGCGCCGGTTATACGAGGAGCTCATGGCGGCGCGACGGCCAGAGCGGCGGCGCTAGGGCTTGGGACGGCGGCGGCCTGACGCGCCAGGCCCGACAATGCGCAACTGGCTGCCGTCAACTCACAGACTGTCGACCGCTCAGCGCGTGCGCGAGCGTTCCTCCATCAACATACTCCAGCTCGCCGCCGATCGGCACGCCGTGCGCGATACGACTGGCGCGAATGCCCCGCTTGGTCGCCAGCTCGCCGAGAAAGTGCGCCGTGGCCTCGCCTTCGACAGTTGGGTTGGTCGCGAGAATGACTTCGCGCACGAAGCCTTCATTGAGGATCGCCTCGAGCTCGCGCACGCCAAGCTGCTCCGGGCCAATACCGTCCAATGGGGACAGGTGGCCCATCAGCACGAAATACCGGCCCCGATAACTACCTGATAGTTCGATGGCGACGACGTCGGCGGGCGACTCGACCACGCACAGCAGCGAGGCATCCCGCTGCGGGGCTGCGCAGGTCGCGCACAACTCCTGCTCCGTGAGCATCCGGCAACGCCGGCAACGCACGACAGAATCCAACGCCGCATCGATAGCGGCCGACAGGACACGCGCACCTGACCTCCCCTCCTGAAGAAGGTGAAAGGCCATGCGTTGCGCGGTTTTGGGCCCTACTCCGGGTAACGTCCGTAGGGCTTCGATGAGTTGTGTCAGTCGCGGTGAGTGTTTCATGTCATGCGCTGCGCGCGGGCGCCACGCGCCGGAGGTGTCGGCGAGATCGACTTCCGAGCGTTTGACCCCTAGAACGGCAGCTTCATTCCCGGCGGGAGCTGCAGGCCGGCGGTCAGCGACGCCATTTTCTCCTGCACCCGCGCCTCGACTTTGTGTACGGCGTCGTTGATCGCCGCGGCAATGAGGTCCTCGAGCATCTCACGATCCTCACCGACCACGGACGGCTCGATTTGGACGCGTTTGACCTCGTGCTTGCCGGTCATGGTGATTTTCACCATGCCACCGCCCGATTCGCCAATCACCTCGATGGTGGCGATCTCGGCCTGGGCCTTCTGCATGTTGGCCTGCATGGCCTGGGCCTGTTTCATCAGGTTGTTGATATTGCCGCGCATGAAAGAATGGGCTCCTGTGATTGTCCGCAACTGAGGCTTACTTCAACGGCCGCACGGTGTCCGGCAACAGCGTGGCGCCGAAGCGCTCCCGCAAACCTTGCACTCCCGGATCGGCCTCGAACGCCTGCCTCGCCGCTTCCAATTCCTGTTGAGAGGCTCGCTGCTCCGCCTGCGCGGGCGTTTCCGTATCCGCTGCTGCCGTGGTGAACTCCAGACGGACAGTCTCGCCGTAATAGCGCGAGAGCGCCTGAGTGAGCTTCTCCTCCTGGGAGGGCGTGCGGACAAATTTAACACGAGGGTCGAGCGCCAGGCGTACCACGGCCCCTTGCCGCCCGATGAGCGCGCAATGGCTGGCTAGCTGGCGAGCCGCGCCCTGAAGGTCTAGCTGATTCAGCAGGGCCGCCCAGGAGCCCTCGCCCGCCGGCGCGGCTTCGTGCGGTGTGCCTGTACCGCTTGGCGGTGCGCCGGACCCAAACGGGTGGCCGGCGGACGGATCGCCGCTCGCGGGTGCGCCCGAATGGCCGGCATCCTGGCCGGCGGCACCGCGGGACACCGAGGATCCATCGCCAGCAGCGCCGCGCGGCGATCCGATTTGGTCTCTACTAGCGCCGGGTCGAAACGCGGCCCCACTGGCCCCCAGTGCGCCACGTGCAGCGCCCTGGGCCGCCGCGCGGGCTGCCGCAGCCCCGCCGGGTGCAGCGCCCTGCGCCATCCCTGCGACGCCTCGGCCTCCCGACGCGCTTGACGCTGGACCCGCGGTTGCACTCTGCGCGAATCCGGCGTCATTCGCCGGCCGGAAAGCGATCATCCGCAGCAACGTCATCTCGAACCCGGTGCGCGGATCAGGAGCCAAGGCCAGATCGCGTCTGCCGGTAATCGCGGTCTGGTAATAGAGCTGGAGGTCTTCGGGCGAGAGCGCCTTCGCCAGGCGCTCCAGCAGCTCCGGGGCGTATAGATCATCGCCCTCAAAGTCGCTGACCGTCTGTCTCATGGCAACCCGAACCAATAATCCGGAGAGCTCATCGAGCACTTGCGCATAGTCGGGCGCGAACTCCTCGAGAGAGCGTGCGCAGTGCATGAGCTCCTGAACGTTCATCGAGGCAAGCAGCTCCACAAGACGCTCGACGTGGTCGCGGGAGATGGTGCCGAGCATCGCGCGCGCCTCCTCCTCGCCCGCCTTGCCACCCCCGAAGGCGATGAGCTGATCGAGAAGCGAGAGCCCGTCGCGCATGCTGCCATCCGCCGCTTGAGCGACCAGCCGTAGCCCTGCCGGCTCGTAGGGCACCCCTTCCTTCTCGAGCAACGCCTTCATGTGTTCCGCGATCTGTCCCACCGGCATTCGCTTCAGATTGAACTGCAAGCAGCGCGACAGCACAGTCACCGGCAACTTCTGCGGGTCAGTCGTAGCGAGCAGAAATTTCACATGCGGAGGCGGCTCTTCGAGCGTCTTCAGCAATGCGTTGAAGGAATGGGTCGAGAGCATGTGCACCTCGTCGATGAGGTACACCTTGTAGCGTCCACGGGTCGGCGCGTACTGCACGTTGTCGAGCAGCTCGCGCGTATCGTCGACTTTGGTGCGAGAGGCGGCGTCGACTTCGATGAGGTCGACGAAACGTCCGCTATCGATCTCCACACAGCTCGCACACACGCCGCAAGGCTCGGGCGTCACGCCAGTTTCGCAGTTCAAACACTTCGCGAAAATGCGCGCGATGGTGGTCTTACCTACCCCGCGTGTACCGGTGAACAGGAAGGCGTGATGCACGCGCCCGGTTTCGAGCGCGTTGACCAGGGCACGCCGAACGTGCTCCTGACCTACCAGCTCGGCAAATTTCTTGGGGCGCCATTTTCGCGCCAGCGCGGTGTAGCTCATGAAAGACCCTATGAGAGCCGAAGCCTTGTCGGGCGCATCAATGGGAGGCGGCTCGCACCAGCTCTGGCTCCGGCACCCGACATCGCCGCTGCCGCTGCTGCCTTCCGGCCCTGACGGGATTCACGACTAGTCGTCGCGGAGAAGCCGATGCGAGCCACCATGGACTGGCCCGCTACGGATGCAGCGACGCTCCCCACTTATGCCTTTGGGGGCTCGCGATCCTATCACATCGGGGCGGGAGGGTCGGCGCGCAAGGGGGTCGGACGGCAAGTCGTCGGCCTCACGACGGCGACCATCGTTCAGTCGGGTCGGTCAGTCGAGCTCAGCTGCAGCGCGACCGTCTGTCACCTGTGCGTCACATGTCATCGCTACCGTCGCGTCGGCCCGCGACGGAATGCCCCGCGCCGGGCTGCCATATCAGCAACCAACAACAGAGGCTTTCGCCAATGCGCATCCCGACCGCGGACGATAATCCGACTCTTGCCTGCAGAAAATCCCATGCGCTCACCCTATGGCTGTTGAGCGCCGCCGCGCCGTTCGCGGCCAGCGCAGCCGAACCGCCTGTGCATTGGACCGCGAACGGCGCCCCATCGGAGACCATGATCACCGGCGGCCCCTGGACGCTGGAGCAGTCGGGCGCGGCGGTCGGCCTGAAGTCGGTCGGCTATTGCGACTCCCAGGGCAACCAGGTGGGGAATCCTGGGACCGAGCGCATGCAGCCCTACTACTTTCCGACGATCGTCGGCGAGGGCAACCACCTCCAGGGCTACTTCGACTACCGTCCCAAGGACATCGATGAAGCCGTGGTGGCCGCCGCGTCGCACGATGGCGGTCACACCTGGACCTTCCAACAGAAAGTGCTCGAGCTACGCACGACCTGCCCCAACCAACTCAATAAAGAGCCGGACGGCAGCAACGACAGCAATGCCTTCAACCTGGCGAACAACAGCGACAACGGGGACGACGACGGCCAGGGTCACCAGTTCGTGATCAAAATCGCCGGTCACACCTACTTGTATACCCTGGAGCGCGCCAACGATCACATCGATTCCGATGACCTCTACATCCATGAATTGTCGCCCCTGCCGGGGCAGCCTCTGAACGGCGCGCCGATCATGAACGATGGGCCCACGGATGCGACCAGCACGCAGCCGGAGATTGCCACCCACACGCGCGGGCTTCTCAACCCGGACGGTATCCTGGGCGTGGTGCCTGGCAGTTGGCCCCTGAAAATCATCTACGAGCAGAAAATCCTCAAGGGTGATATCACAGGCAGCACGGCTCTCCAGACAAACCAACTCTGCAGCACCTTCTGGGCGGGCTACTACGCGAACAATCCGTTCGGGACCAAAACGAACGACGACATCACCTACCTGCGACTTGCCGAAACCACTGACGGAATCAACTTCACCGACAAGGGAATTCTACAAGGCCTCAACGATCCCACCGACGTGCGCGCGGTCGGGACACGTTGGCTGGCGACCGCGGGCACCATCATCAAGCTCGTCGGTGGCCGCTTCGGGCTGCTCTACTCCGGTGGGGGCTGCATCGATGGCGACTCGGATGCCTTTCACTATATCGGCTACGCCGAGTCGCGCGATCTGATTCACTGGGCCGTGGTCAACGGGATCAACAATCCCATCATCTCGACATCGCCCTTCACGATTACGGTGGACGCGAACGGAGTGCCGGCCACCACTGGAACATCGATCACCGTGCCAGCGCAGACGCCCGTGGCGGGGAATACCATGGGCTTCTTCGCCGGCCGAGTGTATGCGCCCAGCGCGGTGCGCTCCGGCTTCGATGATGCCACGGTGATCTTCGCGGGCTACCACACACAGAAGCCGAAGAACGGTCTCGGCGACTACCGCACCATCGGTCGTGTCAGCCTGCACGCGTCACAACCGCTCCTCGTGGTGGGCTCGCCCGGAGATCGGGACGACGACGACGGCCGCTGATGTTTGGATTCTCGCCGCCGGGCTTTGTCCGGCGGCGAGGCTCAGGTCGAGCTGACACGTCTCGGCCACGCAATCGCCAACTCACTGTCGTCAAAGCTTCACGCGCCTCTCGCATCCTGCCCCGCGCCAGCAAATGGGCTGACCAGCCCGGTGCAACAACGGAGGACAGGATGCGCAATCTGAATCTACTTGCCGCGGCTTTGGTCGCGAGCTTCGCTCTTCCAGCGGGCGCCGCCGAGATTACCCAGAGCGGTTTCTCGCCGCTGTATCTCGGGGTGGACTTCGAGACCGCCACGGTTCCAACCAACCCCGATGCGGCCGGCAAACCGACGACCAGCCGTGCCTACATCGCGCGTATCGACTTGAAGGCGCCGGGTATCTCCTTCATCGCCACACCCCAGAGCGGCCCGCTCAACACGACTTCCGAGACGATCTCCACCTTCGCGACGCGCGAGCGTGTGCGCCTCGCGATCAACGCGAACTTCTTCGCGCCCTGCTGCGATGCCTTCGCCGAGCCGAAGACGGTCATCGGCCTGCTGGTCTCGCACGGCAAGGTGGTTGCGCCGCCGAGCACCGATCCACTCAACAGTGAAGCGGTTCTGGCGATCACCCGTGAAAACCATGCTGTCATTGCCGAGTCGCCGGCCATCAATCTGGCCAATGTCTACACGGCGGTCGCTGGGTCGGCGATCATCGTGCAGGACGGACAGGATGTGAGCGCCAGCAGCCCGAACGAAGGTGATCCCAACCACCCGAACCCACGCACGCTCGCGGGAGTTTCCGCGGACGGTCGGTTCCTGTACCTGGTGGTGATCGACGGCCGTGTGAGCGGCTATTCGCTCGGTACCACCAACGCGCAGTCCGCCGCTTTGATGCTCGCCATCGGGTGTTATAGCGCGCTGAACCTGGACGGCGGTGGGTCGACCGAGATGGTGCGCGCCGATGAGTTGGGTAAGCCCTACATCGTCAACAATCCGAGTGGCGGGGCCGAGCGCTTCGACGCCGCGGCTCTGGGCGTCCACGCGGAACCGCTGCCCTGGTTCCTGCGCCTCGACTCTTTACCGCAACCGTCCGACTTCTAACGCAACGCGCACCGTGCTCGGCCTTCCATCACCGAGCACGATGCGCGCCGGATGAGCCCCAGATCACTTCAGCGGCGCGAATCGCGCTTGCGACCTGGCGCGGGCGCGAGCGGCCTCGATTTCGCGATCGCGCGGCTCGGCGGACGTGACGAGAGAGTAGATCAAGGATCTCGCCGCGGCGGCCACCTCGTCCACTGCACGGTCGAACGCAGCCTGATTGGCCTTTGACGGTGCATTGAAACCGCTCAGCTTGCGGACGAACTGCAACGAGGCGGCGCGAATCTCCTCCTCCGTCGCCGGGGGCTCGAAATTGAAGAGTGTTCGAATGTTCCTGCACATAGGTGTTCTGTCTGGCGTGATGACCTGTGCTCGCGCCCAAGGCGCTCCAAGAGCCTCCTGCAAGGCGCGGGACCCTGAAGAATCATAAGTCATTCGGCTCGGCGTGCGTGGTGCTCGGCATGCCGCGCTGGCAGGAATTCTGTCACCGGGTCCCCTTGACGGCGAATCAGCCCGGCCCTACAAACGTATCGAGGCCGGGAATCGAGGACTACACCGGACATCAGGAGCCAATCGTATGTCGCGGAACCCAACCACCGGATTGCAAATGCTGGCCGCATCGCTGCTTGGAGTGGCGCTCCTGGTTGGCTCGCAAGCCGCGGATGCGAAAGGCTGTATCAAAGGAGCCGTCGTCGGCGGTGTCGCCGGACATGTCGCCGGCCATCACGGCGTAGCCGGGGCCGCCGCTGGGTGCGTGATTGGGCATCACCTGGCGAAGAAGAAGGAAAAACAACAGCGACAGGAGCTACGGCAACAACAGACTCCACCACAATCGGCGCCGCCGAGACAACAGCCCGCGCCGGGACCGCAGCAATCACCCGCGCCGGACGGGCAGCAAGTTACTTGAGCTTGCCTGCGTTCCTGAGCTGTTGCTCCCAGGTAGGCACGAACCGACGCCGCTCTTTTTTCGCCTGCGCGTCCCAACCCCACAACGCGGTAGCGCGCTCCACCACCTGTACGCTGACGGAAAACGCCTCCGCAACGCGCTCGACCGCCTCGGCTCGCGAGTAGTCACAGCGCTCCATCAAGCGCAGAACCTCGGCGCAGATGTTCCTATCTCGCGCGGCGCTCGTCGGACGCGCACGCTTCCTTGCCTCGAGCTTGAACACCTCCCGGGGCGCTTTCCCTGCGAGGATTCTTCTCAAGCTGGAATCCACCCAGTGCTGCGCTTCCCAGGTCAACCAACGCTGTCTTACAACACCTGACATCCCGGTCAGCTCCGCAGCGCTCGGCCACTTGTCCTCGGGTGGTTTACGCGCCACCCCCGGATCCCTGAGATACCTGTCGATGCGCTCACGAACGCCGCCACTGCCTCTCTGGCGGCCCGCCTCGAGATGCTCCTCGAGGAGCGATCCCTCCTGCGCTGGCGCATCGGACATGAGCTCGGGTACGACAAAGACTCTCGGAGCGTGTGAAGTCATCTTGGACATCGGTTCCTGATGATATCAAGCAAGCTACGCTTGCGGGGCATTTATCTGCATATTAAGATTCTTAATATGAAGACAACTGCGGAGCCGGCGGACACGATCGAGCGCATCCGGGGCCAGTGGCGCCGGGAGCTTCCCGGCCTGGACACCAGCACCATGGCCACCATCGGCCGGATCCTCAGAATCCAGTTCCTCGCCGAAGCGGCCATGCGCAAGAAATTTCGCGAGCACGGCCTGGATCCCGGGGGCTTTGACGTGCTGGCGACCCTGCGCCGTTCCGGGCCGCCCTACAAAATGACTCCGACGCAGCTCTACCGCGAATTGGCGTTGACCTCCGGTGCGATGACCCACCGCATGGATACGCTGGAGCGGGTTGGGCTCATCGAGCGGGTCGCGGACCCGGCGGACCGCCGAGGCATGCTTGCGGGACTGACGCGCGCCGGACGTTCGGTGGTGGAGCAAGCGATGCACGCGCACATGGCCCTCGAGGCGGAGCTGGCTGCCGGGTTGTCCAAGTCCGAACAGGAGCAGCTCGCGCGGCTGTTGAAAAAGCTACTGTTGAATCTGGAGGTGCAAGGTGCTGACAGGGACTAAGGTACTCGTAATTGGGGGTAGCTCTGGCATGGGTCTCGCGATAGCGCGTGAGGCACTGGCGGCAGGCGCCCGCGTCGCCATCGCGGCTCGAAATCGCAATCGCCTCGATCGCGCGCTCGAAATCCTGGGCCCCAGCCAACTCGAGACATTCGTGACCGACATTGGCGAGCAGAGCCAAGTCCGAAACCTCTTCGATGCGGTCAGCCCACTCGACCATCTCGTCATAACGGCCGCGGATCTGGTCTACGGCCCAATACGTAACCTCACGGAGGACGATTGGCTGCGCGCCGTGCGCTCCAAGCTCCTTGGTCCCCTGTTCGCCGTACAAGCGTGTGCCGATCGGATGAAGCCGGGCGGCAGCATTACGCTGACTTCCGGGATTGCGGCGAGGCGTCCGATCGTCGGTGGCGCCGCGGCGGCTACCGTCAATGCCGCTCTCGAAGGACTCGGGCGTGCCTTGGCGATCGAGCTCGCCCCGCTACGCGTCAACATGATCTCACCAGGCTGGACCGACACACCGATCTGGAACCTGATGCCGGGAATGAACGCGGAGAAAAAACAGGAACGCTTCGCCGCAATGGCGCAGCGCCTGCCGGTCGGGCGCATCGGTCATCCGGAAGATGTCGCCGCGGCTGCGCTATTCCTGATGACAAACAGCTTCGTGACGGGCACGACCTTGCACGTCGACGGTGGACATCGCCTCGTGTAGGGGGCGGCTTGGGTGGAGCGGTATTTTATTCAACTCGCTCGAAAGTGTCCGCATTGGTGAGTGCCGCGTGGGGCCAGTGCGTCTTCTCCAGCCGCCCGCCTGACCCTGGCGTGCCAGGAGCTCTCTTCGAGTCCGCAATCACGTGCCACAGAGTTTGGAGCTTGCCCTCGCGCAGCAGACCCGTGAATGAGCAGATCGCATCCCCGTTGACCGAGTTGCCGGCGAACGTAAAGCTGAGGCACCCGCCCAGATGGACACCTACAACAGGTAACTCCTGACCGAAGAAACCGCTATCCTTCAGAGCGGTGCGAAAGAGACCCTCGATCCGATTACCTCCATCCGAGGTGATGCGCAGCGTCGAGCCGTATTGATTCCGCCATGTGCCAACCCACTTCACGATAGGCCCTCCGGTGCCAGCCTGGCCAGTCGCCCGTCCCCGGGCGTCCGTGCCGACAGCAAAGCCCATTCCCGCGACGACCACCTCCGAAATTAGCGATACGCGTCACTGTCCTGCGCCTGCGCATCGCCGATAAAGGAGCATGGAGCTCACGCCAGACCGTCTTCCCATCCCCGATACGTGAAAACGGTCCTCAAGGCCGGGTTGGCTTGCCTGCTCGTGACGGCAGCCCACCTTACGGCACAGGCGGAGCCAGCGCTAATTTCCTGGGAGGTACAACGGGCGGAGCAACTCGGGTGGTTCGACCCGGATGCCTCGCTCGCGTTGCTCGACACGGTCCAGCCCCAAATCCGAGGCGAGCGAGCCGAGGTCGAGGTATTGACCCTACGCGGCTTTGCGTACGTCGATAGCCGAAGGGATCAACAGGCCCAGCAGAGCATCGACCGTTTGCGGCAGCTCGCCAGGCAGGGGTCCCGGGCAGCGGACTTTTCCGCCCATCTGGTGCGGGCATACCTCTTACGGCAGAGCGATCGTTACGAAGACGCCCGGGCCGAGCTGGACTCCATCGATTCCAACAGTGTGCAGTCGGATCTCGACCGTTATCGCCTGGAATACCTGCGTGGCTGCGTGTTGCGCTTCCTGGGTCAACATGAGGCGACACTGCTGTCTTTCGAGCACGCGCTGGATATCGCGAACGCGATGCACAGCGTGCCCTACACAATCCACACACTGCTGACGGCCAGCCAGTTTCTGCTGCGGATCGGCAATCTCGATCGTGCGGCGTCACAGTTGAAAGAAGCGAAAAGACTCGCGCAGCAAACGGGGGATGAGGCCTCTCTAGTCCCCATACTGCAGAATGAGAGCGACATCGCGAACCGCCGCGGAGACCACGTTACGGAACTGCGCACGATGCTCGATGCGCTAACCCATGCCCGGGCAGTCGGCAGCCCGCTGTTATTAGCCACCGCGTACTGCAATCTCGCCGACGTTTACCTGAACACGCACGACTACGCGACCTCCCTCGCCTACTCAAGGAGGGCGCTGGCGCTGGTTCCCCAGGTCCGCCGCAACGGTTTCGAGCAGACAGTCCGCTTCAACATCGGGATCGCCGAGATAGGCCTCGGACACATCGCCGAAGGCAAACAAGTCGTGGAGCGCGAAATCCAACGGGCGCTCGATGAGGGAAACATCGTCGATGCGGAGGACAGCCTCGGCGAGTACGCCTCCGCACTGGAAGCAGCGCATGACTGGCATGCAATAGACGTCCTGCGGCGCGACGCTCAGCTGCGCGATCGTTTGATGAACAATGCCAGACAGCAGGCACTGCTGGAACTGGCCGCGAAGTTCGACGCCGAGCGCCGCGCCCGCGAGATCGAACTGCTCACGCGCGACAACGCAATCAAGAGCGCCGAGCTCGGTACGCAGCGGTTGCGTCAGGAGCTCGTACTGACAGGCGCACTGTTGGCGCTGGCTGTCTGCGCCATCCTGGGTTGGGCTTTCCGAGGAGTCCACAAGGCGAATCAACAGCTGCGCTATAACAGTGAGCACGATCCGCTGACTGGACTGCCCAATCGCCGCTACTTCCACGAGCAGGTGCTCACACGGGATGATGCCAGCCGGTTTGAAGGATGCGTGCTCATCATTGACATCGATCATTTCAAGCGCATCAATGACCTGTTCGGGCATCAAGCGGGCGACCACGTGTTGGCTTGCGTGGCCAGGCGCCTCGCCAACATCCTGCGCGGGACCGACACCCTGCTGCGCTGGGGCGGGGAGGAATTTCTGGCGGTGCTGCCGCCCATGGCGGAAGCGCCACTCGCGGCGACTGCGCAGAGACTGCTGCACGCGGTCAGCGACGAGTGTGTCGAGTGGAATGGGGAGAAGATCTGCTGCACGACTTCCATCGGCTACGCGAGCTTTCCGCTGCCGGGAGCGACGACGAGCATTTCCCTCGATCGCGCTATCAGTCTCGCCGACAATGCGCTCTATCGAGCGAAACGGCGTGGCCGTAATCGCGCGTGTCGCATCACAGCATTGCGCGCCGACAGTGAGGCGGAGCTCACGCGAATCAGCACGGACTTCGAGACCGCCACAGCGCTCGAGCGCATAGAACTTAGCGAAATCGCCGGGCTGGTCAGCTAGGCGCGCTTCAGGCGCTGCTCGCGGGCCCCTCACGAGGCCCACCGAATAGGCCCTACGCTACAACAGCCCGCGTCGAGCGAGGTTGCGCATCAGCGCTCGGCTGCCGAAATCCCACTTGCCACACCGTGGACAGTGATCAACGGTGTTGGAGAGTGTCCCGATCCCCTCGGCCGTAATACTGACTTCGTCACCCACCTTGTGGGTGAACCCGCGCCCAGGGGTGTCCCGGTCATGAGTCGGGGCAAAGGAGGTGCCCAGGAAGAGCATGACCCCGTCCGGGTACTGATGGTTCTCACCCATGGTCTGTTTGATCAGCTCCAAGGGATCGCGACTGATCTCGGTGAGATAGCTGCGACCTTCGAGCTCGAACCCGTCGGTGCCGCGGATCCGTACGGTGAGTGAGAGGTTGCGGATCTCCTCGATGGAGAATCGCTCATCGCAGAGCCTGATGAAGGGCCCGATGGCACACGAAGCGTTGTTGTCCTTGGCCTTGCCGAGCAACAGCGCGGAGCGCCCTTCGAGATCCCGCAGGTTCACATCATTCCCCAGGGTCACCCCCGTGAGCCGCCCGCTGCTGGAGAGCGCCAACACGATCTCCGGCTCGGGATTGTTCCAATGGGACTTCTCGAGGATGCCGATGCGGGACCCCCACCCCACCGCCGACATCGGTTGCGCCTTGGTGAAGACCTCGGCATCCGGCCCGAGCCCCACCTCCAGGTACTGAGACCACAATCCCTGTGCCTGCAGCAGCTCCTTGACCCGCGCGGCGGCCGGCGAGCCGGGAACCAGATTACGAATCGAATCGCCGACCGCTGACCCGATCTGCTCGCGCACCGCCTGTGCGCCGTCCGGATCGCCCGCCGCGCGTTCCTCTACAACTCGCTCGAGCATGCTCCCGGCGAAAGTAACGCCGCATGCCTTGATGGCTTGCAGATCGCATGGAGCGAGCAACCAGACACTGGAGGGGCGCCGGTCTCCCTCGCGGCTCGCCGCCGCGATCTCATCGAGGCTACCCAGGTCCTCGCCTTCCACCCGCGAGACGTAGTCCACCACATCGTCCCGCTCCAGCAGCTCTGACATGGTGGCCGTGTCGCGAGAAGTAATATCGAACAGCCGCTTCCCACGTACTACGACCAGGCTGGGTCCGCCCAGGTCGGGTCGCCATACGCGGCCGACGAAGAGCGCGCGGGGGTCGGCACTGTCCAGGATCGCCGTCATTGCACAACCTGACTTCGAAAAAACTGCGCCGTATGGTACAGCACCTCGAAATACTCATACAAATAGCGCCACACCGTGGTCCGCGGGCCAAGGCGCAGCTTCCGGATGCGAGGAACGGGTATCCATTCCGGTCGTAGAGCTCTGAGCGAAAGTTTGGCGCTATCCTAAGACGCCAGGAGGAAATCGCGAGCTCATTTCGACCGGTCGAACGGAGGCGCTCATGCGAGCTGATATCTGCGCGTTGTTGGGTGTTGTCATGCTTTGGGGCATCACACACGCAGCCCCTCACGATGAGGACGCCTGGCCCATGTACGGACGCAACCTGCACCACACCTTCTCCAATCCCCATTCACGCATCAACCCGGAAAACGTGAAAACACTCGAGGAGAGGTGGTTTTTCGCGACCGGTGATGCGGTCAGCGCCTCGCCCACGGTTGTCGACGGCGTCGTCTATGTGGGCTCCTGGGACGGATTCTTCTACGCATTGGATGCACGCACGGGAGAGCCGCGTTGGAAATTCCAGGTCGACTGCCAGAGCTCCGTAATCCCCATTCCGCCGCAGTGCCTCGGGCCCGGACAGACACCGCCGCCGCGGTTCTTTACCGATGGCGGCCTCATCACCTCCTCCGCAGCCGTCGTGAGAGGAAACGTTTACTTCGCAGCCGGCAAGACGCTCTACAGCCTCAACGCCCGGGATGGCACGCTGCGCTGGAAACACGTTGTTTGCGGAAATCCGCAAGACGCGAACTGTGCATCCGATCCGAACGATCCCACACGCATCTTCTCCTCACCGGCTGTGTTCGAGGACGCGATCTTCGTTGGATGGACCGTCGACGGCGCGGTCGGGTACCGCGGTGCGCTTGGCGCGTTCGATCGCGAAACAGGCCGACCGCTGTGGCGCTTTGAAGTCGATCCGATTGTGGATGCGAATGGCCACCCGGTGATCGTGAACGGTCATGTTGCGGGCGGACAAAACCGTGGCTGTGGGAACGTGTGGTCCTCGGCGGCGATCGATACAGAGCACCATCTGGTGTTCTTTGCGACCAGCGACTGCCAGAATGACGCAATCCCCCCTTATCACGAAGCGATTCTGGCGCTCCACACTCGCACGGGGCAACTCAAGTGGGCTTACCGACCACGTGCCAGTGACCCGCACAAATGCGATTTTGACTTCGGCACCTCCGCCAACGTCATTGATACCGCAGAGGGTCATTTCGTCGGCCTCGGCGGCAAAGACGGCACGTACTATCTGCTCGATCGGCTCACCTCCAACACATCCGGCCAACTCGTCTGGTCACGGAATGTCGTTTTCGGCGGTATGGCTGGCGGCTTTTTTGGCGCGGCTGCGTTTGACGGCTCCCGACTCTTTAGCGCGACGGGTCTCGGAGATGGGAACATCGCTGGCCAGAGCGGGCTGTGCAATCCATCTGATCCGCGCGATACGTTCATTGAAGAGCCCAGCATGCATGCGCTTGATATCGGCAGCGGTGGCATCTTGTGGCAACAGTCCACGAACTACAGCTTCGCGCCGACCACGCTCGCTGACGGAGTCGTCTTCAGTGGCACCCTGGGAGCGTTATTGCCGCCGGCATTGAATGCCTACGAGGCGCGTTCGGGGAAGTTGCTCGCAAGTTTCCCGATGCCAGGGTCAGTCAACTCAGGCGCGACGCCGGTCGGCCATGCGGTGTTTGTCGGCTCCGGAAACTCGAACGATGGTGCGGGCGGTGGCGTGCACGCACTGAGTCTTCCGGCTCAGGGCCGCTGAGCCCGAGGGGGCAACAGACGCGCGGAATTCAAGATGAAGGTCAACTCGGACGCGACGTGAATGAATGCGGCAAACAGTGGATTGAGCAGGCCGAATGCCGCAAGTCCAATGCCGAGGGCATCGACGCCGACCGTGCCCACAAAGTTCGCCCAGATAATTCCACGCGTGCGGCGGGCGACAGCCAGTGTTTCGACAAACTTCAGCAGATCGTTACCCAGCAGCACGACATCGGCACTCTCGCGCGCAACATCCGTCCCGGAACCCATTGCGACTCCAACGTGCGCCTCGATCAGCGCGGGCGCATCGTTGATTCCGTCGCCCACCATCGCCACGGTGCGTCCCTGCCCGACCAGGGCTT
Organism: uncultured Steroidobacteraceae bacterium; assembly: GCA_964400085.1. Taxonomy (GTDB): domain Bacteria; phylum Pseudomonadota; class Gammaproteobacteria; order Steroidobacterales; family Steroidobacteraceae; genus 13-2-20CM-66-19. The sequence goes on along the minus strand of CAYNTW010000037.1, from coordinate 15,957 downwards.
TGACGCGCACTCGCTTATCTTCGGGCAACAGATCCGCGGCAACTTCGGCAATGCCGAGTTGCTTTGCCAGAGCCGAAGCGACTGCCTGGGCATCGCCTGTCAAGAGGATCGTTCTGATACCTAGAGCATGAATGGCCTTGATGGCCTGAGCGGCTTCCGGTCGGACGGAATCGGCAATTACGATCGCGCCGAGTAGCTTCGTATTTGCCGCGACGAGGACCTCGGAGGCTTCCGGATGGTCAGCGAGCAAACTCGCTGGCACATCAATATCGTGCTCACGCATCAGCGCTTGATTCCCTACCAGCACGAGATCACCCCCTATCCGAGCGTCGATGCCCCGACCAGGGGTGTAGCCGAACCGCTCCGGCTCCTTGAGCGAACGCCCGAGGGTTCGGGCGTGAGCGACGATAGTCTTTCCGAGTGGATGCTCTGAGCGAAGCTCGGCCGACGCCGCGACCTCGAGCAGGGTTGCCGGATCCACACCTTCCGCTGGAACCAACGCACGCACCTCGGGCTGACCGAACGTCAACGTGCCGGTCTTGTCCAACACGACGGTGTCGACTTGGCCGAGCTGCTCGAGGAAGAGGCCGCCCTTGACGATGGCGCCGGCGCGCGCCGCACGACCGATCGCGCCCAGAATAGCCAGTGGCGTGCCCGCCGCGATGCCGCAGGCGCCCGCGACGATGACCACCGAAATCGTCGACCGGATGTCGCGGGTCAGTAGGTAAGTCAACAAGGCAGCGCCGAGTGCAAAGTAAACCAGGTAACCTGCAAGCCGGTCCGCAAGTCGCTGCACGGGCGCGCGCGAGCGCTCGGCTTGCTCGACCGCCTCGATGATCTTGCCGTAGCTGGTATCGCGACCGATGCGTTCGGCGCGAATCTCCAGCGCGCCGGATTGGTTGATCGAGCCGGCAAACACGGCGGCGCCGGCGGTCTTTTCGATCGGCAGGGATTCGCCCGTAATGCGCGCCTGATCCACGAAGGAGTGGCCGGCGATGACAGTGCCGTCCACCGGAATCCGACCGCCTGGGTTCACGAGCACCGCATCGCCAACGGCCAGAGCCTCCGTGTCGACTTCAGCGACCGCGCCGCCGCGACGAACCGCCACCGCGCGAGGCAAGAAGTCGAGCAGGTCCCGGATCGCTCTACGACCACGGCTCACGGTCATACCCTCGAGCACCTCCGCGATCAGCACGAACAAGGTGATCACCAGGGCGGTGAAGAATTCCGAAATGGCGGCAGCCGCGATGATGGCGATGGACATCGACAATTCCATCGTCATGCGCTTCTCGAGCAGGTTCTCCAGAGCTTCCTTGAAGATCGGCCATCCGCCCACCGCCAAGCCCGCGAGACCGATGACGCTCAACGCTGTGATTGGCTCCCACACTCGCAACCAAACACAGGCCGCGGCAACAGCCACGAGGCCGATGCGGAGCATCTCCTGCCATTCAAACGCGTGATCGTGGTGATCATGATCATCGCGGTCACGTTCGTCCGCGCCGTGCGCGTGAGCGGCGGGAACAGTGCTACGCCGCAGTGCCTGCTCGGCCAAATCGGGCGCGGCTATCGGCTTGGGTTGGCTCATAGGGATTGCCTACATTCAATGAGAGCTCGCTGGCGCCTACTTGAGGTAAGCGCGCACAACCTCAATCAGTTCGTCGGCGCCACGAGCCCGCTCGGAGTCGTTGGTGATGGTTGGACTGGAGATGTGCGTGAGCACGTGATCCTCGATCACTTCCGACATCAAGCCGTTCATCGCGCCACGCACGGCTGCAATCTGCTGCAAAACTTCGGCACAGCCCTTCTCGGCTTCCAATGCTCGTTCCAGCGCCTCGACCTGACCGCGGATGCGGCGCACGCGCGCCAGCAATTTCGACTTTTCCTTGACCGTGTGGCCCATATGGATCGCAGCCCCAGTACTATACCCCCCCTAGGTATCACTACCCCGACGGGTAGTCAAGTAGTCGGGGTTTCCCTGACAGCCTTGTCCCGCGTTTTCGGCGCCAACATTCCCGAGAATGACAATGCCCACCACGACCGCCGCAGCGAGCAGGATCCCAACGACGGTCTCACGAGTGCCGATCGCCATATCCACATCGCGACTGAAATAACGAAACACACCCAGCCCGGCGACCGCGAAACTGAGGAAGGTGACCAATAGCCCTATCGCACGGGAAGCCACTCGAGCGCGATGGTCTCGAGCTCTCAACAGCTGAGCCACCCACGCACCATTGACTCCGTCCACCAGCATCATGCCGAGCATGAACAGGCCGCCGAGCGCAATCCCGCCAAAAACTCCGCCGGCATGCGCGGCGGTTGCCGAAAAAAGCACTGCCTGGCCCAGGGTATCGAACGAGACCGCGAACAGTGAGCCAAGCGCAACGATCCCCAGCGGTTGACAGGTGCGCGTCATTTGCGCCAAAAGGGTGCCGCGCAGGCCGGCCAGCTGCACGAGCTCATCAACTGGGGTCCTGAGTACTGTCCACAAGTTCACGCATCCCAGGCCGATGAGACACACGATCGACACCCAGGCTCCAAATCCTTGCATCCATTCTGGAACCGTGTAGGCCGACGCGGCCGAACCCAGGAAGCCCGCGACCAGCACGACGACGCCACCATGACCAAGAGAAAAGAGAGCGCCGCACCACCTGGCGAGAGACGGTCGCGCCTCGGAGTTATAGCGCGTCAGCCCGTCTATTGCTGCGAGGTGATCTGCGTCCAGACCGTGGCGGACTCCCAACGTGAGGACCGTCCCACACAACGGTAGCCAGTCTATAGGCATCATCCGCGGTCCTTTTGAGTGGCGATTGCCTCCGGTCGCGTCATTCGCACATTACACGCGATAAATGCATGTCGTGATATCTTGTGGCAATGTCACGCCCCGATGCCCCGCTGAGCGCCCTCCCCGTGCTGCTCGGCGCGCTGCTGATGCTGCCGACCGGATCCTCTGCCCGCGCCGAGGCGCCCGGAGAGTCCTCAACAGTTCCCCGGAGCATTGACTGGGGCGAGCTCCTTCCCAAGGAGTTGCGGAACGGTCGTCCGCCGTCGCCACCGCCACCCGTCCACGACTACCTGCTCGGCGAGAGTGGGCCAGCGGCGCAACAGCCGATGAGCTTCGCGGTCAACGCGGCACTCGAGGGTGAGCGGGTAAGGCTTCCGGGCTTCATCGTGCCGATGGAAGTCAATGCCGCAGGAAACGTGACTGAGTTTCTGCTCGTGCCCTACGTGGGCGCCTGCATCCACGTTCCCCCTCCGCCGCCCAATCAAATTGTGTACGTGCGTATTCATCCCGCAATGCCGCCAGCCTCGGAATACGCAGCCTTCTGGATCACGGGACAATTGAAGGTTGCCACGAATCGCAGCGCCCTGGCGGCTACCGCCTACACCTTGCTCGCGGATCGGGCGGAGCCCTACCAGGCAACCGCACCTGCCCATTGATCGTTGTCAGTTCCACTTGATTGCCGGAGAACACCCAGTGCCCGCGAACAGGCGATGCCCACTCAACCCGTTGACTCCCATATCGCTGATACTGCTGGTGCTGATGGGTTTGCCGTCAGCATCACGGGGCGAGAACACCCAACCGGTCGGTGGCACGACTCCGCGCTCGCCCGATGAATACCAACACCTCGCGAGAGAGGTCTTTGCCGAGCTGGTCGGCATCGACTCGACGCACGAAGTGGGCTCAGCCAAGGCAGCCGAGGCGATCGCCGCGCGTCTTCGAGCAGCGGGTTTTGCCGACGTGTTTGTTGGAGGCCCCCGGCCGGACAAGATGAATGTGGTGGTCCGGATGCGGGGTCAGGGCAAGGGGAAACCGGTTCTCTTCAATGCCCACCTGGATGTCGTCGAGGCAATCCGCGAAACCTGGACACTCGAGCCCTTCGCGTTGACCGAGAAGGACGGCTACTTTTACGGCCGCGGCACCATCGACATCAAGAACGAAGTCGCGATTCTCACCACCAACCTCATCCGGCTCAAGCGGGAAGGCTTCCGGCCCGCCCGCGACATCATTCTCGTGTTCAACACGGATGAGGAAGCTGGAGGCGATGCCAACGGTGTCGAGTGGCTCCTCAAGGAGCACCGCGACCTCGTCGAGGCCGGGTTGGTGATCAATCACGATGCCGGAAATGGCGAGGAGCTGGGCAAGGAGCGCTTCTGGAATACCATTCAGACATCAGAGAAGATTTACGCGACCTACTCTCTGACTACCTACGGAACGAGTGGCCACAGCTCCCTGCCTTACCGGGAGAATCCTATCGCACGCCTCGCGCAGGCTATCACGCGCCTCAATGCCTACCAATTTCCCGTGCGGCTGAGTGAGACGACGCGCGGGTACCTGTCAGCCGTCGCCGCACGGGTGGGCGCAGATCAGGCAAGCGCAATCCATGCCGTGCTGAAAAATCCGGACGACGCCGCCGCGGCGGACAGATTGCGCGATATCCCAATCATCAACGCACAACTGCGCAGCACGTGTCCGGTTACGGTCGTTCAAGGAGGACAGAGCGAGAGCGCATTGCCGATGCGTGCCAAGGCAACCATTCAATGCCGACTGATACCGGGAACGTCACCGGAGGAAGTCATCGCCACGCTGAAACGCGTCATTGACGACCCAAAGGTCGAAATCGGCGTTGTCTGGGCGCCCACTGCCTCTGCCGAGGCAGTACTCGACAAGAAGGTCGTCGCGGCGGTCGAGAAAGTGACTGACGAGATGTGGCCGGGTCTCAAGGTCGTTCCGGTTATGTCGGCGGGCGCCTCCGACAACGTCTATTGGCGCGGTGCGGGACTGGAGACCTTCGGGGTGAGCGGCACGTTCGTCGATGTGTCAGATCTGCGTGCGCACGGCAAGGACGAGCGGGTCGGCGTGCCGGAATTCTACCAGGCCCTCGAATTCAGCTATCGTCTCATGAAGCAACTCGCGGCGCGTTGAGACGCAGGACCCATGGCTCGACGTTCAGGCCGAGAGCGTTCTCGCGCCGTTGTGCGTAGGATGTCAATTAACGTTAACCGGGCTGGAGTTGACGGCGGTGACCAAAGTTTTGATGTTGTAGCGGTACATGTCCAGAAAGGTTGCCGCGGGAGAGCCGGCCCCGCCCAGCGCATCGGAGTAGAGCCGTCCTCCAAGGGTAACGCCACCCTCCTTCGCGATACGCTCCATGAGCCTGGGATTGCGGATGTTTTCGACGAACAAGGCACGCACGTGGTGGCTGCGAATTTCCCGGATGAGCCTGCCGACCGTGGCGGCGCTGGGCTCACTCTCGGTCGACAAGCCTTGCGGAGCGAGCAATGTGAATCCATAAGCGTCGGCGAGATAGCCGAATGCGTCGTGGGAGGTAATCACGATGCGCCACTCGCGCGGGATCGGATCGATCTCACCGCGGCTGTGCCGATCGAGTTGCTCGAGCTCATGCACATATGCCTCGGCGCGGGCATGAAAGCGATCCGCAGCGTTCGCTCGCGCAGATGCGAGCCCATCGGCGATGTTGTGTACGTAGATCGCGGCGTTGTTCAGGTCATGCCAGGCGTGCGGGTCAACCTTTCCGTCTAACTGCCGGGTGTGAACTCGTTTTGACGCCTCGATTCTTTGGCCGTGGAAACCGGAGGACTGCACCAGGCGGGACATCCAACCTTCGAAGCCGAGACCATTCACGACCAGAACGTCAGCTGCAGTCACGTCGCGAACATTCGTCGGTGTCGGCTCGTAAACGTGAGCATCCGCGTCCGGGCCCACGAGCGTCCTGACGGTCACCTCATCTCCACCGATGATCTGGACCCAATCCGCCAGGATAGTAAAGCTCGCAACGACTCGAAGCGGGCGCTCAGTTGCCCCCACGGCGTTGCCGGCAGCCACCAGGATCGTGAGGAAAAGAAGTTGCCGGGTAATCCGGAACATTTGCGTCTGCCGCTTCAAACGAAGCGGCGCCGGCGCGCCAGACGCGAAAAAACGATGCTGTCGCACGATCCCCCCAACACGGAGACGAGATACACGAAGCCGGCAACGAGCACGATTGCCGGGCCGCTGGGGACGTCGAGGTGATACGACAGAAGCAGCCCGCCGGCACTGGCGCTAAGACCAAACAGCAAGGCCACCGCAAAGAGGGTATCGAGCCGCGTAGTCCAAAAACGTGCAGCCGCCGCCGGCAGCACGAGCAGCCCCACAGACATGAGAGTACCTAGCACCTGAAAGCCGGCAACCAGATTGAGCACCACCAATACGACGAAGGCGACGTGCACTGCCATCCCGGATACGCCGAGCGACGCCAGATAGCGGCGGTCGAGACAATCCACAATGAGGGGGCGGTAGATCAAGGCCAGTGTGAACACGACGATGGTCGACGTCGCGGCCACGAGGATGAGACCATCGTCGTCCACGGCCAATACGGTCCCGAACAACAGATGCAACAAGTCGACACGGCCACCGGATACCGAAACTATCAACACGCCCATCGCCAATGCGACGAGATAGACCGCTCCGAAACTCGCGTCCTCGCGCTGCGTGGTGCTGCGTGAGATCAAGCTGGCGATGACGGCCACGCTGACTGCCGCGAGGATGCCCCCCAGACCCATCGACCAGAGCGATAGACCAGCGATCAAGAACCCCAGCGCCGCGCCCGGAAGCACTGCATGAGCCATCGCATCACCAACCAACGTCATCCGGCGCAGGATCAGCAAAGGCCCGAGAACCGAGTTCCCCAGGCAGAGCGCGGCACAGGCGACCAAAGCCCGCCGCATGAAGGCGAACTCGATGAAAGGTGCGAGCAGGACGTCGCGCGCGCTCACGTCAAACACCGGAGCATCCGACACCACGCCCATCCCACGCGCAAGTATCGTCCCAGTTCTCTGCGATGTGGCGAGCGCGAGCCAGATTCTGCGGAACGAGCACCTCGGAGGTCGCGCCCCACCCGATGAGCTGGCGCGCAAGCAACAGGCATCGAGGGAACTCCTGCCGGACTTGTTCGAGATCGTGCAATACGGCAACCACGGTTCGCCGCTCGGCATGCCAGCGTCGGATCACTTGAATGAGGTCCTGGGTCGTACGCATATCGATGGCATTGAACGGTTCATCGAGCAGGATCAAAGGCGCATCCATCAACAGCACGCGCGCGAACAACGCCCGCTGCATCTGTCCTACCGAAAGTGTGCCCAAGCGGCGCGCCGCGAAATCCTCGAGCCCCACTTCCTTCAAGGCCAGCAGGGTGTCACGGCGAACTTTTTCACTCAGCCCTCGCCTCGCGCCCAGCACCGGCCAGGCACCCAACGCCACGAGCTCGAACACACTGATCGGAAAGTGCCGCTCGATGTCGGCCTGCTGGGGAAGGTAACCGATGCGCAGTTGCGGCGGATCGCGCTCGATGCTGCCAGCCGCCGGCCTCAGCTGTCCGACAATGGCGTTGAGCAGAGTACTCTTGCCCGCCCCATTTGGACCTACGATGGCTGTCAGTGAGCCTTTCTCAATCGTTCCATTCAGACCCTGGACAGCCATTCTGCCGTCGTAGGCCAGTGTCAGATTTTGCAGGCGCAACATTCAGTCGCTCACCCTCGCAGGGCCCACGCTACAGCCGCCCAAAGCAAGGCAGCATACACAGCAGCGAACACCGCGCGTCGTCCAATGCCCATCAACAACAGGGTAGATGCATCCGCCGCCCTGGAGCGTCGCCCAGAATGCGCGTTGCGCAACCTCATCAGTCCCGCGCTCCCGCAGTGGCACAGGCCTGCAGGCGGCACAGCAACTCGCCTCTGGCCAGGTCCCGCCCGATCAATACCAGTTGGGTGGCGCGTGTGCGATCGCCCCAGGGCTCCGAGGCCCGCGTCTCGATCGACTGTTGTATTCCCTGAATCACGATCCGATCGGCAGTACCGGCGAAATTCAAGCAGCCCTGCATGCGCAGCAAATCCCCGCCGCACCCCCCGCGCAGCAGCCGTTCGAGCCAGTGTTGGAATCGCGCCGCGTGCAGCGGCTGTTCTACGGTAAGCCTCACGCACTTCACCGGATCACCGTACGCGTCCTCAGCCAGAAAATGGCGTTCGTCGATTGCCGCCGCGCCCGTCAACATAAGGTTGAGCTCTTGCGGCAAATGCTGCGAGAACAACACATAGCGGCCCGCTCTGGGTAACACAAGGTGGAAGTACGTCGTCTCGCGCGGTTTCAACACGAGCCGTTGATGTATCGCGCCAGACAAAACAACCTGGCCGGAAGCTCGATCCACCGCACACGCGGAAAACAGCAGCGCCGCCCCTTCCGTGGCCGCGCCGATCGCGTCCTCGTCATCCCCTTCGACCGGCAACACCACGACGGACACAGTCGGTGCAGGTCCGGGCCGCATCTCGAGGCGATAGGCGCCCGCCTCGCACGTATACAGGCCGGCCCATGCAAATGGATATTCCGGAGAGCGAAATAACGGCTCGCCAGCGCCTTTGCGCGTCGGATCGTCCCGACCGACTCGCAACATGCTCTCTCTTGGCACTACGGCCCCGTGCGCGCGCTCGATCCGCGCGATACCGTTCATCGCCCTGAGGCGGCGCACGAGAGCTGCGAGCTCCGCCTCGCAGACCAGACCCGTCTCGTTGATCACGATGAGATCGGCAAACGCGACCTGTTCACATATTTGCACGCTCTCGTCCAACTGCCGGGGAAGTTGCTGGGCATCGACCACGGTGACGATCCCGTCCAGCACATAATGCTCTCGCAGTTCGCGGTCCGACGAGAGGCTCCGTACAACTCCCCCTGGGCTGCTCAGCCCCCGCATCTCGAGGAGCACCCGGGCGACCCTCTTCCGCGTTCGAGCGAGAGCACTGAGAGCAGGGCCAAGACTGTCGGGATCGTCCTGGATGACGGCGATGTCTTCTCCTCGGGCGTCGCTCTCGCCCAGGATTTCACGCAGTAACAGCGCATTCCGAGAGCCGGGAGGTCCGGTTAGAACGGTAACGGGAATCCTCGGGAACATTGTCGGGCTCCGGCCTCATGATACGTTATATCATAACACATCGACGCAGCCGGGCTACTTGCTGCTTACAGGCGCCGGCGGATGCAACATACGCCACTGCGGCAGAGGTCCATAGACTTCCCGGACAGCGCGTTTCGCGGCGTCGTGCCCGAGTTGCCCTCCCGCAGCAAGGCTCTCGGCCTCTATGGACGGCAGTGCCGCCACATACCGCACGCCAACCGGCGATCGATAGAAGTCGAGGAGACCGCGAATCTCCTCGTCAGTGAACTCCCGCGCGTAGGCGGGCATCCAGAGACGCAGCAGATCATCCTCATTTAACAGACGATTGCGGACGTCGTCCCAAAAGGTGGGGGGCAATTCAATTTGCTGCGGGGCTTGGCGAAGCCGGTCCAAGGTCGTTCCCATCATTCGCTGCGCCGCCGCCAGGTCGCCGGATCGCCGCAACAGCTCGTGTATTGCCGCCGTGCGGGCATCCTCCGGGTCAATTTGAGACGGGCTCTGCGCTGATGGAAGTCCTTTCGGACTTCCGGACTCCCCTGCCGAGCCGAGCAACTCAACGACGATCGTGCTCGCCCGAGCCTGCGCGGCATCGCGGGTCGCTTTCTGCATCTCGGGGCCGGCGTGCAGGTAGTGAGCACCAATTCGCGTGCGGTAGAAGCGCACAAGCGCACAGACGTCTTCCTGCGAAAGGTGCCGCAGATAGACCGGGGCGTACAGGGATATCAGCGTCTCACGGTCCGCGACGCGCGCAGAGAAATTCGCCCAGAATGCTTCGGGAACCTTGGGATTGTCTCGCCGTAGCTGTTCGACCATCGCGTGCGTCTGCGCACGCGCCTTCTCGAACACGCCCATGACCTCGAGCAGGTCCACAACGGACGCTTGCGGAGTTTGCCTCAGGCACGCAGAGTCGGTTTCACCAGCGGCAAGCCCGTCAAGCGCGCCAGCACGGGACTGCGGTAACAGCAGACCCGTGTTAAGGAGCACCCAGAGGCAAGTGCGCACCACTCTCAAACCTCGCGGCATACCGCTGCAACATTCGTCGCATTCAACTTGTTACCACCGCGGCCCCGATCACATGCGCCACACTCGCACGGCGCCCGTCGCATCTGCTGCGGCCAGACTCCGGGAGTCTTGACTACCCCATGAGAGGCGTTCAACACCGCCCTCCATTTGAACTGAAGCGACCGGAGTGGTGCCCTGATCAGGCTTCCACAGAGAGAGCCAACCGCCACCGCAGCCGCTAGCGAGGAGAGTATCGAAGGGGGCAAAGGTGACGACGGTAACGGGGTCCCGATGTCCGACGAGCTCCACTGGCGAGCGCCCTTGCGGACCTCGTCTGTCGAACGGCCAGAGGGTGATCGTCCGCCCGCCGTTGGTGGCCAAGACCTGCGAGTCCGCGCGCCAACTCAGCGAAGTGGGTTTGGCTGGGTAGCCGGACATTTCTGCATCCTGCCCGTCCGCGAATCGCCAGAAGTGCACCGTCGCGTCCTGACAACCGCCGGCAACGATGCGTCCATTCGGGGATAAGGCCAAAGTCAAGATAGAGGCCTTCCAGCGAAACCTGCGAATGATCTGGAGCGAGGCGCCTTCAAGCACCTGAACGCCTCCATAACAACTCGACACCACTTGCTTACCCTGAGCGCGCCACGTAAGCCCCGTTACCGTGCTTTCGAGAGGCTTACTGCGGAGGCCGGCCTGCCCCACCGTATCGACATAGACGATTTCGCGACCCGCGGCGACCGCACAGCGCGCTCCATCCGGCGACCATGCGACCTGCTCTAGCCACGCATCGCCAAGCGATACAACAGACTGCTGGCCTTCGGAACACAACCGCAGTGCTCCATCCGCGCCTCCTGCCGCTAGCAACGGCTTGCTCGGATGCCACGCCAGACACGATACGCCACGCGGGTCTCCGTGCCACTCGTCGAGTATTTGGCCGTCCGCAGCGTCGAGCGCTACGATGCGCCCCGAGGAATCGCCGACACCCAAGTATTCGCCGGCAGCATCGAACGACAGCGCCGTGACGCACTCGTTCATCGCGAAGTGCCATGACTCCGACTCTTTGCTTAACGGCCCGCTCACGCTACGCAGTGGCTCAGCCCGTCTTGTAAGGATTCACCATCGAGATCACGCCCAATCAACACGAGTTGAGTTCGGCGTGGCCGATCGCCCCAGGGCCCCAGCACCGCGTGATCGACGAGCATGTGGACACCCTGCAGGACGACACGCTCAACGGCGCCCGCGAAGTTCAAAAAGCCCTTCATGCGATAGAGCGTGGTGCCGTGCTCGCGCAGCAAATCTCCAAGCCACGCGCGGAAGAGGTCTGGATCGAGGGCCGGCTCGACCTCGAGACTGACAGAGCGGACCGCATCCTCGTGCGTATGCCCCGGCACGAATGCATGGGCACTCGTGGGCTCGACGGGCTTGCCGAGCGCGTCGCAGAGGCGCAGATCGAACTCTTCCGGACGATGTTGCGTGAACAGCAGGTAGTTGGCGGCTTCCGGCACCATGACTGAAAACTGCTTCGTGTCCCTCGCGGCAAGCGCCAATTTTCGACGGCGGGAATCGGGCCGCAGGACTTCGCCCGGTTGAGCTTCGACGGAAGCTTCCGCAAAGATCCGCACCATGCGATCCGCAGCAACCCGAATGTCACCCGCCTCGGCAGGCAACGCACGAGTCAACACGAGATCCATCGACGGATAAGGTCCTTCGCGCAGCGTCAGCTCATAGGCGCCCGAGCCGAGCGAGAAGGTGCCACCCCACTCGAACGGATACTCCGGCTCGAGAAAGGCCGGTTTGTACTCGAGCGCACGCGCAAGATCGAATCCCCCGATACCGAGCACGTCGGCGAGCGGTACATGAGCCATGTGCGAACGGCGCAGCCGCGCGACCGCGTTCATTCCCCGCAGCCGTCGCTCGAGCGCATCGAGATCGGGTTTCGAGACGAGATCCGTTTTGTTGAGAACGAGCACGTCGGCGAATGCAACCTGCTCGCGAGCCTCCTCGCTCTCATCGAGATGGGGACCCACGTGACGCGCGTCGACCAGTGTCACGATCCCATCGAGGGCGTAGTGCGCCCGGATATCCTCGTCGACGAAGAATGTCTGCGCGACCGGCCCGGGGTTCGCAAGCCCCGTGGTCTCGAGGACCACGCGATCGAAGCGATCGCGACGCTTGGCGAGCTTGCCGAGGATGCGAATCAGGTCGCCGCGGACGGTGCAACAGATGCACCCGTTGTTCATCTCGAACACTTCCTCGTCGGCATTGATCACGAGCTCCTGATCCACGCCGATCTCGCCAAACTCATTTTCGATCACGGCAATGCGCTGACCGTGGTGCTCGCTGAGAATGCGGTTCAACAGTGTCGTCTTGCCGGAGCCGAGAAATCCGGTCAGGACCGTAACGGGAATCTTGTCCATCGCGCAGAGGCCTCCGCAAGGCTCGGGTCTCGGGGGGAGCCGGTCTGATGATACGATATAATATTACATCAGGCCACGCAATC
>CAYNTW010000037.1:0-3416 GCA_964400085.1 uncultured Steroidobacteraceae bacterium | reverse complement strand
AGGCCTCCACGCCAACCGGAATGACATACCCTGCACGCGGCAGAAGTACACGTAACAGCGGACCTGTCATGACGGTCGTGACCACCGCCATGATCACGAGCATCGTAAACACGTTCTGCGGAATGAAGCCGAGGTCGAAGCCGATGTTCAGTACGATCAACTCCATCAGCGCACGCGTGTTCATCAACGTTCCGAGCACGTTGGCCTCCTTGTGATGGAAGCCGCTCAACCGGCCGGCGATGTAGACCGGCACGATCTTGCCGAGAATCGCGGCCGCGAGCACTACCGACAACCACCACCAGTCGGAGACAGTGTCGAGGCCGAGCACGTTGGTGCGCAGCCCGGTATACGTAAAGAAAACGGGCAGGAAGAATACCAGCACGAATTTGCCGATCTGGGAGCGCCACGCCTCGACGAAGCGCTTGTCGTGATGAAACAGGAGACCGGCGAGAAAGCCGCCGAAGATCGTGAAGATACCCAGCTTGTACGTGCAAATGCCCATTGCGAAAATCAGGCAAACCGTCACGGTGATGAGATTCGGTGGAACGTCTTTGCCCTCGACCGGCATTGCCGCCAGCAGCCGGTTTACCAACGGGCGCAACGCAAACCAAGCCAAGGCGGCCAGAAGGAGAATGCCACCCACCTGCAAGCCCATAGCTTCGAGAGAGAATTGAGCCGAGGCATAGGCAGAGATGGCGGCGAGGAGCACCCACCCCGTAACATCATTGATGGCCGCAGCCGAGATCGCCACCACGCCGATCTCAGTGCGCGTGAGGTCGAATTCACGCAGAATGCGCCCGAGGATCGGCACCGCCGTGATCGCCAGTCCGACGCCGAAGAACAGACTGTAGGTGAGTGGATCGATTGTAGGCGCCAAGCGCGACGCGGAGAGCTCGCCAATGGCGAACCCGAGCAAGAACGGGACGCTGATCGAAACGACAGCAATCCCTAAGGTGCCATTGCGGTTCTTCGGATTTGCCAGGTGGCCGAACTCGAAGTCGGTGCCGATCTGAAACATCAGCAACACCAGCCCGATTTGACTGATGATCGTGATTGGCGTGGACGCCTGTGCGCCAAACAGCAACACGGAGGCGCCGGGAAAAAAGTGTCCGAACAGCGAAGGTCCCAGCAGCAGGCCCGCGACAATCTCGCCGATCACTCCGGGCTGACCCATGCGCCGCAGAATTCGATTGCCGCTGCGCGCTGCGGCGATCATGACAATGAGCTGCAGTAGGATATTGAAGAGCAGACTTTCGGTCTGATGAACTGAAGAGTGCATGCCGGGCTCCAACGCTTGCCACGCGCATGCCTCGGCAGGCACCCGCTATGGCGCGTACGTGATATCGCTGGTGGACTCCGGCACGGCCCTCGAGCGCGTGCGGCGGATGTAGTATTGCGCAACAGCAGATCTGAAGGCAAACGCATGACGCAGAGGCGGATTTCCAGCATCGCGATCGTTGGGGGCGGCACGGCCGGCTGGATGGCGGCGGCCGGATTGGTCAATGCGCTCTCTGGCATGCAGGTGCGCATCCAGGTGATCGAGTCCAATCAGATTGGCCCGATTGGCGTGGGCGAGGCAACCATCCCGCCCATAATGGATTTCATCCGCCAGCTCGGAATCGAAGAGAACGAGCTGGTACGGCAGGTGAAGGCCACCTTCAAGCTCGGCATCCGCTACGACGATTGGACCTGCAACGGTCACTCCTATTTCCATCCTTTTGGCCCGACCGGGCCTGGGCTGGGCGCCGTGTCGTTTCCCGCGTATTGGCTCAAGATGTTTCTCGCGGGCCAGGCGGCCCCCCTGGAGGAGTACACGATTCAGGCTGTCGCCGCGGAACAGGGCCGTTTTGCCCGGCCGGTGCACGCGCCGAATACGCCGCTCAACAAGATCACGTACGCCCTGCACTTCGATGCTTCGCAATTCGGGCGCTATCTCCGCGGTTTCGCCGAAACACGCGGCGTGCAGCGGATCGAGGGCACCGTGCGGCACGTTTCGCTGCGTCCCGAGGACGGATTCATCGAATCCGTGTCGCTCGAGAGCGGCGATACAATCGCGGCGGATCTTTTTATCGACTGCACTGGCTTTCGAGGCGTGCTGATCGAAGGCGCGCTCGCAACCGGCTACGAGGACTGGAGCCACTGGCTACCCTGCGACCGGGCACTGGTCGTGCAGACCGAGCGCATAGCGACACCGCCGCCGTACACTCAGGTGACAGCCCGTGAGGCGGGCTGGCAATGGCGCATCCCGCTTCAGCATCGCGATGGAAACGGCTATGTCTACAGCAGCGCCTTTACTACCGAGGAGGCAGCCCGCGCCTTGCTTGCGAGCAGTCTCGCCGGCAAGGCGCTCAGCGAGCCTGTGCTGTTGCGCTTTACGCCGGGGCGGCGTCGACTGGCCTGGCACAAGAACTGTGTTGCACTCGGTTTGGCCGCCGGCTTTCTCGAGCCCCTGGAGGCGACCAGTATTCATTTGATCCAGCGTGGACTTGCGATGCTGCTCAAATTCTTTCCGGACCGCGACTTCGCGCTGGCTGACATCGACCGTTACAACCGAATGTTGGAACTCGAATTCGCCCGCGTGCGCGACTTCCTGCTCATGCATTACACTCAGACCGAACGCGCGGAGTTGTTCTGGGAGCACTGCCGCGCTATGCCGCTCACTGACGGTCTACGCGAAAAGCTGGCGTTATTCCGCAGCCACGGCCGCATTCTGCGCGAGGACTCCGAGGTGTTCCCGGTATTGAGTTGGTTGTCAGTGATGGTCGGCCAGAAAATCATTCCGCGCCGTCACGATCCTATGGTCGACGCCCTCGAGCCGCAGAAGATCCGGGCCAGGCTGGACGAGATCCGCGCTGCTGTGCGACGCTGCGCCGCGGCCATGCCCACCCATCAGGAGTTCATCGACCAGTATTGCGCGACTTGAACCCGTGACCGGTAGCCGCGCTTGTAACATTATAACATCACGCGCAGTTGCGCTTGTCCAGCGAGCTGTTACAGTATAGCTCCGTGCTGTAGCGCAACTACGACACGACGGGCTATCCGGAATAGCCTGTTTAGATCCAAGGCCGTATGGCGAAAGCAGTAGACCGACAACGAGTTCCGCACGACCACGCCCGATGCATTCAGCGCGCGGTCACGACGGCCGAAAAGGTGTGCGCGTCGCGTCAGGTAAACCTCACGCCCTTGCGACGGCGCGTGTTCGAGATCGTTTGGCGCCAGCACGAGCCGATTGGCGCCTATGAGATCCTGGCCGAGCTGGCCAAGGATCGTGAGAAAGCCGCCCCGCCTACCGTCTACCGAGCCCTGGAGTTCCTGCAGGAAGCCGGGCTCGTGCATCGTCTGGATACGCTGAATGCCTTCCTGGGTTGCGATCGCCCCGAAGATGAGCACGGCGGCCAGTTCCTGGTGTGCAGCGT
>CAYNTW010000036.1:42018-47616 GCA_964400085.1 uncultured Steroidobacteraceae bacterium | reverse complement strand
CAAGAGGTCCCGCCCCGGTGGCAGGTAAGTGGATCCGGAATGACGAAACCCCGCCAAAAGCGGGGTTTCGCTTTTTTGGGTCCGCCGCGCGATATCACGGCGGACGCCGCGGGGTTGTTCCGCGGAGAGCATGGCCCAAGAGCGCGTGGAAATGGATACGGCCTTTCCCGGGTGCCGGTTTGTCCGGATCAAGTACGTACGCCGACTGCACCATCAGCTGTACGGCGTTTGGTCCCACAGTCTTGAAACGACGTAGCTCGAAGAAAGCGGCGTACCGCTCTCCGTTTGTCATCTCCACAGTCACATAGTTGACCAAGCCGCTCATGCCGCGCGCGAACTCACAGCGGCGTTTCTCGAGCGTGCGGATGATAGCCGGCAACTCAAACGAACGCTGGTATCTCGTTGGGCAAAAGCAGCGCGTTTCGCGGTTATCCCGATAGAACTGCTGATGTCCATCGCCGGGCTCAATAGCGCGAGTAAATGTGTGAAGGCCGAAACAGATGTGCAATTCCACGATGCGGGCTGGATGTTTAGCTGCGGCGGGGAGCTCGACCCGCTGCCGGAAAGGGTGCAGATGCGAGAGCGTGTAGCGTTCAGTGGCACTCGGTGCGTGATCCTTCCATAAGAGAACTCCAGAATTCCAGTTGACGCCCATGGATCCTTAGCTCCGCAATCTCGTTTTGCATGCAATCCTTCATTGTATCTGTTCGGTTGGGCCACTGTTGTGTTTGCGAAAACAAACTTCGAATACGGCTGGTGTTGAAGATACCTCAGGACGTTGCAGTTTACGTGTAGCGAGTACTCGACTTGTGCTGTTCCAGATAGTGCAGAGCGTTACGCGAGTCCAACTGCGCTGTCTGAAGTGCGGAGAGCAACGGGTCCACACTGCAGCGATTCTGCCGCGCTGTTGCGCACGCGCGATCGGCGCGCTGACTTAGACAGTGAAGTCACATGTTGTTGTGTCGCGCCATCTCGTCGGCTAGCCCCACCATCGATCGCCGCGATATGCAATCATCACGAGGGCACGTAGGAGCGACGCGCCATGGATATCGCGCGGAATCGATTGTGCCGTGAACACGCACGAGAATTGCACGCGAACCGGGGTAACAGCAGACACTTCCTTATGATCACCTCGCCCACGAACTTGTAGTTCGTCGGCAATATGGGTACATAGAAGGCTAGTACGACAGGCGGTCACGCCGCATTGCAGCGAGAGGAATGCGTTTCGCAATCCTGCTGATTACTCGGTTCGATAGCCAAAACGCGGCGAACTCTTTCCTTTTTTCCGCTCGTCAGGAGTAAAAGCATAAGCATTGGGGGGATGCCGCGGCCGGCCGCGCTGCTCGCACCGCGGTCGTTCTCCGTTGTATTCGCCGCGATTGTCGTTCGCCCGCTCGCAGTTCGCGTTTGGATTGACAAGATCAACAAACAGGTGAGGTTCCCACATGTACACGCTTCGCGCTGGACTGTCCTCTATGTTCCTTATCGCGATCGCATTGCCTCTTGCGATCGCAGTAAGCCCATCGGCTCGTTCCTCTAGCATTGTTGTTGGACCGCAGACCACAATAGAAATTGATTTTACCGTTCCGTATCCGACTCCAACTATCAGTTGTTGTCTCGGCGGTCCAATAATCCAATACCCACCTGATCTAGTTGACTTTGAGTTCTCAGGAATTCAGGTCCTTTCGCCGCTCGCTGACTCAGCAAGCCTATATAACGGACAGACGCTGCTCGGAACATACATCAATTCTGGCCAATCTCCGCCTGCGTTGTTCGTGAGTCCGACCAGCCTTTTCACGACCGTTGGTGACCCGCCCTCGGTCATTGACTTCTCGTCATTTTTGAATGGCACGATACAAGGTCGACTACTGATCACACTCACCAAGGGATCGTTTCTCTACACGGACCAAAGTAGCGTGCGTGGACAGCTCGGACTCGGCTCCGTCAATGAAGGCTCATTCGGGGACGGTGGACTCGTGACCATCACATCAGTGACTTTTTCGCCCGCTCCTGCTGCGGAACTGGCTGCATTGTTGAGGGAGGTCACGGGTGTTGGACCGGGCACAAGCCTGGCCGACAAGGCGACGCTCGCGCAGACGTACTACGCGGCTAAGGACGTGCAGGCAACGTGTGCGGTACTCTCAGCACTCATTGATGAAGTTCGCGCACAGAATGGAAAGAAGATCAGTCAATCTTTGGACGCAAAGATAATCGCCGACGCGGAGATGATCGGAGCTGCAATGGGCTGCAAGTAGATCGCAGGCGCGCGACACGGCGCTCGCGCTGCTGGCCACCGCACGCCCACCATCACGGCGAGTACGCCTCCGGGGAAGTCGCTTCGGGCGTGAGAACAACGCCGATTATAGCCCACAGCCCACGTCGCCCAGCGTACCCGTTCACAGGCGCGCCGGCAGCGCTCGTTGACAGCGGCGCCACGTCACATTATAAACTTGCTAATATATGACCGACCAGGCGGTCGAATCTCGTGAGATCGCACCGCGGCTGCAATTTGTTGCCGCGCGTGGGGGAGTGGAATGACGGCCCGATATGAGACCCGTGACGGCGTAGCCATCATCACTCTGGATAATCCGCCCGTAAACGGGCTGAACTGGGCTACACGTGAAGGCGTCGTCGCCGGCATCGACCGCGCGCAGCGGGACCCGTCGATCGTTGCTATCGTATTGACAGGCTCTGGACGCGCCTTTTGCGCTGGTGCCGACATTCGCGAATTCAACACGCCGCAGGCCGCACGGGCTCCCACCTTGTGGACGATGTTGGATGTAATCGAGAGTAGCGCCAAACCCGTCATCGCAGCTATTCATTCCATGGCACTCGGCGGGGGGCTGGAGACGGCGCTCGCGGCACACTATCGCGTGGCCGTTCGAGCCGCGCAGATCGGATTACCGGAAGTGAAACTCGGGTTGCTTCCCGGTGCGGGCGGCACCCAGCGCCTGCCGCGCGCGGTGGGACTCGAGTTGGCGCTCAACATGATCGTCTCCGGCACACCAGTGAAGTCAGAGGAGCTGGCGAATACACGGCTCTTCGACCGGATTGTGGAAGGCGATCTGCTGGCCGGCGCGGTCGCCTTCGCCCGCGATGTGGCGTCGTCCGGCCGCTCGCACCCCAAGGTGCGGGATTGGAGTATCCAGCATCCCAACCCGGAAGGATTCCTCGAGTTCGCGCGACCGGCGGTCGCCGCCGCGTCGGTGAACTCTCCGGCGCCGCTGAAATGCCTCGACGCCGTCGAGACGGCGGTGAAGAAGTCGTTCAATGAAGGGCTGACATTCGAGCTCGAAGCCTTCCGGACTTTGCTCGAGACGCCGCAATCGAAGGCGCTGCGGCATGCCTTCTTCAGCGAGCGCGCCGCGTCGAGGATTCCTGACGTCGACCCCAAAACCCAGCAACGTGCGACCCACTCGGTAGCGGTAGTAGGTGCCGGCACGATGGGCGGCGGCATTACGATGAATTTCCTCAATGCGGGCATCCCCGTGACGCTCGTCGAAGCGCAGCGTGAGGCGCTCGACCGGGGTGTCGGCACGATCCGCAAGAACTATGACGGCACGGTCAAGAAGGGAAGGCTGACTGCTGAACAGCTCGAGCAGCGCATGGGATTGCTGCGGCCGACGCTCTCGTACGAGGATATCCGCGACGCTGATCTGGTGATCGAGGCGGTGTTCGAGGACCTCACTGTCAAGGAAAAGGTCTTCAAGCAAATCGATGCGGTGGCCAAACCTGGCGCCATTCTCGCCACCAACACCTCGACGCTGGACGTGAATCGTATTGCGGCTTTCACGCGTCGCCCCCAGGACGTCATCGGCTTGCATTTCTTCAGTCCCGCCAACGTAATGAAACTGTTGGAGATCGTTCGCGGCGCGCGGACCGCCACGGACGTGTTGGCTACGGCGATAGGGCTGGCCGGGAAAATCGGCAAGACCGCTGTGGTCGCCGGGGTATGCGATGGCTTCATCGGCAATCGCATGCTCGAGCCGTACATGCGCCAGGCTGGTTTTCTGCTCGATGAGGGCGCACTACCTCAGCAGGTGGATCGGGCGATCGAAGCATTCGGCTTCGCCATGGGGCCTTTCCGAATGAGCGACTTGGCGGGTAACGACATACTTTGGGCCATCCGCAAGCGTCACTACGTGGAACGGCCGGAGACGATCTATTCCAGGACGGGCGACCTGCTGTGTGAGCGGGGACGTTTCGGTCAGAAAACCGGTGCCGGCTGGTACGACTACAAGCCTGGCGATCGAACCGCCTATCCGTCGCAGGTGGTGGAGGAGTTGATTCTCGAGCACTCCCGGACACTGACTCTCGCACGGCGAACGATATCCGACGACGAGATTGTCGGCCGCCTCGTGTACGCCCTCGTCAACGAAGGCGCAAGGATACTGGAAGAACGCATCGCCTCCCGCGCATCCGACATCGACGTCGTCTATCTCCACGGATATGGCTTTCCGGTCTGGCGCGGTGGTCCCATGTTCTACGCCGATATCGTAGGTCCATACAACGTGTTGCGTGCTATCCGCGGTTATGAAGCACGCGTCGCGCAAGACTACGCCTATCAGGGGCGGCCTTGGGAACCCGCGTCGCTGTTGGTTCGTCTGGCGGAAACGGGCCAGCTGTTCAACCGGGGTGAATCATGAGCGATGCTCTAATTGTTTCTACCGCGCGCACGGGCTTGGCGAAGAGCTGGAAAGGCGCGCTCAATATGACTCACGGCGCCACCTTGGGCGGGCATGTCATAAGCCATGCGGTAGCGCGGGCTGGATTCGACCCGGGCGAGGTGGAGGACGTGCTGCTCGGTTGTGCCAATCCAGAAGGCGCAAGCGGCGGCAACATTGCGCGTCAGAGCGCGTTGCGCGCGGGATTACCCGTGAGCGTGCCGGGGGTGACGGTCAATCGGTTTTGCTCTTCCGGCCTGCAGACTATCGCCATGGCGGCACAGCGGATCATCGCCGGCGAAGGCGAGGTGTTCGTCGCAGGCGGCGTCGAGAGCATCTCCTGTGTCCAGAATCAGATGAATACACGGATGTTCAAGGAGGGTTGGTTGGAGGCCAACAAGCCGACAATCTACTGGAGCATGCTGCAGACCGCGGAGCAGGTCGCCAAGCACTATCAGATCCCTCGTGAGCGCCAGGATCTGTACGGGGTGGAAAGCCAGCGACGCGCGGCCGCCGCCGCGGCCGCAGGTAAGTTCAGCGATGAGATCGTTCCGATCAAGGTTTTGGCGGGCGTGGCTGACCGTAACAACGGAAGGTTGTATACCGCCGAAACAACTCTCGCCGCAGACGAGGGCATCAGACCGGAAACCACGTACGAAGCGGTTGCGAGAATACGACCCGCGTTCGCAGGTGGCGTAGTGGCTGCCGGTAATGCGAGCCAATTCTCAGACGGAGCTTCCGCCGCCATCGTCGCCGACGCGCGCTTGGTCGAACGGCGTGGGTTGCCCGCTCTCGGTATTTTCCGCAGCTTTGCGGTCGCCGGCTGCGAGCCGGACGAGATGGGCATTGGTCCCGTGTTCGCCGTACCGAAGCTGCTGAAACGGGCCGGTCTCACGGTGGAGGACATCGGTCTTTGGGAGTTAAATGAGGCATT
>CAYNTW010000036.1:0-41918 GCA_964400085.1 uncultured Steroidobacteraceae bacterium | reverse complement strand
GCGCGCTCCCTGGCTTGGGCCGAAGCGGCAGTGCCGCGCAACGTACGGCCCTTGATACCGTGGAAGATGGCGGCGAGCCGGAAGAAGTTGAAAGCAACATAGTAGTCGTACGCGGGCAGGTCAGACCGGCCCGTACGGCGAAGATAGGCGGACACGTAGGAAGACTCATCCGGAATTCCCAGCGCTACGAGATCGGCTCCCGCCAGACCTGCAACGATCGTCGGCGGCATGCGGTACATCATTGCGTGGTATGTAAAGTCCGCAAGCGGGTGTCCGAGCGTTGAGAGCTCCCAATCGAGGACCGCGAGTACACGGGGCTCGCTCGGATGAAAAATCATGTTATCGCAGCGCAAGTCGCCGTGGATGATGGCAGTCTCGTCGCTCGCCGCTGGTATGTGGGCCGGCAGCCACTCGACCAGTCGGTCCATGTGCGGGTCGCGTCCCGCCGGCTCATCTTCCAGGTATTGTTTGCTCCAGCGCGCCACCTGCCGCTCGAAATAGCTGCCTACCCGACCAAAATCCTCGAGCCCGACGCTGCGATAGTCGACGCAGTGAAGCTGCGCCAGGGTGGCGTTCATCGCGTCGAAATACGCCGCCCGCTCATCTCGGGGCACCTCGGGAAACGTCGCGTCCCAGAAGATCCGTCCCGCAACCATCTCCATGACGTAGAACCACGTTCCAATAACGGACTCGTCCGTGCATACACCCAGTATTGCCGGTACGGGAAAACCCGTCTTCGCCAGCGCAGCCATCACACGCGCCTCGCGGTCTACCGCATGCGCGCCTTTCAACAGGACCCCGGATGGCTTGCGCCGCAGGACGTAACAGCGCGAAGGTGTAATCAGTTTGTATGTCGGATTGGACTGCCCTCCTTTGAATTGCTCCACCACGAGCGGACCCGCGTAGCCGTCAACATGCTGGTGCATCCAGCGCTCGAGGCCCGTTTCGTCGAAGCCGTAGCCTTGACGGACGGGTGTGGTCCCGAGGTTATCGAGCGCGTGACTGATCATGAGGAGTGTGCTTGCATGTAATCACGTTTGATCTTGCGAGCCAGAGACCACTTGTGGACTTCCGTCGGGCCATCGTAGATCCGGAAGGCGCGCAACTCGCGAAAGATGAGCTCGACCACGGTGTCGCTCGTCACGCCGGTGCCGCCCATCACCTGCACGCACCGGTCCACGACCTGAAACAGTGTCTCGGACACGCTAACCTTGGTCATGGAGCTCTCGACGGTGCCGAGCGAGCCTGCATCGAGAACGCCGGCACACCAGTCGATCATCAGCTCCGTCTGCTGCAGATCGATCATGTTATCCACGAGCTTGAAACCGACTCCCTCGTGGTCGATGAGCGTCTTTCCGAAAGCCTCCCGCCGGCAGGCATAGTCGACGGCGATCTCGTTTGCGCGAGTGGCGCAACCATGCCAACGCATACAATGCGACAGACGCGCGGGTGACAAGCGTACCTGGGCGTACGTGAAGCCTTCACCGCTCTTGCCGAGCATCTGATCTGCAGGAATCCGCAGATCCTCGATTCGAACGGTCGCGTGACCGCCGGGCATGGTGCCATCGATAGTGTCCGGGACATGCTCCACGAGGATCGCCGGGTTGGGTAGATCGAGCAGAAACATACAGGCGCCGTCCTCGGATCGCGCCATGATGATTCCGACGCTTGCTCCCACCGCGCCCGTGATAAAGCGCTTACGCCCATTGATTACCCAGTGCTTGCCATCCTGGCGCGCGGTTGTCTTCAGCATCGACGGATCCGAGCCCGCGCCGCCTTCTGTCCAGGGCTCTGTCATAAAGAATGCCGAGCGTGCGCGTCCGCTCACGAGCGGCTTGAGAAAGCGCTCCTTCTGTTCGGGTGAGCCGATCTTGCCGAGGAGATACATGTTTCCCTCATCGGGTGCAGCGGCATTGACGGCAAGGGGTCCGAGCGGTGATAGACCGGATTTTCTGAGAACCAACGCGGTTTCGCGCTGCGAGAGGTGGCTGCCGTCCGGAAGAATATGAGGCGTGAGCACTCCGGCAGAGAGAGCCTTCTCGCGCATCTCTGCGACCAGCAAGTCGGTCGGGCCGTGACTGCTCCACCGCGGATCACGCTCGTAAGGGATCACGACATCGCGGACAAATCGCTCGACGGCACTGGCGATTTCCGCCGCCCGGCCCATGCCGGCTCCACTCATGAGATCTCTCCGCTGCAGTGGTGAAACGAAAACAACTATCACCTTGCACACCCGACCGCAAGTCGGGTCGGTTGCGCAAAACCTACCGGAATCGGTAGCTTTCGCGCGCCTGGCCGCATTGGCACACTACCCGGGTACACAGGCGAAGTTCGATCTATGAGCGTAGATGCGCTACCCGCTGAAATCAGCAGCTACCCGCTCGCGGCACAAACACGTGAGTTCTTCAAGCAAACGCGATTCGGACATGTCATCGACGGTGAGCTGAGCGATTCGCCTTCGCAGGCGGCGTTACCGATCCATGAGCCGGCGAGCGGCTTGGTCTTTGCTCACGTGGCCGCCGGGGACCGGACGGACGTGGATCGGGCGGTCGGGGCGGCAAGGTGCGCTTACGAAGATGGCCGTTGGAGGAATCTGCCTGCCGTCGAGCGTGAGAGGCGCCTCCGGCGACTCGCGCGCTTGTATGAGGATCACCGGGAGCTCCTCAGTGACCTCGATGTGCTGGAAGGCGGTGTGCTGCGCGGCTACTCGGGGTTCATGGTCCAGTTGGCCATTGACATTATCGACTACTATGCCGGTTGGCCTACAAAGATGCACGGCACAATGCCGGCGAGCTCACCCGATCTGGTCATACAACAGGTGCGTGAGCCGATCGGTGTTGTCGGCGTCATTATGCCTTGGAACGGACCATCCGCTGTGCCGCTGGGCGTTGCTGGTGCTCTCGCGTGTGGTAACTCTGTCGTTCTGAAGCCTTCGGAGCAAACCCCCTTGACCGCGGTGCTCCTGGCTCGATTGGCTCTCGAAGCCGGTATTCCGCGCGGCGTGTTCAATGTCGTGCAAGGCGTTGGCGAGATAGTGGGCGCTGCGTTGGTAGAGCATCCGGGAGTAGAGGCAATTTGCTTTACCGGCTCGGTGGAAACGGGACGGCGTATCCAGGCGACCGCGGCGGCGCGATTGAAACGAGTGGCGCTCGAGCTGGGCGGCAAAAGCGCGCAACTCGTCTTCGCCGATGCCGATCTCGAGAAGGCGGCTGCCACGTGTGCGGCTGCAGTGTGGGGCCACTCCGGTCAGGTTTGTATTGCCGGAACCCGCGTGTTGGTGGACCGCAGAATCCATGATGAGCTCGTGCAGCGAATGATCGCGGCGTCGAAGAATCTGCGCATCGGCTCCGGCTTCGATCCGCGCAGTCAGCTGGGGCCACTGATCTCACAAACTCAGCTCGACCGCGTGAGTGGCTACGTAACGCTCGGCCGGGAGGAAGGCGCCAGGGTAGTGCTGGGCGGCGCCCGACACGGCAGCAAAGGATACTTCCACCAACCGACCATCTTCACGGACGTGCACAAGGATATGCGTATCGCGCGTGAGGAGATTTTCGGGCCGGTAATGGTCGTCATGCCATTCGATACCGAGGACCAGGCCTATAGTCTTGCGAATGATACGGAGTACGGCCTGGCCGCGGGCGTCTGGACACGCGACCTGGCCCGAGCCCATCGGGCAACGCAGCGCCTGGACGCGGGCACCGTATGGGTCAACACCTATCTGCGAGTCGACCCGGGGGTGTCTTATGGTGGTGTCAAGCAATCCGGATTCGGGCGCAATCTGGGCATGGCATCGATAGACGAGCTGACTCGGGTCAAGAGTGTCTGGCTCGACGTCAGTTGAATCATCAAGCCGGGGCGTGGCGTCCGACACATATTCTCGGCGGGAGATGGCCGTGAGTCTCGAACAATCAGTACGACATTTGCAAGCTCGCGCGGAGCTCGAGGAGCTGTTGGCGCGCTATTGCCGTCAGGCTGATTCACTCAATGCCGAGGGCATGGCGGAGTGCTTCACGCCGGATTGTGTTGTTGCTTATGTGCCCGCGTCCATGGCGGCGCCGGCCCGGAATCGGCAGGAACTACTCGGGTTTCTGCGGGACTATTTTCCGAGCTCGGTGAGCAGTGCACATTACATCACGAACATCGAGCTGCTGTTCGACGCGCCGGACCAGGTGACCGCGCACACCTACATGTATTCGTGGCAGCGCTTCAAAGGCTATCCGGCCGCTGCGGACTGCCATCGTTATGGTCGCTACGAGTTTCGTTTCGTGCGCACTCCGGAAGGCTGGCGCATCTCACGGCTCAACCTGCTCTCCATGGGTGAATACGGCGGAGCGCGCATCGGCGAGCAGTTCAATCGCCCCTGGCCCCCAAGGTTCGAATGAGGCCCTGGTAGGGCCACGCTTGCGCGCTCGCGCCGACCCGCGTCAGGCCGTCTCCGGCTCAGGCACTCCGAGACTCTTCGCGATCCACTGATGGAGGTGTTGTACCGCCAGCTCCTGGCGTCCGTACGTCATCCGCGAACCAGCGGGCATGAACGCGAGATTTCGCCAGCTCTCCCCGGTTACCGAATAGTCCTCATCCTGGACGAGCCGCGCCATTGCCTGGAAGGCCGCCTCAACTTCAGCGCGGTATTCCGGCGTGCCGATCCCGTGCGGCGCGTAGGTGGTCATACGGGTGAGCGTTTCGCCGACACCGCGCGGGTACAGCCGGAATGTGGTCACGTAGGTTTGCTCGGGTCGGAGGGAGCCGAGATAGACAATCGTGTTGGGAAAGATGTAGTACGGCGTACCGATGGTATCGATGAGCCACTCGTTCTCGGGCCTGTCGACCCAGTTCCACGCTTCGCGTGGCGGGAATACCAGCCGATGGTGCGGTCCCCAGGTGTCATAGAGCAGCATCGTGTTGGGAAAGAGCGGCGCCAGTGAATTCCGGTGTAACGTGGCGAAATGATAGTTCTCGAAATAGGTGTCGAGAGCGTACTTCCAGTTGCACGCGACCGTCAGCTCACCCTCGCACACCTTGCGCGTCTCCCCGAGATCGAGCTTGGCCAACTCGGAGCCGAACTCTCCCAGGTGCTCGTCGATGTCCATGGTGGAGTTGGGAAGTGCGCGCGCGAACACCAAGCCATGTCGCTCCGCGGCAGGGCACGGCACGAGCTGCGTCTGGCGCTCGCTCAAGCCGCAAAAGTGTTTGGGCTGAGTGACGCTGCCTCGAGCGAGAGTGTCGAAGCTCCAACCGTGGAACCTGCAAGTAAAGCGTAGAGCCTTACCCTCCGGCTCACGGACGAGTCGGGCGCCCCGATGCGGGCAGCTGTTCAAGAACGCTCGCACCGAACCTTCTTTGTCTCGCAGAACCACGATGGAAACGCCTAAGTCGTCGAACACGCGGAAGCAGCCGGGCTCGGGAATGTCGCTGGACAAGCACACGACCTGCGGCATTCCGAGAAAGAGGCGCTGCATTTCCAGCTCGAGACGTCGTGGGTCTGTGTAGACCGAGACGTCATTGAGCATAACGCCAGGTGCCACGTCGGTCGTTCCCGTCCTGGCATGCTCAACCATGCGCCGGCAAAGGCTCAAACGGAGTTCAAAGAGCTCGCGTGCATGTGCGGACATGTTGCGCATTCTGACCTGGCGGCGAGGGCTGGCACACCTCCCATTTCCGGGAGTAGAGTGGGCGACAGGGCATCGGCAGGAATGCGCGAGGGGGCGATGAGCATTTCCAGCGATATCTACTTTCACCGCCAGTTGCAGCGGAAGACCACCGTGGCCGAAGCGGCCCTGTTGCTCGCCGATTGCGCCAGGGCGTTCGGCTGGGACCTCGCGGCTTTTCACGCCGATATCGAGCGAATGGAATTACCGCGGACCCATGATGGCGAGTTCATTGGGACTGTCATGGGTTGGCGGGCCGACACCGTGAACACCTGGGTCGATCACCGCTTGGGGCGCGATTGTCCGATTGGCCTCCACTGTCGAGTCGCGACAGAGCCCTTCTTGTGGGATTGCGAAGCCACCCACGTCGAGTGGTGTCGAGGTCGCCTTCCGGTAGAGCAGCGGGCGGTTTTGCATCACTACAACACGGAC
Organism: uncultured Steroidobacteraceae bacterium; assembly: GCA_964400085.1. GTDB lineage: Bacteria > Pseudomonadota > Gammaproteobacteria > Steroidobacterales > Steroidobacteraceae > 13-2-20CM-66-19. The sequence continues at coordinate 35,838 of CAYNTW010000036.1, read as the reverse complement.
GTGTTTGGGGGCGTGACTGTGCCGGTAACGCACGACGGCAAGACCGGCTATGTCTCCTGGTGCACGCGGAAGAGGGAGCGACTCGAGAGCGGCTACGACGCGAGCTTGGGCGCGATCCACCTTATTTCACATACCTTCATGCGCCAGTTGGATCGTATCCGGTCGAGAGGAAAGGAGCGCGTTTGCGCCAAGGCATTCACTCTGACACCGCGCGAAACCGAATGTCTCACCTGGGCTGCCCGTGGCAAAACCTCTGGGGAGATCGCACAGCGCCTCAACCGGTCAATGGAGACCGTCGAATTTCATTTATCCAACGCCATGTTGAAGCTCCACGCGCGAAGTCGGGCGCATGCCGTGGCGATCGCCTGCCTACACGGACTGATCAGCGAGTTGTAGGCGCCGCTCAAAGGCTTCCTGCGAGCCGATGCGCTTCGAACACGGCGTGTGACACCCGGCGTGGCGTGATGCAATCGCCTATCATGTGATACTCGATGTCGGTCTGTCGGAGCTTCTCAGTCAGTGCGGTGACGGGACTACGACCCGTTTGAAGCACCACCAGTCCACAATCGACAATGTCCTCTTCGCCACTGGTCACATCCACGAGATGCGCACCGTCACTATCAACCTCATAAAGGGTAGTGAGCACGCGATAGCGAGTGCCGCTACGGCCCAGTCGAGCGAGCAACGGACCGACGCTCTCATGGGGAATTGCAGCGGCTACCGTAGTGGAGGGTGTGACGAGGGTGACTTGCCAACCCGCTTGGGTCAGGGCTTCCGCGACGCCGTAAGTCCACCAGAAGGCACTGCCATCATCGACCATCAGCGCCCGCTGATTGTCCTTGGGGGCGGGAGCTCCGGTGTCGAGTATGTCAAACCACGACATTACACGGGTGTCTCTGAGCCCGGAAGACCCATGAGCCAGCCCGGAAGACCAATGGGCCAGCTCTTCCGGCAAGGGATTGGCAACCGCTCCGGTGGCCAGAACGACAACCTCGAACTTGTTCCGGAGCTCGCCAGGGTCATCGATGCGCGTACCCAGCTCGAGGTTGACCCGCAGGTGCCGGAGCTCGCTTTGTTGGTGGTCGATGAAACGACGCAGTCCCAGGCGGTGCGGGAGCGCACTCGCATAGAGGAACTGTCCGCCGAGGCTTTGAGTGGACTCGAACAGAGTTACCCGATGACCGCGCAAGGCCGCCACTCGGGCAACTTCCAGCCCGCCGGGCCCGCCCCCGATGACCGCAATCCGGCGCGGCGACCGGGTGGGTTGGCTCGCTCCGAAAGCCGGCAAGCGCTCCCGGCCGGCCGTTGCGTTCACCGCGCAATGCAGGTGCGGCGAAAACGAGCGGCAGTCCTGGTTCAAACCGATGCAAGGACGGATGCGATCCGCTTCGCCGCGTGCTGCTTTGGCTGCCCAGTCCGGATCCGTGATGAAGGCGCGCGCCATGCCAATCAGGTCGGCAGCACCTTCCGCCAACAAACGCTCAGCGGTTTCGGGCGTGTTGATGCGCTGTCCGACAATGATCGGTAGTCCGGAAGCATCCCGAATGATCTGCGCGGCGCGAGCGGCCGGAGCCTCGGGCGCGGTGACATCCTTGACGTAGGAGCCGCGAGTTCCGAGCGTAATGCTCAAATAATCAACCGCGGCTCCCGGCGCGAGTGCCGCCGCGATTCGCGCGTTGTCCTGTATTCCCAACCCGTCGGCAACCTCCTCGTCGCCGCTCAGGCGCAATCCGAGCACAAAATCCCCTCCGCAATGCGTGCGGATCGATTCGATAACTTCCAACAGGAAGCGCATGCGCTTTTCCGGCGTGCCGCCATACGCATCATTGCGCCGATTGGTCGCCGGCGACAGGAACTGGGCTACCAGGTATCCGTGCGCACCGTGAATCTCCACACCGTCATGACCCGAGCGCTTCAGATTGAGCGCAGTCGCGCCGAAGGCTTGCACCAAGCGCGCAATTTCACTCCGGCTGAGCTCATGCGGTGGAAAAGGGTCGCGGGGGGAACGAATCGGGGAGGGCGCGCTCGGAGGAAACTCCGACTCACCACCAATCATCTCGCGCCCCAGGTGGATGATCTGGCCAACCAGTTTCACGCCGTGGGCATGAATGGCGTCCGAGCGTCGTTGCAGCATCTCGAGCACGCGTGGCTCGTAAGCTTCGACCAGTGCATGGGATTTCAGAGATGAGGTCTTGTCCACGATGATCGCCCCGGCGACGATCAGGCCGGGCCGGGAGCGGGCGCGTGCTTCGTAATAGGCGATGTCGTCCACAGTGATGTTGCCGTCACGGACCATGCTGGTGCCGTGGGGTAATACGACCAGGCGGTTGGGCAGCTTGAGTCGTCCGGCAACGAATGGCTGAAACAGCCTTGGATAGGCATGGGCGCTCATCGGGAACCCCTCGAGTGCCGGACCGACCGATCGGTCGGTCAACGGCGACCCGCATGGTACAAGGGCGTCATCGCCGCGCCTACCCCCAGGATTGGTAGGGAGCCGGCGCGTGCGGCCAAGCTGCACCACCTGCCACGCCGACCGTCCGGTCGGTCCCGAGGAAGCTTGACATCCGCCGCTCGCCCGGTAACGTGCCGCTCACGATCATGGAGTCACGTTGCGGTAACTTGAGATGAACCGAGCCATTGCCCGCGCCAGCGGCACTCGTAGGAAAGCCGCCAGGACCACCACTGCCGCGCATGATGACAAGCGCCAACAGATCATCGAGCGTTGCGCCAACCTGTTCGATTCAGGGGGCTATCACAGGGCCACCATGCAGCTGCTGGCCGATGAAGTGGGGCTGGGAAAGCCGACTCTCTATCACTACTTCAGCAGCAAGACGGAGATTCTGTACGCCATTCACCAGCAGCACATTGCGGCGCTGATCGAAGGGCTGGACTCGGAACAGCGGCGCGGCTCCAGCCCGCGTGAGCAGTTGCTGCACGCCGCGCGCGACATACTCGATGAGATCGCGAAACATCCGGGCTACGTGCGCGCCTTCTTCGAGCACTACGGCGAGCTCGAAGGCGCGAAGCGGGCGGAGATTCGCGCGCGGCGCCAGGAGTACTTCGAAAAGGTCTGCGCCATCATCAAGTCGGGAATCGCCAGCGGCGCATTCCGTAAATGCGATGTTGAGCTCACGGCGTACGGGTTTCTGGGAATGTGCAGCTGGGCCTACCATTGGTATCCGCCCCAGGCCGAGCGCCTGACGCCGCAGAAGGCCGCGGAAACCCTGTGCGGCACATTTCTGGAGGGTTTGCAGAAGGCCTGAGCAGGGCGTGAGCTGCTCCTCACGTTGACAATGCCCTGCGCACGCTCCTATTCTGCGCCGACGATCGACCGTCCGGTCGGTTTATAAAGGGAGCCGCGCATGGTGCGGGTTGCAGCCCCACAGAAGTATCTCGGCAGCATAGTTGCGGTCCACGAGCACCTGCGTGTTGACGGGCGGCGTCTGAATGAATGGCTGCAAGAGCACGTGGCCGGCTACCAGGGGCCGCTGACTGTCCGGCAATTCGACGGTGGGCAGTCGAATCCCACCTACCTGTTGGAGACTGCGGCGGCGAAGTACGTGCTGCGCCGCAAGCCGCCCGGCGTCCTGATGAAGTCGGCGCACGCGGTCGATCGAGAGTATCGAGTCTTGAGCGCCCTCAGCGCCCACGAATTCCCGGTGCCTACACCTCTCGCGTTCTGCGACGATGTGAGCGTGATCGGCACCATGTTCTATGTCATGACCTTCGTGCCCGGCAGGATCTTTTGGGACTGCACAATGCCGGATCTATCACGCGAGCAGCGCGCCGCCGTGTTCGACTCGGTGAATGCGACCCTTGCGCGGCTGCACTCCTTCGATCCGGCCACCATCGGATTGGGTGACTTCGGACGGTCGGGCAACTATTTCGCGCGCCAGATTGCCCGCTGGTCCCAACAATACGAGGCCACCCAGGATACTCATATCCCGGAGATGGAGAAGCTGATCGGTTGGCTGCCCGGTGCCGTGCCCGCGGATGATGGACTCTCGACTGTCGTTCATGGCGACTACTCGTTCCATAACGTGCTCGTCGATCCGACCGAGCCGCGGGTCGTGGCGGTGGTGGATTGGGAGTTGTCGACATTGGGCCACCCGCTGGGCGATCTGACCTACCACATGATGGAGTGGTATCGACCCGGCGGCGTGGACCTGCGCGGCACGTTGAAAGACAAGGATTTGCGTGCGCTGGGAATACCGACGTTCGAAGAGTACGTTGCGCGCTATTGCGAGCGCACGGGATTTCGCGTCGATGGTAACTTTGCGTTCTACCGCGCCTTCAACCTGTTTCGAGTCGCTGCGATCTTGCAGGGAGTCGCGCACCGGCTGCACGGCGGAAATGCAGCTGCAAGCAACGCGCAGGAAGTCACCACGCGCATTGGCCCGCTGGCCGCGGCGGCGTGGCAGGAGGCTCGCGAGGCAGGAGCGCAGGGTTGAGAGTATTGGTACAACCGTGCGCGTCACGGTGAGGGGCTGGCAATGCGGGATTTCGACGGTCGGATAGCGGTCGTTACAGGCAGCGGAAGCGGCATTGGCGAGGCGCTCGCCCGACTATTCGCACGCGCCGGGATGAAGGTGGTCCTGGCCGATGTCGATATCGGCGCCGCCGAGCGTGTGCGCACGGCGCTCGCGCAGGAAGGGCACGAGGCGTTTGCAATCCGGACGGATGTTGCCGATGCTAACAGTGTCGAGCGTCTGGCCGAACAGTCATATGTGCGCTACGGCAGCGTCAATATCCTTTGCAACAACGCCGGAGTGGTTCCAAGCGGCCGCCATCGCCCGGTCTGGGAGCAGCCGCTGGAGGACTGGCGTTGGTCCCTGGATGTCAACTTGATGGGCGTTATTCACGGAATGCGCAGCTTCGTCCCCCGCATGCTGGCGCAAAGCGGTCCGGGCCATATTGTCAACACTGCGTCTGTGGCCGGGTTCATCAGTGGGTCGGGTTCGACAGCGTACAGTGCAGCCAAGCATGCGGTCGTCCGAGCTAGCGAGGCGTTGTATGCGGGACTGCGCGAGCGCGGTGCGCAGATCGGAGTGACTATCCTCTGCCCTGGCCTGGTAGCCACGCGCATTTACGAGTCAGAGCGGAACCGGCCGGAGAGCCTGACGCCGGCGAGCGGTCCGGCTGCGGAAGCGCCGGAGCTTCAGGCCATCTCCGCGAACTTATACCGCAACGCCTTGTCCCCGGAGACCGTCGCCGAACAAACGCTCGAAGCCATCCGCGCGGATCGGTTGTATCAGTTCACAACCACGAGCTTCGATGACGCCATTCGCGAGCGCGCCGAGGCAATTCTCGCAAGACGCAATCCTGTATTTCCGGACCTGCTCTCATTGTCGAAACGTGATAGTCGCGTGTTTTGATTCGTGAGGAAACAATGGGTCACCTCGACAACAAGATCGCACTGATCACCGGTGCTGCCTCCGGCATCGGGCTCAAGACAGCCGAGCGCTTTGCCGAGGAGGGCGCGAGTGTCATCCTCGCAGACAAAGCGGAAGACCTTCTCGAGACTGCGCTCGCCAGCGTGTGCCGCTACGGCGGCGAACACGAGGCCGTGGTCCTCGACGTCACCAGCGAGGAGGGCTGGATGAAGACCGTGCAGCGCCTCGATGCCACTCGCGGTCGACTCGACGTCCTGGTCAACAATGCCGGCTATGGTCGTTTTCAGTCGATCGAGGCAACGAGCTTTGCCGATTGGCGGGCCATCCTGGCGGTCAACCTCGATAGTGTCTTTCTCGGCACGAAGTACTGCCTACCCCTGCTGGCGCGCTCGGGGAAGGGATCCATTGTCAACATCTCCTCGATCCGCGGCCTGGTGGCCGGACCCGGTACGAGTGCCTATTCCGCCTCGAAGGCGGGAGTCAAGTTGTTTACCAAGTCGACCGCGCTGGAATGCGCTGCAGCCGGTAACGGCGTTCGGGCCAACTCCGTACATCCAGGACAGGTGCAGACGCCGCTGCTGGAGGCTGCGCTAGGCGACCCGGCACAACGGCGCGCGACTGTGGAGCGCATACCGCTCGGCCGGCTGGGCCAGCCGGTCGAGATCGCCGCGACGATCGTGTTTCTGGCCAGTGATGCCTCGAGCTTCATGACAGGCGCGGAGCTCGTGGTTGACGGAGGGTACACAGCCCAATGACGAACGATCTGGAAACGAGTAATCGCCAGACAGTGCTGGCGCTCTACAAGGCGACTGGTAAAGGCGACTGGGCAAAAGCCGCCAGCCTGATGACTGAGGACATTCTCATCCGGGAGGCACACACGTTGCCCTTTGCCGGCGAGTATCGGGGCGTGGCCGCCATGCGCGAGCTGTTTGCGAAGGTGCGCTCGACCGGTGTCGTCGGCGTCGAAATGCATCAGGCCACCGCGGGAGGGGATTGGGTGGTCGTGTTGCTCGACCTGCTTTATGAGGGCAATCCCCCGGTGCGGGCGCCGCTTGCAGAGGCATTTCGTCTCCGGGACGGCAAGGTGTGCGAGATCGTTCCCTACTACTTCGACAGCTCCGTAGTAGTAGCGGCCGCGGCGCGCAAGGCTATTTGACACCGCCGCACGGTGGTGCTAGAAATAATTAACCGACCAGACGGTCGATTAATTACGTCGAATAATCGTTTACGGGCCTTGGAGCGCCAGCTTATGCAGGAAGAGAAAGACGTCATTCAGTACGAGTCCACGGCCGACGGCATGGTCACCATCTGGCTGAACCGGCCGCATAAGCGCAACTGCGTGAGTCCGCAACTGCTGCGCGAGCTCGAGGCGGCCGTGGACCGCGCGGCCACCGATCCGAAAGCGCTCGCCGTGGTCTTCCGCGGCCGCGGTAACACCTTCTGCTCCGGCGCGGACCTGGATTTGCTGGTGGGCCCCGTCCTGGGTGAGTCGACTGATTCCCTGCAGCTCGCGATCGATTCGGCCCGCTGCTATGACAAGATATTCAACATGCGCAAGCCCACGATCGCCGCGGTGGAGGGCTATGCGGTCGCCGGCGGTTTCGAGCTGTCGATCTCCTGCGATTTCTGCCTGATTGCCGATGAGGCGAAGATCGGTGACTTCCATATCCGCCGTGCCCTGTTCGGTGGCGCCGGCCCCATTTATCGCTTGCCGCGCTACGTGGGCCTGCGCAAGGCGAAGGAGCTGATGCTGACGGGCAAGTTGCTATCCGGGAAGGAGGCAGTGGAGTGGGACCTGGCGAATGCCTCGGCACCGGCGGCACAGTTCGACCAGCTCATTCGCGATTTCTGCGCGCCCCTGTTGGAAATGAGCCCGTTCTGTATGTGGATGACCAAGAAGGCGGTCAATCGCGGCCTGGATGCCGACACCGAAAGTTTGATCGCGCTGGAGACGATGACCTGCAACGTCGTGCATCACTCTGCCGACGCCCACGAAGGCGTGCGCGCGTTTCTCGAAAAACGCAAACCCGTTTGGGTTGGAAAGTAGGTCGCGGGAGGGGCTCGTGTGGTGGCCGAGTATGCTCGGCCGCCCTAGATACTGGGCACGGACAGCCCGCCATCGATCGTGATGACCGATCCCGTCATGTAACTCGACGCGCCGGATGCAAGCAAGAGCAGTGCGCCGTCGAGCTCCGTTGGTTCACCGACCCTGCGCATCGGTGTACGCTTGATCATCGCCTTCCCGCTCTCGGTTGCGAGATAGTCCGCGCTCAACTCGCTCATGAAATAACCGGGTGCGATGGCGTTTACCCGGATCCCGTGCTTGGCCCACTCGAGCGCCATTTGACGCGTCAGATGGAGGAGGGCGGCTTTGGCGGCAGGATAGCTGCCAGTTCCCTTCTGGACCGCAGAGCCGAGCACGGAGGCCACATTGATGATCGACCCTTGCGCGCGGCGCTCGATCATCCCGTGCGCGGCTGCGCGGGCAACCAACCAGCCCCCTTTCAGGTTGATATTGAGTACGCTATCCCAGCTTTCTTCGGGCAATTCGAGCAGGGCCCCGACGCCTGCGATACCGGCGTTGTTGACCAACACATCGATAGGGCCGATCCGCTCGAAGGCCGCTGCGACGCTGTCAGCCGAGCTGGCGTCGAGCTGCACCCAATGGGCAACCCCGCCGGCCGAGCGGATCTCCGTGGCGCTCGATTCCAGCGGCTCGCGCCGTCGTCCGGCGAGCGTCACAGCAGCGCCCGCCAGCGCGAGCGTGTGCGCAAAGCGCTTGCCCAGGCCGGTACCTGCACCGGTGACGAGCGCCGTCCTGCCCGATAGATCGAATAATGTCTGCAGTCCCATCATGCCGCCCGGCACCTTGCCGCCCCTCGCCCAACACCCCCCCCGCCGCGTTGCTCCTCGGCCGGTGCGGAGGTACTGTATCTCAGTCCGACCGACTGGTCGAACGAATAAGAGCGGCCGGAGATCCTCCGCACGGGGGGCATTCAATATCGCCCGACTGGACGGTCGGGTATTGTTGATGTAGGCTCCTCGACCGTGATCATGGACGGGCGGCTTGTGTCCGGGTGCAGGCCCGCTCGCCTCTCGAACTGCCGAAAGGAACGTGTATGTCTGGGGGAATGCGTTCTTCAATGTCGGTTTCGGCCCGTTGCTTCGCGACAGGTCGCCGGGTAGCGCTGACTGTCACTCTTGCGCTGCTGCACTTTTCTTTGGCGCACGCGGAGGATTTGCCCAAGGTGGATACCGATGGGACGGTGCACGTGCCTGCGTTTACGTTGCCGCCGTCAGATTACTGGAGTCCGGAGTTCAAAGCGGCGTATGCGAAGGTTGCGGCTGCAGTGGTGGCTCGCGCTCGCGCGGACGCCAACGCCGGCGCCTATTCGCAGCCGGCAGCCGGCGCCCCTAAAGCCCAGTGGGATGACTATGACAAGAATTGCGACCGTCAGGTCGCCGATGCCCTGGGATGGGAGCGCGAGCACTACCCCGTCGAGATGACCGAGGAGCGGATCGGAGGAGTCAGGGTCTCGCGCGTCACGCCCCGGGCGGGTGTGTCTGCCGAGAATCGGCAACGCGTGCTCATTCAACTCCGTGGCGGCTCTTGCGGCGGACTCAGCCTTGGGCAACTCGAAGCCATCCCAGTCGCGTTCTTTGGCAGGATACAAGTCGTTGTCGTGGATTTCCGGCCGGCGCCGCGCTATCCATTCCCGGCCTCGATCGAGGATGTCGCGGCCGTGTATTCCGACTTGATGAAGCAACACAAGCCGCAAAGCATTGGCGTCTTCGGCACCTCCGGCGGAGGCATTCTCGCCGCTCAGTTCATCGCCTGGTGTCAGGCGAACTCGTTGCCGACTCCCGGAGCGCTCGGCGTTTTCTGGTCCGGAATACCTGCCTCACCCTACCCGTTCGGCAAGTTCGGAGACTCCTTACTGTGGGAATTGGGTGGTGTGCCCCATGGCGATCACGCGCGTTACGATGCCATGATCGCGAAAATAGCCGAGTACATCCATAACGCTGCGCCTGACGATGCGCGTGCCTACCCGATGGCCTCCGCCACCGTCTTGTCCAAGTTTCCGAGCACGTTGTTCGTCACCGGCGGTCGGGCGTTGGATATGAGCGCGGCTGTCACTTCGCACGCCCGGCTCTTGAAGCTGGGCGTGGACTCATATCTTTACGTGATGGAAGGTGCCTGGCACGCCGCCTCTTACGGGACGCTCGGATCGCCCGAGGAGCGCGACGTGAATACCTACATCGGCCGTTGGTTCGCCCAACACCTCTCTCGATAGCAACTCACATGCACCCGAAAGTGCCACAGTCGCGGGACACTCCAGGGCTGCAGACCGACTGACCGGACGGTCTAATAAAATCGCGACATGGGTACCGTGAACATCTACGGTGGGCGATTTGGTATCAGGGGGAATCATGGTCAGAAAGCGGAAATCTACGACCGACACGCCGCCGCGTCGGCAGTGCGGGCAGGGCGGGAATCTCGCACCCGTAGTCTTCGTGGCAGTCGGGTTGGCAGGTGTGCCGGCCGGCACTGCAATGGGGCAGCAGATATCGAGCAGCACGTCTCCAGCAACCCTCACCGCCGGCTCCGCTCCCGCTGCTCAGGACCAACTCGCCGAGATCATTGTCACTGCGGAAAAGCGCGCGCAGGACATCAACAAGGTGCCCGTGTCGGTGAGTGCGCTGTCGATGAACGAACTGGAGAACGCAGGCGTGCAAAGCGTCATGGACTTGGGGTCGGCAGCCCCGGGTGTCGAGATCAGCACGGTGGGCTACGCGAATGCCGTGTTCGTCACTATCCGTGGCATCTCGAACGAGAATTTCAACGGGGGCAATCCGGAAGTGGCCCCCTACATCGATGGAATCTACGTTGGTGGCACGGCGGGTCTGGGCAACGCGTTCTTCGACCTGGACCGCGTAGAGGTGCTGCGCGGACCCCAAGGCACCCTATACGGCCGGAACTCGACTGGCGGCAATATCAACATCGTCACCGCCGACCCCAGGTTTGCGTTTGGTGCATCGACGGAATTCGCCTACGGCAATTACAACGATGTGCAAATACGCGGGATGGTCGATATGCCCATTACGGGCCAGTTGGGCGCTCGGGGAGCGGTGTTCGTCCACCGCAACGACGGCTACTACAACACGCTGGGCTCGACCGCCCAGAACTACGGCAAGGCGGATGATTTCGGCGCGCGAGTCACCACATTATGGAGACCGAATGACAACTTCACCTGGCGGCTCTCGATGGATGAGTTCAAAAACGGTGGCACGCCCAATCCCGAGATTGCCAGCGGCAAGAACGGTGAGCCTCTCGATGGGCTTCCCGTCTTCAGACGTCCGATACCGAGTTTCCCGGCAGCCTTGAACGACGTGCAAAGTTTCATGGTCCGCTCGCGATTGAGCTGGCAGCTGACCGATGCGCTCAACCTCACCTATCTCGCCGGCGACCAGAACATCCATTGGCTGACGCAGTACGATGAAACGAACGGCGTCTACGGCGGCCGCCGCGACAATCGCGCGACGAACTATTCGCAAGAGCTCGATCTGAACCTGGAGGTCGGCCGGCTGACCAACCTGTTTGGGGCCAACTACTACCATCTGGACGCTCATAGCCAAGGCGACTACGTGCTGCCGGTCTATGGGTTGTTCAATGAAGGCAACTATGGCAAACCGGGTGTCGGCATTACCGAGGCCTGGGGTGTGTTCGATCAAGCGACCTATGGTGTGACGGACCGTCTGCAGCTCATCGCGGGCATACGCTACAGCAAGGAGCGGGATGTCCTCGGCGAGAATACGGCCTACCTTTGTCCGTTGCTAGCAACCATTCCGCTGGCGACGAGCTCGTACTATGTTCCGGGATGCATCACCACCTACAATCCGCGTTTGTCGGCGGTATTCCCCAACACGACGTGGAAGGGGGGGTTCAACTACACGCTCACGACGGACTTGTCGGCGTATGCTACCGTCAGCACGGGCTTCAAATCCGGCGGATTCAATGCAGGTATCCCGTCGCAGCCCACCTATGACCCGGAGAAGGTCACGAATTACGAGATCGGCTTGAAAGGCCGAGCCCTGGAAAACCGCGTCAGCTTCAGTGCGGATTTCTATTACATGAACTACAAAGACATCCAGGTCTACCAGTTCATCGGCGTGAACGCATTGACGACCAATGCGGCGGGAGCGCACATCTATGGGACGGAGCTCGAAGGGCATTGGCTGGCGACACATACGGACCGGCTCGACGGCTTTCTCACCTGGACGCATGCCACGTATAGCAAGTACCTTGGGGCGGTGGATCAGCTGACCAACACCGTCTATCCCGACGTCTCTGGACATTACCTGCCGCATGCGCCCAAGGTCACCGTCAAGCTGCAGTACGCACATGATTTCGCGCTGCCCAACGGCAGTACCCTCACGCCCTCGGGAGCCGCATACTGGCAGAGCTCGAACTATTTGAGGCCGCTCAACCTGCCGATCGACTACGTGGGCTCGTACTCGAAGTCCGAGCTTGCCCTGGCGTGGACCGATCCCTCGGCTCATTGGACCGCCCGTGCCTACGTTCATAATCTCGAGGACAAAGCGGTCCGTAATAGTGCGCTCGTGGCGTTAGGATACTACTTCGCCGATTACAACCCCCCACGTACTTACGGAGCGAGGTTGGAGTACACCTACTAAGTATGAGGGCCGAAGCGTGATGAGGGAGCGCCTCAATGAGGGCTGAGACGCGGAGCCGCGCGGTCGATGCGCTGCTGTTCGATTGGCCCGCGAGCGAGCCGGCGCTGAAAGCTTCGCGCTGCCTCGATTGTGGGGCGCTGGCGTTTCCTGCCGGTACGAGCTGCCGCAGCTGCGGCGCTGTCAAAGTTGCTCAGGAGCTTCTACCCCGGCGTGGCAGGTTGTGGGCGTGGACAATCCAACGATTCATGCCGAAGGCGCCGTACCGGACGACTGAGAGTGCGGCGACCTTCACCCCCTACGGATTGGGCTATGTCGAGCTGCCTGGAGCGTTGTGCATCGAGAGTCGGTTGACCGAGAACGATCCCCGCGAGCTGCGCATCGGGTTGGAGATGGAGTTGGTCATCTATCCGCAATGGTTGGAGGAGGACGGCACCGCTGTAATGAGCTTCGCCTTCAGCCCGATCGTTGGCGAGAGCGCGAGCCGCCCATGAGAGTGGCCATAGTCGGCATCGGCATCCACAAGTTCGGGCGCACGCCAGAGTTGTCTGGTCTTCAACAAGGCGCTCTTGCTGCACGGCGTGCTCTCGAGGACGCCGGCTTGCAGTGGCGGGACATGCAGTTTGGTTACGGCGGAAGCTACTCCGCCGGCAACGCGGACGCCCTGGGAAACGAGCTGGGCCTGACTGGCATGCCATTCACGAACGTCTTGAATGGCTGTGCGACTGGGGGCAGCGCGCTGCTGGCCGGGTGCCGGGAGATTCAATCGGGTGCCGCCGACGTCGGCATCGTGGTCGGCTTCGATAAACACGATCGCGGCGCCTTCAACGCCAGTCCGGCGGAGTATGGGTTAGGTGCGTGGTACGGCGAAGTGGGCATGATGGTCACCACGCAGTTCTTCGCGATGAAGCTGCAACGCTACATGCACGAGTACAACATCAGCGTGGATTCTCTGGCGCGCGTGGCGGAGAAGGCTTATCAGAACGGCGCACTGAATCCCAATGCGTGGCGTCGCACCCCGCTCGGTTTGGAGGAAATCAAGCGCTCTGCGCTCATCAGTGATCCGCTGACAAAATATATGTTCTGCTCGCCGGCGGAGGGTGCAGTGGCATTGGTGTTGTGTCGGGAAGACAGGGCGCTCCGTCATGCGACAAATCCGGTCTTCGTCAGCGCGGCAGTCATGCGCACCCGGCTTGCAGGAGCTTTCGAGGTGTACAGCCCCACCGTTTCGTTGGCCAAAGTTGCGAACGCGACGGAGCTCGCCTCGCGGGCCGCATACGAAATGGCGGGGCTTGGCCCGGGGGATATCGATGTCGCGGCGCTTCAGGATACCGAGTCCGGCGCGGAGATCATGCACATGGCCGAAAACGGCTTCTGCGCTCACGGAGAGCAGGAGCGTCTGCTCCGCGATGGCGAGACGCGTATTGCGGGCCGCCTGCCCATCAACACCGACGGCGGTTGTCTGGCGAACGGGGAACCCATCGGGGCCTCGGGCTTGCGGCAAATCCATGAATGCGTGTTGCAGTTGCGTGGCGCCGCGGGTCAAAGACAGATACCGCGCGAGATCAAAACCGCTTACACCCATGTTTACGGTGCTCCTGGCGTGAGCGCTGTGACCATTCTGCAGAAGTGATAGGCCGTGGCACTGGCAACCGATGAGCGCGCGCTGCTCCAGGAGTCTCTCGAACGCCTCGTTCGCGAGCACTACACGCTGGCTGCAAGAAGGGCCATGCTCGCCGGGGATGTCAGCTTCGGCCGCGAGAATTGGCAAAGATTGGCTGAGCTCGGGATTCTCGCGTTGCCTTTTGACGCCGATGTGGGTGGGCTGTCCGGATCGCTGGCCGATGTCATGGTGATCGGCCGCGTTCTGGGGCAGGCGTTGTCACTCGAGCCTTACGTGCCCTGTGTGGTGGTTTGCGGCCGACTGTTGGCGCGGGCCCGCAACACGAGCTTGCGAAACCATTGGGTGGAGGCTCTGGCCTCAGGGCGCAAGCTGATTGCGCTGGCGCACTTCGAGCCGGGCGCGCTCACCTTTGGCGAAGCTCGAGCGACTCAGCTGCAGCGTCATGGCCGATCACTGCGTCTGAACGGTACCAAGTTGCTGGTGCCGCTGGCCCGTGAGCTCGATGCTTTCGTGGTGACCGCGCGCGACAGCAGCGGGGCGTTGCAGGCCTGTCTGGTGCCGACCGCAGGCACTGTTGGTGTTGAGATCCGATCCTATCGATTGGTGGATGGCACGCTCGTGGGCGACGTGGTGCTCCGTAACGTCGAGGTCCCGGACGGTTTCGTGTTGGACTTGCCTGATCTCCAGGGGGAGCTGGACGAAGTCTTCGCTTACGCCCGCGCCGTGGTGGCCAGCGACAGCGTTGCCTGTATGAGCGCTTTGCTTCGCATGACCATCGATCATTGCAACAGCCGCAAGCAATTCGGCCAACCGCTCGGGCGTTTTCAGGTTCTGAAGCATCGCCTCGTCGATGGACATACGAGTCTTGAGCAGGCTGAGGCGCTCTTGGAGTTGGTGTCCCTGCGGAGTCGAAATTGGCCGGCGAACGTCGCGGCGGCCAAAGCTCTGATCGATGAGCATGCGCTACGGCTCGGGCACGCGGCCATCCAGATGCATGGGGCCATGGGTTTGACCGACGAGCTCGCTGTAAGTCACTACCATAAACGTATCGTGGCCAACAGCATTCTCTACGGTGATCGAGCGGACCGCCTCGATGAGTTTGCGGCGAAGTCAGGCTTTCTGGCCAGCGGATCTCCCAGCAGCGCGTTGGCTTTCCCGGAATTGCTCGGCCCGGAGGAGGAGACGTTTCGCCAGGAGGTGCGCGCGTTTCTGACTGCCTCGCTCACTCCGGAGCTGAAGAAAGCCGCGCGCAGACTCACGTGTACCTTCCCTGAAAAGAACACGGTCATGGAGTGGCAGGAACACTTGCGTCGGCGCGGTTGGCTCGCGCCGCTGTTACCGAAAGAGCTGGGCGGCACGGGGTGGAGTGCAGTCGAGCGCTTCCTGTTCGAATACGAGTGTGCGGTGGGAGGGGCACCGGAGCGCGTGCCAATGGGGTTCCGGTATGTCGGTCCCGTGATTGCCCGGTTCGGCTCCCAGTGGCAGCGTGAATACTTCCTGCCGCGGCTCTTTTCCGGCGAGCATTATTGGGCCCAGGGATTCTCCGAGCCTGGCGCGGGTTCCGATCTGGCGGCGTTGAAAACCACGGCAGTGGCGGACGGGAATGACTTCATCGTCCGGGGAAGCAAGATCTGGACGACACACGCGCACTGCGCAGATTGGATTTTTTGCCTGGTGCGTACCGCCCAGGGAGCGCGACCCCAGGACGGGATCAGTTTCCTGCTGATCGATCTGCGAAGTCCGGGCATCCGCATCGAACCGATTCCATTGCTGGCCGTCGACCACGAAGTCAACCAGGTCTTCTTCGATGACATCCGTGTCCCCAGGCGCAACCTCGTAGGAGAGCCCGGCAAAGGCTGGCAATATGCCAAGTACCTCCTCGAGCTCGAGCGGGGTGGGAGTGTTATCTCGGGGAGAGTCCGACATGAGCTGGATGCCGTCAAGGAGCTGGTGAGTCACAAACAGTCCGAACCGAGTGCGGATCGCTGCCTGGTACGCACGCTCGCCGGCCTCGAGATCCGTTTGCTGGCGCTGGAGTTGCTCGAGCTGCGGCTGGCGCGCTCACTGAAGAGCGCGACCGACCCCGGCGTCGGGGGTTCGGTCATCAAGCTGTTGTCGTCCGAGCTCCAGGAGGAGATCACGGAGCTGGGCATGCAGATCGCGGGCCTGCGCGGCCTGGAGGTCACGGGACGTCCGATTCCGGATCCAGCCCCTGCCGGTCAACCCACGACCGATCTCGAGCTGGTTGCCATGCCGCGCTATCTCAACACTCGCGCCTTCACGATCTTCGCCGGTACCAGTGAGATACAACGCGAAATCATCGCCAAGCACCTCATGGGGATGGGATCCTGAGCGCCGGGCCAGGGCTCCTCGCGCGCCCTGGTCAGCGCGTCGCCAGGCCACGCATGAAGATCGACCAGCACTCCGCCGCCACTTTCTCGGGATGCGGATCCTTGCGTGGGCTGTACCACTGGTAGGCCCAGTTCGCGATTCCAAACAGACAGTGCGCCGTCAGCCGTGGGTCGGCTTTGTTGATCACACCCGCCTTCATGCCCTGCTCGATGACCCCAATCACCAGTCCGATGTACTCATCGCGCTTGACTGCGATCTCGGCCCGCTGTTTCTGACTCAGCTCGCGGAAATGCTCGAAAAAGGCGCGCACATAACCGGGAAAGTCGTGCAGCAGCTTGAAAGTGTCTTCGACCACGGCGCGTAGGACTTCCAATGGCGGCAATCCGGCGGCGATGCGTGCGTCCGTGTTCTTGCGCAGAGTGCCGATGAAGAGCTCGTGCAGTCCGAACAGGATTTCATCCTTGCTGGCGATGTAGTGATAGAGGGTCGGTTTTTTGACGCCGGCGGCCTTGGCGATCATTGACATGTTGACGCCGTGATAGCCCACTCGATCAAAGAGGCGGGCCGCACCTTCTATGATCTCGCGCTTGCGGCGTTGGGTTTGCTCCACATCGACTTTGGGTCCGCGCTTGCGCGGCACTTTTTCGGCTATCGCGGCGCGGCGACCGGCTTGCACTGGGCGAGTGGCTGGCATGGTTCCCTCTCGATGTCGCATCCGTATAGTCTAACCGCGAATGCGGTTCATGGCTCCCCCCGCTCGGCACAGGCTTGCCTTGACAGCATCACCCCGGCAGCCTTTAATGTGCAGACCGACCGGTCGGCCGAATAACCGGCGACAGGAGTGGACAGGTGGATTTCGATTTCTCCCCGCGCACGCACGAGCTGCTGGGTCGAGTGCGAGAGTTCATGCAACGGCACGTCTGGCCGAGCGTCCGCGCTTACGAGGAGCAGGAGCGCGAGGCAGGCCAGGACTGGCCTGTGCCGGAGATTGTCGAAGAACTGAAAATTGAGGCGCGCAAGGTAGGCTTGTGGAACCTGTTCATGCCTCCCTGGCATGGCGCCGAGCATGTCGATGAGAGCTTCGTCTTCGATGGCCCCGGCTTGAGCAATCTCGAGTACGCTCCGATTGCCGAAGAGATGGGCAAGGTCGTCTGGGCGCCGGAAGCGTTCAACTGTTCGGCCCCCGACACAGGCAACATGGAGATTCTGCAGCGCTACGGCACGCGAGCCCAGAAAGACCGGTGGCTGACTCCGCTCATGAACGGCACGATCCGCTCCGCCTACGCCATGACCGAGCCCGCCGTGGCATCCTCGGATGCCACCAACATCGAGACCGAAATCCGCCGCGACGGGTCGGAGTATGTCATCAACGGACGCAAGTGGTGGTGCTCGGGAGCCTACCACCCCCGCTGTGAGCTGCTCATCGTCATGGGTAAGACAGACCCGTACGCCGATCGCTGGCGGCAGCAATCGATGATCCTCGTCCCCCGCGCAATCCCCGGCCTCACCTTGATTCGGCCACTGACGGTGTTTGGTTATGGGCATCGCGGTCATGGAGGACACGCCGAGCTGGTGTTCGACAATGTGCGGGTTCCCGCGGACAATCTGCTGAAGGCCGAAGGGTGCGGGTTCGAGATCGCGCAGGGTCGGCTCGGACCCGGGAGAATTCACCACGCAATGCGTACGCTCGGCCAGGCGGAAGTTGCACTAGAGGCCATGTGCCGCAGGCTCCAGACTCGTGTTGCTTTCGGCAAGCCGATTGCGCAGCACTCTGTCTGGGAAGAGCGCATTGCCGAGTCCCGGCGCGAGATCGACATGGCGCGGCTGTTGGTCTTGAAGGCCGCCCACATGATGGACACTGTGGGCAATAAGGCTGCGCAAGCGGAGATCGCCATGATCAAGGTGGCAGCTCCGCAAGTGGCCATCAAAGTCATCGACTTTGCCATCCAGGCTCACGGGGGCGGCGGTGTTGGCCCGGACTTCGGACTGGCTGAGGCGTATGCGAACGCGCGGATGTTACGCCTCGCCGACGGGCCGGACGAGGTGCACAATCGGGCCGTTGCCCGCATCGAGCTCAAGAAATACTCGTAGCGAAATCGACCGGAGTAGTTGTGCAGAAGCAGCAGTACCGTCCCGGCTTCCTTTCAGAACTGTTCCGCATGGAAGGCCGCGTCGCGCTCGTGACTGGCGGACATGGCGAGCTCGCCGAGGCGATCGCCGCGACACTCGCCGATCTGGGCTGCGACCTGGTGCTTGCCGCCAGAAAAGATGCGGAATGCGAGAAACTTGCCGAGCGCCTGCGCACCACCTTTGGACGCCGTGTCACGTCGCTGAGTTGCAATGTAGCTAACGAGGAAGACGTTGTCCGCACCGTTGCGGAAACTCTGCGTCTATACGGACGTCTCGATGTCCTCGTCAACAATGCGGGAACCTCCCACTGGGGATTGCCCGAGGAGATCCCTCTGAAGGGTTGGCAAAAGGTGATGGATGTCAACCTCACCGGCACTTTCATTTGTTGCCGTGAGGCGGCGCGGGCGATGATCCCGCGAGGCGGGGGGAGCATGATCAACGTGGCCTCGGTAGGCGCATTCATTTCGTATACGCCCGAATATGGCCAGATTGTTCCATACACGACATCCAAAGCCGCAATCGTGCACCTTACGCGCGATCTTGCGGCCCAATGGGCCGGCAAGGGCATCCGGGTCAACGCTCTGGCACCCGGACAGGTCGAGTCCGGTTTGACCTACACGCTGTCGGATTCACATCGGCGCAATGTCGTCGATTCGATCCTGATGCGTCGTATCGGTCACCCGATCGAAGTGGCTGGCGTGGTTGCGACCTTGGCCTCGCCAGCGGGTAGTTTTATCACGGGTCAAACATACCTGGTGGACGGTGGCCAGGCCATTGGGTGAGCAGGTCATGGGGAAGCCCGCGGTGACGGGAGGACGCGACGTCAGGAAATATGCCCTTGGGGCGCCTCTCGAGGAGCAGTACTACGCGAAAGGGTATTGGCGGTCCGAGGATCTGTGGGAGTCGTTCGCGGCCGTCTTCGCCAGGAACCCTGGAGCGACGGCTGTTGTGGAGGGCGACCGGCGGATCACCTTCAGCGAACTGCAGGAGCAGGCGGAGTTGTTTGCTCGCGCATTGCGGGCCCACGGGCTTCAACCCGGAGACGTCGTTGCCATTCATGGGCGCCACTGCCTGGAGTCAATTGTTGCGATTGTAGGCTGTGCTTACGCCGGTATCGCGTTTGCCCTGTTGCCACACATGTTCAGCACCGAGCAGATCGCTGCCATACTGGACAACTCCGGCGCCAGAGCCCTGGTCGCTCTCGGAGAAGAATCGGAAGTGCGTCGTGCCGCTGCCGCTGGGCAGGGGTGGGCACTTGCCGCTTTCGTGATCGGCGATGGCGCTGTGATAGGCAGCACGGCGGGTAATCTGGACGCGGTGTCGTGGCGCGCCTTTCTGAAGCGCGCGAGCGCGGTCGCGGAGCAGCGCCAACCGCGCGCCGCCGATGACCTTGCACTCCTGTTGTTCTCGTCGGGGACTACGGGCGAACCCAAAGGAGTCATGCACTCGGCCAACACCATCCGATTCACTGTTGAAACTTACGGGCGCTACCAGGATATTGGACCCAACGATATCAGCCTCGTCCTGACTGCCTTTGGGTTCGTCGGCAGTTCGGTGCTCGGTACTTTTCTGACCTTGCTCTGCGGTTGCAAGACGGTGCTGCAGCGGACCTGGAACGCGGATGAGGCACTGTTGCTGATTGAAAAGCACCGGGTAACGCACTTTCTCCTGATGCCTACGCACGCTATCGATATCTTGAGCTCCGCCAGCCTCGATCGGACTGACTGTTCGAGTGTTTCGCGAGGAGTTGTGGCGGGTGTCAGCGAGGCGCACCGGTTGGATGCAAAGCGACGCTTATGTACCCGTCCTTATCCGATGTATGGGATGAGCGAGTCGCCCGGTCATGTGACTGGCTGTGCCGGCGACGATCTGAATGACCTGAGGACGGCCGAGGGGCGTCCTCTGCCCGGGACGGAGCTCCTCGTGTGCGACGATAAAGACCGGCCCTTACCGCCGGGTTCACCAGGAAACGTCCTGGTGCGCGGACCCAACCGGTTCCTTGGCTACTACCGCAACGACTCACTGAACGAGATCTCCCTCACTCCCGATGGCTTCTTTCGTACGGGAGACATCGGCGTTCTCGACAACGCGGGATATTTCACATTCGTTTCCCGTAGCAAGGACATCATTCGCCGGGGTGGCGTCACTATCACACCGTCCGAGGTTGAATCCGCGTTGCGCCCTCATCCGCGAGTAGCGGATGTCGCCGTGATAGCTCTACCCGATCCGCGCCTTGGCGAGCGGGCGTGCGCCTGCGTGATCACGAAAGACGGAAAGGACATCACGCTGTCTGAGTTGACTGAGTTCCTTGAAAAACGAGGATTCGCGCGCTACCTGTGGCCCGAGCATGTGACCCTTTGCGACAGTTTTCCACGCACGCCGTCGCTGAAGGTGCAGAAGAACGAGCTTCGCAAGCAGATTCTGGCGAGACTCCGGCCCACATGACCGGGCTGCTTCGCAACCGTCAATGGCTGCTGAAGAGTCGTCCGACCACTCGAGTCACCGCTGCGAATTTCGAATATGCCGAAGTTGAGATGCCGGAACCGGAGCTGCGATCGGGGCAGATCCTGGTGCGCAACCTCATGTTTGCCCCCGCTCCAACTCAGCGCAATTGGCTCAATGCGCCGGGCCGCAGCTATCGGGCCTCCGTCGCGGTGGGGACCCCGATCCGGGGACCCGCGGGTGTTGAAATCCTCCGATCGGCCCATCCGCTGTGGCCCGCCGGGACGAGACTGACAGCGGTCTCAGGCTGGGAGGACTACTCAGTTCTCGAGCCGGATGCTGACGCCACGCCGGTTATTCCGGTGCCGCGGGAGATGGCACTGGCCGATGCGCTGGGAGTGTATGGTATGAATAGCCTGACCGCGTACTTTGGGCTGCTGAGAGTGGGGCAGCCCGAACCCGGCGAAACGATTGTGGTTTCCGCAGCCGCGGGTTCCGTAGGTTCCACGGCCGCGCAGATTGCAAGAATCAAAGGATGCCGGGTGATCGGCATCGCCGGCGGTCCGGCCAAGTGCGAATGGCTGCGCAACGACTGCGGTATCGATGGTGCGATTGATTATAAATCTCAGAACGTGCGCGAATGCCTGGCCCGGCTGTGTCCGAGCGGCGTCGACGTGTTCTTTGACAACGTCGGCGGCGAGATTTTGCAGACTGTCATGGACAACATGGCCGTGCATGGCCGCATAGCGGTTTGCGGCCAGATTTCCGCTTACGACAGCGAGGCGACGGCGCCGGGGCCTCGCGACATGATGCGGGTTGTCTACGGGCGCTTGCGCATCGAGGGATTCGTGCTTGCGGATTTCCGTGAGGAGATCGGGACTGCGCGCGCCGAGCTTGCCCGTTGGGTGGAGGAAGGCAGGCTCCTTTATCGCCAGGATCTGCGGCAGGGTTTCGAACGGCTGCCCGGCTCGTTTCTGGATCTCTTCGCGGGCGCGACGGCCGGGGCGCTGTTGGTTCAGGTCGCTGCCGTGACGCCCTGACTGCGGACTCCGGCCAACTCCTCGCGCAAGAAACGGGCCGCGTGCAAGAAGTGCACGGCACCCCAGACCGATACGAGCGCCGATGCCGCAATCGCGTAGCGCAGCGATTCATTACCCAGGTGATAGTGAGTGACTAGCCAGTCGCTGAGCACACCGGTGACCAGAGGCCCCAGGCCAAGGCCGACGATATTGACCACTAGTGCCAGCACGGCGGAGGTAAACGCCCGCGACGTCGCAGGGACCAACGATTGACCAGTCGCGACCAACGGCGCCAGAAACGAGCTGAGGAATAGAGCGGGCAGGAAGCCAGCCAATAACGACAGACGCGGGACAACAGTGAAGTACTGAATCAGCATCATGGGCACCGCGGCGAGTGCCGCGATGGCTGGCATCCACGCGTACCAACGCGCGTCCCGGCGCCCGAGTCGATCGGTGAGCGCGCCGCCGAGATAGACGCCGAGTCCGCCGCCGACACCGGACAGCAAGGCGAGATACGCGGCAATGTCATGCATCGACATGCCAAATACGCGGTTGTAGAAGGGTGCATTCCAGTTGAGCGTTGCATACAGCGTATAGTCGACCAATGCCCCTCCCAGTGTTGCATGACGAAAGGCGCGTAGCGACCACAAAGTACGCAGCGCCGCTATCAAGGACGGCTGCGTGCTTGCAACAGATGCTCCGTCCATTGCGCCGCGCTGGGGCTCGCGCACGGTCAGGAGGACCAGAGGTACGAGCGCGAGTCCGCACAGACCCAACATGGCGAACGCTTGGCGCCAGCCGAAGGCCGTGGTCAGCCAGCCGCCCGCGATGAAGCCGAGCATCGTTCCGATCGGAAAGGTCAGCATCCAGGTGCCGAGCGCGGTGGCCCGCTTCTGCCTGGGGAAGTAATCGGAAATCAGCGAATGACTGGTCGGCGCGCAAGCGGCCTCACCGAAGGCGACTCCCATGCGGGTCATCACGAGTGTGATCATGCCGATCGCGAGACCGGAGGCGGCCGTCATCAAGCTCCATACACCCAGCGCGGCGGCGATCAACTTCGTGCGATTGCCGCGATCAGCCAGGCGCGCGAGCGGTAAGCCCATCGCGGTGTAAAGGAACGCGAATGCCAGTCCGGTCAGCGCCCCGAGTTGGGTGTCGCTCAAACCCAGCTCCCGCTTGATGGGGATCTGCAGAATGGCCAGGCTCTGCCGGTCGATGTAGTTGAACAGCCCGATCAGGATCAACACCCCCAGCACGTACCATTTCCGCCACCGTGACGCCGGGGCGGGTGCTTCGCGGGCGACTTCGCTTCCGGCTGCGCTGGGTGTGGAGGTCACGGTTTTCGGCGCGGCAGCGGAGCGGCTCATCAGCTGTTTCCTATTCGGTACGCGTGGCCAGGCGCCTACGCGCGCGCCGGCCAGGTGCGCAATCCCATATGTTACCGACCGGTCGGTCGATATGCTAATTCGACCCCGCCGACGTGACAAGCCATCAGGCGGCCCCTGGGTCGAGGCCACCGTGTCCGGAGAGTTGACGACCGACCAGACGGTCGAGTACTGTCGGTGCATCGCACGTGGCGGATCTTCATCCACCGGGTCGAACAAAACTACGGGAGGGGGCATCGGCGTGGTTTGTAAGTCGAAGAGTGTGGCGCTGCTACTGCTGTCTCCGGTCGCCGGCGGCACGTTGCTGATGTCGGAAACCGCTGCGGCCCAGACTGTCGCCCCGACCCAGGCCGCCGCGACAGAGGCGGCGCCTACGGATACTGGGTTGCAAGAAGTGGTCGTTACCGCTCGTCTGCGCAAGGAGCGCTGGGTCGACGTACCCGTGGCCGTCTCGAGCGTGCCGCCGGAGCAGATTCGTCAGTACGATTTGACCTCGATGGGCAACATCAAGCTCGTTGCCCCGCAAATTACGCTGGATCGCGGCTTTACCGGATCGGGTACCTCGATTTCGATGCGCGGGGTCAGCTCCTCCAGCCTGGATGCGGGCCTGGAGCAATCCATCCTCCTGGTGTTCGACGGCATGGAATTGAGTCGCGGCCGTATTCTCAATGACGCCATGTTCGATGTGGCGAGCATCGAGGTCATGAAGGGACCGCAGGCGCTGTTCTTCGGTAAGAACTCGCCCGGGGGCGTGGTCGCCGTCAAATCGGAAGACCCGACGCGGGAATTCTCCGGGTACGCCCGGGTAGGCTACGAGCTCACGACCAACCATACACGCTCGTTCGAAGGGGCGCTTTCCGGCTCCCTCGCGCAGAGCTGGGGATACCGGGTGGCTGCCTACGCCAGCAAGAGCGAAGGTTATATTCAAAATGAGGACAGCGGTGTGCCAGACCGGATTCGCACGGCCGCCTCGGGCAGTACCTTCGTTCCAGCAGCCCAACCGAGTCTGGGCGCCGAAGAGAAGGAAGCGGTGCGCTTGACGTTGAAGTACGCCCCGGACACCAGTCTCGATGCCGATCTCAAGGTTCTGGTCAGCCGTTATCGGGGTCAGAGCCTGCAAAGCTTCGATGAGGTCATGGCGTGTCCCCCGGGCCGCAGCCAGCCGGTGACGACCGGAGGGATCGTCGATCCAAACGGGGATTGCACGCTCAATGACAGGTCCTCACAAGGCTGGTTGTCGCCGACGATCATCAGCTCGTGGCCGAAGGTGAGGGAGTATGACAATGGCCGTCCTTTCTCCAAGGACGACTCTGTTCTGCCGACCCTGACGCTCAACTACCACCTCGACCGCGCGATCCTGACTTCGATCACAGGCTACTACAGCTACGACTATGTGAGTCAGGGCAACGCGGACGGCACGTCCTACTCGTACTTCTGGTCGTACAGCGACGAGCGAAACAGCAGCTTCTATCAGGAACTGCGCGCCGTGACGGCACTCGACGGCTGGATCAATTTCGCCGCCGGTGGTCACCTCGAGTACAACGATCGCACGCTGTACGTGGGCGGTGCGAATGGAGCGAACCTGCAGGATCCGGCCACTGGCCGTTACGAGCTCTACGACAACGAGCAACACAACAAGAGTCATGCACAGTCGGGCTTCGCCCAGGCGATACTGAATCTTCCGGGCCATGTGGAGCTGACCGGAGGCGCTCGCTATACCCACGAGACCAGGTCGCTGCGTTCGTTCGAGAGCTACTTGAATCCGCGGGGAGTCGGGGCCGCGACCCTGCTGCCGCAGGGCGGGGTGATCGCGGGCTCCAGGGCCGAGCACAATGTCTCGCCCGAGGCGACCCTGGCGTGGCATCCCACCGGGCAGGTCATGTTGTATGGGGCTTACAAGACCGGCTATCTGTCCGGCGGCTTTTCGAATCCCGGCACTTTGTCGGCCATCTCGACACTGCACACGTTGACTTTCGACGCCGAAACAGCCAAAGGTTTCGAGGGGGGCGTGAAGGCAACGCTGCTCGACAACACGCTGACCGGCTCCCTGACGGCGTTCCGCTACAAGTACGAAGGTCTGCCACTGACCTCGCTGATCGCCCTGAGCTCCACGGCCGTGACGTTCGTCACACAGAATGCGGCCAGCACCATCACCCGCGGAGTTGAATTCGAAAGCAACTGGCGTCCGGTGAGCGGCTTCACCTTGCGCGGCTCTGCCAGTTACGACCAGGCTTATTTCGAGCGATTCGACGCCGCGCAGTGCTACACGGGCCAGACGGCCGCGCAAGGTTGTCTAGCCGCTCCGATCACCGGTGCGAAGACCCAGAATCTTTCTGGCCGTCCTTTGTATCGCGCCCCCAAGTGGTTGCTGACCGCTGGCGCGGAGTATGACTTCAACCTCACGAGCCAGTTTCGCTTGGGTCTCACTGCCGATGCGCGCTACAGCTCGGGGTACTACACCGGCCTCAATCTCAATCCACTGTCATATCAGCATGGGTTCACGACGGAGAATGCCGGTATTCGCCTGAGCGCCGACAAGTGGTCGGTCGCCATCATAGGCCGGAATTTGAGCAACCGTCGGTATGGCACGCTGGGCGTGGACAAGCCTGGCGGCATCGGCGAGGTTTATACGGTAGCCGGCGAGCCACGGGTGGTTCTCGTACAGGGGGAGGCACAGTTCTGATCGTCCCCCGGGCTCGCGTAAGCCGGAGTACTATTTGATGCATGCCGAGTGTTCACGTACTTTGTTGGAAGGAGTGTCTCGAAGTCGAGCGACTCAGTAACCAGATCGTCATCGTTCTGGACATTCTGTTCGCCACCTCGACGGTCGTGCACGCCTGCCACGAGGGGGTGGATAGCGTCTGGCCGGCGGTCGATCGCGCGGAAGCATTGACTCTGGCCGCGGGCATGAGTCGCCCTGTGTTGGCCGGAGAGTATCTCGCTGATTCACTGCCGGGCTTTGCGCCCGCGACTCCCCTTGCGCTGGGCAACCAGGCGTTGCGCGGCAACACTCTGATCTACTGCACGACGAACGGCACGGTGGCGCTGCGCCGGGCGGCGAGCGCAGCGGCAGTGTATGCCGGAGCACTGCTGAATGGCGCGGCCCTCGTTGAGCACGTCGTCCGGGAGCATCCAGCAGCGGCTGTGCTGATTGTCTGCTCCGGCTCCGTGGGGCGATTCAATCTGGAAGATTTCTACGGCGCCGGTCACCTCGTTGCGCATTTCATGAGTTACGCCGGATACGATACCAATGACGCCGCCACCGCTGCGATGCTGTTGTACCGTGGCTGCGACGCTCGTACCGCATTGTTGAAATCGCGTGTTGGAAGAATGATGCAGGAGCGCTCTTTACAACATGAAGTTGAATATGCCGCACAACTCGATGTCTTGAATGTGGTTCCTCGTTTGGCAGGCAGTTGCTTGCGTCGCGTGCCTGTCTCGTGACTGCGGTTCGCCGTCCGTTGGGCAATAGGCTCAGTTATGGTTTTGTGGCCGGTTTATCCTGACTTCCCGGAACCGCTGCTTCCGCTGCTTTGAAGCCGGTTTTCGAGTGGGTCCCATCGCAGAACGGTTTGGTCGTAGAGCCGCCGCAGCGGCACAGAGCGAACGGACGCTTGGGAATCGGGTAGGCGACCCCGTTCCAATCGACCGCTGTCACATCGTCACCTTGCACGAGATAAGGTCCGTTCTGAATAACCTTGATCGTTGCCATTGGTCGTGTTCTCCGGCGGTTTTCTGCAAGCCTTTCAGTAGCTTAGCACACGCTCTACCGGGCACCAAAAAACAAGTGCCCACTTTTGCTCAAAAAGTAGTCTAAGGATCACCACGGTTGCTGCGAGATCGGGAGGGGGCGGTTGAGCCAGCAGAGTGACAAGGCAGACTCATTGGTCGAACGACTGGCCGAGGATCACGGGGATGATCTTTTGCGGTACATCTCGAGGCGTGCGCGCACGTCCGCGGATGCGCGCGACATTGCGCAGGAGTCTTACGTGAGACTGCTGCGCATGGAGCGCAAGGATCTGATTCGGGACCCCATGCCCTATCTGTACCGAATCGCCGCCAATGTGCTGTACGAATTCGAGCTCAAGCGACGCGAGGATCTGACTGGGCTCATGCGCTGGTCCAGCGAATTGCGGGCGCAGAGCGAGCAGGCGGCCCCCGCCACAGGCGCTGATGCAGAGTCGCTGGCATTACAGGAGCGACTCGAGTCGGTGCTGCGGCAATTGTCGCCCACGTGCCGGGCCGTATTGCTCCTGCATCGCAACGAGGGCATGACGTATGAGGAGATAGCGGCCCAGATCGGGATTTCAGCCAGCATGGTCAAGAAGTACCTCTCCCAAGGCCTGCAACACTGTCGCAAGCACTTGAAGGCGTTTCGATAAATTTCCATGGAAAGTAAGCGACGTAGCGATGAGCGCATCGCGGCGGAAGCCGCGGACTGGTTTCTGCAGTTTCATGACAACGCCGATCGTCCGGTTGACCATGCCGCGTTCGCCGAATGGCTGACGCGCTCGCCAGCGCATGTCGAGGAATTTCTGGAAGTCTCGGCCCTCTGGTCAACGATCGGGATGAGCGGCTCGAGTGGCTACAGGCCGGCGGACCTGATCGCTGCCGCGAAAGCGGAGAGGGCGCGGGACAAGGTGGTGCAACTGGACTCGCCGCCAGGGCTTGCAACCTACTCGAGCTCGGGACGAGCGCGGCGTAGAGGAATGCGGCGATGGATGGTCGCGACAGCCGCGTCCCTGTTTGTTGGATTGGCCGTGTGGCTCGCCTTTGTGACTTCCCGGTGGGGCACCGAATACGCCACCACGGTCGGCGAGCAGCGGAGCATCACTCTCGCGGATGGCTCTGTGGTTTTCCTCAATACTGACTCGGGTGTCCGGGTGCGATTCGGCAAGGTCGACCGGCATATCGATCTCCTTCGCGGCGAGGCCCGCTTTCAGGTTGCGAGTGATCCGCGGCGGCCGTTCGTCGTCGCTACGACTGACGCCATGATTCGTGCCCTGGGGACGATCTTCAACGTCGCCATGGATCACGAGGGTACCCAGGTCGCCGTCATCGAAGGCCGCGTCGAATTACGCGAGCGGGCCGCCGACGCCGCTGAGCACATCGCCAGGACCGCGCCACCACCGGACTCTCGAATGGACGTGGCGCTGCTGAAGAAACGACACTCTCGCATCGAGCTCGCGGCGGGCCAGCGCGCCGCGGTTACGGCACAGGGGATCGAACCCGATGTCGGGGCCTCCATCGATTCGGTTAACGCGTGGACCCAGCGACGTCTGGTGTTGCGCGATAGGACATTGGCGGAGGTGGTATTGCAGTTCAACCGATATCGTCGCCAGCCGCTCGTTGTAGACGACCCGGCACTCGCCGGGCTGCGTGTCAGTGGAACCTTCGATCTCAGCGATCCGGAATCCTTGCTCACCTATCTGGGAACCGTTGAGTCCGTACAAGTGCGAACGCTTCATGATGGGAGCGTTCATTTGTCCCGAGGGCACCGGTGAGGGTGCTCATGAGTCACGCCAACAAATCTCAGGTGCCCGATTTCACCTGAATCTCAGTCCTTAGTACCTGCAATCGGCACGTAAGCTGCGAAAACGGGGGGGTATCGGAACGATGGGTCGACGCCGCGAGCGTCGGTGGCTGCCGTGGGTCACGGTTGCATTGCTGACCTCGTTGTTGCTTTCGCAAGCCCATGCAGAAGGTTTCTCGACAGCGCTGCCGCCACAACCGTTGGCCGACGTTCTGGACGTCTTTTCACGCGCGACCGGGTATCAGATCATCTATCGCGCCGAACTGACCGCGGGGGTGTCGACCTCCGGTGCCGACGCTGGCTTGTCGGTGCTCGACACTCTGCGTCAGCTGTTGAAAGGCACGGGACTTGGCTTCAAGTTCATCAACGATCGGACCATCACGATCGTGAAGCTGCCTGCGAGTGAAACCTCCCGTCCCGACTCCCCCGAGAGCTCGGCCCATTCGGCCGACAACTCGCGGCATATGGCCGAAGCCGGCACTCCGACGAGTGTCGCTACCGGCAGTAGTATTCGGGGAGATGAGGTTGTGAAATATCGTGGATTTTGGCGATGGGTCGCGCGACTGTTTACGATGTGTGGGTCGCTGGCAGCGGCCGGCGGAGCATGTGCGCAGGAGGAACCTGTTCCGGCAGCCGCGAACCAGGAGTTGGCGGAAGTCGTGGTTACTGGCACGCTGATCCGTGGCATTGCGCCGGTTGGAACTGAAGTGGTGAGTGTGACTCGCGATGACATCCTAGGCTCCGGCGTGGTCTCGACGCAGGATCTGCTGTCTTCGGTTCCCGCTATCACGAACGCATTCAACCAGGTCCTGAACCCAAATAGCGGGGTGAACGGTCTCACGATAGTTCGTCCCAACATCCACAATATCGGGGCGGCTGGCGGAAATACGACGCTGGTGTTGTTTGACGGACACGATGTCGTTGGAGCCGGTATTCTGCAAACCACTCCAGATGCGGGGATATTACCGCCGAGCGTAATACAGAGTGTCGACGTCCTGGCCGATGGCGGCTCGGCCATCTATGGAGCCGACGCTGTAGGTGGCGTGGTGAATTTCATTACTCGCAAGCACATGGAGGGCATCGAGACGGACGCACACTTCGGGTTGGCCAACCGGTACCACGCCGGAGACGTCAATATCACGGGCGGCCATGATTGGGGGAGTGGCTCCTTCCTGCTGTCCTATTCATTCCGTAACAACTCGGATCTGTTTGGCGCGAACCGTGCTTACTTCAGCCAGAACCTGGTTCCGTTCGGCGGCACCGATCATCGCGTCGCGACGTGTCCGGCCGGCAACGTCTCGGTCGGTGGTGTGAATTACGCGCTGCCTGCGCTGCAGCCGAATACGCAGAATCTCTGTGACCAGGACAAGGTGCGGGATCTCTTTCCCTCCGAAACACAACATAGTTTGTTCGCCGCGTTCACACAGGATATCTCGGAGACACTGACATTCGACACCACTGCTTACTACACGCACCGGGAGACGAATCGGCGGGACGCTCAGATCACTTCCAGCGGAACCATCACCAGCACCAATCCCTACTTCATCCCCGTGGGGGGCGCGACCAGCGAAACGGTTCAGTATTCCTACGCCCCGGCAGCCGGCGACTCGATCATCGATCGGACCTCGATCAGTGAGGGCGGAGTGACGCCGGAATTGCGCGTGAAGCTCGGCGGGGATTGGGATTTGACGACTCTCTTGAGCTTCGGACGCAGCACCACCACGGCACATTCCCCGGAGATCAATCCGACAGCGGATGCCGCGGCGCGAGCCGGTACGACCCTGGCGACTGCTTTGAATCCGTACGACCTCGCTCAGACCAACCCCACAGTGTTGAATTCCATTCTCCACTATGAGCAATACGCCTCCGATACACAGAGCCTCTACGAGGCTCGGGTAGTGGCCCAGGGCACGGCAGTGCACCTGCCGGGTGGCGATGCACGGCTGGCTGTCGGGGCGCAGTATGAGAATCAGACCGAGTCGGCTATCCAGACTGACGCACCGATCGGCAACCTTGCTGGGGCGGCTACCGCGCGGGACAACCTGAGCTCCTCGGCGGCCTTCGGAGAGTTACTGCTGCCGATCGTCGGCGGCGCCAATGCGATAACTGGCGTGCGTGCCCTGACCGTGGATCTGGAAGGGCGATTCGACCATTACGGCAAGTTCGGCAGCACCACCAACCCGAAATACGGACTGAATTGGAAGCCCGTTGATGATCTGAATGTTCGAGCGACGTACGGCACTTCGTTCGTGGCCCCGAGTCTTGCGGACCTGGCTGGATCGGTGGACTTTCGCGCGCAGGTGTTTCCGGTGAGTCCGTTCGGGCCGGGACCGTTCAACTTTCGCCCGACGATCCTCCTGGCCGGCGGCGGCACCGACTTGAAGCCCATGACGTCCACGACCTACACCTTCGGCGCCGATTTCAGCCCGGGGTGGCTGCCGTCTACCGCGCTGAGCCTGACCTATTGGAATACGGAAGTCGATCACCTGATCAACGTCTCGCCGTTCTACGCTGGCCAGTACTACTTCAACACGTTCCCCAACAAGTGGATCGTGAATCCCACCTTCGCGCAGGCGCAGGCGATTATCGGCAACGAGCGCATGCAGGGCCCGAGCCTGGCGCAGTTGTACAGCAACCCCGCCACCACTCCGTACGCGATCCTCAATGCCGAGCGCACCAACCTGGGGAACGAATATATCCAGGGCGTGGACTTCAATCTCTCGTACAAGCAAGCCACGTCCTTCGGAGCGATCACGGCGGGGGTGGCCGGTACCTACGTGCTCAGTCAGCAGAGCCAGGCTCTCGGTGGAGGACGTGTTTCCATGCTCACGGCGGGAAACAGGATCAGCCGTCTACTGGCCAGCGCCCAGGTGGGCGCGACTGTCGGTGGGTTGAGTGCACGCGCGGTCATGAACTACTCGAGCGGCTTCCCGGTCACTGATCCCGGGCAGACTTGGGTGGGCTCTTTCCATCCGGTCAACCTGCAGTTCTCCTACAAGGTGGCCTCCTCGATCGGGTGGGCAAAAGATCTCACGTTCGCGTTCAACGTCAACAACATTGCCGATGAGGCGCCGGCCTTCGAGAACCAGACCGGCGGTCGTCCAGACGGGACGGGCAATGGCCTGACTCTCGGGCGATTTTTTCAACTTGGGATACACGCGGGCTTCTGAGCATGCGTCGGTGGTTGCATAGATTACCTGCTGCGACTGCAGCGCTCTTGGCGGTAGTGACCATCTGTTCCGGTGCGCCCGTATTCGCGGGCGCGCCAGGTGAGTCCGCTCATGAGGATCCGCTATTGCGGGGATTTCGCGATCCACCCCAAGCGGCCCGCCCACAGGTATGGTGGCATTGGATGAATGGCAATGTCAGCTTGGAGGGGGCAAAGCTCGATCTTGCTTGGTTCAAGCGCGTCGGCTTGGGAGGTGTACACATCTTTGCGGGCAGCCTGTTGGAGCCACACGTCGTGAATCCGCCTGTCGATTTCATGACTGAGCCCTGGAAGACAATCTTTCGTCAGGCGACGCTGCTGGCTCGCCAGGCGGGTCTCGACGTCACGATTGCCGGGTCGCCGGGTTGGAGTGAGACGGGCGGAGTCTGGGTTGCGCCCGAAAATGCCATGAAGAAGTACGTTTGGAGCGAGCTTCAGATCGAAGGTGGGCGTGTGTTTGAGGGCTCGCTACCGCAGCCGCCAGCCACCACCGGGCCGTTTCTGGGGGTCAAAGCGGCTAGGCGGGGCGCGGTACCGAAGGAGTTGCACGGCGACATTTACTGGGATTCGATGGTTGTTGCGTTTCCCACCCCGCCAGCTGAGATGGCCGTAGGGTCCGGTCGCTGGAGCTCCAGTGCGGGTGCCATCGACCTGACACGGTTGCGTGGCGCAAACCTTGCCGAGAGCGTGTCGTTGCCGGTCGCCGTTGGGTCTGACAGTGCTTGGATCGAAGTGGCGTATGCCCGGCCAACCACGTTGGCAGGGCTGACTCTGGGTCTGGCTACGCCTGCGGATGTGGAGATCCAGGCTGGGGGACGCGAGGGGGAACTGCTTCGCACTGTGCTGCGCGCCAAGGCCGATTCTACTGAAGCGCCCGCACCCCAGCGGACCTATTCTTTTGCGGCAACGACGGCGAGGACATTTCGGGTCATGCTGACGCTGCCGCCCCCGCGTCCGCCGCTGCCGGACCTGCCGCCGATGTTTGCGCACGCCCCGCAACCCGTCCGCGATTTCGCAATTTCCCGCCTGGAGTTTTGCGGCGGGGCGCGTATCGACCATTTCGAGAGCAAAGCGGGATTTCAGGCGACTCTCGGCGATGCCGCTGCTCCGACCGCCCCCGCTGCGGCAGACGCGCTCGTGCCGCCGCATGGGGTCGTCGACCTGACTTCCAACTTGACTGCGGATGGGCACTTGCACTGGACCGTGCCGCCTGGCCGTTGGACCGTACTGCGCTTCGGCTGGTCCCTGACAGGGCAGACCAATGGGCCTGCGGAAGAGCAAGATACCGGTCTCGAGGTGGACAAGCTGGACCGTGCCGCCGTCCGCGGTTACCTGGAAACGTACCTGTCGATGTATGAGAGTGCCATGGGAGCACGGCTGGGCGCGGCCAACGTGCAGAACGTACTGACGGACAGCTGGGAGGCGGGCGTCCAGAATTGGACCCCCACTCTGCTGGAGCAATTCAAACAGCGACGCGGTTACGACGCGCTTCCTTTTCTCCCGGCCCTGGCCGGCCGCGTGGTCGGCAGCGCGGATCTCAGTGACCGCTTTCTTTGGGATTTCCGCCGTACCCTCCAGGAGATGCTCGCCGACAATCATTACGGGACACTGGCGCAGGTTCTCCATCAGCGTGGCATGGGCTACTACACGGAAGCCGAGGGTGACACTCCACGCGCGATCGGGGACGGGATGAGCATCAAGGCGAAGTCCGACATTCCCACGGGCGAATTCTGGTATAGGCCGTTCGCCACCGCAGCGGGCCAGCCCAGCTTGGTGGCCGACCTCGACGAAGCGGCTTCGGTGGCGCACGTATACGGCAAAAAGCTGGCGGCAGCCGAATCGCTGACGGTTGCAGCGGGCTCGGATCCGTGGGCATTTTCGCCGGCGATGCTGAAGCCGGTGGCGGACGAGATCTTCGCTCATGGGATCAATCGTATCCTGCTGCACGAATCTCACCACCAACCCTTCACCGATCGCGCGCCCGGGCTCGAGTTGGGTTTTTTCGGCCAGTTCTTCAACCGCAATGACACGTGGGCGGAACAGGCGGGGGCCTGGGTGACTTACCTCTCGCGCACAGCCTACTTGCTTCAGCAGGGGACTCCCATTGCTGATGTCGCGATCTTTTACGGCGAAGACCGGAATCTTACGGAGCGTTATCAGGATCGCTTCAATACCAACGTGCAACCCGGGTATGCATTCGACTATATCAACGCGGAAGCGCTATTGAATCTGCTGTCCGTACGTAACGGTTGCCTGGTCACTCCTGGAGGCGCAAGTTACCGCCTGCTGTACATGCCAGCGTATGTGACTCGGGTTACGCTGCCGGTGTTACGTAAATTGGGCGAGCTCGTGCGGGCCGGTGCGGTCTTGGTTGGGCAAAGGCCGACCGGCGGTTTGGGGATGGAGAGCTCCGATGCGGAAGTGAAGGTGCTGGCGAATGAGATCTGGGGCAATCCCAGGGTTTACGATAGTGTGCAGTTGGGGGCGGCACTGCAGGCGGAGAATATCTCCCCGGATGTGCGGATGGAGCGCGCCGTAGGGCTCAAGACCGTTCATCGGCAGGACGGTGATACGGATATCTATTTTGTCTCCAACGCCCACGGGCCCGCTCGGGAAGTTGCGATCACTTTTCGGGTGCGTGACAAGCGGCCAGAGATCTGGCACGCGGAAGACGGGCGTGTCGAGTTGGCTTCGTACGAGCAAACGTCGGACGGTGTGCGGGTGCACCTGTTCCTCCCTGAAAGTGCCGCGGAATTCGTAGTCTTCCGGCAGAGGGCAGACACGCCGACCTGGACTGCACCTGACGTGAGGACCAGCGTGCTGAGACAGCAACTCGATGGCCCGTGGAGGGTCACATTTCAGCCAGGCCGCGGTGCACCGCCAGCCGCTATCTTCGATCACTTGACAGACTGGACGCGATCGAGCGACTCGGGTGTGAGGTATTTTTCCGGCGCGGCCGTCTACAGCCGGAACTTGATAGTTCCGCCGACCTGGATCCGTCCGGGCAGGCGAGTGATTCTGGATCTCGGTGACGTTCGCGAGTTGGCCGTCGTATCCGTCGATGGTCAATACCTTGCGACCGCCTGGCACGCTCCCTACGAGGTCGACCTGACCTCGATGCTCACCCCGGGGACCCACCGGCTCGCCATCGAGGTCGTCAACCTATGGGTCAACCGCCTCATCGGCGACAAACAGCCGGGTGCGACGCCCATCGCCTTCGCGCCTCAGTCCCCGTACATCGCGAGCTCCGCACTAAGGCCTTCCGGATTGTTGGGTCCCGTGCGGATACTGGCGCGTGATACGCACTAGTCGCTGCAGAGCGTTAGCTCTCGCTTAGCCACTTTATGGCCGCGACGATATCGTTGTAGAAGACTCGGTAGTCACCCTCGCCGAAGGCGATTCGCGCCAGAAATGCCAGGCGGCTATTTGGCACGACAATCGCTCTCTTCAGTTTGATTGGGCCCAACGTCTCGTCCAGTGCTCGCTGGACCCAGGGCACGTCCACAGGCGGAGGGTCCGACTGTGCTCGTTCAACCCTGCTCGAGGTCTTTGGTGTTCCCGCCCACGTTGCCGAAATTGTCCAGCTGCAGCAAGTGGAGGCGGCGGCGCCCGGCTCTGGTCTGATCTCATACAGTAGTCAGCGGCTGCAAGTACTGCATTTACGACGGCATTCCGCCCCTCGTAATATGATCCCATGACACGCCGCTTTTTGGGTTCCCAATCCCTCAAGGGTCGAGGTGCCCTGTCCAATCCACACGTCCGGTTCGAGTCGCGCTCGGTTGAAAAGACCGACGACGGCTGGCATCAGGAGGAAGTCACGGATTCATTGCCGGAGGTTGTGCTTCCCGACCGCGCCAAAAGCGTGATCACGACCAACAATTCTCCGGACGTGGGTTTCGAGCAGTCGATCAATCCTTATCGCGGCTGCAGTCATGGTTGCGTCTATTGTTTCGCACGGCCAACCCATGCCTACTTGGGTTTGTCGCCTGGTCTCGACTTCGAGACCAGGCTGTTCTACAAGGACAACGCCGTCGAGTTGCTGCGCGCCGAGCTCAGCAA
>CAYNTW010000035.1:31038-47890 GCA_964400085.1 uncultured Steroidobacteraceae bacterium | reverse complement strand
GACCAACAACCTGGATATCAACACCATCCGTTGGCTCGAGGGCGTCCTGAACGATTACGACGCCACCATGATCATCATCAGCCACGACCGGCATTTCCTGAACCAGGTCTGCACCCATATCGCGGACCTCGACTACCAGCAGCTCAAGATCTACCCCGGCAACTACGACGATTTCATGCTGGCCTCGGCGCAGGCGCGCGCCCGGGTGGAAGCCGCGAACGCGAAAGCCAAGGAAAGAATCGCGGACCTGCAGGAGTTCGTGCGTCGCTTCTCGGCCAACGCCTCCAAGGCGCGCCAGGCGACCTCGCGACGCCGGGCGATCGAGAAGATCAAGATCGAGGAGGTGCGCCCGTCGTCGCGCCAAAACCCCTACATCCGCTTCGAGCAGGCGAAAAAGCTCTACCGCTCGGCTTTCACGGTGGAAGGTCTGGGCTTTCGCTATCCCGGCTCCGAGGTGGATGTCCTCCATAACATCAATTTCCAGGTCGAGGCGGGTGAGCGCATCGCGGTGATCGGCCCGAACGGGGTGGGCAAGACGACGCTCATGCGCTGCCTGGCCGGAGAGCTGACACCGACGGCAGGCACTATAACATGGGTCGAAAACGCCGAACGGGGCTACATGCCGCAGGACCCCCAGGCGGAGTTCGCGGAAAAAATGGACCTCTTCACGTGGATGTCATATTGGGCTGGCAAAGCTGACAGTGACCAGATCGTGCGCGCCACCCTGGGTCGACTGTTGTTCTCCGGAGAGGAGACGCGCAAGTCGGTCCACGTGCTCTCCGGCGGCGAGAAAGGCCGCATGATCTACGGCAAGCTGATGCTGCTGCGTCCGAACGTGTTGCTGCTGGACGAGCCGACCAACCACATGGACATGGAAACCATCGAGTCGCTGCAGATCGGCCTGGAAAAATACCCGGGCACGCTCGTGTTCGTCTCGCACGACCGGGAGTTCGTGAATGCGCTCGCGACCCGTATTATCGAGCTCAAACCCGGCGGCGGCATCGCCGATTTCAGCGGTACCTATGACGAGTACTTGAAGTCGCAGGGGATCGAGTCCTAGGTTGCCGCTCCGGCAGGACGTAAAGAGGACGTTCGAGATGACAAAGGTTCCTCCAGGAGTCGGGCCTCGTACACCGCAGGTCGTGGTTCTCTTTGGCGCGACGGGCGATTTGTCGCACCGCAAGCTCCTCCCTGGGCTATTCCGGCTCGCCGCGGTCGGATTCATCCCGGCCTGCCGCATCATTGGCATCTCCCTGGAGGACCTGGACACGGAGTCTTTTCGCAAGATCGCGCGGGCCGCGCTCGATGAGTTCTCGACCCACAAGGTCACTGACACGGATTGGCAGACCTTCTCCGACAGCCTCGAGTACGTGCCGCTCAAAGCCGGCGCGCCCGCGCTCAAGGCGGCTGTGGCGAGGGCGGAGAAGGCGATCGGCGGTGAGAGTCGGCGACTCCACTACCTCAGCGTGCCGCCGAGCGCGGCGCTTCCGGCGGTACGGCTGTTGGCGGAAGCCGGTCTCGTCGAAGGCTCACGCATCATCATGGAGAAGCCCTTCGGCACGGACTTGAAGAGCGCCGTGGCCCTGAACGCGAAGCTCCACGAGGTCTTCGCCGAAGACCAGATCTTCCGCATCGATCATTTCCTGGGCAAAGAGGCGGCGCAGAACATCCTCGCGTTCCGGTTCGCGAACGGCCTGTTCGAGCCCATCTGGAACCGCAACTTCATCGATCACATCCAGATCGACGTGCCGGAGACCCTCGGCCTCGGCAAACGGGCCAGCTTCTACGAGGCCACCGGCGCCTATCGCGACATGGTGGTGACGCACCTCTTCCAGATCCTGGCGTTCACGGCCATGGAGGCGCCAACCTCCCTGGAGCCCAAACCGATCAGCGAGGAAAAGAACAAGGTTTTCCGCAGCATGGTGCCGATCCAGCCCACCGACGTCGTCCGCGGGCAATACCAGGGATACCGCAAGGAGGAAGGGATCGATCGCGAATCCGACACCGAGACCTTCATTGCCC
This sequence comes from uncultured Steroidobacteraceae bacterium, assembly GCA_964400085.1. GTDB lineage: Bacteria > Pseudomonadota > Gammaproteobacteria > Steroidobacterales > Steroidobacteraceae > 13-2-20CM-66-19. The sequence goes on along the minus strand of CAYNTW010000035.1, from coordinate 45,868 downwards.
TCAAATGCAGCATCGACAACTGGCGCTGGGCCGGAGTGCCGTTCTTCCTGCGCACCGGGAAACGACTCGCCGAGGGGCAGCGGATCATTTCCATCGCGTTCAGGGAGCCGCCGCGCAGCATGTTTCCTCCGGGCTCAGGCATCGGCACCCAAGGTCCGGACCACCTGACATTCGACCTCGCGGATTCCTCGAAAATGTCCCTGTCGTTCTACGGCAAGCGCCCCGGTCCGGGCATGCGGCTCGACAAGCTGAGCATGCAGTTCGCGATGCGCGATACGGGCTTCGTAGGGGAGGTGCTGGAGGCCTATGAGCGGTTGATCCTGGATGCGATGCGCGGCGATCACACACTGTTCAACACCGCTGAAGGTATCGAGCGGTTGTGGGAAGTCTCTATTCCGCTGTTGGAAGCGCCCCCACCGGTGAGGCTGTACGCCCCCGGCTCCTGGGGGCCGAACGCGATTCATCAGCTCATCGCGCCACGGGCCTGGCGTCTGCCCTTCGAACGCGCCTGGCGTTATTCCAACGACACGGCCACATAGGAGGACAGGCTCCTTAGTAGCTCTCGTCGGCGCTCGGAAACGTCGCCGACTTCACGTCGGTAATGTAACGCTCGAAAGCATCTTTCATGATGTCATGAAGCCGCGCATAGTGACGCACGAAGCGCGGCGAGAACTCCAGGTTGATTCCGAGCATGTCATGCACGACGAGGACCTGGCCGTCCACCCCAGCGCCAGCGCCGATGCCAATCACCGGAATGGTCAGCATCTTCGCGACGCGCTCGGCGAGCTGCGCGGGTATCTTTTCCAACACGATCGCGAAGCAGCCCGCCTCCTGAAGGAGGCGGGCATCGCGCACGAGTTGTTCCGCTTCCTCGTCCGTAGTGGCGCGCACGACATACGTTCCGAACTTGTAAATCGACTGCGGCGTGAGGCCCAGGTGTCCCATGACGGGGATACCCGCGGAGACGATCCGTTTCACACTGTCGATGATGAACTCGCCGCCCTCCATCTTCACACAGTGGCCACCGGACTCCTTCATGATCCGCACCGCGCTCTCCAACGCCAGTGTGCTGTTGCCCTGATAAGAGCCAAACGGCATATCGACCACGACCAGCGCCCTTTGCACGCCGCGCACGACCGCGGCCGCGTGCGAGATCATCTGGTCGAGGGTGATGGGGACGGAGGTCTCGAATCCATGGATGACGTTCGCGGCGCTATCGCCGACCAGGACCACGTCGATGCCCGCATTGTCCAGAATCCGCGCGAACATGAAGTCGTACGCGGTCAGCATGGCGATCTTCTCGCCCCGAGCCTTCATTTCGGCCAACCGCGCGGTCGTCACCTTGCGTCGCTTCGACGGTTCCGCGGATGGGGGGGTTTGCGTGGACATATTCGGCTCGCTTGGCCCCGTTCTGGGGCGATGTTTGCGGCCGATTCTGCCACGGTAGCGCCAGTCAAGGGCGGCGACCGGCCTGGCCAGGCTCTGCCGGGCGCTGATAAAGTCCGTTGCCCCGCTTTCCGGCTCAACCGCAGCGCTGCCGCTTGAACAACGAAATCGTCCCTACACCCCCCTCGTCAGCGCCGTCCTTGCAACCGACCGTCCTTTACTTCGCCCGCCTGGGTGACATGGTCATGCTCACGGCGCTCCTGAACTTCCTCCACCGTCGGTATCGCCAGCCGTGCCAGGTCATTGGCGCGGGCTCCTGGACGAGTGCGGTGTTCGAAGGCAATCCAGACGTGGAGCGCGTGTGGTCATTCGGCCGGCATTTTCCTTTTCCGCTCACACGACATTGGCCCCAGGTAGCCCGCGCGCTGCGCGCCAGTCATCCCGGCCCGATCTATATCTGCGAGCATCACTATCGCCAGCTCCCGAGGATCCGGCGGATGCTGGCTTTCAGCCGCATCGATCCGGCGCGCTGTATTTTCATGACCGAGAAGCCGGGCACGGTCCATCATTCAGTGGATCGTCTGATCCATCTGGGCAGGCAGACCCCGCCCGCGCTCGAGGCCGCGGACTACCCCGCGCCCGAGCTCGCCGCGCCATGGGCGCCGCGACTGCGAGTGTTCGACGAGGACCGCGCCGAGTTGGCTGCCTGGCTGCGCGGCCAGGGCTGGGCCGGTCGCCCGATCATCATGGTGCAGCCCGGTAACCACCGCAGCATGAGTTGGAAACGCAAGCGCTGGCAGCGACTCAACACCGACGACAAGGCCTGGCCGCTCGAGCGCTGGATCTCTCTGTTGCACAAGGTGCACGCACGGATGCCCGACGCGTTGATCATGCTGCGCGGCTCACCGGAAGAAGTCGAGATGTTGGAGCAGGTCCGGGCCGCTACCGGACTGGACGCCGTCGTCGTCGTGGGTGTTGGATTGCGGCGGTTATTCGCGCTGTGCGAGGCGGCTCACAGCATGATCTCCGTGGATACCGGGCCGGCGCACGCCGCGGCGGCCTTGGGTCTGCCCCTGGTGGTCATGTATGGAGCGGAATCCCAACGCTTCTGGCTCCCGCGCAGCCCTTGCGGGTCCGCGGTTGTCGGGGTCGGCGGACCGCCTGAGTCGGTGCGGGTGGACCAGATTCCGGTCGATGCGGTATTTGCGGCGTGGTGCGGACTTCTCGACCCGCATGTGACCGACAGCGCACCGCAGCTTCCCGAGCCAACAACAGCTCAGGGCGCGCTGGGATCGTAACCGGCGGGCTGGCCCGCGGACTCGACGCGGGTGGTGACAATCTGCCCGGCCATGGCCTGAGGCTGCGCGCTGATGAACGGCCCTTTCTGCTCAGCCGGCACCGGCTTGCGGCGCGTCTTGCGCCACAAGTCATAAAGGGTCAGAGCGCCGGTCAAAGTTGCGAGCATGGAGAAGTACGCTGGTGGGCCGAACGCGGAAATCAGGCTTCCCGCCAACACGGGACCGATCGCAGCGGCTGCGCCGTTGAGGCGCAACAGGGCACTACTCGCCGCGACCATCTGCGCCGGCTCGAGCTTGTCGTTCACGTGCGAGACGGCGAGAGAGTACAGCGTCAGGGCGGACCCACTGAATAGCGCCGCAAGAAGCAAGAATAAGCCATGCGGCATCGTTCCGAATCCAGCAATGCTGGCGGCGACCAGCGTGGCGATAGTGCACGCGGCCGCTATCACGGTGCGACGGTCCATGCGATCCGACAGCCGACCCACCGGGTACTGGGTCAACACCGCGGCGAGGATACTGACCGCCATGAAGTTGGCGATGCCCCCGTTGCCCAGTCCGCTCAAACGCCCGTACACGGGGCCCATCGAGAACACGATCGCCGAGATCATCCCGGAAACCGACACCGCGACCACCCCGAGCGGCGAGTTGCGATAGAGGTCCCGGTAGCGGACCTTGCGGGGCAGCAGGGGCTCGGGCGCGTGCTGCGCCGACACCACGATCGGGACCATCGACAGTGAGATCAACACCGAGACCAGCATGAAAGGCGTGGTCGTGTTGGGGTTGGCCAGGATGATCAGGAATTGCGCCAGGCCCAACCCGACGTAAAGCACGAGCATGTACACCGAGAGCAGCCGGCCGCGGTGCGCGGGGCTCGCGCGGTCGTTGAGCCAACTCTCGGCGACCACGTAGATCCCCGCGAAACACACCCCGGAAGTCAACCGCATGACCACCCACACGATCGGTTGGACAAAAGCCGCTTGCACCAGGATCGTGGCCGAAGCGATCGCGGCAAGCGCGGCGAACACGCGAATGTGTCCGATCTGGCGCAGCAAGCGCGGCGCGGCCGCGGTGCCCGCGAGATAGCCCACGTAGTAACCGGACATGATGATGCCCGTTACCGGCGGCGGGAATCCTTCGGCAGTGGCACGTAGGCCAAGGAGTGTGCTCTGCAGTCCCGCTCCCAACATGAGCACACCCATGCCCAGGAGCAAGGGCCAGGTGGCTGCAATACCGCCTAAAGGCACCGGCGCGGTCCCGACGGTGTTACGAGTCGGTCTGCCATTACCAGGTGGGCCCTTGCGGCGCGTGCTGCCAGATGCCGCCGAGAACGGCGGCGAGATTCTGACTCAGGTAGACGGTCTTGGTGTACTTATAGGTCACATCCTGCTGCTGGCGGCGATCGAGCAGGAAGACGTCCGTCGTCCCATCGGACATGTCGCCGCTCACATCCTCCTCCTCCGGCAACGGCTTCTTGTCCGCCCAGAGGGGATTGGCGGCGCAGACGAAGAACTGCGCCTCCACGAGCGTGATGGGAAAAACCTCCACCACCTCGACCTCGGTGCGCTGCCCGTCGGTCCACTTGCGCGCAAAGCTGAGCTGCACGCTGTGAGTGAACACCGGGTCGGGCACCTCCCGGGACTGGTGCGCCCGAAGGTCAAACACGCGGCGCTCCACGGACACGGCAACCAGGCGCTCCAGATCCAAGCCCGACCAGGCGAGCAGGCCGTCTTTGATGAATTTGCCCGTGAAGCGCTTGACGATACCCCGGCGGATGCGCGCGATCTCCGGGGGCAGCGGATCCAGGGGATGATTCAGGACCAGCAGCTTGCCTGCGTCCGATGGGTGATCGTCGGCGGCGATGGCCATCGGCTCGGCCGACTTCAGCGTAACCGCTCGCTCCACGTTGCCGCCCTTGACCTCACCAAACGGATGCTGGGCGCCGCAGAACGGGCCCTCCGCCGTCGGCGGCTGCACCAGATGGCCGTGCTCCATCCCCGGCTCTGTGGTGGAGGCACAGCCGCTCGCCAGCAAAATCAGCACGATCGCCACCACAGCGGCGCACGGGGCTTGCTTTGAACCCATGATGAAATATTTGTTACGGATGGAACGGGTACGAACGAGTGGTTTTGATGAGTATAGCTTCAAGGAAGGGCCGCCATGCTGACCCACCTCGACCCCGCCTCGGCACTGGCAGCAGGACTGCTGATTTTTGCCCTGCTCATGGTTGTGATCTTCGAGGCCACGAATGGTTTCCATGACGCGGCCAACGCCGTGGCCACGGTTATCTACACACGCTCGCTCACCCCGACCCAAGCCGTAGTGTGGTCCGGCTTCCTGAACTTCGTGGGCGTACTGCTTGGCGGTATTGCGGTCGCCTACGCCCTGGTGGAGCTGCTGCCGGCAGAAGTGCTTTCACCTCCCGACGGAGGACCCGCGGTCGCCATGTTGATCGCGCTGTTCGTGGCCGCTCTCGTCTGGAATATTGGCACGTGGTGGTTTGGGCTTCCCAATTCGAGCTCCCATTGTCTGATTGGAGCGCTGATCGGGGTGGCGCTGGGAAATGCCGTGGCGCGCTCACGTAGCCTGACCGACGGAGTTCATTGGCACCAGCTCTGGAGCGTCCTCAAGGCGTTGGCGATCTCTCCCTTGTTGGGCTTCGTGCTGGCGGGCGCGCTCTACCTGCTCATCAGCAAGACGATCCGGGACAAACACCTCTACGAGCCCGCGAACGATCGGCCGCCGGTGTGGTGGATGCGAGCGACTCTCATCCTGACGTGCGCCGGTGTCAGCTTCGCTCACGGCACGAACGATGGGCAGAAGAGCATCGGACTCATCATGCTCACCATCATTGGACTATTCCCCGCAACCTATGCGCTCAATCCGCAGGCTAGGCAAGCCCTGGCCGACCTGCCGAAAGTCATGCGAGAAGCGGAGCCGTTGGTGAGCCGATACGGCGATGACGAGAAGAACGCGGCGCTCGCGGCCGCGCGGTCGATCGAGCAAGGAGGGGTGGCGGCTCAATCCGCTCACGCGACGGGCGCTGGCGCAAGCTCTCGCGCGCCAGGCAATTCGGATTCGGGCGCGAGCGATCCAAACAGTGAGAACGCCACGCAGGTCAGGCTCGCCGCGCTCCACCTGGACCAACCGCATGGGCTCGAGCTCGGTCCCAATGCACCGGCCGCGAAGCAGCGCGCCAGTATCCGCGATGACATCTACAGGGTGATTTCCGAGCTCAAGCACGTGGAGGAAGTGCGAAGCGCCTCGAAGGAAGACAAACAACACGCGAGCAAGCTTGCCAAACAGCTTGGACAATCGGTCGAATACGCACCGGATTGGGTCCGGCTGCTCAGCGCCCTCTGTCTGGGTATCGGGACCATGATCGGCTACCGCCGCATCGTGACCACGCTGGGCGAGCGGCTGGGTAATGTCCATCTGACGCCCGCGCAAGGTGCTGCCGCGGAGGTGGTCTCGACAGTGCTCATCGGCACTGCGGGATTCACGGGCCTCCCCGTAAGCACGACGCATATCGTGACCTCGGGGATTGGGGGCACGATGGTGACTTCGGGCGCAGGGCTGCGATATCGCATGCTTCGGCGCATTGTCTCCGCATGGTTGCTGACTCTGCCGGTCACCATCCTCACTGCCGGCGTCCTCTATTATTTGCTGGCCAATCCGCGCCTGTAGGCCCACTGCTTGACTTGCCTCGCGCCCACGAGGATAGTCAAGCGAATGCTTAACAATGCAGCCAACCTCGATCGGGTCTTTCATGCCCTGGCCGATCCGACACGCCGCGCCATGATCGAGCGGCTCGGCCGCGCGCCGGCTTCCGTGAGTGAATTGGCAAAGCCGATGGCCCTGTCGCTGGCGGCGATCGTGCAGCACGTGCAAATTCTCGAAGCCAGCGGGCTGGTGCGAACCGAGAAGATCGGACGCGTCCGGACCTGCCGGCTGGACACCAGCACCTTGATAGAGGCCGAGCGGTGGCTGGAAGCACGCCGCGGCGAATGGACCTCCCGCCTGGATCGGCTCGGCGAATACCTCGAGGGCCCGGTCCAGCAGCCGACTCCAACTCCGAAGAAAGGTCAGAAATGACGGCCGCCATCCACCACGGACAATTCACGCTCGAGCGCACTTATCGAGCCACTCCGGAGCGCGTGTACGCCGCTTGGAGCGAAGTGGGCGCGAAGGCGCACTGGTTCATCGGGCCGGAGGGCTGGCGCGAGCTCCGACGCGAGATGGATTTCAGTGTTGGAGGATATGAGTTGTTGGAAGGCTGTCATGGGTCGAGCCGTGTAACCCGCTACACGGCTCGCTTTCACGCACTCGATACCGCGAGCCGGATCGTGTTTGTCTATGACATGCACCTCGATGACGTGCATCACTCCACGTCGTTGGCCACCGTTGAGTTGGCTCACACCCCCAACGGGACGCGCCTCCGTTTCACCGAGCAGGTGGCCTTCCTCGACGGCACGACGAGCGCCGCCAGCCGCGAGCACGGCACCGCCGCTCATCTCGATCGGCTCGAGACGTACCTTGCGCGCGCCCTAACGCAGTAATCTGTGCCCCTCTCCCTCCTATTCCAGTTCCTCTGACTTTTAGCGTCAGTACCTCGAATCGCGCTTTGCGTTCCTCAGGCTTGAGAGCGCCTGACGGTGCGGGACAGACGGCGCTGGCGGCATTGGTGTTCGCATGAGCTCTCATCGCAACAGAGGCGCGCGCCGCCACACGTTCTTATCACACAGAATTCCGACGCCGCGACGCGCAGAGATTCGCCCGAGGACAAAACTGACGTCAGTTCAAACGCCAAATCCGACGGAGGCCAACACGCTCCGTAAGCATCCAGGCGTCGGCGTCGAGTAAGAATACCGAAGTTGCTGCTCCGCATCGCAAACTCGCCAGGCACTGTTGCATATGGATTTTTGATCACTCTTCGGCTTACACTTCTATCCGAATCTTTGGGGATAAGAAATGACAATCAACATTGCAGTCGTAACATCCGAGGCCCTGGTACTCGGCTGCGACAGCATTGCGAGCTCAACTGAATACCTGGTCAATCCGTTTACATGCGAAAGTGAAGATTCAGATGAGGGATATCTTCGCGTAAAGGTAACTCCCGCGGACATAGTGCAACAGGTAACCAACACCTGGGACGGCGTAACCAAAATGTTTCCCTTGCACGCAGGCTCATTGCCAGTTGCTGGCGTGACAGCCGGATTGGCGAAGCTCAACAATCGGACGATGAGCAGTTATGCAAACGAATTCTTCACTCTACACGGCGGTCAATCGCCAATAGAGTTGACCCCCACCTTCAGTGCCACAATCGGAACCTACTTGTCACCCCAGACAGTGGAAGGGGCGCTCACAACGGTGGAAGAAGTGGCGCATAAATTTCTATCGTTCATGCGTGCACACTACGAGACGCATTATACGGATAGCAAAATACCCGAGGAATATAGGGATGGCCCGGTATTCTTGGTCGGAGGTTACAGCCGAAACCAACACTTGCCATCCCTATACCGTGTCAACGTTCAAGCGAACAGGGCCACTCTCGATTACGACACGGGTGCATTTGGGATTTCGTGGGAAGGCCAATCGGATGCTGTAGAGCGACTCCTGCGGGGGTACGACACACATCTACGGGCCCGCATCGAAAACGAGATTCGGACATCCCTGGATCGTGCCCGGGAGGTCTACGGAGAAGCCACTGCACGAATTTTGCAGGAAGTGCTTGACAAGCTAGGCCAAAAACCGCCTGATGGATTTTCGATGGAACTACCACCCGCTCCGAAGGTTACCCTGCCTTGGAATCGGTTCGCGACCCCAATTTCCTACGGTGATCTACCCCTACAAGACGCGGTTAACCTTGCGGCCTACTTGGTCGGGTTACAATCGGGAAAGGCGCGTTTTGCGCATGGCGTTCCCACTGTGGGCGGCAGAACGCACGTTGGCGTAATTACAAAGGCGAACGGTTTCAGGATGCTGGACGAGCCTGAGCTAAGGCATACAAACGTAGGTTTTATATGAGCGTACGCAATTCGGAGCGTTCAGGGCGAGCACCCGATCAGGGTGACCTCGTGAGAAGCGAAATAGCGGACGAGCGACGCTCAGGCAGACTCGCAGATGCGGACAAAGCTACGGACGCGGTGATCCAGAGTTCTCAGAGAATGCTGCTAGTGGCGGAAAATGGGGCTCTACGCATCGTATTTCCAGAAGAATGAGTCGTGTGCCAGGCTCCCGCAGTTCGCCACAAATAGGCGAATACAGTAGCCAAATCTTTTTCTAACGAGTCAATCCAAAATCGGGCGACGATTACGTCCCAGGTAGTCGACCTGCCGCAACCACCTTCGCATGATTCTCCTCACTTCACAGCAGGTGAGAGAGCGAGAGTCATGCAAACACAATACGTCCGAGCCAATGATGGAACGCAGCTCTACTGGACTGAGTGGGGCTCGGGTCCCCCCATTCTTTTCTCGAACAGCGCCGGCATGCCCACCGAGATGTGGGACTACCAGATGGGCGCCCTCGCCAGCCAGGGCTTTCGCTGCATTGCTTTCGATCGCCGCGGACACGGGCGGTCCGATGTTCCGCCGCGTGGGTACGACTTCGACACGTTTGCGGACGACATGGCCGCAGTGATCGCGGCCCTTGACCTGAAGCAACTCACCCTGATTTCCCACTCAATGGGCGCCGGCGAGGTCGTTCGGTACCTCACTCGGCACGGGAGACAGCGGGTATCGCGTATCGTGCTCATCGGCTGCACGACGCCGTTCCAGCTCCAGGCCGCCGACAATCCGAATGGAATTCCGGCGGCCAGGTTCGAAGCAGTGCGGGCGTCGTGGCGCAAGGACTATCCGGGGTGGATCGCGGAGAACACCGCCCCGTTTTTCGTGCCGGAGACCTCGCCGGCCATGGCGCGGTGGCTATCCGGGCTGTTGATGCGCTTTCCCGCCCGGATTGCCGTCGCTCTCAATGAGGCGATCGTGACCACCGATTTCAGGAAAGAGTTGCCGCGGATCTCGGTGCCTGCGCTGGTCATCCATGGTGATCGCGATGTTTCGGCGCCACTGGCGGTGACGGGCAAGCCCACTGCCGAGCTAATCCCGGGCTGCCAGCTCAAGGTCTATGAGGGAGCCCCGCACGGCCTGCTCTACACGCATATGGACCGACTGCACGGCGATATCCTGCGGTTCATCGCCGAAACCTGAAGTGGCTGCCCACCGCGGCAGCGGCAAGAATGCATGTCTGTCGAAATCGGCTCCGCCGGCGCGTCATCGTGCTGGCGGAGCATGGTGCCCGCCTTCGGACTCAAAGTCGGAGATTCACATGCAATACATGCTGCTGATATACGGGGACGTCAATCGGTTCCTGAAGCTGACGCCGGAGGAGCAGAAACAGATGCAGGGAGCTTACCAATCGTTCCTGGAAGCGGTGAAGAATGCGGGTGTATACCAGGCCTCGGGCCGCTTGCAGCCCACCTCGGCCGCGACCTCGGTCCGCGTCGCGAACGGCAAGACGCAAGTTCTGAATGGGCCGTACATGGAGACGAAAGAGCAGCTTGGTGGCTTCTTTCTCATCGATGTGCCAGACCTCGACGCGGCGATCTCGTGGGCGGCGCGCTGCCCAGCCTCCACCCATGGAACGGTGGAAATCCGTCCGATGTGGTACGCGCAACAGTCCTGACCCGACGAGCCGGATCAAACCGTGACCTCCGGCCGAGGCGGCGAGCAGGCACGTACGATGGCGGACGCGGTCGCGCGTCGCAGCTACGGCAAGCTCGTCGCCTTTCTTGCGGCACGCACGCGCGACGTCGCCTCGGCGGAAGACGCGCTCTCCGAAGCATTCGCGTCGGCGCTCGGGGATTGGCCCGTAAATGGCTGTCCTGCGAACCCTGAAGGTTGGTTGTTGACCGCCGCGCGCCGCAAGCTGATCGATTTCGCCAGGCGCAGACGCACCGGCGAGAGCGTCAGTGAGCCGCTGCGGCTGCTTGCCGAGGAGTTGGAAACGGCGGCCCGCGACAACGAGGAGATGGAAATTCCCGACCAACGCCTCGCGCTGATGTTTGCTTGTGCCCACCCGGCGATCGAGACGAGCGTGCGCGCGCCGCTGATCCTGCAGGTGTTGTTGGGTCTGGATGCGGCGATGATCGCCTCGGCCTTCCTGACCTCGCCGGCGGCAATGAGTCAGCGCCTGGTACGCGCGAAGGACAAGATCCGCCAGGCCGCCATTCCGTTTCGCATTCCCGACCGCGAGGAGTTGCCCGGCCGGCTCGGCGCCGTATTGGACGCGATCTATGGCGCCTTCTCGGAAGGCTGGACCGACTCCGGCGGCACAGACGTGGCCCGCCGCGACCTGGCGGAGGAAGCGCTCTTTTTAGGTCAACTCGTCACCCAGATGTTGCCGACGCAAGCCGAGGCTCTTGGCCTGCTGGCGCTCATGTTCTACGTGGAAGCCCGCCGCTCGTCGCGTCGCAATGCACAGGGAGACTACGTGCCACTTGCCGATCAGGATCTCTCCCTCTGGGACTGGGATATGATCAATGCGGCCGAAGCGCTGCTGTCACGCGCGAGCTCCATGGGCGCCATCGGTCGTTACCAACTCGAGGCCGCGTTGCAATCCGCGCACGTCCATCGCCGCCGCGAGGGCCATCCAAACTGGGCGTCCGTGGTGCAGCTCTACGATGCGTTGCTGGCCCTGTGCGGCTCGCCGGTCGTGGCCCTCAATCGCTCGCTCGCCGTCGCCGAGGTATCAGGCGCCGCCGCGGCGCTCGAAATCCTGCAGAGACTCGCCGCGGATCCACGCCTGAGGGAATATCAGCCTTACTGGGCCGCGCGCGCGGAGTTGTCAGCCCGATGCGGTGCGATCGAAGAAGCGCGCCAGGCGTATGAGATTGCGATTGGCCTCGAGCGTGACCCCGCGGTCCGCCGCTTTCTGCAACAGCGCCGCGCGCAGCAGTTGGGTAGCGTGGCCGGGGTTCCGGGCGATAGCTCGTGGTAACGGCGCCCGAGGGCCGATCGCGCTAAAGCCGATCGCGTATGGACGGCGGCAGTAGCGCTTTATAGCGGCGACTCAACGCCAATGTCTGGCCGTCGCGTAGCACGAGCTCATAGTCGCCATGGAACATCGGGCGCAGCTCGGTGATGAAACTCAAACGCACCACGTGCGAGCGGTGGACCCGGATGAACTCGCCGGGATCGAGCTGCGCGATAAAGCTGGTGAGCGACTCGCGGATCAGGTGAACTTTCCCACCCGCGTAGGCTTCCACGTAGTTACCCGCGGCGGAAACCCGCTGAATGTCATCGACGGAGAGGAAATAGGCGCGCTCCGACTCGCGTACCAGGATTTGTCGCGCGGCGGCCGGCCTGCCCGGGATGGTCGCCAGCAGCCGCCGCACCCGCTCCTCCAGGTCGCTCCGGTCAGGCTCAGCGAGGGCGCTCCGGACCCTCTCGACACTGCGCATGAACCGGTCGCGATCGAAAGGCTTCAACAGATAGTCGATGGCCTGCACCTCGAACGCGCGCACCGCGTACTCGGAATAGGCAGTCGTGAAGACGATCAGCGGCGCACCGACGGCGTGCAAGCCATCGATCACGTCGAAACCACTGTGGGTACCGAGTTGGATGTCGAGATAGATCACGTCGGGTACCCCGGCCGTCACGGCCGCAATGCCCTCCTCCACGGTACTTGCCTCACCGATCACCCGAAAGTCCTCGAGGTCCGCGATAAAGCGCGCCAGCTTGGCGCGTGCCGGGGGCTCATCGTCAATGAGAACGACGGAATAGGTCATTGCGTGATCGGGAAGCTGACGGTTACCACTGCGCCGTTGGGTGCGCGCGTGGCGAAGTCGAGCGTGTGATTGCCCGGAAAGAGCAGTTCCAGCCGGCGCGAGATGTTGGCGAGGCCGGTACCGCGCGCGACGGGTGTGTCGGGGAAGCCTTTGCCATTGTCGCTCACCGTGTACTGGAGGTGATTTGCGACCCGGCGCACCTCGACCCGCAACCACCCGTGGCCCTCCGGGAGCCCATGCTTCAGAGCGTTTTCCACCAGAGGTTGTAACAGGAGGCGTGGCACCTGGATCATCTCCAGCCCTGATTCGACGTCGACCTCAAAAGCGAGCTGTCCGCGGAAACGTTCGCTCATCATGGCGGCGTAGCCTTTTAGCCAGCCGACCTCGCGCTCGAGCGGAACGAGCAGATGACGATCGGATTCGTAGGCCGCCCGCAGCAGGTCGGCGAGTTGAGTGATCATGCGGTCCGCGGCCGCGACATCCTCGTGCATGCGATTGGAGATCGCATTGAGCGAGTTGAACAGAAAGTGCGGCTCGATCTGCGTCGTCAGGTGCTGCAAGCGCGCTTCGCTCAGCGCGGCGGCTAGCTCGGCAGCCCGCAACTCGCCCGCGCGCCGTACGCGGAATTCGCGCAAGGCGAACATCGCGACGAGTACCACGAGGTAGGTGATAACGTCTTTCTGCAGCTCGTAGAAGCCTTTGATGAACACGTTGCCAAAGTTGTAGTGTCCGCCAAACATGGGATAGACGAGGTTGCGGATCAGGACCATGCCCGTGGTATGCACCGTGGAGAACACCAGAACGCCGATAGCGTGCGCGAGGAATATCCGCCTCCGTGGCCGAGCGTCCACTCGAAAGCGGTCTTCGAATCGCGTCACGAGGATGATGAGCGGACCGATGACGACTACGCTGCTGAGCTCCCATACGAACGGCTCCCAAGCGGCAGTAGTGCTCGACACATTGATGAGTGCGTTGACGCCCAGATAGGCGCCCAACAACAGCACCAGCACGAGAACGGCCCAGGTCGCACGGGGCGATAGGGGAGCCGAGCGGCTCCGCTCGGACGCGCTGGGCGCGTCGGCGGAGCCGTAGCCTTGGATCCCACTCGGAGCGGCCGAATTGGTTGCCATGACGGTTAGGCTAGTTGATGTCGTACGGGACCGCCAGGGCAGCCAACGGGCGCGGTTGGGGCCTGCTGGCACGTCTCGTTCCCAAGCGCTCGACCGGCAGCCCGAACAAGGGGCGCAACAGCCAGACCCTGCGGATCACTTCATAGGCCAGGAAACAGGCGCTCGCAGTCACGAGCACCAGCAGGAATCCCTCGACCGGTGGATACAGGTGCGCGGGCTGCAGCGCGTGGGCGCAAATCACGATCACCGTCTGGTGGAGGATATAAACCGGAAAAATCGCCGTCGTCAGGTACCGCCGCGCGGGGCTGTCGCTCGAGAGATGCCGCCGCGCGAACCCCAGTATCGCGAGGATGGCGAGCCACTGCTCAACGCCATAGACGATGTGTCCCACCGCCATGATGGCGTCCGAGGGCCTCACGCCAGCACCAAACATCCCCTCCACCGCGGCGAGAAACGCCCAACCGAGCACGCCGCTCCCAAGGGTGATCCAGCGTACACGCTCCATGAAGGCCCAAGGAGCGTTCGTGCCGGCGAGGAGGTAGCCCAACAGGAACATCGGACCATACAGGGCGTGGTTGTACCAGTCGCCCACGAGCGCGTTGGTCTGAGGAAAATGATCCCGCAGAGTGCACGAGATCAGGACGAGGTACACCATAGGTCCAAACAACAACCCGAATCCCCCAAGAAGTCGCTCGACTGCCGCGCGCAGCTTTGCGGGACCGGAGGGGAAGATGCGCACACCAACATAAAGCAGTGCCGTGTAGACCCAGAGGTAGACCACGTACCACAAGTGATTCCACGTGGGCAGAAGCAAGCAGTCCGATCCGCGGCAGAAGCCATGATAGGCGGTGATGTAGAGACGCCAGAACTCCACATAGGTGCCGGGGTATGCGGCCTTCTCGACCACCTCGAGGTACGACTGTGGCGGCACGATCACCGCCATTCCGAAGAGGAGCGGTACGAGCAGCCGCACCGAGCGGCTGCCGAGGAAGCCGCGCACGCCCTGCCGCTCTAGTAGATAGCCTGTCGCGACACCCGAGATCAGAAACAACAACACCAAGCGCCAGGGGTGGGTCATCATCATCAGAGGCTCGATAACGTGCGAGGCGCTCGGGCTCTTCACGTGCCAGTTCCAGGTCACGTAGTACATTCCCACGTGGTAGAAGATCAGGAGCATGAATGCGCCGATGCGCACCCAGTCCAGATCGTAGCGCCGTTCACCCAGGGTCCCT
>CAYNTW010000035.1:5172-30938 GCA_964400085.1 uncultured Steroidobacteraceae bacterium | reverse complement strand
TATCCCTACACAACCGAGCTGGCCGCGGCGCAAGCAGGGGACGCGATCGCCTGGGTACGCGACCTCGACGGCGCGCGGAATGTCTGGTTCGCGCACGGACCTGACTTCTCGCCGGTGCAAGTCACGCACTACACCGAGGATGACGGACAGGAAATAACCCAACTCACGTTCTCTCCGGACGGAACGCGGCTCGTGTATGTGCGTGGCGGCGATCATGACGCGAACTGGCCGGCCGAAGGCAACCTGGCGCCTGATCCAACGAGCTCACCGGAGCAGCCGGTCGTGGCGATCTGGACGATCCCATTGAGTGGTAACGGCACCCCGCGGAAGATCGCGGATGGCGATACACCGGCAATCTCCTCCCGGGGGCAGCTCGTCTACACCAAGGACGATCATGTCTGGACGGCGGCCCTCGACGACCAGGGCAAGCCCGAGCAACTGTTCTTCGATCGGGGCAAGGACAGTGATCTGCGCTGGTCTCCCGATGGGAGTCGCCTGGCGTTCGTCTCCAACCGGGGTGGCCACGCCTTTATTGGAATATTCACCAGCAAAGACCAACCAGTCCTTTACCTCGCTCCCTCCACCGACAAAGACCTGTCACCTCGCTGGTCGCCTGACGGCCGCCACGTCGCCTTCGTGCGGCGCCCCGGCGATGGAGGTCCCCCGCAGCCGCTGCTGAAGCAAACACCGCAACCGTGGTCACTCTGGGTTGCTGATCCGACCGACGGGTCGGGTCACGTGGTGTGGCAGAGCCCAAACACGCTTGCAGGCTCGTATCCCGATGTACAGGGCGAGGCCAACCTGCACTGGGGCGCGGGCGACCGGCTGGTGTTTCTCGCCTATCTGGATGACTGGCCGCATCTGTATTCAGTCCCCGTGTCCAGCGGTGATGTGGCCGGCAACACGCCTGTGTTGCTCACGCCCGGGCCTTTCATGGTCGAGCATGTCAGTGAAAGTCGCGACCACCGCTTCATGATCTATGACGCGAACACCGGGACCACTTCGGGGGACGATGATCGGCGCCACCTGTTCCGCGTCCCCGTTGACCGCGCGGCACCAGTCGAGCTGACTTTCGGAGAGACACTCGAGTGGCAACCGGTCGCGGCGAGCGATCGGTCTGTTGCATTCATCTGCGCTACTGCCCAGGAGCCACCGTGGCTCGGCATGATCGACACGGACGGGAAACACCGCGTATCGGTCGCCGCCGGCGCTCTGCCGGGCGATTTCCCGGTGCACCAACTCCTGAGGCCGCGCCCGGTCAAGTTCAAAGCCTCGGATGGCACAGTGATTCACGGCCAGCTTTTCGATTCGGGGGACACCGGATCGTCGCGGGCCGCGCCGCCCAAGCCCGGCATCATTTTTGTCCACGGCGGACCTCCGCGGCAGATGCTGCTCGGATGGCACTATATGCAGTACTACAGCAATGCGTACGCCGTGAACCAGTACCTTGCGGCGCACGGCTTCACGGTTCTATCGGTGAACTATCGACTGGGAATCGGCTATGGCAGGACTTTCCAACAGCCCGAGCACGCCGGCCCGAGGGGGGCCGCCGAATATCAGGACGTGGTCGCCGGCGCCCAGTTTCTGCAAAGGCTGCCCCAGGTCGATGCCAAGCGCATCGGAATCTGGGGCGGCTCCTATGGAGGACTCCTGACGGCGCTCGCGCTCGCCCGCAACTCCGACATCTTCGCCGCCGGAGTCGATCTGCACGGCGTCCACGACTGGTCCCGTCTCATGGATGAGCTCGCGGGGCACCAGGAAACGCGCTTCGAAAAAGGGGATCGCGAAGAAGCGATGCGGGTCGCATGGGAATCGTCCCCCGACTCCAGCGTCGACAGTTGGAAGTCACCTGTATTGCTCATCCATGGTGACGACGATCGCAACGTGCTGTTTCAACAGACGGTCGACCTCGCACGCCGCCTTCGCATGCACAACGTGCCGTTCGAGGAGATCGTGATCCCGAACGAAATCCACATGTTCTTACGCAGCGCGACCTGGCAGCGCGTGGACCAGGCCACCGCCGACTTCTTCACGCATACCTTCAAAGTGCCTGTGAGGTAGCCACGCAGGCCACATGCGCGCCGGGGCCGACCCAGTAGGTCGTCTCGGCCGGCCCGCACTTGCGCGCATCAGTCCCCCTAGCGCCTCAGTCGGCCCGCGACCACCACCAAGCGCCGGCGATCAGCGGAATCCACGCCGTCGCATAAGCGATCGCGCCCCAGGCGCGATCACGCGAGGTCGCGACGGATTCCGCGAAAACGCGCCCGATAGCGCGCGCGGTAGCCTGTCGGGTTGCCGCGCGCAGACGTGCGTAGGGCGGTGTAGTCATCACCTCCAAAGCCGTTCGAACCACTTCGCGGAAATCGCTCCGGTTCGTCACCCTAGCGGCGACCGCCCGACGCAATCTATAGCTCTGTACCTGTCGCGGCAGCAGCGCCACCCAAAACAAACCCAACGCGACGATCAGCGGGTCTTTCGCGTAGGCCGCGAGCACGAGCAGACCCGCGGCGCTCGCGCCGTGTATGACGAGCCGCCATGTGCTCTCCGGCCGACCCAACGCCTCCAACGCTCGTCCGCCATCCAGAGGCGTGAAAGGCAGCAGGTTCAGACCATTCAAAAGCAAGAGCGTCAAGGCCGATACGCGCAGGAGTCGAACCGGGCCATAGATTTCATTCATCGCGAGCAGCACGATGGCGAGCCAAAGTCCCGGTAAGGGTCCCGCGAGCAGCACGGCAACCCGATTGCGCACCGAGGTCGCCACTGGTCGGCCAACTGTCATCGCGCCGAGCAGCGGGATAAAGAAGACGTGCACGTCGCGATAGCCGAGGCCGCGCATGGCAAAAAAGTGTCCCGCTTCATGGAAGGCTATCGCGGCAAGGATCAGTGCCGCGACGTTGGAATTCCAAAGCCATGCCATTGCGCCGAAAGAAGCCAACGCGGTTACCGCGACCACGGCCAGAAGCGCCCATGGCGTTCCGGGCGGGGCTTGCGGATGTTCGGCAACCTGTAGGGCATCGTGGAGATCCGCTTCGACCCGCAGCGCGCGCTGTTCTTCCCACGAGACTGGCGGCGCCTCTGGTGCAACTGTGACTGAAGTCGACACCGGCCGCCGTCGCGCCGCAAACACCCGTCTCGAGTAATGCGTCAGGGCAAACGCGCCGCGCAGGGTGAAGCGATAGAGAGCAGGATCCGCGGTCGGAACGGCCCACTTCCGTGAGAGATACAACGAGCGCAGCGCATTCGCATCGGTCTCGATGCGCTGGAGCACGCGGTCGATGCTTCCATGCGTCCCGCTGATAGCCCCGCTTTCCAGGGCGGCTCGCGCCTTGTGTCGCTCGACGAGCTCGCTCACCGACAAGCCTGGATAGGCCTCGACACGCACCCCTGGCGCCGTAAACGTACTCGCGGGCGTGTTGAGGGTAACCAGCTGGCCCTGCTCACCCAGGTCGGTTCCGATCTCCAGCTCCACGACCCGACCATATTCGGGCGTAAGGCCTCGATGCACCAGCGCGTAGGCAGGCAGGCGCTCGTTCACGAACACGGCGAGTGGCATGGCCGAGTCGTAATAAGTGAGAAGCGGAATAACCTGCGCATGACCGAGGTGCCGAAAGCCAGCGCCTGCCAACTCCTCATCCAACAAGGATAGAAGCCGCAACTCCCCTGGGTCGAGCCGCTCTCGCGCGACAGGTCGAACCCGAGCCTCGCGCAGCGCGCATGTCAGATAGAGGCGGGCACCCAGTAGATACGGCAGGGCCCGTAGCAGCAGATAGCCCAATGCCGCCCACGCCAGCACGGCCTGGGGGCTCAATGCAGTCATGGCGGTATGCTAATGCATCCCTCGCCAGTGCATCCAGCCGTCGATGACACTGTTGATCGCCGCGCCGCCCGCGATGAGCCAGACGAACAAGACCGCGCCCAACAGCATCGGCTTCATTCCCGCGCGCCGGATCCCTGAAACATGGGTCGTCAATCCCAAGGCCCCCATGGCCATGGCCAGCAGGAAGGTATCCGCCGCGGTCGCGCCGCCGACCACCGAGCGCGGCAGCAGGTCGAGTGAATTGAAAACGACCATACCGATGAAGGCAAACGCGAACCAGGGGATGCGCAACTTGCGACTGCCACTCGAGTTCGCGGCGCCGAGCACAAGCACTTCCGTCTGAGCGCGCTCGCGTGCGAGATACCCTGATACCGCGATCAAAAAGGGCGCCAGCATCATGACGCGTACCATCTTCGTGATCACCGCCGTATCGGCGGTAGCCGAGCTGATCGAGTGGCCGGCGGCAAACACCTGCGCGACCTCGTGAATCGTCGAGCCCGCATAGATCCCGAAGGCCTTGGCTCCGGCGGGCAACAGGTGCCAGTGCAGATTGAGATCGTAGAGCGCCGGATAGACGAAGATGGCGACCGTGCCAAAGACAACGACCGTCGAGACTGCGACCGTGACCTGCTCGGCCTTGCCTCGGAGCAGCGGCTCGGTGGCCATCACCGCGGCCGCCCCACAAATGGCGTTACCGGCGCCGATGAGCATCGCCGTCGCACGGTCCAGCCCGAAAACTCGCGTACCCAGAAAGAGCGCGAGCGCGAAAGTCGAGCTCAACAGCAAAGCATCGATCAGGACGCCGGCCAGCCCCACCTGTGCGACATCGTGCAGTGTCAGCCGCAGCCCATAGAGAATAACGCCCATCCGCAACACGGTCTGCTTCGCAAATCCCACGCCCACGCCGCTGCTGTCCGCCAGATGCGGATACACGGTGTTGCCCAACACGATTCCCAGAACAATGGCCACTGTGAGCGCGCTCATTCCATGCGCCTGAAGCCATCCGATCGTGCCGATCCGGATGGCGATCGCCGCGACGGTCGCACACAGGAGCAGTCCCGGCAGAATGCGCGGGCGCCCGGAAACCGGGCCCCGCCCGATTGAATGATCCATGAGGCTTCTTCGAGTCCTTGGCTGGTTTTCAAAGCCACTCTACGGGCTTCCGATCAAGCAATCCAACGGATAATTAATGTAGTATCAACCTATTCAGTCGCTTGATCCCAGGGGCACCTCGATGAATGCGTTACGACTGACCTTGCGCCAGCTCCAGATCTTCAGTGTGGTCGCGGAAAGCGGCAGTACGGCCGCCGCCGCCGCGGCGATCTCCCTGTCACAGTCCGCGACCAGCGCGGCGATCAACGAGCTGGAGCGGCTGTTGGAGCTGCAACTGTTCGATCGAGTGGGCAAGCGGCTGCAGTTGAATGACAACGGCCGCGCCTTGCTTCCCCAGGCGCGCGATCTCCTCGATGCCGCAGGCTGGATCGAGCGTTGGGCCCTCGATCGCGAGTCGCAGATCGGCACCTTGCGGATCGGCGCCAGCACGACGATCGGCAACTATCTCCTGCCCAGGATCCTGGCCGGCTTCCGCGCCAGCCTGCCGGAGGCGGCGCGGAAAAATTGGCACGTACAGGTGACTGTCGCCAACACCTCCGCGATTGCCGGCCAGGTCGCCGCCTTCGAGTTGGACCTGGGATTGATCGAGGGGCCCTGTCATGAGCCGGAGCTCGTGGTACGGCCCTGGCTGGAGGACGAGTTGGTGGTGGTCGCCGCCGCGGATGATCCGATTGTCCCACGGGGACGGCGCGCCATCTCCAACGCAACACTGAGCCAGGCGACCTGGTTGTTGCGAGAGCCCGGCTCCGGCACGCGCGAAATCATCACCCAACTCCTCGTCCCGCACCTGCACCACCTGCGGGCGGGGATCGAGTTCGGCAATCCGGAAGCGATCAAGCGAGCGGCGGCCAGCGGGCTCGGGATCACTTGCCAGTCGCGCCACGTCGTGGCGGACATGCTGGCGTCCGGGTTGTTGGTGGCGCCAAAAACCGAGCTCCCGCGCCTGACGCGCCACTTCTACCTGGTCAGCCATCGGTTGAAGAAGCGAACGCGCGGCTTGGACTTGCTACTGGAATACCTGGACGGCGTGTGCGCCGGCAAAAAGCCTGTCGGAGCGCTCAGACAGGCTCCTTAGTGGGAGGGCTCGGCGGCTGCGCGTGGCGTGGCCTCGTAGGCTTTCTCGAGGTTGGCGAGCTCGAGCGGCTCGATGTCGGAGACCGCCACCACATCCAACCCCGACTGGCGCCAGGCGCGCAACGAGTATCCGCGCAGGCGCTCGATGTGCGGTAGATCCCCGAGGTCGCTGCCCGCCGGGGCAGAGAACACGTTGATGATGTGACCGTGCTTGCGGTAGATCACCGCGGCAACAGGCTGGCGCCGCAGATATTCCAGGCGCCCGCCAATCAACTCGAAACCCTCTGCCGAAAGATCGAGCACGGGAGGCGAGAAATCCAGCTTGCCCGCGAACCAGGGTTTCACGGTGTGACGATCGGTCGAGACTACATCGTTGAGGTGATCGACCAACAATGAGCGCACGTGCGCGGCCACTACTTCATTCGCCTCCAGTGACCGTTGCTGCAACAACACGGTCGCCAGCAAGCCGCTCGCCGCCACCGCCACGGGCCAGCCGGCCCAGAGTAGCCAGGAAGTGGGGCGACGCCGCGCTACGGCGGATGTGGTCGGCGCGGCTGGTACGGGAGACGATGCGGACGCGGTCGGCGGCACCGCCGTCGGCTCATCGATCGCGGCCGCAATCCTCCGACGCAGCGACTCCGGCGCCTTGTAGGCGAGGTCCAGGCGTCGAATGTTGGAAGACATGCTTTCCTCCACCTGATAGTGCCTTTGGCAGACTGGGCAGGTCGCCAGATGCGCTTGAACATCAGCGGTGTTCCGCGCGTCCAGCTCACCATCCAACAGCGGCCCGATCCAACGGTCCACTTCCTCGCAGTTCATGACATGACCTCCTGCTGCCCGGGCGACGTGTCGTATCCATCGTCGGCGCGCTCGAGCCACATCTTGCGCAACATCTCTCGCGCGCGCGCCAATCTGGACATCACGGTGCCGATGGGCATGCCAGTAAGCTCGGCGATCTCCCGATACGAGCAATCGTTCAACTCGCGCAGCACCAGCGTCTCGCGGAATTGCACCGGCAAAGCCTGGATCATGGCCCGCACAGCCTCGGACCGCACCGCTCGCTCGAGAATGCGTTCCGGGTCCAGGTCCCGCTGCGCCTGATCGGTCTCTTCGCTCACGCTCATGGAATCACCCCCTGGTGAGTCCGCATCGAGCGACTGCAGGTTCGTTTGCACCGTCTTGTCCCGCCAGGCGTAAAAACAATTTCGCACGATTTTGAGCAGCCACCCGCGCGCTTCGTGACCGCGCAACGAGTCCAGGTGGCGAAATGCTCGCAAGGCTGCTTCCTGCACGATGTCTTCCGCCACGGAAGCATCACGCGCCAGATATCGAGCGAACGTATACGCATCGTCCAGCAAAGGCTCGATGAGCTCACGGAATCGCTGTGCGCGGTTATCCACGTCTTTACCCATTCATGGTAGATCGACGGAAACTAGGTTTTATTCCCGGACAAAAGTCCGCTACTCGACAGCTTACCTCGCCGGAATAGAACACCGTGAGCGCCGATCATTTGCGGTAGGTGTCACAACCCGTAGAGAACATCATATGTCGATTCGAGAACCGCTCAACAAGGGGCGCCGCGCGGCCCTGAAATGTCTGGCCTACGGAGGAGCGGGGACGCTCTTCACATTGTCCGCTGGCGTCCTCACGCCAATGGATCTGGCCCTTGCCGCCACCAACCCGGATAGTAAAAAACGCCTCCCGCTGTTCCTGCAGATCAGCGATACCCATATCGGATTCAACAAAGAGGCCAACCCGGATGTGGTCGGTACCCTGACCCGGACCATCGCCATGGTCAATGCCATGCCGCGGAAGCCGGCGATGGTGATCCACACGGGTGATATCACCCATCTTTCAAAAGCATCCGAGTTCGACACGGCCGCCTTGCTGTTGTCGCAACTCAATGTGACGGAGATGCACACTACGCCCGGCGAGCATGACGTCCTGGACACGAACGTCACTGAGTATTTCACGCGCTACGGCAAAGCGTCGCACGACCGCGGCTACTACAGCTTCGATCATCATGGCGTGCATTTCATCAGCCTGATCAACGTTCTCAACTTCAAGCCCAACGGGCTCGGTAACCTCGGGCAGGACCAGCTCGAGTGGCTCGAGAAGGATCTACGTGGCCGCTCGACGAGCACGCCGATCGTCGTGTTCGCGCACATGCCGCTCTGGACGATCTATGCGCCCTGGGGCTGGGGCACCGGCGATTCGGACCAGGCCATGAGCTATCTCACCCGCTTCGGCTCGGTCACCGTTCTCAACGGCCACATTCACCAGATTGTGCAAAAGGTCGAGGGCAACATCACCTTCCACACGGCTCGCTCTACGGCCTACCCGCAGCCGAGCCCCGGACAGGGAAGCGGACCCGGGCCATTGAAGGTCTCCAGCGACGAGCTGCCGAAAATGCTCGGCGTCAGCAATCTGACACTGAAGCAACATCCCAGCTCGCTGAGCTTGACTGACACCACCCTGGCCTGAGCATCATGAAAAACCAGCTTACGTTGATCGCCGCACTGTTGATCGCCTCCCCGGTATGGGTTCATGCCGATACGCCCGCACCCGAGGCCACTATCTCGATCCGGGATTTCTCGTTCGCGCCGGTTACCCTGACCATCGCACCGGGCACTACGGTGCGGTGGAAGAACCTGGATGGCGAGCCCCACACGGTCCGCGGTATTGACACCGGTTTTCGCTCCGACGCGCTGGACCAAAACGACAGCTTTGCGTTCAAATTCGATAAGCCGGGGACCTACCGTTATGCTTGCTCGATTCACCCGCAGATGGTTGGCACCATCGTCGTCAAGAGCCCGTGAGGGGCGCTACGTGACAGCCAGGTAGACCGATGACCGGATTGCCCGCGTAGGCCGCCTGCCAACTGCGCGCCTGCGCGGGCGATTGCGCTGGCGACCTTCCGTTCCTGGGGCGCTGATTTTCGATGGCGCTTTGCACCAACCCCCAAAGCGGAGCAGACTTGTGCGCCCTTCGGTAAGGACGCTCAGTCATGACCTCACGCCGTACCTTCCTCGCGCAAGCCACCGCGATTTCCGCCGCGTCCTCCATCAGCACCCGTGTGACGCGCGCCCTGGCGGCCGATTCTCGTAAGAAACTGGGATTCGCGCTCTGCGGGCTCGGCAGTCTGAGCACACACCAGATCGCCCCGGCGCTGCAGAAGACCGAGCATTGCCGCCTGGCGGGGATCGTTACCGGCACGCCGGCCAAGGGCGCCGCGTGGCGCAGCCAATACGACATTCCCGAACGGAGTGTCTATACCTACGAAACCATGCACCGGATGGCCGACAATCCCGACATCGACGTGGTCTATGTCGTCACACCGAATGCGTTGCACCTCGATCATGCGATGGCCGCGGCGCAGGCCGGCAAGCACGTCTTCTGCGAGAAGCCGATGGAGATCTCCGTCGAGCGCTGTCAGCGGATGATCGACGCGCTCAAAGCCGCCAACCGCATGTTGGGCATCGCCTACCGGTGCCAGTTCGAGCCGCATCACCTGGAATGCATGCGCGTGGCTCGCTCCAGGGAATTTGGCGCGCCGAAGGTGATCGATGCTTATTTTGGTTTCGACATCCAGCCGGGGGCCTGGCGGCTACGCCGCGCGCTGGCGGGCGGCGGCCCGCTGATGGACGTGGGGATCTATGCCTTGCAGGCGACCCGCTATCTCACAGGCGAGGAGCCCATCTCGGTATCCGGTATCACCACGCAAGGCGACCCAGCGCGATTTTCGGAAGTCGAGGCGTCCGTCGTTTGGCAGGCCAGGTTCCCTGGCGGGGCCGTCAGCCACTGCGGCGCGAGCTATGACGCCGGGTCCGCGGGCTACTTTCGCGTGCTCGCCGAGCACGGTTGGTTCGGTTTGGATCCGGCTTTCAACTACAATGGCATTCAAGGCAGGCGCAGTGACGGCAAAGCGATCGAATTCCCACCCACGGATCACTTTGCGGTGGAGATGGACGACTTCGCTCAATGCATCCTGGAAAAGAAGCCCACCAAGGTGCCCGGCGAGGAAGGTCTGCGCGATGTCAGAATCATGATGGCCATCTACGAGTCAGCGCGTACCGGCAGGCCGGTCGAGCTCCACAAGAGCTGACTCTCAGTCCATGGTGATGACGACTTTGCCGCGCGCGTGCCCGGTTTCCAGGTAGCGGACAGCCTGCGAAATCTCGGCCAGCTTATAAGTCCGGTCAACCACCGGGACCACCTTGCCGGCTTGCATCAACTGCTCCAGCACCGTCAAGCTCGGCTTGTCGATATCAGCCAGCATGAAGTCGAACTTCTGGCTCACGAACGGCCGCAGCATCAGGGCCTTGAGCGGCATGATCAGGGGACCCAGCCAAGGGTCGGTGCCCGGTCCGCCGACCATCACGAAAATTGCATGCGGTTTCATGATGGGGCGATAAGCCAACGGCGGACGATTGCCAACGGCGTCCAGGACGACATCGTAGAGCTGCCCAATTTGGGTGAAATCCTCGCGGGTGTAGTCAACCACGCGATCCGCCCCGAGCGAGCGCACCAGGCTAACATTTCTCGTGCTGCATACGGCAGTGACTTCGGCTCCGAATGACTTGGCGATCTGCACCGCGAAAGTTCCAACACCACCTGAGGCGCCGTTGATCAGGACTTTTTGTCCCGGTCGAACCCTACCCTCCTCGCGCAGAGCCTGGAGAGCGGTAACCGCCGCGACAGGCACCCCGGCGGCTTGCTCGAAGGTCACGTTGGCGGGTTTGAGCACTACGGCTCGATCCTCACGCACCGCGACGTACTCGGCAAGCGCGCCGTCCCGGCCGCCAAACACCTCGTCGCCCGTGTGAAACCGCTTGACGCTATGGCCGACGGCTTCGACCGTCCCCGCGAAATCGACGCCGATTCTGGGGTCCTTCGGCTTACCGAATCCAGCTTCGAAGCGCATGACGTACGGCGTGCCACGCATGTAGTGCCATTCGAGCGGATTGATGGACGCCGCGCGAACTTTCACCAGGATCTGGTCGTCCCCGATGGTGGGCTTTGCGACCTCCTCGACCCTCAGCACTTCGGGTGGGCCATAACAGCGATATACGACGGCTTTCATCCTGGGGCCCGTGCCGGAAAGCGCTGGCGGCCCCGCGTCGCAGGGAGAGTTGTGACTCATCGTCCAGCCCAGAAACACCAACGCCACCGCCACGACGATCACGACGGCGCCCCCGATTTTTCGAGCTCGACTCATAAGCGTTACCGGCCGCAATGGGCTGACGAGGCAATGAGTCTAGCGTCAAAACGACGCCCATTACGGCTGGTAGTCGACGAAAAAGCTCAGCTCGCCGTTGGTCTCCGCGCCGACGTAGGTGCTCTTGGCGCCCGAGGGCTCCAATGCCAAGAAGTACTGGGCTCCTGCGGTGAGCGCTATACCGCTCAGAGCCGATACATACCACTGCCCGTTGGTTCCCATGGGCACGGTGACCGCGGCTCCCGTACCCAACAAGGTCCCCTTCACGCCGTTCGTCGCACTATAGATCCTAGGTGTGAACACTTGCGTGCCCCCCGCTCCACGCGCGAAGAATTCGAAATCGATCGTTTTCCCGGAGGACGCTGCCGTAAACACAGAGCCGAGCTCCGTGGTGCTCTGCACGTAAACGGACGTAAATCCCGTGGAGGTATTGCCCATCTGTGCTATCGGCGGGCCCGAAGCGACCACCGCGCTGGGCGCGGAATAGAGTGAGCTGTTACCGCTCGTGTTGGCCGCGGTGACCAGCAGCCGGATGGTGCTACCAACATCGGCGGCCGTCGTTATGTAGGTAGGAGTGGTTTGACCTGCAATTGCCGCGCAGCTCCCGCCGCTCGAGTTACAACGAGACCATTGGAGCGCGATCGACGGCGGCGGGCTCCCATTCCAGCCGCCTGCGAACCCACTCAGAACGTGCGCCTGGGTAGCCAATCCGGTGAGTGACGGCGGGACGTCGTTTACCGGTGCGGCCGCCGGCTGTGCGCCGGGCACCACCGCCGTGAAGGGCACCTGCTCCGAAACGTCCCCTGGACAGGAGGCCAGATCCGCGCCATCGCTGTTGAGGATCTGGTGGTCGTCCATGTAGTCCGTGACGGCGCCGTTGACTGTGACATGCACGACCGGCACCACGCCGGAGTTGATGTGGCACGCCTCTCCGAAGAGGTCGGAAGTGTCGAAGTTGAAGCTCGATGTCATGGTCAGAACCAGGTGCTCGCCGGCTGTGAGCGTCTGGGGTAGAGATGGCGTCGTGGATCGGGTCCAAAGTGCAAAGCTCGAAGGACTGGAGCCGCCGCCGAAATCGACCGACACCGCGTTGACGGTCACCGAGGTGGTCCCAGAGTTGGTGATTTCGATGGCGCCACCGTCGTAGCCGGGTGAGCCGTTGTCCGGTCCATGCGTGGCACAACATTGCGGGCCTTCTCCAATGAAGACCGTGTTCGGGGATCCCGACCAGGGCGTGAGTCCCGCAGCGCTATCCGCGTAACCCAGCGCGACGGCCACACCCGGCGGCGGCGGCGTAACGCTGCTGCCGTAGGTCAATTGGAGAGTGTCGAGGTTGAGATAATCCGCCGAGCCCGCGGCTGAATCGAACAGAATGGTGAGGGTGTGGCTCCCCGCCGAGAAGCTCTGTCCGATGCCCACCGTGGACCAGGTGCTCCAATTGCCGGTACTCGGAAAGACCTGCTTGGCCAAGAGCACCGCTCCGTCCACCTCGATCTCACGAGTCGTAACTCCGGTGGCGCCGGCACTGTAGCGCAGCACCATCTCCGTCGGTCCACCCGGGACCGTGAACGAGAAGGTGACGTACTGACCCTGCGCGCTCCAGCAACAGATGTAAGGTGGGTCCTGCGCGCCCGGAAAGAGCGATTCCGTCTTGAGGTTTGTTTGGGCCTTGCCGGCGGCGAGAGTTTGCGCGCCGCCGCTCACTCCCTGCACGATCGTCAGGGTGTCGAGATTCAGATAGTTCGCCGACCCCGAAACGGAGTCGAACGACAGAGTGAGTGTATGTGCGCCAGCCGCGAGCGACTGGGTCAGGGTGAGAGTTGCCCAGGTACTCCAGTTCGGGGTCCCCAGAAACACCTGGTCGGCGACCAACGTAGCCCCATCCAACTCGATCTTGCGCGTGCTCGTGCCGGCGCCGGCGCTGTAGCGCAAGGTCAGTGTCGTCGGCCCCCCGGAGACACTGAACGAGAACCTGACGTACTGACCCTGCGTATGCCAGCAACAGATGTAAGGCGGAGCCTGCGCTCCAGGGTAGAGCGACTCGGTCGGCACGTTCGTCGCCGCTTTGCCGGCGGCGAGTGTTTGAGTGGCGCCGGTGGTGCTCTGGACGATCGTCAGGTTGTCGAGATTGAGGAACCCGTTCGAGCCGGAGGTCCCGTCAAACACGACCGTGAGAGTGTGCGCCCCGGCGGCCAGGGTCTGCACCAGCGTCAACGTGCTCCAGGTGCTCCAGTTCGCGGTGCCTGGAAATGTCTGATTGGCGACCCAGACGGCGCCATCCAGCTCGATCTTGCGCGTGATCGGGCCGTTGCCGGCACTGTAGCGCAAGGTGAACGACGTGGAGCCCGCGTCGACCGTGAACGAAAAGGTGACATACTGGCCCTGTTGGTTCCAACAGCAGATATAGGGCGGATCCTGCGCGCCCGGCCAGACCGACTCGGTCTGGAGGTTCGTTTGCGCCTGACCGGCTGCCAGTATCTGGGTGCTGGACCACGCCGCCGGGGTAAACAGGATGCAGATCAACGCGAGACAGGCGCGCGTGCAGGTGATGCGAACGCTCATGACCCCTCCCACTGGAGCTTTTTTTATGGGGTTCTTGGTTCGGCGCTCGATGGCGCTGCCGAACAGCGGCACTCGGCTTCGGTCAGAGCATACAACCTGCCTGGCAGGAGTACACGAGATTCTTTCTAACGCGTGGTTTCGATATCCAGCCAGTGGAGATAAGCGCGCGAGCCGGCGAGCACGGGGATTGCCAGCACCTGCGGCGTGTCATAGGTGTGCAGTGCAACAATCAGCGCCTCGATCGCCGCGTAATCCGCGCGTCGCGCTTTGATCATGAGTCGCACTTCATTGCTGGATTCCACCGCACCCTTCCATCTGTAGGTGCTGTGGATGTCGCTCGCCTGCACACAAGCTGCCAGTCTTTTCTCCACCAATGCGGTGGCCAGCTCGCGCGCCTGCTCCTCATTCGCGCAGGTGGTCATGACGATCACGTACTCGTGGGCCTCAGACGTCATGGCTGGGTCTCCCTTGAATTGAAAAGCTCAAGCCTCTGTTGTGACGACTGCGCGATGCGCTCTCACACGGTGACCACGATTTTGCCGACCTGTTGGTTGGATTCCAGGTAGCGGTGCGCGGCAGCAATCTGCGCGAACGGGAAAGTCTTCGCAATCACTGGTTCGAGATGTCCCGAGGCGAGCCCTTGAAGGATCAGCTCACGGTAATGCCTGAGCCGCTCCGGCCGGTTCCAGATGGCGGAAGCGACCCAACCGCGGATGCTCAGGCCCTTGAGCGCCACGGGCCAATGTGGGTACGGCGTGGCGTGCTCGCTCAGGCCGCCGTAGATGATGATGATTCCCTCATCCGCCGCCGCTTGCGCCAGCTTCTCGACGTCCGGTCCCTGGACGGGATCGAAAATCACACGGGCGCCTTTGCCGCCGGTGATCCGCTGGGTCTCCTTCACCAAGTCGGTCTCGTCAGTGGCGATGACGTGCTTAGCGCCTCTCGCCTTCAGTGCGGCGGCTTTCGCGCTCGTTCGGGTGGCCGCGATCGGCACCGCTCCCGCCCAGTTCGCCAACTGGATCGCGGCAATACCAACACTACTGGAAGCGGCACGGATGATGACGTAGTCGCCCATGGCCACACGGCCCGCCTCCACGATGGCCAGTGCGGTGCAATATTGCATCCAGATCGAAGCGGCCTCGATGACGCCCAGACCTGGGGGCGGCGCCAGCAGGCTGCGCGCCGGAACGATTGCACGCTCACCGTACAACCCATACTCGCCAAGTCTGTAGTTGGGTAACACACAGACTCGCTCCCCGGGTGCGAAGCCCTGCACTCCCGAACCCAGTGCCTCGATGACACCGACGCCCTCATAGCCGATCAAGGTCGGGAATTTCGGTGTTACCGGGTAGCGACCTGCCCGGAACATGGCCTCCGAGCGATTCAAGCCGATTGCCTCGACCCGCAGCCGCACCTCCCCAGGGCCCGGCTCACCCACCTCCACGTCCTCGATCCGCAGCTCCTCCGGCCCCCCATGTTGATAGACCCGCACGACTTTGCTCATGGCGCGATACTCCTGGCGTGTTTGGGCTGGAACGATAGCGCGAAGTCTTCCGCCCCCGAAAGCGCCGGCGGAGCGCGGGTACCGAATTCGGTAATATTGGGCGGCTCTCGAGCCGGAGGTCGAATGCTCAAGATCCGTACCCTGGGAATACTGGCCACTCTGGCGCTCTGTTGCCTGACGATGCCGAACCTGTCGGCTGCGGCAGAAGACCCGCAACCCCTGCCAAAGTCAAACACGACCCGCTTGATCACGCTCGGCACGCAGGGCGGTCCGCGAGGCAGTGCCGATCGCGCGCAACCCTCCAACGCTCTCGTGGTGAACGGCGAGCCTTACCTCATCGATGCGGGTAATGGAGTGGCGCTCCAGTTGGTGCGCGCCGGCATTCCCTTCACCACCGTTCGGCACATCTTCATCACCCACAATCACGATGACCACAACGCTGACTGGGGCACGTTGATGGGTAGAGCCTGGACCTCAGGACAACATGAGCCCATGACGGTGTACGGGCCCCGTGGCACCGAATCCATGCGCCAGGGCTTCCTGCAGTACTTCGCGCCCAACGCCGCGGCCCACTACCTGGAGGGCGCCGTCAACATCCCACCGGAAAAGATCATCCTCGCCCATGATATCGCCGGCCCTGGGCTCGTGTATCGAGACGCGAACGTAGCGGTGACCGCGGTCGAGAACTGTCATTATCACTTCTCGAAAGGCTCGCCAGGGTATGGCTGGCAGCAGTCGTTCTCGTTCCGCTTTCAAACGCCTGACCGCGTTATCGTGTTCAGCGGTGACACGGGACCGTGCGGGGACACGTTGGTGAAGTTCGCCACCGGCGCGGACATCCTCGTGCACGAAGTGATCGATCTCGACGCGATCGAGGCGTCGGTGAATGCCCGCTCTTACCTACCCGGCCAGCACGAGGCGCTCATGAAACACATGCGCACCGAGCACACCTCCCCAGCGGAGGTGGGCCGTGTAGCGAGCGCCGCGGGAGTCAGAATGGTCGTTCTGACACACTTCGTGCCCGGAACCCTGGCCCAGGGGGATGACGTGTATTCCGCGGGAGTCAAGCAGCTCTACAAGGGGCCAGTGATCGTGGCGCGCGATCTCATGGAGTTCTGACGGCGCGAAATCTACGCTGCCGTAACCGTGGTGCGCTCGAGCACGGAGATGTTGACCTCGGTGCGGAGCTCGAACCCGAGCGACTCGTAAAGGGAAATGGCCGCGCGGTTTGATTTCCACGCATGCAGGAACGGCCGCTCGCCACGAGACTCGATCCGGGCGGCGACGGCGGTGGAAAGTCGACGCGCGAAGCCACGGCCGCGGAAGTCGGGATGGGTACAGACACCGCTCACTTCGGTGTAACCTGGGAAGCGCATCCGCTCGCCGGCCATTGCAGCAAGGCGCCCGTCGATGCGAATGCCGAGAAAACTCCCCATGAGATGCGTCCGCTCCAGAAAGGGACCGGGCTCGGTGAGCCGCGCCAGCGCCAACATCTCCGGCGCATCCTGATCCGTGAGCCTCACCAGATCGGGGCCCCGGGCAATGTCCGCCGTCATTTTCCGCGTGGCGAGCATCTGAACACCCCGTGCGGCCTTCACTTCAACAAGACCCGAGGGGATGACCACAGGGGGCACCTGCAGCACGAATATGGATTCCCCTGGGTGCACCAGGGATGCCAGCGCCGCGAGCGCGGCCGGAGAGTCGTCACGCGCTGACGCAAACAGATTCACGTCCCGCGCAAACCGCCTCGCCAACTCGCCACCTTCGCAGAGAGCAACATGGTGTGTGGTCAGGCTGGACCACACGGGCAGGTCAAGCGGAGACATCGTTGTCTGTCTCTCCTCGCAAGCGCTCCGCGCGTACGGCCAATGGCGCCGCGGCAAGCGCCTCTTCCAAGGCACTCAACGCGGCGAGCACCGACCTCGCCGGCCCGGTGCAAGCATCGGCGACGGCGGCCTCGACAACCGGCCAGACCGAGCGCTTCGCCTTCGAAACGAGTTGACGACCTGGTTTCGCCAACCCGATGGTCCGCACTCTTCGGTCGTCCACCGATTGAGTCGACTCGATCAGGCCATCGGCTTCGAACCTGTCCAGCATGCGAGTCACGCCCGGCTGGCTGGCGCCCAGAGCCTCCGCAAGCTCACCCACGCTGAGATGTCCCAGACGGTCGAGCGCCGCGAGGAGCGGGAAGTGAGAGGCCGGAAAGTCGATGCCGGCCTGCCCCAGCACGACCTGGGTCTGCGCCTGCAACCGCTCGCCGAGGCGCTTCAATCGGGTACCGAGGGTCAGGTAACCGAGCTCTTTGACGATATCCTCGATCATATATCTAGTTATATAACATGTAATCATTAATTCGCAAGCCCCGCGGTCCACGTTCCCAAAAACCCGGTGTCACGAGTTCCACATCTCGCTGTCACCTCCGGGCGTTAGCGTCGGGATTTCCGACTATCCGCCAGGGAGAAGATCTCATGAGTCATGCGCATCCCGCCGGCAAAGTCATCAGCGCCGGCGCAGCTTTGCTGATGCTCCACGTTGCCGCGGCCTCCGCAACTGCGCCGATCGCGATACCAACTGGCCAGACGATTACTCCCACTGCTGCTGCGGGAGCGGTGTTCCAGCCATTGAACCCTCACGTTCCCTCGGCTCCGAGCTACACCGTGGGGCAAGCGGAAACAACCGCAGTCAGCCCCGATGGCAAGACCCTCCTCATCCTGACCAGCGGTTACAACCTCAACTCGGATGCGAAGGGGAATATCGACCCGGCGACGACCACCGAGTTCGTATTCGTGTTTGACATCTCAAAGGGAGCGCCGCAGCAGCTTCAGGCGCTGCCAGTTCCCAACACCTTCAGCGGGGTCGCCTGGGCGCCCGATGGGAACACCTTCTTCGTCGCCGGCGGGCAGGACGATGACGTGCACACATTCAAGCGCGGCGCCGGCGGGTGGGCCGAATCCGGCGCCCCGATCGCGTTCCACCATACCGAGTTCGGGGTTCCGCAGGCAGCCGGAAATGGCCTGTTTTCGCTGCCCCAGTTCGGAGCGGCTGTCAGTCCCCTCGCCGCCGGCGTCGCGGTCACGGCTGATGGACGCAAGCTGGTCGTGGTCAACCTCGAGAATGACTCCCTGAGCATCGTTGACCTCGCCAACGGCAACGCCGTAACCGAGCTCGATCTGCGCCCAGGGCGAAACAACCCGGCGCAATCCGGCACTCCCGGCGGAGAGTTCCCGTTCTGGGCGGCGGTGAAGGGCAACGACACCGTGTATGTCTCCAGCGAGCGGGACCGGGAGATCGTCGTGGTGAGCCTGGCTGGCGCGAAACCAACGATCACCACGCGCATTCCCGTCACGGGCAATCCCAACAAACTGGTCCTCAACGAGGCGCAGACGCGCTTGTACGTCACGGCCGACAACTCCGATCGGCTCTTTGTGATTGACACCCGCGACAACGAAATCATCGCCAGCACCAGGACGACCGCGCCCGAGGATTTCGGCAGGCTGGAGCACACGACGGGCAGCTCGCCGAATAGCGTGACCCTTTCCCCGGATGAGAAGACAGCCTATGTCACCAACGCGGGAACGAACAGCGTCGCGGTGATCGACCTGCGAGGGTATCGGCCTGAAGTGGTCGGCCTGATTCCGACGGGTTGGTATCCGACCTCGGTTGCAACGAGCGCGGATGGCAAGACACTTTACGTAGTCAATGCCAAGAGCAATGCAGGTCCCAATCCCCAGGAGACCGTCAATGCGACCAATCAGTACGTCTGGCAACTCACGAAGGCGGGATTTCTGAGCCTGCCCGTGCCACACGGCGAGGAGTTGGAGGAGCTGACGCGGGTCGTAGCCAGGAACAACGGCTTCGGGCTCGCGCTCGGCAGAAGGGATGACGATGATCACTGGCGCGAGGAGCCCACCACGGCGCGTGACCTCGCCACCATGCGCTTCCTGCGGGAGCACATCCAACACGTGATCTACATCGTCAAGGAAAATCGAACCTATGACCAGATTCTGGGAGATCTGCCGGTGGGCAACGGCGATCCGGCCCTGACCATGTATGGCCAACCGGTCACGCCAAACTTCCACGCCATTTCCCAGCAATTCGTCGATCTCGACAACTTCTATTGCAGTGGCGAGGTCAGCATGGATGGCTGGCAGTGGTCGACCGCCGGCCGCGGCCTCGATCTGAACGAGAAGGTCGTTAGCGTGAACTATGGCAAAGGCGGCGGCAGCTACGACTCGGAAGGACTCTCACGTGACATCAACGTAGCGTTTCCCACGGGCGCCCAGCGAGCCGCGAATGACCCGGTCTACGGCGCAGAGGCGATTCACGACCCCGACCTGCTGCCAGGCACCGCGAACGCAGTGGACCCCGACGGCCCATCCGGTGAGGAAGGGGCAGGGTATATCTGGAATGCAGCACTGCGCGCCGGCCGCTCGGTGCGTAACTACGGCTTCTTCATGGACCTCGTCCGCTACGAGGCCCCCGCGGCGTTGGGTGGTATACCGCCGTTGCGCGATCCGGCGAGCACCAACACGCAAGTGGCGTTTCCGACCAACACCGCCCTGTTGCCCCGCACGGACCTCTACTTCCGCGGGTTCGACAACCAGCTTCCGGACTACTATCGCTACACGGAGTGGGCCCGCGAGTTCGACGGCCAGGTCAAGGCAAACAGCTTTCCGGCTTTCGAGACGGTGCGCCTGATGCACGATCACACCGGAAACTTCGGCACGGCGATCGACGGCGTGAACACTCCGGAGTTGCAGCAGGCCGACAACGACTACGCGGTGGGGTTATTGATCGAGAAGATCGCGCACAGCCCGTATCGATCGAACACCTTGATTTTCGTGCTCGAGGATGATGCACAGGACGGCCCCGATCACATCGACGCCCACCGCAGCACGGCCTACGTGGTCGGACCCTATGTGAGGCATGGGCGAGTCGTTTCCACGCGTTATGCGACGACGAACATGTTACGAACGATCGAGGACGTGCTCGGGCTGGAACACCTGAGCTTGCACGACGGCGGCGTGCGTCCCATGAGCGACGTCTTCTCGATTGAGCAGGGGCCGGAGTGGACCTACGAGGCGATCCCTTCCGCCTTGCTGCTCTCGACGCAATTGCCCATCGCAAGCCAGCAGGCACGCCTGGACTCAAGCGCGCTTCCGAAGCCACTGCACGACTCCACTTGGTGGGCGCAGAAAACCCAGGCCTTTACTTTCGTGAAGGAAGACCTCAACGATGCGGCAGCTTATAACCGGGTGCTCTGGGAAGGGACCATGGGCGATCGCCCGTATCCCAACACGCGCTCTGGCCGTGACCTCCGGCGCAATCGCAAGAAAATGCTCACGCAGGCCTCGATAGCCCAGAATCGGTAGCTGGCGTCACTTGCGACCTATTCCCATGGGATGGGCGCTCACGCCAAGGATGTGCGGCTCTGCTTCGACGGCGCGCAACAGCTCCAGGAGAAGCTGCCGCTTATCCGGCATTGTCCAGTGGACCGGCAGGCTGCTCATGAGCCACGCCGGTCCCTCGACGCCAACCAACTTCTCGACCTGGAATCCCGCCTCGAGCATTTCCTGTCGCAACTCATCCGGATGGTGGAAGAAGGTGGTCGTGAAGTAATCGACCCGACCGGTGGGGTTACGATGCTGACCCGTGCGCAGGTCCTCGGCGAGAATGGCGACAAAGGTCGGATCCGAGACGAGATCGCGCGCGAGCCCATCGAGAAGGGACGCGAACCTCGACACGGTTGCCGCAAAGAGCCTTCCGCCGGGCTTCAGGACACGGTAACCCTCCCTCAAGGCGCGCAGCCTGTCGTCCCGATTTGTCAGGTGATAGAGAGGTCCGAGCAGCAACACGGCATCGGCGCTCTCCCCCGGCCGGTCGATCTGACGCGCGTCCCCAATAGAGCAGCTCGCTATCGGATACCGTTCCTGTGCTTTCGAAGCCTCCAGCGCTTGCTCGATGTGCCGCGGCACAGGATCAAACAGGTGGACCGTATAACCCTGCCGGGCCAACCAGAGAGCGTGGACGCCTGCCGCACCGCCAACGTCGAGCACTACCGCGGGCGGCTTGGGCAGATGCCTTCCGAGGATGTCCTGGGTACGCACCCGCTCCAGCTCTCCTACACCGCCGAAGAGCCGTTTGGATTCGTCGGCCTGTTGATAATGATCGAACATCTCCGGGGGAAGTACAGGGCGCTCCATGGGTATCCTCCTGTATGGGTTCGATGACCACCGGCACGGGTGAACGGTCACTGTGCGGTCAAAAGCCGGCGTCCATTCAATTTTCCACTATTGACGCCCTGCTGTGAGGGGAGAATGCTGCTGGACAGCGGTCGTGGTGACCGCTTGCCGCCCAACGGGGAGCTCACATGGTTCAGCGGTTTGGCCATCAGCATTTTGCCGGCGATTTTTTCACTACCCTGCGGTTCGAAGGCGACCTTTTCGACTGTGAAGTGCAGGGCGAGATCCCGCGCGATATCCGGGGGACGTTCTATCGGCTTGGCGGCGATTGGCTGTATCCACCGAAGTCCCCGCACGACGCACCGTTCAGCGCGGATGGCTACATCTCCATGTTCCGCTTCTCGAACGGGCGAGTGGACTACAAAGGGCGCTTCGTTCGTACGCCGCGCTATCGAGCCAACCGCAACGCCGGTCGGCAGCTGTTCGGCATTTACCGCAACCGGGCGGCGGACGATCCTTCGGTGCGCTCGTTGAGCAGCACGGTCGCCAACACCACCCCCGTGGTCCACGCCGGTCGCCTGTTTGCCACGAAGGAAGACTCGAGACCTTACGAAATCGACCCGCACACCCTGGAAACCCGGGGCGAGTGGGATTTCCAGGGCAGGTACCAGAGCCTGACATTCACCGCCCATCCGAAGATCGATCCGGTCACCGGGGAAATGATTTGTTTCGGTTACGAGGCGACCGGTGAAGCCTCCAAGGACGTGTTTGTCTACTTCATCGATCGCGCCGGCCAGGTGACCCGTGAAGTGCGACTGCAAGCGCCTTACGTGAGTGAAATGCATGACATGGCGATAACCCGTACCCATGTCGTGCTCCCGATGTATCCGCTGACGACGGACAAGGAATGGCTGGCTGCCGGCAATATCCATTGGTACTGGGATGAGCGGCTGCCGGGCTATCTCTGCGTGCTGCCGCGTGACGGCGACGCGAAAGATGCGCGCTGGATCAAAGGCCCACCGCACGCAATGGTGCACACGCTGAACGCCACGACTGAAGGCAATCGCCTCGTGGTGGATGGCACGGTGTCGGATGCAAATCCCTTCCCGTTCTTCCCCAATCGCGCCGGTACTCCCTGGAGCCCCCAGACCGGAATGTCGACCATCCGCCGCTGGACGCTCGATCTCGATTCGCGCCACGAAGGCTGGGAGGAGCAGAGGCCTTTCCCGATGGCCCCAGGGGGACTGCCGCGTATCGACGACCGCTTCGCATCCTTGCCGTACCGATACGGCTATATGGGTTACTCAGATCCAACACGTCCGTTCGATGTCAAACTGGCCGGCGGCCGTGCCTTCCCGATCACGAACTGCCTCGGCCGCTATGACATGGGTTCCGGCAAGCTCGATACCCTGTTCATGGGCAGCGACGGTACACTGCAGGAAGCGTGCTTCGTGCCCAGGAGCCGCAATGCCGCCGAAGGCGACGGCTATCTCGTGGGCGTATACAGCAACCTCGCCGAATCCCGCTCGGAGCTCGTGATCGTCGATGCGGTACGCATGCAGGAGCTGGCCCGTGTCATCCTGCCCTTCCGTATCAGCGAGCAGGTGCACGGTGTTTGGGCGCCCTACGAGGACCTACCATTCGAATCCTGACGTCGACGACGCACGCCATACGGTAAGCCATCCCTGTACCGGGCGGCGATGCTCGAACCGAATGCGGGTGCCGCGCAAGAGCTCGACTTTGAAGCCGTTCCCCATCGCCAACCGTCGTAGGTAGTCGGCGCTGTGGGCATACCTGCCCATCACGCCGAGTCGATACCCCTGAGGTGAATCCTCCTCGACCGCTTCGAGAGCCTCCGCGCTGAATGCGAACAATCCCCCCTGATGCAACACCCGCCGGACCGCTGGTACCACGTCATCCAGCTTGCCAACATAGATGAAGACGTCGGCGGCAGTGACTACATCATAGCGCGCGCGCAGCTCCTCCTCTTTGGCCAATCCCACCACGAGATCGGCACAACGCAGATCGGTGTAAACCTGACGCTCGCGGGACTGGTGAATCATGTTGGGAGCCAGGTCGATACCGACCAGGCGCCGGCTGTGCGAGACGATCTCTTTGCCGACCAGGCCGGTGCCGCACCCGAGGTCGAGGACATCCCAGGGGCCTTGCGGAGCGCCACGGATAGTCTGTAGCGCATCGACCATCTCCCCTGGGATGCCATAACCCAGCTTCTCGACCAACTCCCGATCGAAGGTCGCCGCGCTGGTGTCGAACAACTGCCGCACATATCCTTCGATCGGACGCTCCGGGTTCTCGCCAGTCAAAGCAGCCATCAGGTGGCGCGCAATCGGCTCTCCGGGCTCCTCCCGCAGCGCCTCCTCCAGGCAGCGCCGCGCGGGCGCAAACAGCCTCGAATTCATCAACCTGGCGGCCAGCAGCACGTATCGTTGACAGGTCGCCACCTCGCGCCCTGTCAGGCGATCCAACAACTCGACACTTGCATCGATTGCGCCGGTTGCCGCCAGTCCCGCTGCGCACAGGATCAGCGCCTCTGAAAATTCCGGCCGCAGACGCAGCGCCTCCCTGGCGCTCTCAATGGCCGCATCGAAGCGACCCAACTCCAGGCGGGCGCTACCCAGATTGTAGTGCGCCTCCGCGACAGCAGGGCTTGCCACCACTGCTCGCTCGAATTCCTCGAGCGCGCCTGGCGAATCACCGGTTTTCCAAAGAGCAGCGCCGAGATCCATGTGCAGCGCATGGCCCTGGGGGCTGCGCGCGATCGCTTCCCTATAACAGCTTACCGCTGCTGGCAGGTCGCCCAGGTCAACCAGGATCTCAGCCAGCGCAACGCGGCTCTGGTTGAGCGCGGGATCGAGCCGCACTGCCGCCTCAAAACACAGGCGCGCCTCCTCGAGACGGCCCAACTGCCGTAGCAGCTCGCCAAGGTCGCGGTATGCGGGCGCGTAGGTTTCATCCAATCGCAACGCTTCGCGGTAGGCCACCTCGGCTTCCGGGAGACGCCCGAGCTTCTCCAGCGCGGCGCCAAGGGCCTCGTGAGCGCGAACCAGACTCGAATCCAACAGCAACGCCCGCCGCAGCGCCGCGAGCGCCGCGGCGGGTTGACCGTTCGCGAGGTCTCCAAGCGCGAGGTCGTGGAGGCGCGCCGCCATTTCACGTTCGCGACCGAGACAACACTGTTGATAGTTCCGACCGCTACCGCATGCGCACAGCGCACTGCGATCCGGATCTTCGCTCAACGCCCACCTCCCAAGCTCGCGCTGCTGTGTTGGTACCAGGTACAGCGATTGCTCTACCTGCCCTATCATAACCAGCTCCGGCCGAAGCCGGAGGGGAGTGAGAAAATGACTCGTTTTACCCTTGCCCTGACCTCTTTGCTGATTTTCGCAGGGGGATGCACCACACCTGAACACCGCATGAACGTGGCGGCCTCCCGGGACGATACCCGCCGGACCGAGTTCGAGCATTGCCGGGCCGAGGGACGCACCGACTGCGACGCCATTCTCAATGCGCCGGTGAACTCCAACTCACCCAATAGCGACTCCGTGCGTGAGCAGGAGCGGCGCTCCGCCTATGACCGCTGCGTTGCGCGCGGTGGCAGCGATTGCGACGATTTGTTGCACCGGGAGTGACCTGAAATCCAACCGCGTGGCCTGACCTCAGGTCAGGCCCGCGGCCCCGGCGCAGTCGCCTGTCGTACCCCCGTGACGACGGCGTTAGTTGACCCGCACCATGTTGGCACGCTCCTGCTCGGTCGTCTGTGACATCAGGACGACGAGAATGCCCTTGCCTTCACGGATGACCTGGGCCTGGGACGCGGTCAGCGGCTGGTCGATCTTGTCTGGATAAAGGTTGAACATGGCCCCCGTGAGCGGGTCCACGATCAACATGCCGATCAGCCCACCGAATACGATGTTGCCGAAGTACCAGCCGCTCACCGAGGATTCGATATGGACCACCGCGGACTGGCGCCCCGGCATCTCGAATTCCAGTCGGAAGTTGGGTGACTTGAAGTAGCCCGCCTTCACGGGGAGCTGTGCGATGAACGGCGTGGTGTTCGTCTGCACGAGCTTGTTGTCGCGGTCGTAGATGGAAACCTTCGCGCCAGGCGGCGAAGAGGCGACCGGAATGGCCCTCGGCCCGCCGTGCACGATAGTCGCGCAACCACCCAACACTGTGCACGCCCCAAATACTGTCGCTACGGCGATTTCCCTGAGCATTGTCCCACCCTTACTCTTTTGTAGACCGCAGCCTTGCGTGCCTACACGGCGCGGACGC
>CAYNTW010000035.1:0-5072 GCA_964400085.1 uncultured Steroidobacteraceae bacterium | reverse complement strand
CGAGCGCCACCTGTTGCAAGTGAAAGGCGGGCCAGATGACCACGTATTTTTGTAGAAATGCGGGCAACGGGATGAACAGCCCACTCAACCACAACATCGGCAGATAGATGAGATTGGCGATGCCCGGGGCGGCGCTGCCGCTGCAATGGGCTGCGATGAACAAGCCCAACGCGCAGAACGGCAGTGCACCTAGGGTGAGCACGCTGCACAAGGCGAGCAGTTGCGGATAGGTCAGGGAAATCCTGCCTACCAACTTGGCCGCGACGATCATGAGCAAGAGCGCCAGCGCCGCGAAAAACATGGACATCAGCATCTTCGCCAGCAGGTAGGATCCTGTCGGAATCGGCAAAGCCCGCTTGAGCTTCATGAGACCGGCATCGCGCTCGAGCGCAAGGGTCGATCCCACCCCGAAGAGCGCCGGCCCAATCACTGCCATGACGCTGAATCCGATGAAGAGCAGATTCGCAATCCCCGGGTCCTCCGCGGCGGAGCGCCCCGCCATGACAACGCCGAAGAGCAGATAGATCGGGACCGGTAACACCAGGAACCCAATCGCGAAGGCTGGCGCCCGCAGCATACGCAACGCTTCATACTTCGCATCCGAGAAATAGGCGCGCAGCAGGCGATCGAAGGGCATCGGCGCCTCACGATGCAGGGTTGGGGTATAGGTATTCATTTAAGCGGCCTCCCGAGTCAATTCGACAAAGGCTTCCGCAAGCCCTGCCTGTTGAACTTCCAGATGCGCGACACTCAGATCGCTCATCAACAATCGACGTAAAACCCCTTCGACGTCCGCGGTGGCGATGACGAGGCGCCCACCTGCTCGCGAAGCGTTGATCACACCCGGCCAACGCGCCAGGTCTTCGGTCGGCAACGCCGACTCGCAACGGATGAGCCGGCGCGAGACGACGGCGCGCATCTCATCGACGGAACCGCTGGCGATCACACGTCCCTTCGCGAGCACAATGACGCGATCGGCTAGCGCCTCCGCCTCCTCGAGGTAGTGCGTCGTCAACAGGATCGAGCACCCCGACTCGCGCAACTTGCGAATCGCCTCCCAGAGGTGCTCGCGAGCCGCGATATCCAACCCGACAGTGGGCTCGTCGAGAAACAACACCAAGGGCCGCCCACAGATGGCGAGCGCGAATTGAACCTGCCGCTTCTGGCCGCCCGAGAGCTCGTCATAGCTTCGCGAGGCAAGCGCCGTGATGCCCGCTGTGGCCATCGCCTCGTTCACGCTCATCGGATTGGGATAATAGCTGGCCGTCTGGGCGATGAGCTCACGCACCTTCATCCCACGTGCCAGGGCAACATCCTGCATCATCACCCCGATCCCGCGACGTCGCTCGATGTCCAGTGGCGAGCCTCCGAGCAGTGTGGCTCGTCCGGCCTGGGGCTCATCCAAACCCAGCCACAACGCGATGGCGCTGGTTTTGCCGGCCCCATTCGGGCCCAGCAGGGCGACGAGGTTCCCGCGAGACAAACTGAGATCGACTCGATCGAGCGCCACGATCTGACCATAACGACGTGTCACGGACTCGAGGCTCGCGACCACATCATCACCGGCGACTGGATGGAGGATCGACACGGCATTCTCCCGAACAGCACGCCTGACCCGCGGATATCTGCGACCGTTGAGCCACTCGCCGATGAATGTCGGGCGGACGAGGAAGTGATAGCTCGCGAACAGCACTGCGAAGCCGACCGCCAGTATGAACCCATACTTGATGGACCAGTGCACCGGCCAATCCCGCACGACAACCGCGAGAGCCGCGACCACCGGCAGGTGTGCGATATAGATCCAATAAGACGAATCGGCGACGTAGCGGCGCACGGGACTCTCGCCCGACAAATAACGAACCGATGCCCCGATGATGGCGAAGATCCACGACCACATCGCGATCACGTAGCTCGCCGTAAAAAGGGCCTTTTGCGCATCGCGCGGCGGCGGCACGAACGTGAATTTCGTGCCGGCTACGGCGCAGCAATACACGGTCGCAGCCAGCGCGATCGCGAGGTGACCCGCCCAACGTTTCGCAAACGACTGCAGGATCTCGGGCTGTCGGTGCAGGAACCAACCTACGACCATCGCGCTGCCAAACCCAACCAGAACGGTGAGCTGCGGGATATAGGTGATGTCCTGTGCGGGAATGCCCGCCCAGTAGACCCATTCTTTGCGCAGAAACAATGTCAGTGCGAGCGGCGCACCCAGCACGGCGGGGGACAACAGGAGCGCCGCCGGGGTGGCGAGAAGAAATCTTGACGCACGATCCACGACCACGCGCAACGAGCCGCCACGATCGATCCACAGTACGGCGCGGCGCAAGCCGAGAGTCGTCACATACAGCAGCAGCAACGCATAGAGGAACCAGAAGTGCAGGAATGGAAAGAACCCCGGCGGCAGGCGCGGCCGAGTTGCCGCGCCCGACAGCTGCGCGTCAGGCAGATTGCCCATGCCCCAGACCTGGATGGCCAAGTAAGCCGGAAACACCAGGCACCAGCCAACAACCAACGGGACGGCGATCCGCTTCAGACGGTTGGCCCAGAAACCTCGCACTCCTGAGCGCATGTAGAGCATGCGCGCGAAGAAGCCTGCGACCACGAAGAACAGCGCCATCCGGAAAATATGTGAGACGAAGAACACCTGGCCCAGCGCGACACTCGGCGTAGGATCGACAGCCACCCACAGGCCCGGAAACATTCCCGGGATAAACGACATGGTGGCGTGAAAGGCGACGCCCAACAGCAGCGCGAAGGCGCGCACGGCATCGAGGGAATGAACGCGATCTTGACTACCCATGGGCGAGCTCCTTCTACAAATGATCCCGGGTGCGCAGAATGACCGAAATCGCAAACACGACCGAAAGCACGCACAGGCCGACTTCGCAGGTCAACAACCACAGCGCGGCATCCGTCCAGAGAATCCGTGAGCCGGACAGCGGCCCACTGATCGACGGCTGACTCACCGTCACCATGAACAGGCTGAACAGGATGTTGGTCACGATTACCGCGATACCGGCCAGGGAATCGGCAGTCATGACAAACAAGCTCGCAACGAGCGCGCTGAAGAGCGCGAGGCAGCATCCCTGGACGAGCAGCCCATAGACCAGCGAGCCCCTGGGTACCGCCCCTGTGAGTGGCAGCAACACAGGGCCCAACAAAGTGAAGCTCGCCCATGGGATGCCGTAGTTCAGGAATGCCGCCGTCAGCTTTGCCAGGTCGTGGCTTTGCCCGGAGATCGGCAGGCTGAGCGCAAACACACGCGTCCGCTCCTTGCGATCCGCCATGAAGCCATACATCGCGATCATGATTCCGGAGCCGACATTGGCCGTCAGATAGAGGATCCCACCGATTGCAAAGCCCACCTTGCCGGTCAACATGGCGCCAAGGGCGATCAACCCGGTCACGAGCCCCGCGATCGTGATGACTCGCAAGACGTACATATCCTTGCGTACCAGCGCCCAAAAAACCGACGACCTCATCGCGCAGGCTCCTCGCGACTCTTCATGACGCTGGCCACGAATATCTCCTCCAGCGACATCCGTTGCACTTCGTGTACGCGCGCCCCGGCAAACTCCA
Organism: uncultured Steroidobacteraceae bacterium; assembly: GCA_964400085.1. GTDB lineage: Bacteria > Pseudomonadota > Gammaproteobacteria > Steroidobacterales > Steroidobacteraceae > 13-2-20CM-66-19. Next base: position 1,493 of record CAYNTW010000035.1, on the reverse strand, counting down.
GCACCGAGCGGATTTCTGGTCGATACTTGTTGGTGACCACGGTCGCCAATCTCCCATTGGACGATACGTCCACGACGTCCGCCAGGCGGGGTAGTGTCACGCCCGGCGGGATATCCAGACTGAGCCGGCGCCAGCACTCCAGGAATGTCTCCTTGTCGGAGGCGGCCACGAGATGTCCCCTGTCGAGGAAGGCAATCTGATCGCAGACGCGCTCCACGTCGAGGGTGTTATGCGAGGAGAACAGGATCGAGCGAGTCTCGTCGCGCACGATATCCATCAGCTCGGTCAGCAGCTCGTGACGGGCGACCGGATCCAACCCGGATGTTGGCTCATCCAGGATCAGCAGCCGCGGACGACGGGCCAGCGCGAGCAACAACATCGATTTCACGTGCTCGCCCCGCGAAAGTCCGTTGATCTGTTGCTCTGGACGCAAGTTGAAACGTCGCAACAACTGCTGCGCATACACCTGGTCCCAGTTCGGATAGATCGAGGCAACGAATCGCATGTGCCAGGCGAGAGTCGCCGCGCCGTAGAGGCGCATGTCCTCGGAGACGAACGCCATATCGCGCTTGGCTTCGGCCGCGTGCTCCGGCACGCGGTGGCCCAGTACCTCGATCACCCCTGCTTCGGGTGAGATCAAGCCCATCATCAGCCGGATCGTGGTGCTCTTGCCCGCACCATTCGGCCCGACCAGACCCATGATCTGGCCCAACTGCAAGTCGAGATTCAGCCCGTCCAGCTGGAAGTACCGGAAGGACTTGCAAATTCCCTGCAGTGAAAAGGCATATGGGACGTCTGGGCTCATCGTGGCTTCTCGCGGCTCAACTTGCGCAGCCTCTGCGCCAACTCGTCATCCGTAAGGCGCAGCAGCGCGGCCACTCGGAGCGCCGCTTCGAGGTGTTGGTCCAACTCCTGCTCCTTGAGGGTATCCTCGAGCCGCACGCCTTCCGCCACGAAGGAACCACGCCCCTGGCGGGTTTGGATGATTCCCTCGAGCTCGAGCTCCAAGTACGCGCGCTTGATGGTGATGACGCTGACGCGGGCATCCGCCGCGAGCGCCCGAATGGAAGGAATCTCGTCCCCGGGCTTGAGCTCGCCCACCGCAATGCGATGACGGATCTGCTCCTTGATCTGCAGATACAGGGGCCGTGGATCGGTTTGGGAGACGATGAAGCCACTGTGCATCTCTGTATTCACTATATACACAGTATGCACAGAAGCACGGACGATGTAAAGCCCTAAGTCATGGCGGAATACCGTCCACGAAGATCAGCCGCCGGCTCAAAGCCGCTCCGCGAAAGCGCAAGGCCAGCCCATATTCGTCAGAGCGGTACCACTGCCTTATCCGCTCCATAGACGGGAATTCGACGATGACCATACGGCGCGTAGTGGGGTCGCCCTCCACGACGTGAGCTTCCGCGGCCCGCGCCAGGTAGCGCCCACCGTACTTTGCGATCGAAGCGGCCGCGAGCTGCCGGTATTCAGCAGCCGCG
>CAYNTW010000034.1:38201-49997 GCA_964400085.1 uncultured Steroidobacteraceae bacterium | reverse complement strand
CCATCTGCATCATCGGGAGCGCCGATCCGCAGGCGCTACAAAAGCATTTGCTGTGTCGAGTCCCCGGTAGATCGAATTGCCTGACTTTGTCTTGTCCCGAAACCCACTTCAGGGTCGCGGTCGATCAGAACAAATTGGCCGCGTGAGCCGAGCCCGTGTCTTTGCGACAATACTCACAGTGGCAAAGATAGAAACGCTCGAATTCTCCCTGTATTTCGAAGCGAACCCCGCCGCATAGGCAGGAACCAGCATGCCTGTTGCTCATCTCGACTCTAGCTGCCTGCACGTCAGCTCCAGGCAACTCAGACTAACGCAGCGTCTGTCTCGACCACACACTTCGCGCCTTGCGTGACCACCTTGGAGAGCGCGATCGTTTGCGGCAACACGTGCTCCGCAAAGAACAGCGCCGTACGGATTTTGGCCTCGTAGAAGTCGCGATCCGAGCCCCTCTTCTTCTGTTCGGCGAGAGCTGCTGACTTCGCCATGAGCCAGCCGCCGGCCACATACCCGCACAGTTTCAAATACGGCACCGAAACCGCCATCGCGAGGTCCGGGCGTGAGCGGATCATCTCCAACAGGGCTGTCGTCGCGGTTTTGAGAACAGTCACGCCTTCCAACGCAGCAGTTCGGATCGCCTCGATCGCGGGCTCATGACCACCTGAGCCCTCGAGCTCGCGCGACATGTCCGACAACAGCGAGCTCATGGCAGCTCCTTGATCGCGTCCGAGCTTGCGGCCGATCAGGTCGTTGGATTGAATGCCGGTGGTGCCTTCGTAGATCGTGGTGATGCGCACGTCCCGGACATACTGCGCCGCGCCGGTCTCCTCAATGAATCCCATTCCTCCGTGCACCTGTACACCGATACCGGTCATCTCGTTGCCCACCTCAGTGCACCAGCCCTTCACGATGGGTATCAACAGATCCGCGCGGGCCTGCGCGGCCGCGCGCCGAGCGGGCTCGGGACCGTACGCGGCGATATCAAGTTGCAAAGCGGTGTACAACGCAAGCGCGCGTGAAGCTTCCGTGCACGACTTCATCGTCAGGAGCATACGCTTCACGTCCGGATGATTGATGATAGGCACCGGTCCGGTCGGCTGCGCAACAGGGGGTTTTCCCTGTATGCGTGTACGAGCCCACTCCGCGGCGCGTTGGAACGCGCGCTCACCCATCGCATAACCTTCCAGTCCGACAGACAGGCGCGCTGCATTCATCATGATGAACATGTATTCGAGACCGCGATTGGCTTCGCCGACCAGGTAGCCCACGGCCCCCTCGTTGTCACCGAAGGCGAGCACGCACGTCGGACTCGCGTGAATGCCGAGTTTGTGCTCGATCGAGACACAGCGCACTTCATTACGCGCGCCGAGCGAGCCGTCCTCATTGACGAGGACCTTGGGCACGATGAACAGCGAGATGCCCTTCACCCCCGGGGGCGCCCCCTCGATGCGCGCCAACACCATGTGAATGGTGTTGCTCGTGAGGTCGTGATCTCCCCAGGTGATGAAGATCTTCTGGCCGAAGATCCGATAATGCTGCCCCTCAGGCACGGCTCGCGTGCGCACCTGCGCCAGGTCGGACCCGGCGTGCGGCTCGGTGAGCACCATGGTGCCGGTCCATTCACCACTTATCATTTTCGGCAGGAAGAAGCGCTTCTGCTCTTCGGAGCCGGACAACTCCAACGCATGCACGGCGCCATGAGTGAGCATGGGACAGAGCTTGAACGCGAGATTCGACGAAGCGATCAGCTCCTGCACAGCCGTGACCAGCACCAGCGGCACTCTCTGGCCACCAAACTCCGGCGACGCGCCGAGCTGGGGCCAGCCGCCCGCGACGAATTGTTGGTACGCCTCGCGAAATCCAGGCGCGGTGACCACGCCCTCCGGGGTCCAGCGGGCCCCCTCCTGGTCGCCGGGTTGGTTGAGCGGCTCGAGAACGTCCTGCGCGAAGCGCGCCGCCTCCTCGAGCACGGATGTAGCAAGCTCGTTGGAGTATTCAGCGAGATCCGGGCACGCCGCGAGCTGTGCGGCTCCCAGCAACTCCTCCATGACAAAACGCAATTCCCGCAGTGGCGCGCGATACATATAGGTCCCCTGGTCCCCGATGCGGCCTAGTGTAGCCGTTTTTTCGCGTTATCCTACTCGCGAGTAAGATATCGACGGGGGCGCGCCGGCGGACCGCGCAATGCTCAGTCTGGCGAGTTGGAAGAGGCGAGTGCCGGCACAATGTTCGCCGCGAGGAAGTCCACGAACCGTTGCACGCGCGGATCGGTCTCGAGCGAGGCGGGGTAGAGCGCATACAGCGCCGCCGCCGGCGGAAGCGTCCACTCCGGCAGTACGGATTTCAGACGGCCGGTCGCAATGCCTTGACGGCACATGAATTCCGGCAGCAGGCCGATTCCCAGCCCGGCCGCGGTTGCGGCATGCAGGACCGCGGGATCATTGATGGCAAGCTTCGGGGCCAGCGGCACCTCGGCGCGCTGTGAGCCGCGCTCGAGTCTGAGCCGGAATTCCGGCAGGTCAGTGGCTTCCGGCGTGAGCAGATCGTGGGCGCGGAGGTCTTCGGGTCGCGTTGGCAGGCCCCGTTGCTGCAGGTAGGTCGCGGTCGCGCAAAGCAACGCAGGCGGTGCTCCAAGCAGGCGACCCCCGACTGCTGGATCCGGCGCCGGCTGAGCTCGAATCGCAACGTCCCAGCCTTCGGTGGCGTTTTCGCTGTCCAAGGCGACTTCCAGGGGGAGGTCTGGAAAGGCCTCGAGAAACCGCGGCACCAGAGGCGTCAGCAGCACCCGGCCATAGGTTGGATCGGCAACCACACGCAGCGGGCCCGCCGCGGGCGCGTGGAGCTTGGCAATAGAAGCCCGAGCCGCGTCTGACTCCTCGACCACACGCTTGGCGTGTGGATACAGAAGTCGGCCAGCTTGCGTGAGCCCGACGCGCCGAGTCGTTCGCTCCAACACGCGTACGCCGAGGGCGCTTTCCAGATCGGCTATGGCTCGACTCACTGCCGCCTTGGGAACCCCCAGAGCACGCGCCGCAGCGGAGAAGCCATTCAGGTCGACGACCTTGGCCAGTACGGCCAATTGCGCGGGGGTCCAGATCAGATTCAAGAGGGCTCCAATCTCTCCAACGATAGAGCGTATTGTTTCACCCAAGAGGCACGCAGGCCAAGCTAGAGCCAGCTAAAATCGCCCGTCCGCTTTCCGCCGCTGCGCGCCCGAGGCTTGCCAGCACCTATGGGCGGGCTGCTGAAAGCGCCGGACGCGCCTTTCAGCCCATCATCCAAGGGGAATGCCATGAAGATCACCGTACAAGCCGCTACCGTCGATGTGTTCGCTCATTCGCTCAGCGCCCTGTCCGTGGTGCTCGAAAAAGGACTGGCCCACGCGAGCGCCAAGAAGTTCGATCCGAGCGTGCTGGTCAATGCGCGCCTCGCGCCGGACATGTTTCCGCTCTCGCGCCAGGTGCAGATCGCCGCCGACATCTCGAAAAACTCGGTCGCCCGACTCGCCGGACTCGAGCCGCCCCGTTTCGAGGACAATGAGAAAACCATCGAGGAGCTACGCGCGCGGATCGCACGCACGGTCGATTACCTGAAGGGTGTGCCGGCGAGCGCCTTCGAGGGCGCCGAGGACCGTGACATCAGGGTGCCGGCCGGGCCAGAGAAGTTCCTGGATTTCAAGGGACTGGCGTTCGTGCAGCGCTGGGCCATCCCGAATGTGTTTTTCCATATCACGACCGCGTACGCCATTCTTCGACATAACGGGGTCGACATTGGTAAGCGCGACTTCCTCGGTGGCATCTGACGGACGCCTTTGGTCCGTACTGAAGTTGGTTCGATGCACAACTCTCGCGGACACACTCGATGTGTCCGCGAGCATCGTCCAATACACGCGCGTTGAATATGACAAACGCCCGCGAGGCGCGTGACAAAAAACCGTGTGCATTCGCCGACGGAACGCGAAGGCAATCACGGCGCTGCTCCATTGCTCCTGCCACTCTATGCCCCGCCGGGCAATATCCAGTCGTCCGGCTCGTGCGCATCCTGGATGGGGAAGTCCTTGCAGCCACTGAATGCTATGGCCGTGCGTCCGCCTGCCAACACGCCCGCCTCCGCCGCTCCCGCGGCAGCCGAACCCATGACGGCCGAATCTCTGGGCTGGCAGTTACGCGCGGCGTTGCCGCCTCTGCGTCTTCACTCGGTCTCGCTTTACGACGAACAAGCCAACGTACTGTGGCTTAGCGAAGGCGCGCTCGGGCCGGATGAGCACAACCTCGTGCTCGAGGCGATGGACGCTCTCACGAACGATCGCTCCTTGCCATGCTACGAAACCGGCATGGAAGACGGTCGCGTGGGCATTTTCCTGCCTGTCCGCGCACCGCAGGGAGATCTCGTCGGTGTTGCCATGATCCTGGCCGACTTGAAGTCGGTGGGTGATGGCGTCCTGGAAAAAATTGTCAGTCCGCAGACGCGGACCATCATGCAGAAGGTAGCAGTACTTCTGCGTGCCAGCTCGAAGGGCGCGGCCAACTCCGAGCCGTCCGCGCCGATCGCCGTCGCTGTCGCGCCGGTCCTGGAGCTAACGCCTGAGCGGCCATCACCGCCGCGCGCCACGCTCGCCTCTCCAGCGGCCGCACCGGCTCCAGCAGCCGCCGCGCCGTCCAAACCTGCCGCCCCTCAAGCCAAAACAGCGCCAACCAGTTCCGCGGGTGGTCGCGGCGCGAGCGCACCTGCAGCGACTTCCGCTGCGCCGTCAACCGCTAGTGCGACGCCCGCGGCTCAAGAGCTTTCGCCCCAGGCGATTGACGACATTCTCGAATTCGAAGTCTTCCCCGATGTTGCCGCGGTGTCGGCGGCTGAGTCCGTTGCGCGGGCGCCCGCACCATCGACGGCACCGCCTAAGCCAACCTCATCACTGACCTGGAATTCCTCCGACGGCAGCCTCGAGCTCGTACCCGACGATGCGCTTGCTCCTCCGGTACTCCAACCGGAAGGACCCAAGCCGCCTACGGGCACTGTCGCGCCGTTGCGCGCGTCTCCTCCTGCGGCAAAATCAGCATCGACAGCGCCAGCGGCCCCGGCGTGGGCGACGAGCTCACCCGCTGCGCCGGTTTCTTCTATATCGAGCCCAGCACCTGTGCTTCTGTCGGCAGGTGCCCAGACCAGCCCAACGCCGGCCGCGGTTGGAGCGGCGGCGGCAGCGCCAGCTCCAGCGATAAGCGCCACCCCGGCGGCTGTGAGCCCTCCAGCTCTCGCAGGCGCTGCCCCTGTTTCGGGTCCAGCTCCAGCGGCCGGCGCCGTAACCACTCCGACACTCGCATCCGATATTATTGTTGGGTCACCCGCCTCAGCCGGCGTGCCTCCGACGTCTGCGGGTGCGGCGGCAACAAACTCGTCGGCGCCAGTCAGCGCGGATGCATTGTCGACGACCGGAGTTGCCCCCGCGGCGGCATCCCCAGGCCAGAATGCAACTGCCACAGGCTCGGCGCCAGCCGCCAAGCCGACCAACGCAACGACCACTACCAAGGCGCTACCGTCCGCGGTCATGACGGGCACCCATCGCGCCTTGAATGGCTCGTCCGCAACTGCAACCGTTCCCGCGCTCAGCGCCGCCGCGGCTACCGGAACATCACGCGCCATTACGTTCGATCCTTCCAGTCTGATCCTCGACGTGCAGCCTTTCTCCAAGCTGCGCGCCGGCGGCCGCATGCGGCGCTATGAAGTGCTGCCGCGAATCCCACACCGGGATGCGAATCGCGCTCCCGCGGCCATGGATGGACTGACCTTGCAGCGGCTACTCTCCTGGTTGGGAGCCAACCGGTCGGCCTGGAACCTGGAGCCCACCAGCTTCAGCTTGAATCTCTCGATTGCGACGCTCGAAGACCAACGCTTCCCACAACACGTCGCCTCTTGTCTGAAAGCCAACGGCATCGCACCGGATAACCTGGGATTCGAGATCGCCGAGCCGCTCTGCACCCAGCATCGCGCTCAAGTGGAGCGCTTCATCTCCCTTTGCGACAAGCTGGGCTGTTTCGTCGTGATCGATGACTTCTCGTTCGACTCGGCCGTGTTGCCGTTGCTGCGCTCGAAGGCGCTGCGCCTCGTGAAGATCGATCCGAAATTGACCTCAGCCGCGCTACGCGACAAGCTTTCGCAGGCGATGGTCGTCGCTATCGTGCAGGCGGTGAAGGTGCTCGGCATCCACTGCGCGGCCAAACGTGTCGAATCGCAGGCCTCCCTGCAGTGGCTCACGGCCATTGGGTGCGACCTCGCCCAGGGTCCGGCCTTGTCGCAGGTGCTGCCCATCGAATCGCTCAATATGCCGCAGCCGCCCGCGACGGAACCTGCCAAGCCGAGCTGACGCCGTTTCGTCCACGGCTCGTGCCTGCGACGAGCCGAGTTTCGAGCACGCTCATCCGGCTACGCCCGGCGGCGAGATGGCCTAAGCTTTCTCCTGAGACTACCGGGCTTGCGCCTCATAATCCTGCGCCCAAGGCATGCTGACGCTCGAACAATTTCGCTCCAAGCGGAACCTCCTGTTCTGGAGCCTGCACGCGGCGGGCTGGGGCGCGTACGCCATCACACAGTATTTCGGCGCCCTTCTCTACGAGAAGCCCAGCAGCTACGCACAAGTCATCGTCGTCGCGGCGGTCTCGGGATTCGTTCTGTCGATGCCCATGCGTTACATCTATCGCGGCTTATGGGGACGCCCGCCACGGGTCATCGCATTGGGTGTGCTGGTGACCTGCTACATCATCGCGTGCGCACTGCGCACGGTGATCAACCTTGCCTACAAACAGATCGTCGAGCCCGACTGGCAATTCAGAACCTTGTTCGAGCTCTTCCAGGGCTCTATTTCCACGACCTACCTCTTGCTGTTGTGGAGCGCCCTGTACTTCGGGATCCGTTCCTACGAATCGCAACAGCAACAACAGGAAGCGGCATTGAAGGCCGCGGCTCTCGCGCAGGAGTCGCAGCTCAAGATGCTGCGCTACCAGCTCAATCCGCACTTTCTCTTCAACACCCTCAACGCCATCTCCACCCTCATCCTGGACAACCAGAACCGCACGGCGAACCATGCGATCGCGCGTCTGTCGGAATTCCTGCGTTACACCCTGGACCAGGACCCGATGAAAAAAGTCACGCTCCGGCAAGAGATCGAAGCCCTCGACTTGTACCTGGGCACGGAGCGATTGCGCTTTGGCGAGCGCCTGCGACTCGAATACGCGATTGAAGGACCGGCCCTCGATGCGCTGGTGCCAAGTCTTCTGCTGCAACCTCTACTAGAGAACGCTCTCAAGTACGCTATCTCGCCGCGCGAGGGCGGTGGCTGCGTGCGCATCGAAGGTCGGGCACGCGGCGCGATGCTGGAGGTGAGTGTCATCGATGATGGCCCAGGCATGCGTGATCGCTATGCGCCTACCGAGCGGCGTGGTGTTGGTCTTCGCAACATACGCGAGCGCCTGGCCGTCCTCTATGGAGAGAACCACCGCTTTGCGGTACTCAACAGTCACCCTGGGCTACGCATCGACATGGCCCTACCGTTGGAACTGGCCAAGACGGAAGCGGCGCCGAATCAGCCGTATCCTGAATCGAAGAGGGCGCGGGCATGATGATCAACACCATCATTGTGGACGATGAAGCGTTGTCACGCCGTGGAATCGAGCTACGGCTGCGGGAAGCGGGCGATTTCAACATTGTCGCCCAATGCACCAACGGCCGGGAGGCGCTCGCCGCCATCTCCAGCTTCAAGCCCGATCTCGTCTTCCTCGACATCCAGATGCCCGGGATGTCGGGATTTGACGTGCTCGCCCAGCTCCCGCAGGAATCACTGCCGGTCCTCGTCTTCATTACCGCTTACGATCAGTACGCCATCAAGGCATTCGAAGCGCGCGCGGTGGACTATCTGCTGAAGCCGATTGACGATGGCCGCTTCCAGGCCGCCCTCGAGCGAGTACGTGAGCACGTGCGCTCCAAAACCGCCGCAAACCAACGGGACCGACTGATGGAAATCATCGCCGAGATCACCGGGTCGGGTGAGCTCGCGCTCGATGAGTTGCTGACGCGAGGGCGCGCTGCAGTGGAAGCGCGCCATCCTGAAGTTCTGCCGATAAGGCAAGGTCGGGAGACGGTACGGGTCCCGGTCGCCAAAATCCAGTGGATCGACGCCGCGGGTGACTACATGTGCATCCATGCTGACGGCGATACGCACATCCTTCGTGGCACCATGAAAGAGCTCGAAGAGCTTCTGGATCCGAAGCTCTTTCAGAGAGTGCACCGCTCGACGATTGTCAATCTGCGCCTGGTCAAGAGTCTGCGCGCGCATATGAATGGCGAGTATTTCCTCACGCTGGAGGGAGGACACGAGCTCAAACTCTCGCGTACCTACCGCGACAAGGTCGAATACTTCCTCAACTCTGGCGTTAACTGAGGCCTTCGCTGGGCTTCAGGCCCGGCGGCGGAAGGTTCCCGTGGTGAAAAGGGCGTAGTCGCTATCCACCAGCTTCACGCAGTTTCGACCACTGCGCTTGGCGCTGTAGAGGGATTCGTCGGCAAGCTGAACGGCGCCTTCGGGACTTCTGCCGACCTTCGGCCGCACGACTGAGATTCCCACGCTCGCGGTAACGTACGGCGCGGTCGGAGAATCCTCGTGGATAATCTGCAGAGCGAAAATCGAGTTGCGGAGCTCTTCCGCGAGCTCCTGAACGTGTTCGCCCGTCATATCGAACAGAGCGAGCACGAACTCTTCGCCGCCGTAGCGCGCCGCGATGTCCAGGGGTCGGCGTGCAAAACCTTGCACGACCTGCGCGACGCGTCGTAGCGCGTGATCGCCCGCCTGGTGCCCATATCGGTCGTTGTAAGCTTTGAAATGATCGACATCGATCAGGAGCAGCGCCAAGGAGCGCTTGTCGCGCAAGCCCTGCTGCCACATGCGCGAAAAGTGATCATCGAACGCGCGGCGGTTCTTCAGTCCGGTCAAACCATCGCGGGCGGCCATCTCACTCATCAACCCGCGCTCGAGGAAGGACGTCCGCAACTGGCGCTCAACGCCGCCATAGGCAAACGCTCCTACGGCGGTCGTGATCGTCAGCACGCTGACATAGTAAACAACGGACTCGATCGAATGACCGAGATAGGCGAGCGTGGCTCCGTGTGCCACGATCATGAGCGCGTTTGCGATGAGAGCTTCGCGGAAACGCTGGCCTCCCAGGAAAAACAGCGCAATGCTGTAGGAGGTCAGAAAATAAAATGGATCGGGGTGGCCTGCGATCACACTCCCGGCGATGCCCACCGCGGAGACCACTCCGAGAATCGGCAGTGCGATTCGCGCGGCCGGCAAATACAGACGCTCGTAAAAGCGGCTCCACGATGTCCATACCAGCAACAAGCTTGCGACGAGCGCGATACCGAGCCAGCCGACCAGGGCGTCGGTCACTGAGAGTCTGTCGAGAATGATCAGGTGCGTGGCGACAGCCAGGCAGAGCAGACACGTCGCGAGCTGGAAAAAGCGCACGCGCGAACGCACGCGATCCAGTTGGAACGCCTGAAAGTCCTTCTCCAACGCGGGCGAAAAACGGAGGTCGGGAAAATCCCGGCGCAGTTCGTTCGCGTAGGGGGAATCGGAAAATTGCTCGAGGTCGAGCAGCGCGCGTATCTGCATTGAGAACTGAATTTATCTCACCGTTGGCAGCGGAAGTGTGACGCACTTCCGCTGCTGATGCCATCTTGCGACGCCATTCGTCGCATCTGCGGGACAGACATCTTTGTAGGAATCCTTGTGACTTGCGTCACATTCCGGGCCCTTCGACGACCGTTATGTGAGCCATCGCGACGCTACGAAGCGCCGGCATTGCTTAGATACGCGCTACGCGTCAATGGCAACGGGACTTCGGTACCCATAGCTAGGGACCGCTGCGCGCCTTATTTTCGGTGCGCCAGAACGGTCAGCACGAGGATGTGCTGACCGGGCTAGGTCCGAAGCGTCCGTTCTGGCGGCGTCTTGCGCGCAATTGCGGCGATCTGGTCGTGTGGTGCGTGGGGCAGCCGCTGAAGCGGGTGCCTGTTTGCGTTCGACGAAGCGTTTACGAGGCTCGAAACTATGGAAGCTGCGTCTCGCCCCGTCCTGGAGCCCCTAACCGATCTGCCGGTCGAGGCACCTATCGACGGGAGCGTACCGACCGGACCGGCACCCCCGTCGTCCTCCGGTGCCGCCGCCAACGGGGCGGCGTCTGCAACCAAACCCTCGGACTCGGCGGAAAAGGAGCTGATCGATCCTGAGGCTCTGCTCGGCGAGAGTGAGCCGGATCTGTTGCTGGCCGCGTTGAACGAGGCTGCCGCCTCATCCTCCAGGGTTGCGAATTCCACGCGTGCGAGCACTGCGCCGGTCGGAGATCCGGAGGAGTTGCTCGGTCTCGATCAGTTGCTCCTTCCAGAATTGGCAGGTGGCGGCACGTCGTCCGCCGCCGCACCCGCGCCGCAACCTGCTTCGCCGATACCTGCTGCTGAAGCGACAGGTAGCGGGACATCAAAACCCGGCAGAGAGACTACATCTCCCCCTGGCGCGTCCGGATCGCGCGCCCGAGACGCGTCACTGACGACATCGGATACCGCCCTGCGTCGCTCGCCGAGTGCGAAATCGAGTTCGGCAACTGGCTCGTGGGCCGCCGCTTCCAACACCTCTGAGTCAGGCTCACGGCCTGGCCCGAAGAGCAGCTCCAGTGCCGCTCGGGGTCCCAATAGTGCCGCCTCCGAGTCCGCGGCGGTACAACAGGCTCCAAAGATCTCCACGAGTTCCACTTCTCGTGCGTCCACCGCCGCGAGCTCCAACTCGCGCTCGTCCGCGGTTGACCCGTTACTGTCCGATTCAGGCTCGCGGCGCGCACCCAGACTGCCGCCGGGCTCCGCTCCCGGGACCGACCCGACCCCATCGACGAGTGCGACTGCAAAGGCCGCCGGCAGCGCCTCTTCGCGTGCGTCCCTGAACGATCCAACGGTCTCCGACTCGGGTTTGCGACGAACGCCCAAACTGCCCCCGAGTCTAGATGCCCCGTCCTCTGCGGCCGCCGCGAGTTCCGACTCAGGTCCGCGACGAGCGCCCAAACCACCGGCGAGTCCGGCCTCGCAATCCTCGGCGATCGGCGCAACGTCTTCCGAATCGGCGTCGGTGTCGCGCTCGACGCCAAAATCGGCGGCATCAGGCGCTGGCTCGGGCCCATTGACCACTGGAGCGCCCTCCGCGGCGCTGTCCCAACCCGTTGGGCGCCCAGCACCCGCTCCGGCGGCCGCGCGTCCCACTCCGTCAGCGACAGCAATACCAACTGTCAAACCCCCGGTTGGACCCAAGCCCGGCGCAACAGTGGTGAGCGCTGCTGCGTCAAGTACGCCCGCGGCGACTCCAACTCGGACCACCAACGCCGCCAAGCCGATTCCGAGAGCGGCAATACCAACAGTGCCGCCCGCGCGCCCAGCACCAGCCGCGGCGCCACCGCCGGCGCCCAAACTACCTCCGCGTCCCGTCGCGCCCGGTAGCATAGCGGTCTCCGGACCGACATCCGCGGTAGCTCCGGTATCGCACCCCCCTGCGCCGCCGAGCTCGCCCGCGTACTCAACGACACCAACGGTCGCGCCAGCAGCAGCGCCAGCTCCGACCAGCACCCCGTCCGTTGGTTCATCATCGAACCCGGCTCCGTCGGCCCCGGGACCTCGCCCAAAGGCGGCGCAAGCGCCAGTCGCGTCGGCAGCCACAACCACGTCGATCGCACACCCGACACCAGCAGCACCGGCGCCTTCAGCAGCACCGGC
>CAYNTW010000034.1:0-38101 GCA_964400085.1 uncultured Steroidobacteraceae bacterium | reverse complement strand
TCAGCAGCACCGGCGGCGTCAGCAGCATCGGCGCCGTCCGCAGCATCGACGGCGTCAGCACTCGAATCTCTCTCAACAGAAACCGTATCGCTCGCATCCGCTCCGATAGAAGAGCCGTTACGGCCCTTACCGCTGGATGAGCTCGAGCCGACCCCCGCGAAATCCGACATCGTCTCGGGCCCTGCTTCTATCCCGTCCGCGGCCGCGCAACCGGGCATCGCGCACCCTCCCGAAAGTTCCTCACTCGCCTTCGAGGAGGAACTGCTGACGCCTCCGCCGGCTCCGGCCGCCTCAGTGATGGCGGATCCCCCACGAAAGGAAACGGTGCCTCTTCCGACCGCGTCCGCTAGTACCGATATCAATGCGTCTGTTGCCTCCGCAGAAGGGCAACAAGTCCCCGCAATACCAACATCGTCCGCACCTGCAACCACCTCCGCGTCGAGCGCAGCCGCGTCCGCGGCCGCCGCGCCGATGGATCGGGATTTCATCGCCCGAAATCAGGTCGTCGAGCGTTACCTGTCAGGTCGACTGCCGTTGAAGGGCGCCACGGAATTCGAGCGGTTTTGTCGTGACAATCCCAAGATACTCGATGAGTTGGGATTGGCGGACCGCGTCAACGCCGGACTGCGTCTCCTGGAAGCGAGCGGTAAGCCGGAACCCTGGCAGGAAGCGAAGCCGCCTTTCTGGCAGAAAATTCAAGTGACCCTCGGTCTGGTCGTTGCGGTGATCGCCCTGGCTGGTGGCCTCTGGTACACCATCAACGACAATGGGACGAAGGCTCAACGCATCACCAAGCTGGAACACCAGGCCGCAGAGCGCCCCCTGGATCCGGCGACGAGCACACGCGAGGTGCGCCTGCTACCGAGTCGCGAGGGCGGATCGAACACTCCCGCGATCACCATCGGCGGCGGCCCCGCGCAGTTGGTCGACTTCAAGATCGACGAATCCCGCTCTCCTTACAAGGTCTTCCGCGTCACCATCGACAGGATCGACCAGGGACGCGTGGCCGTCATCAGTGAGCTCTCCAAGGATTCGAACGGCCACTTGCGCATCGCTCTGAACAGCTCGGCCCTCGGCCCGGGCAACTACCAGTTGACCATCGAGGGACTCACATGGCGCGGCGACGCGGAGCCCGACTCCTGGATCACCATCGGAATCCAGCGCTAGAGCTCGCGCGCGCAATGTTTCTGAAGCGTCCTCGTGGCTTCGGAGCAAATGTGACCCAGCTCCCGAATCGGCTAGCCAGCAACCAGCGGCCCTCATGCGGCCCAGCAAGCCGCCGATGCAGACGCAGATCGGGAACACCGAATTGCCGCTAAATTGCCGTTGACCATGGGTAGCCAAAAAGACGCACGACAAGATCTGGACCCCATGGCGAACACCCCCACGCAAGTCGAGGTCTTCGTCGCAAGGCAGCCGATTTACGACTCGGCGATGGCCGTGACGGCCTACGAGCTCCTTTACCGCCACTCGCCTCGCTCCCTGAAAGCTGAGATCACCGATCCCGGGCGCGCCACACTCCACGTGATCACCAACGCGGCGCTCGAAATCGGGTTCGAGCGACTCGCCGCCGGACTGCCCATCCATATCAACTATCCAGAAGAGCTCCTCATCACCGCGCCAGAGCTTCCCTTGCGGCCGGAACTGGCGGTCATCGAAGTGTTGGAGCATGTCCCCGCCAAACCGGCCGTCATTGAAGGCATCAAAACACTGCGCACGCGCGGTCACCGCATTGCGCTCGACGACTATTCGCCGCGCACGACCGATCCAGAGCTGTTGGAGCTGGCGGATATCGCCAAAATCGAGATCACCCAGATCGGGGCCCAAGAGCTCCCCGCCCTGGTCAAGGATCTCAAGGCGCGCAAGCTCAAAGTGATCGCCGAGCAGGTCGAGAGCCTGGAGCAGTTCGAGCATTGCATCGCGTTGGGGTTCGACGGGTTCCAAGGCAATTTCCTCCAGCACCCACAGACGTTCCGCGCGAAACGGGTGCCCTCGAGCAAGCTCGGCACGCTACGCCTGGTGGCCTCATTGCAGAGTGAGGACTACTCACTCGACGAGGTGGAGAATCTGCTCAGCCAGAACGTCTCCTTGTCCTATCACGTCCTGCGCTGTATCAACTCGAGCTACTACAACTTCCCACGCAAGATCGACTCCATCCGCCAGGCGATCGTCATCCTGGGTGTGGACAGCCTGCGGCAGTTGTGTTCTCTGCTGTGCCTGCAGGGTTTCGACGATCGTCCGCCAAGCCTATACATACAGGCCATGACTCGTGCGCGCATGTGCGAGCAGCTCGCTCGGCTCTCCGGGGTGAAGGATTGCGGTCCCTACTTCATCACGGGTTTGTTCTCGCTGCTCGGCGCGCTCGTGGGAATGCCGACACAAAAGATCGTTGAAGAGTTACCCCTGTCCAGCTCCGTATCACGAGCCCTGGTTGCGGGTGAGGGCCTGCTCGGCGAAGCTCTCCAATGCACCAGGGCGTACGAACGCGCCGCGTGGAATCACGTCGCTTACGGCACCTTGTCCTCCCACCTTATCCGTGCCGCTTATCTGGATGCACTGTTCTGGGCTGAACAGGCGCGAGCGTTGATCGCTCACTGATCCAAATCAGATACCACCGACCGCCCTCAATCGGACTTCTTGCCTGTCGGCGGGCGGTTGGCGGCATCTTGCGAGACACGGTGACCGAGCCGCTTCTCTATTCTTGCGAACGCGGCAAGCACCACCAGGCCAGCACTCACGCCAACAATCGCCAGGGGAAGCTGGCCCAAGCCGGCGGCGATGCTGGCGGCTGTCGTCATCCACAGTCCCGCGGCCGTGGTCAATCCATGGATCTCGTGCTCGGCGGTGAGCTTCAGGATGGCGCCGCCACCCAGGAAACCGATTCCAGTCACCAGTCCCTGCACGACGCGCGACAGGTCACTATTGCTCATGGCGGATTCCTGGGCGCCGACCACGATGAGCGCCGTCCCTAGAGACAGCAGCATGTGCGTGCGCAGACCAGCCGGCTTGTGTGTCAGCTCGCGCTGAAAGCCGACCATGCCCCCGATGATGAGCGCGACGAGCAATCTGATGCCGATGCGCACCAGGTGCGCAGCACTCGGAATATTCTGGAGCTCGGAAAAACCGTTGCCATCCAACATGCTGCCCCCTTTTTTTGGTTTCTTTAGCGACGCTTGGGCCGCCGCTGGCGCGACTTGGCGCGCTTGGCTCGACGAGCCCCCGCGGGCACCCGCAGAGTCAATTTCGGCGGCTCGTTCAAGTTCTCCAGGAACGCGCGCCGCTCCTCGGGCTCCAATGCCGCCCAATCAACTTTGCTCGCATGGGTGCGCCGTAGCTGTCGGTCCGTGATGCGCGCTTCAGCGACACTGGAGCTCGCCCACTTCGTGGGTAGCTTACGCGTCGACCCTTTGCGCAACAGATCGACAACAGCAGCGGCGATGACCCGATCTCGGGTGAGGTCACTGTGCGCGACTGGCGCGTAGTGCGTGGGCGCGCCCGGGAGCGCTGCGCTGATCACGGGGACTGTCCCATCTCCATGACGGGTGATGGTGTAGACGAAATCCTCACCGCGCCGCTGGACACCGGTGACCGTCTCCTGACCGACCCCGACGATGCAAGCGAATCGCGAATCCGGTTGCGCGAGTGCGCTTTGCACCGTGCGGGCGTGTTCCAGGAGACTGGCGTCCGGCAGTGGTCCCGACCGCGGCCATGCGTCGGCATCGAACAAGTCAGTTCCGTTACTACAGCTCGCGGCCGGCAACATGTGGTAGAGACTCGGGAAGGTGTTGAACACTTCTCCCGCGAGAAACTCTGCCGAGGTGTCGTTGGTGAGTCGCGCAAGCTTGCGTACGACCGCATACGTTCCACGCAACGCCTGGATAGTAGCGAACGTGCCAAAGTTGGGGCTGCCGAGGAGCAGAACGCGCTCCACACGCTCGGCGCCCGGTAACACAACGGCGGCTCGGCTGACGAGCCCGCCCATGCTGTGCGCGACGATAGCAAGTCGTGGGGAAGGCTCCTTTTGCAGGCGCTCGGCGAAGGCTCGTCCGAGCTCATCGATACCGAGCCGCCAATCGTAGTCGTGAAACGAGACTGAGAATCCCGCCGCACGCAGCTGCAGTTTCAGGCGCAGATAGGAATAAAGAACGACTCCGAGGGAGACGATGCGCGCTGCCGCGGGCAGGCGCAAACTCTCGAGACGGCCGATGCTGATGTCGATCGGATCGACCCAGAGCACATCGTTCGGTAACGGTGGAGTACGCGCAAGTCCAAGCTGCGAGCCCATGATTCCGGGCACGATAATGACGTGCAGGTCCGGCTCCTTGTTGGGAGCTCGCGCGGCCTGTCGCGCGAGCCGCGCGAGATCGCGATACTCGTCCGCTCCGAAATAGTCGACCAGCTCCCTTCGATGCTCACCGCTCACCAACAGCTGTTCCACATCGACGTCGCTGAAGGCGAAGCGATCGTATGGCGTGACGTGATCCAGCGGCAGGTCGGGGCGTACTGTCATTGCGCAGTCAGCGGGCGCACGGGTGCCGCAACCGCCACTTTACCGCCCCCCGCCAGTAGCAGGACGAGCGGCACGGTTTGCCCAACCGAAGGAGGCTGCTTCAAGTCATGGAGCATGATGTGCAAGCCACCGGGCTCCAGCTTCACTGACTGCCTGGCGGGGATGACGAGTTGCTCATGCGGTCGCATTCGCGACTGGCCGCGCTCGGTCTTTGTTTCGTGGATCATTGCGTGGCTCGCCACAGGGGACTCCACACCCACGATCGTTATCGGCTGCGAGCTCGGATTGCGCACGGTCAGGTACACCGCAGCGACATCCGATCCCGGTACCTCGCGCGCCCAGGCATCCTCAACCACGAGCGCGGGAGCCTGCGCCATGGCGCAGTAGGCGATCAGCAGGCCGACGCAGAGCCGGACGCAGAGAGATGCGGCGCGATCCATCCAGTCAATGCCTCATTCGAGCAAGCACCTCAGTATGCCAGACCGCTACCCTAGGGACCGACTATGCTTGATCCCGAGGACATAGAGAGCAATGCGCATGGGAAGGCGGCCTGAGAAGAAGGAGATAGGAGCATTGATCGCGCTTTTTGTGGGCGCGCTATGCACTGGGTCGGCGGGCATCCTCGTTCGCCTTTCTGAGACCGGGCCGGCGGCCACGGCATTTTGGCGGGGGTTCCTTGCCCTACCGGTGCTCGCGTTGTGGGCGCTGTTTGAGCCAGGGGCGGGCGAGCGCGATGCAGCGCTCAGGCGCCACCTGGGCCTGGCCCTTGCCGGCTTTCGCGACCCGGGATTCCTGTGGGCCGGTTTCTTCTTTGCGGGTGACCTCGCTCTGTGGCATTGGTCGCTTCTGCTGACCTCGATTGCGGCCGCGACCCTGGAGTCCAGCGTCGCCCCTTTCATCGTCTCCTTTATTGCATGGATGTGTTGGCGCGAGCGCCCCACCATGCGGTATCTCGCGGCGGCGGCGCTCGCACTCGCCGGCATGACGCTCGTCGTGAGCCCAAAGTTTGGTCACGGTAGCTCGGCCTTTGTGGGCGATGCATGCGCGCTCGGTACCGCGGTCTTCTTCGCGGCATATCTTCTGGCCGTAGCGCGTCTGCGGGCGACCTACGGAACGGGCACCGTGATGTTCAACTCGACACTTGTGTTCACTGTACTGTTGCTCCCGTTGGCGCTCTCGCAGAAGTTCTTGCCGGATACGCCGAAGGGATGGGCAATCATTGCCGGGTGTGCGGTAACAGCGCACGTCCTGGGTCAGGGCCTCATCACGTACGCGTTGGCGCACCTGCGTCCAACATTCGGCTCGTTGGGGCTGTTGGTGCAAGTCATCGGCGCGGCAGTCGCGGCATGGTTGGTATTGGGCGAGCGCCTCTCGGTGCTGCAAATCATTGGGGCGATGGTCATAGTGGGTGCGATCGCCGCCGCTCGATCAGCGCGGCGCGCTGAATCCGGCGCACCGCCCGAAGCGGTCCCCAGCGGCTCACTTGGCGTGATCCGCGATTAAATCGCAGAGCGCATCGATGGCGGGTCCGCGCGCCGTGGTCTTGCGCCAGATCGCGCCAACGTGTCGCACTGGGGCGGGTTTAGCAAATGGACGGATCGTGACCCCCTTGGCATTGCCATAGGCGCCGCGGCTGGCCAACTCGGGCAGTAGCGTAAGCCCCGCGCCGGTCGCAACCATTTGTCGCAAGGTCTCCAGGCTCGTGGCGCGGAAGTCCTGTTTTTCGCGCACACCGATCCGGCTGCAGACCTCCAGTGCCTGGTCCCGAAGACAATGCCCGTCTTCCAGTAGCAGCACCGTCTCTTCTTTGAGGTCGTCCGCGCGAACGTTGTCGCGTTTGGCGAGCTTGTGTTGGTCAGGAACCGCGACCACGAAAGGCTCCTTGTAAAGCTCCCGCGCCTCCAGGCCATCGAGATCCACCGGCAGCGCCAGGACCCCTACATCGATGTCGCCACTTTGCAGCTTCTCCAGCATTTGCGCGGTCTGGTACTCATAGAGCTGCAACTCGAGGCGTGGCAGCGTTTTGCGCACCACCTGCGAGATCCGCGGCAGCAGGTAAGGCCCGATGGTCGGTAGAAGAGCAACGCGCAAGCGACCCGCAAGCGGATCGCGATGCGAGCGCGCCAGGGTTACGACCTCCTCACTCGCCTCGAGGATGCGCCGCGCCCGGGAGACGATCTGCTCTCCAGCGTCCGTGAGCGACACATTGTTCGGCTGCCGCTCGATCAGTTGCACCCCGAGGTAGTCCTCGAGCTTCTTGAGCTGTGCCGACAAGGTCGGCTGGCTGACGAAGCAGCGCTCGGCCGCGCGGCCGAAGTGGCGACAGTCGGCGACCGCCACCAGATAGCGCAGATCCTTCAGCTTGATATCCGTCATCGCTCGCCTGCTCCGCAAAGTGCCCGTATCGATATATGGCGTCTATCGAGATTATAAAGTCAATCGATTGGAATAATAGCCCTGGGGATCCCATCATGCTCGCCATGCCCGCAAGGCATTGATTCATCCATCTCGAAGGAGCTTTCTGCAATGTCAGGTATTGGTCAGCGTTTTCCGGAGTTCTCCCTCACCGGGGTCGTGTCGAACGATGTGGAGAAGGCGTTTCAGCCGTTCACCCAGGATAGTTTCCCGGGCAAGTGGCAAGTCGTGTTCTTCTGGCCGAAGGACTTCACTTTCGTCTGCCCCACCGAGATTGCCGCCTTCGGCAAGCTCGAAAAGGAGTTCAAGGCGCGGGATGCGCAGGTTCTGGGTGTCAGCATCGACAGCGAGTATGTCCACCTCGCCTGGCGCAGCGCGAAGGACGAGCTGAAAAACCTCCCTTTCCCGATGTTGTCGGACATCAAGCGCGAGCTGTCGACGCGGCTCGGCATTCTCGACCCAGAGGCCGGTGTGTCGCAGCGAGCGACCTTCATCGTCGATCCGCAGGGCGTGATCCGGTTCGTCTACGTCACGGATCTCAACGTCGGGCGCAATCCGGAGGAGGTTCTTCGGGTGTTGGATGCGCTGCAGACCGACGAGCTGTGCCCCTGCAACTGGAAGAAGGGCGAAGAGACGCTCAAGGCCGCTTGAGAGGATTTGAAATTATGATCACGCTGGATACCATTCGAGATGCGATACCCGATTACGCACGCGATCTGAAGCTGAATCTCGGCTCAGTTCTGACCACCACGGGCGCGCCCGGGCTTTCAGAGAAGCAGATCTGGGCCGTCGCGCTGGCCTCAGCTATTGCCTCGCGCAATGTGGAGCTGACGCGCGATATCGAGGCGCTCGCCTCCGCTCACCTGGATAACGCCTACCTGAACGGCGCGCGCTCCGCGGCCGCCATCATGGGCATGAACAACATCTACTACCGTTTCCTGCACCTGGTGGAGGATCCGGAGTACGCACAGCTCCCCGCGCGCCTGCGGATGAACGTGATTGGCAACCCAGGTATCGACAAGGTTGATTTCGAGCTGCTGTCGCTCGCGGTTTCTGCTATCAATGGCTGTGGCACCTGTGTGGCCTCGCACGAGCGTCAGTTGCGCAAGCACGAGCTCACGCGGGAAACCGTACAAAGTGCGGTGCGCATTGCCGCTACGGTGCACGCGGTCGCGCGGGTGTTGGAGAGTGCCAAGGCGGGCGCTGCGGGTGATCTGGGAGCAGCCCAGGCCGCCTGATCGCTTCAATCTGATGGGGGTGAAGAGTGTCCGAACGAGCCGCTCGCGCTGTGCGCCTTTCAGCCGGCGCGGTGGTCGTGAGGCACACCCCCGCGGGCTGGGTATTCTTGATGTTACGCGCCTACCGCAACTGGGACTTCCCCAAGGGCGTGGTCGATCCTGGCGAGGAGCCTTTGGCGGCCGCCCGCCGCGAGGTGCGGGAGGAAACGCTGATCGAGGATCTGCGGCTGAGCTGGGGCGAGGATTACTACGAGACCGCGCCTTATAGTCACAACAAGGTGGCCCGTTACTACCTTGGCGAGACACGCACCGAGCGTGTCTCGCTGCCGGTGAGCCCTGAGCTCGGGCGGCCAGAGCACAACGAGTACCGCTGGTTGGATATGCAGACGGCACTGGCGTTGTCGTCGCCGCGGGTGGCGCCAGTCATCGTCTGGGCGGCTGGGAAAATCGGCATTGGGAAATGAGCTGAATGACTCGACCGACGCGGGCGTTACGCGCTTCTCGAGAGCGGGGAATGGTGGAGTGCGGCTGCGGGTCCGGACTCGAGGCTCGGTGATGCGGCTGTGTCGGCGCGGCGGGGTCGCGTTCGCGTGTATGACATTCTTCGGGATCGGCGCGCCGGTTGCCGCAGCCGCGGCGGTCGCATGGGCTCACGCCGCCGGGACGACTGCGGCGGCTGCGGGGAGTCGATCGGCAATCAGTGATGCCCCAGCGGGCGTGCGGCCGCTTGTGGCTGGCGCATTCACCACGCTCGATGACACTGGCCAGCGAGTCTCACTCCACGCTTTGCCCCGACGGATCGTGAGCCTCGCTCCGGGCGCCACCGAAATGTTGTTTGCCGCCGGCTTGGGGGATCGCCTGGTGGCAACCGTCGACTACTCTGACGAGCCAGCGGCAGCCAAGCGTGTCCCACGAATCGGCGACGTCACGGGAGTCGACATCGAGCGACTCGTGTCGCTGCACCCCGATCTGGTCATTGCCTGGCCCGGTGGCGGCAATCCGGCCCAGATCGAGAGAATCGCGCAGCTGGGCATCGCCATCTATCGGCAGCAGGTGAACAGGCTGAGCGAATTGCCAGCCTCTTTGAGGCGCCTGGGCGCCCTCGCCGCCGATCCATCCGTGGCGGACCGGGCGGCCGGGAGCCTCGAGGAAGAGCTGACACGCTTGGCGCATGAATACGGCGGAGGGAAACACCCCACGGTGTTGCTCGAGGTGTGGAATCGGCCTCTCTACACGGTGGGCGGAACGCACCTGATGAGCGATGCGCTGCGCTTGTGCGGGGCGCGGAACGTGTTTGGCGACTTGCGGGAGCTGGGTCCGGTAATCGACACCGAAGCGGTCATTGCTCGGGATCCCGACATCATCGTGGCTGCCGCGCCGCCCGGAGAGTCCGCGAGCTGGCTCGCCGAATGGCGCCGTTTTCCAACACTGAAGGCCGTGCGGCACGGGCGGCTGGTTGGATTCGAGGATCAGCGGTTTGTCCGCCTTGGGCCGAGCGTGATTCGCGCGACCGAGGCGCTGTGCAAAGCCTTGGCCGCGGCTCCTCCCTGACCGTAAATGCGCTGACCAGATCGAGGTCAGTCGCGAAAGTTGTCGAACTGCAGGGGCATCTCCACCTTCGAGGCGCGCAGCAGTTGGATCGCCGCCTGCAGCTCGTCGCGGCTCTTGCCCGTGACCCGCACCTTCTCACCCTGGAGGCTGGCCTGCACTTTGAGCTTGGAATCCTTGATGAGGCGCGTGAGCTTCTTTCCCAGCTCCTGGTCTATGCCCTGCTTGAGCACCACCTCCTGCTGCGCGGAGGCCAGGTTGGTCACCGGGTCCTTGAGCTCCAGGCAATTGAGATCGATGCCGCGCTTGGCGAGCCGTACCTTGAGGATTTCCAGCATCTGCTTGAGCTGAAATTCCACCTGGGCGCGCATTCTGACCGTCATTTCCTCCAGCTCGAACACCGCGCCAGTGTCCTTGAAATCGAAGCGCTGTCCGAGCTCGCGATTGGCTTGGTCGACCGCGTTGGCGACCTCGTGGGCTTTCAGCTCGGAGACGACATCGAAGGAGGGCATGGCGGCGGTGTGCACCTTCAGGCCGGATGATGCTTGGTAAAGGGATTGTGCCCCGGTGAGAGCTTGCCGTAGGTCCAGCCGAGCACTCCACCATACAACACCTGCAGGCCGAGCATGACGAGAGGCGCGGCGAGCGAGAGCTGGAACCCGAAGTATCCCGCGCCCGCGGCCGGCATGAAGACCAGCATCATGACCAGCCAGGCGATGACGCCATACAAAATGCCGCTCTTCGTGTGTGTGTCCGCGCCGAGCCGAGGTTCAACGTGGGCGAAAATGCCGCCCAGAACAACCGAGCCGATGGCGATGTGCGCGATCCATCCGAGGGCGGATTCGGGAGGCGCATCGAGCACGTTGAGCAGCAACCTCGGGAGCTCGAGCTGGCGCTCGAACCCGGTCGCCTCCACCAGTAGCATCACCAGTGAGAGCGCTCCGGTGGCGACCGCGCCGGCCACCATGCTTTTCACAACATCACTCATGGATACTGCACCGCCCACTTCATGCATTTGAACGTCGATGCGCGAGCGGAGTTCCGCTCGCCCACGGCGCTTTTGCCTATAAGAGAGCCGAAAGACGTAACTCGTTCAGCTCCCCTTCAGACTCCAACGCCCGACGCGTTTCACGCGTTGACTCCTGGGGCTCGCACGATGTTTCCACACGCGAAATGTCGCGCTCTCGCGAGCGCGCAAGTCAACTTTTTTTCGAAAGCTCGGTCTCGAGCTTCTTGCGGTTCTTGCGCGTGAGCTCGACGAAGCGTGGAGTGAGGCCGATGTCCTCGTAGATGGGGTCGCCCTGCTCATCGTGGGAGATCACTTTCTTGCCCGCCATGTAAGGCATGGAGGTCTCGATCTCCTGCAAAGCCGCGCTGAGCAGGTCAGTGATGAGCTGCTCGGCGGTGCGCCCAGGGAACATTTCGGCCAAGGCGGCGAGGCGCGCGGCGTCATCAACAGGCAAACGAACGGCGTATTCAGTGGCGGTGCGAGGCTGGGCCGCACTTTCGCGCCAGCTCTCGAGCAGGTCTTTGAAGCTCATTGGGTATTGGGAGAGATTGCCGCTTGAAGGCGCCATTCTATAGCGGAGCGCTCGCAGCTTTGATTGGATTTTCTTGACGGCTGAACCGGGGCCCGGCGATACTGGCCGCTAAATGTCGCAGCAGATCAACAGCCTCGGCCTTTGGTGGTGGCGCCCTTCACATACGGAGTGGGCTGCCGGCTAGTTCGCGCGACTTTAAAGACGAATCACGAGTCAAGTGCAAGAACCCATCTCCGGATTGCCCCCGGGATGGGTTTTTTGTTGTCTGTAAACAGGAGAGAGCGTTGAAACCGCCATTCGACATCGCGGGCGACCTCGATACGCCAGTATCGGCTTTCATGAAGCTGGCCGCGTTCGCGCCGCGTTTTCTGCTGGAGAGCGTCGAAGGCGGGGAGCGGTTGGCGCGGTATTCGTTCATCGGCTTCGGAGATGGGCTCGAGGTTCGACTGGATCGCGACGGTTTCGCCATAGGCGGCGAGCGGCGGGCATTGCCGACCAGCCAGGCGGAGCTCTTGACCGGATTGCGTGATGCGCTACGGCGCGCGCCCCAGCCGCACCCCGAAATCGCGGGTGTGCCGCTTGCCGGGGGACTGGTCGGCTACTCGTCTTACGATGTGGTGCGCTTTTTCGAGCGGCTCCCGGCCCGAACCGGCCTGGAGGGCGGTGCGCCGGCGCTGCACTATGTTGCACCGCGCTCCCTGTTGGTGTTCGACCACCTGACCCGCGGTATCGCGCTCGTTCATGCGGGCTCCGAAGCCGAGCGCCGCTCCTTGCGCAGCGAAGTGGTCCGCGCGTTGCGGGGCGGGCTGCCGAGCGGCTCGCGCGCCGGGCGATATTCCGAGCCCGTGCCCGCCTACAGCCCCGGTGCCTACAGGGATGGGGTCAGGCGGACCCAGGAGTACATCGCCGCCGGCGACGTTTACCAGCTCGTGCTCTCCACGCGATTTTCGGGTCGGCACGAAATCGATCCCTTCCAGGCCTATCGCGCGCTGCGTCTCATCAATCCTTCTCCCTACATGTACTACTGCGCGTTGGGGGACGTTACCGTGGTGGGCTCCTCGCCCGAGGCGTTGGTGAAGTTGAAAGCAGGCCGGGCGCAGCTACGCCCGATCGCGGGAACGCGACCGCGCTCCGATGATCCGGCGGTCGATGCGCGCCGCGAGTCCGAGCTCAAAGCCGACCCGAAGGAAAATGCCGAGCACATCATGCTCGTTGACCTGGCTCGCAACGATCTTGGGCGCGTCGCGAGGGCCGGTAGTGTGCACGTCGACCCGTATCGCGCCATCGAGCGCTACAGCCATGTCATGCACATCGTCAGCGGCGTGCACGGAGAGTTGGCGCCCGGGTGCGACGCGTTCGATCTGTTTGCCGCGGCATTCCCGGCAGGCACGCTGGTGGGCGCTCCCAAGGTGAGGGCGATGCAGATCATCGATGAGTTGGAGCCGGTGGGCCGCGGGCTGTACGGCGGCACGGTGGGTTATTTTGGGGCTCGGGGCGACATGGACCACGCGATCACGATTCGCACGCTGGTGTTTCGGGGCGATGAATATAGTTATCAGGCCGGCGCCGGCATTGTGGCCGATAGCGTTCCGGAAACCGAGCACGAGGAAGTGCTGGCGAAAAGCGGCGCCATGGTGCGCGCACTCGAGCTTGCTGGGGGGGCGGGCCTATGACTCCGCGACTGCTGCTGATCGACAACTACGACTCGTTTACCTACAACCTCGTCCAGGCGTTCCTGGTGTTGGGGGCGGATATCCACGTCTATCGCAACGATGCGATGACGGTGGAGGAGGCGATTGCCTTCGCGCCCTCCCACCTGTGTATCTCTCCCGGGCCAGGGACTCCGTACGACGCCGGAGTGTCCATGGAGATGATCCGCGCCTTCGCGGGCCGGTTGCCGGTGTTGGGTGTATGCCTGGGGCACCAGTCGATCGTGGAAGTCTTTGGAGGTAAGGTGGTGCGTGCCGGGAGGCTCATGCACGGCAAGACCTCAGTCATCCAACATGACGGCCAGTCGCTGTTCGCGGGCCTGCCGCAGCCCTGCGAAGTGGGCCGCTACCATTCCCTGATCGCCGCTCCAGAGAGCTTGCCGCCCGAATTGGAGGTGAGTGCGCGTACGTCGGAGGGCGAGATCATGGGCGTGCGCCACCGGACGCTCATGGTTGAAGGGGTGCAGTTTCACCCGGAGAGCATCCTGACTCCGGAAGGTCCGGCGTTGATGAAGAATTTTCTCGCGTTCACTGGAGGCCAACGGGGTCGCGAGGCGTCTGTCGGAGCGGTCCGTGCCCTCCCCGCGTGACATTCTGGAGCGACTGCTCGAGCGCCGGGACCTTTCGCAGGCGGAAGCGGAAGAGACGCTTACGCATCTGACGAATCCGGAAGGCTCCCCCGCGATGGCGGGTGCGCTGCTAACGGCTTTGCGTAGCAAAGGGGTCGTTGCCGATGAGGTGCGCGGTTTTGCGTATGCGATGCGTCGGTTGGCGCGTCGGCCGCCCATTCCGGCTGGCGTGCGCGGCATCGATATCGTTGGGACTGGAGGTGACGCTTCGGGGAGCTTCAACATCTCAACCGGCACTGCGCTCCTGACCGCAGCTTGCGGGATCCCGGTGCTGAAGCACGGTAACCGCTCCATATCCAGCCGGGCCGGTAGCGCGGACGTGCTCGAAGCGCTCGGATTGAAAGTCCCGCTCGATGAGCAAGGCGTCGCCGATTGCCTCGCGGCGGCGAGCTTCACTTTTCTGTTCGCGCCGCACTACCACCCGGCAATGAAGGCGGTCGGGCCGGTGCGCGCCGCCCTTGGCGTACGCACCATATTCAACATACTGGGTCCGCTGACCAACCCCGCCGAGCCGCCTTTCCACCTGATCGGCGCGTTCAGTCTGGACGTGGCGAAGCTCATTGCACAGACGCTTGCCGGGATGCCGATCGAGCGAACTTTCGTCGTGCATGGCGCCGAAGGTTGGGATGAGCCGACGCCCATCGGGCCATTTACCGTTTTCGATGTCCGCCCTGGACGCGTGGAAGTGGAAATGCGTGGGGCGGATGTTTATGGGTTCGCGCCCTGCACGGCCGCGCACCTGGCTGGCGGAGATGCCCAATACAACGCTGCCGCTCTGAAAGCGGTGTTGGAGGGAGAGGACCAGGGACCGCACCGGCATTGCCTTCTACTCGGCGCCTCGTTGGCGCTCGAGGTAGCCGGTAAGGTGCGCAGTGCGCGCGAAGGCGTTGAATGCGCTGCCGCCGCCATCGACACCGGCGCGGCACGGCGGGTGCTCGCGGCAATCGCGGAGATCGGCGCGGCCGCGGCACGGCGAGCGACATCCAACGTTGGTGGCGCCCAATGAGCGGTGACTTTCTCCACCAGATGGCTGCGGGCAGTCGCGAGCGCGCCGAGCGGGCCAAGCGCGCCTGCTCTGAAGCTGACTTGCTCGCCCGGGCGCTGGCGTCACCGGCGCCGCCGCGCTTGCGATGCGATCCGGCGGGATTCGATTTAATCGCGGAGCTGAAACTGCGGTCGCCAGCGGTCGGGCAACTCAAGGCCGCTGATGAAGACGTGCCCGCGCGTGTGGCGGCCTACGCCCAGGCTGGCGCGGCGGCGGTGTCGGTGCTGACGGAGCCAAGCCGCTTTGACGGCTCGCTCGCGCATCTGGAGGCCGCCACGCGTGTGCTAACGCCGCTGGGTGTCCCGGCTATGCGAAAGGATTTCCTCGTTGACCCCTATCAGGTCGGCGAGGCGAGGCTGAGCGGCGCCGGGGGCGTTCTCGTCATTCTGCGCATGCTGCCGCGCGAGGCCTTGGATGCGCTCATTGATCGAGCGGCTCGCTTGGGGCTTTTCGTCCTGTTGGAGGCATTCGACGCGAGCGACATCGAGTTGATGCATGACATCGTCGCGCAATACGCAGGACCCGATGTCGAATTGCTGGCAGGCCTGAATTGCCGCGACCTCGCGACCTTGCAGATCGTTCCGACCCGACTCGCCGAGTTGGCGCACCTTTTGCCCAAAACGGTGCCGCGCGTGGCCGAGAGCGGAGTGCTGACTGCGGCCGATGCCGCGCGTGTTGCTGCCGCGGGATACGAGCTCGCACTTGTGGGTAGCGCGTTGATGCAGGGCGGCGAACCGGGCGCGCTGGCGGCGGCGATGTTGAAAGCGGGGCGCGCTGCGCGCTCGCGATGAGTACCTAGTTCGATGTGGATCAAGATCTGCGGAATGACAACACCAGAGGCCGTAGCTGCCGCGCTAGACGCAGGCGTGGACGCCATCGGATTCGTCTTCGCGCAGTCGGTGCGTCGTGTCACTCCGGATGTCGCGACGAATCTCGCGGAACCCGCGCGCGGCCGCGTGCGTTGCGTGGCTGTGACACGCCACCCGACACAACAGGACATCGATGCAATCCTGGACGGCTTCAAGCCGGATGTGTTGCAGACGGACTGGGCTGACTTGCGCCGCCTCGAGTTGCCCATGGAGCTCGAACTGCTGCCGGTCCTGCGAGCCGAGCCCGCGGAGAGCCGCGAGTTGCCACGTCGGCTGCTGTTTGAAGGGCCCGCGAGTGGCGCTGGCCAGCCGTGTGATTGGAGCGCCGCCCGACGAACCGCGGGCCATTCGGAACTCGTGCTCGCGGGCGGTCTGCACGCGAGGAACGTTGCGGAGGCGATTGCAGAAGTGGCGCCGTTCGGAGTGGATGTCTCCACCGGTGTGGAGGAGCGGCCCGGCGTGAAGAATCCGCTGGAGATCGCGAATTTTGTGTTGGCCGCGCGTCGCGCCGGCCGGGGAATAGTTGCGTCGTCGCGCGATTGAATCGCGACGCGAAGGATGGATGTATGAAAGTTTCTACACTGGGTCTCGACGCCTCGCGCCTGTTGGCCGAGGCCATCGCCGGCAAATTTCCGGACGCACAGGGCCGGTTCGGTCCTTTCGGTGGGCGCTATGTCCCGGAAACTCTCATTCCGGCGCTCGAGCGCCTCGAGCAGGGTATGCGCCAGCATCTGCCGACGGCTGAATTCCAGAAATCCTTTCAACGGGAGCTGAAGAGCTGGGTCGGACGGCCAACACCACTCACGTTCGCCGCACGGCTGTCCGCTCTCTGGGGCGCCAACATCTGGCTCAAGCGCGAGGACCTGGCGCACACCGGCGCCCACAAGATCAACAACGCCATTGGGCAGGGTTTGCTCGCGAAGCGGCTCGGCGCGAAGCGCATTGTCGCGGAGACGGGAGCCGGACAACACGGCGTGGCAAGCGCTGCCGCGTGCGCGCGCCTCGGTTTGCCGTGCACCGTCTACATGGGCTCGGTGGATATGGAGCGCCAGGCGCCCAATGTTGGCCGCATGCGCCTGCTCGGCGCCGAGGTCGTTCCGGTGACCGGGGGGGACAGGACCCTGCGTGCCGCCATCGACGAAGCGCTACGCGCCTGGGTATCGGATCCGCTCGACACGTACTACCTGATTGGCTCTGCCGTGGGTCCGCACCCCTATCCCTACCTGGTTCGCGAGTTGCAAGCCGTCATTGGACGCGAGGCGCGCGCGCAGATGCTGGAGGAAACCGGATCTCTGCCGCATGCGGTCATTGCCTGTGTCGGCGGCGGATCCAACTCCATCGGCGCATTCCATGCGTTCGTGCCGGACACCAGCGTGGAGATCATCGGTATCGAGGCGGGAGGACGCGGCGCGGGTCTCGGCGACAACGCAGCGACGCTGTCGTTTGGCAGTCCCGGTGTGCTGCACGGGAGCTTCTCGATGCTGCTGCAGGATGAGAACGGACAAATCCAGGAGACCCATTCGGTTTCCGCCGGCTTGGACTATCCCGGTGTGGGGCCGGAGCATTCGCTCCTGCTGGCCACGGGCCGTGTGCGTTACCAGGCAACGACGGATGACGAAGCCCTCGATGCCCTGAAGACCTGTTGCCGCTATGAAGGTATTTTGCCGGCCATCGAGAGTGCGCACGCGCTGTTTGGAGCACGTCGCTGGGCCGCGGCCAACAAGGGACGCAACATCGTCGTCTGTCTGTCAGGTCGCGGTGACAAGGACATGCCGACTTTGCAGCAAACCATCCTCGCGGAAGGGGCGGCGGCGCAATGAGCGGGCGTGATTCGATCAGCCGTGCGATCCGCGCCGCCGCCGCCAAGGGTGATCCGGCCTTGGTGGCGTTCATGACGGCGGGATATCCGAGCCGAGAGAAGTTCAGGGAGCATCTGCAGGCGGTTGCGGCGGGCGCCGATGTCCTCGAGATCGGTGTTCCGTTCACCGATCCGATGGCCGACGGCGTCACCATCCAGCGATCGAGTCTGGCGGCGCTGTCGCAGGGGGTCAGCCTGCGTTGGATTCTCGCGGAGCTCGAAGCCATGCCGCCGCTCGAGACGCCGCTGCTGTTGATGAGTTACCTCAATCCGTTGCTGTCTTTTGGGTTGAAGCGACTCGCGGAATCCGCGGCCCGTGCCCAGGTTGCCGGGTTCATCGTGCCCGACCTGCCGCTCGATGAGAGCCAGGAATTGCAAGCTGCCCTTGATCCGCACCGGATCGCTCTCGTGCAGATGGTGACCCCGGTCACCAAGCCGGAGCGACTGCGGGAGTTGTGCCTGGGCAGTCAGGGGTTTGTCTATGCGGTCACCATGACTGGGACGACGGGAAAGAATGTCTCCGTACCGCCAGAGGTGACCGCCTATCTTGATCGTGTTCGCGAACTGTCCACGGTTCCGGTTTGCGCGGGTTTTGGTATCCGCAGCCGTGAGCAAGTACAGTCGCTGCGTGGTCATGTCGATGGTGTCGTGATCGGCTCCGCGCTCGTGGAGGTGCTCGAGCGCGGTGAGAGCCCGACGGAGTGGTTGCGCGGGCTGCGCAAGTAGTCGCGAGCTTGTCTCCCAAGAATCGCACTGGAGGACTCGCCATCCTTCTTGCCGCGTTGTCCATGGTGAGCCCATTCTCCATTGACACGTTCTTCCCGTCCTTCCACGCCATCGCGGCTGAGTTCGCACTCAGCCCGTGGGCGGTCCAACAGACCCTCACGGCCTACATGTTGCCGCTCTCGTTCATGTCGCTCGTGCAGGGTCCCCTGTCGGACGCTATCGGGCGCCGACGAGTCATTCTGACTGGACTATCGATCTACACGGCGGCGGCGATCGGCTGCACTCTCGCACCGACTTTCGGGACCCTGTTGTTGTTTCGAGTGCTGCAGGGAACCAGCGCGGGCGTGGGTACGATCGTTGGTCGAGCCGTCATACGCGATCTTTACGAAGGACCGCAGGCGCAAAAGCTGCTCAGTCTCGTGACCATGATTTTTGCGTTCGCCCCCGCTGTCGCACCGGTCGTGGGAGGTTGGATCCATGTGACACTGGGTTGGCGTGCCGTATTCGGCTTCATGGCCTCGTTCGGCGTCGTGCTGGCCGTCACGAGTTATTACAAGCTTCCGGAGACACATCCGCCTGAACGGCGCCCCCACCTGCACGCGCCCACTTTGGCGCGCACCGCATTGCGCGTGGCCGGTAATGGCGAGTTTCTCCTGCTGGCGATGGCAATGGGGGCGAACTTCGCCGCCATGATGTGCTACATCGGCGCCGCTCCCGCCGTGGTGTTGGACCGTTGGCATCTGAGCGAGACGCAATTCGCCTGGCTATTTCTGCCGATCATCAGCGGGTTCGTGATCGGAGCCTGGATTTCCGGGCGTATGGCTGGACGCGTTCCGCTGGCCCGGCAAGCGCGGCTGGGCTTTGTCATATCCCTGACCGGTGCGGCGCTCACCTTCGCTCTGAACGCGCTCGCCGCGGCTACTCCGCCGTTGCCTTTGCAGCAATTCCTGCTGTTGGTGATAGCGGTGGGTGTGCAGTTGGTCTCTCCGACCCTGACTTTGCGCATGCTCGACCTGTTTCCGCACGCTCGCGGCTCGGCGGCCTCCGTGCAGTCCTGCATCTCTATCGTGATCTCGGCAATTGTTTTCGGCGGTCTCTCGCCCCTCGTGAGTGGCTCCCTGCTCACGCTCAGCGAAACCTCCTTGTGCGCTGCGCTGATCGGGTTCGCGCTGTGGCGCGCCGCCCAGCATCGGGTATCTTGCGCGCAGGGACACGATCAAGCGACGCACGACCGAGTATGAAAACCATCACTGTTGCACGCCGCTTTTGCGGACCGGCGAATTCTTCCAATGGCGGATATTTCGCGGGGCTGGTGGCCACGCTGGCCTCAGAAACTCTAGCGGTGCGGCTTCTGAGCCCGCCACCGCTCGAGACCGAGATGGCGATTGTCGAGAGACGGGACGGCGTGATCGAGGTGCGGCATGGTGAGACTCTGGTCGGTGAGGCGAAGCCGAGCCCCCTCAATGATCTGCAGCTGCCCTCGCCCCCAACTTATTTTGAAGCCGTAGAGGCTTCGCGTCGCTACGCCGGATTCACCCTGCATCGGTTCCCGACCTGTTTCGTTTGCGGAACCCAGCGCGTGCGAGGCGATGGAATGCGGGTTTTCGCCGGCCCGATCGCCGAGCGCCAGATGGTGGCGGCGCCCTGGGTACCCGATGCCTCGCTCGACGGTGGCGAAGGAAAGGTGCGGCCCGAATTCATGTCGGCCGCGTTGGACTGCCCCGGATATTACGCCATCGCCAGCGCTGACGAGATGATGCTGCTGGGAGAGCTCACCGTCCATCTCGACCGTCTGGTGCACGTTGGCGAGTCGTGCACAGTGATCGGCTGGAGCCTTGGTTCGGATGAACGCAAGCACGAGGCGGGTACGGCGATTTTCGACGAGGATGGTGAGCTTTGCGGGCGCGCGCGGGCGGTGTGGATCGAGCCACATAGTTAGGGCGCACGGCCTGGCCTGTCACAATACGAAGCGCTCACCCGTCTTCGCTGCGTATGGACCGTTCAGACACATTCGAGCAGCACCGTTCACGCCTTTTCGGCATCGCTTATCGCATGCTGGGGTCACGAGCGGACGCTGAGGACGTCTTGCAAGAGGCCTACCTCCGTTGGCACCGCGCGCCTGTTGGGGAGATTCGCTCGCCCGAGGCGTGGCTGGTCACGGCCACCACGCGCTTGTGTATTGATCGACTCCGCATGGCGAAGGAAGCCCGCGAAGTTTACGTGGGGCCGTGGCTTCCGGAGCCGCTTGTCGAAGACGCGTCACCGCCCGCGGATACATCAGTCGACATCGCTTCGAGTCTCTCGATCGCGTTTCTGGTCGTGCTGGAGCGCCTCGCGCCTGAAGAGCGCGCCGCGTTTCTCCTCCACGATGTGTTCGACAGCGACTATGCCGAGATCGCGCAGGTTCTTGGCAAGAGTGAGGCGGCCTGTCGTCAGATCGTGAGTCGGGCACGTAAGCGCGTAAGAGAGAACCGCCCGCGGGTCGAGGTCACCGAGGTCGCCCGGCGCGCCCTGCTCGATCGATTCGTGACAGCCGTACAAACGCAAGACAAGGAAGCACTGCTAGCGCTGTTTGCACAGGATGCCACCTGGACCTCCGACGGGGGCGGTAAGACGCGCGCGGCACTCAAGATCGTCCGTGGCCGAGATCGGGTCGTACGATTCGTGCTCGGCGTCCTGGGGCCCCACACTGATGTGTTCAGTTTCAGCCCGGTGACCGTGAACAACGAGGCCGGGCTTGCGATCCGCACTGGCGGCAAGCTCTTTTCAGTGATTTCCGCGCGCACCGATGGCGAGCGCATCCTCGATATCTACACCGTACTCAACCCTGACAAGCTGCACGACATCGGAGTGTCATGACTCCTGCCTCCCCGGCGCGAGCTGGCGCGATAGCGCGCGCTTACCCGCAGCAGCCGCCAGCTCCGCCAACCGTGCCGCGTGTGCCGGTTGCTTCGGCCGATACTGGGCGTTGGAAGCCAACCGCTCTTCGAGGACTTCCAATGCCCGGCCAGTCTCGCGCCTGGCGAGATAGAGGCTGATCAAGTCGTCGGTCAGCCGGTCACCGGGACGAACGTCGTCCCAACGAAGGACGGCTGCGAGTACAGCGCGATGCTCGAGCAGCAGTTTGTCAGTCACATCGGCAGCGCGGCCGTGTGCTTGCAGCCATGCCTCGATCTCCTGCCAGCCTTCGAGCGGCTTGCGCACACGGAACTTCCCGTAAGCGCGCTCCAGGACGCGGCCGCGCTCGATAACGCGCTCGCGCTCCGAGCGCTCCGCGAAGCGCTCGCTGACGCTCTTGAACTCGATCCCGAGCTCCGGCCGGTGCTCGTGCAAAATCCCACCGACCAGTGCAAAAACAACAAGCAACCCGAATTGCGCGCCAACCAACCCCAGCCAGCCAGGCACTCCGATCCAGACAAACACAACCAGCAGCAGCGCAAGGGCGGCAATAGACCCGAGCGGCAGGAGATAGTCACGACCCACCGCGCGCACCACCGACACGAGCTCGGGCGGCCAAGCTGCCCGCAGCGGATTGCCGCTCAGGGCCAACACGCCGATGCTTGCGGGCAACAGGAACAGCAGCAGCGCCGCCAACAGCCAGCCGCAAGCCGGCGTGGTGTGCCTGCCCAACTCGAAGGCGAGGTATGCCCCTCCGGCAAGGAGTAGCGCCTGCGCGAGCGGCCGCTGCTCATCGATCGGATTCACCATCTCGATGGACAAGACCGGTGACTCGTCCGCTCCGGCGATGACCGCATCCAGGAGAATGAAACAGTATTTGAAGAACCAGGACGCCAGCAGCGCGGCCAGCGGAATACCCATCAAACCCGCGCGCCGAGCCAGGAGCAAGCCCACCGTGAAGGTCACGACCAGCACGAGTGAGCCTCCCCGCAAGGGAAACAGGAAGTACCGGCTCATCGGGGCATGCTGCTTGCGACGAGCGCTCGGGTGCCCAGGGCGGGCTGGCGCTGAAAGAGTGCAACGAGCATGAGAGCTGCGAACCACATCAATCGAGCCGAACTGATTGAGCGAGCCGAGCGTTGGCCTGTGCCGATCGTCGTGCTGGTGACCACCTGCTTGATTATGACCGCTGCTGCGGTCTGGGCCTAGAAGGCAAGCTTCCGAGCCGGCGCGTCCGTCAGCCCTCGGGCGACGGCGCGATCACCGGTGCCCGTGGGCCACCCGCCATCCGCGCGGAGCGCCAGCCGCCGTACTTGTAGTAGAGAATAGCGAGCACCGCCGACAATGCCGAGGAGATCGGAAAGCTCCACCAGACCGCATCGACCTGGTATTTGCCGATGAGCATTTCCGCGAGCGGAAAGCGAACCACCAGGAGGGCGATGGTCATGATCAACAACGGCGCCATGACCGCGCCCGTCGCGCGAACCACGCCGAAGAGCACCATCGAGACGCCAAAGAATATGAACGACCACGTGACCACGTGATTGAGATGGGTCGCTATTCGCAGAGCCGTGGAGCCCGCGGGCACGAATATCTGGAACGCGTGGACGTCGACAATCTCGATCAGCAGCACTATCGACCCAGTGATCACGACGCTGAACAACACGCCCGCACGAGCGACCGCGTTCACGCGATCCCACTTTTGCGCGCCGACGTTCTGCGCGGCCATGGCGGACACGGCCATGCCGACCGCGAAAGTCGGCATCTGGATGTAGTTCCACAGTTGCAGCGCGGCACCGAACGCGGCAGTGGTTTCCACGCCGAAGTTATTGACCAACGCGATCATCAGCACGGCGCTCAGCGAGACCACCAGCATCTGCGCGCACATCGGGATGCCCTTCTTGATCAGCGTACCCACGATGGTCCAGTCGAGCCGGAGGTGGCGGATCTCGTCCTTGTGCAACACCAGCAGATGGCGTCGCCGGTAAAGATGCATGAGGAGAGCGCCAAGGCTCACCACCTGGGCCACGAAAGTGGCCAACGCCGAGCCGGCGATACCAAGTCGCGGGATGGGACCCAAGCCAAAGATAAAGACCGGATTCAGCGCGATGTCGATGGCCACCGACAGCAACATGAAATAAAAGGGCGTCTTCGAGTCGCCGGCGCCGCGCAGCACTGACATCACGAACGCGTACATAAAGATGAAGGGCAGCGCGAGGAAGATCACGCGCATATAGGCAACCGCAAGCGGCAGCGAATCCGGCGGCGTGCTCATCGCCGCGAGTAACGGCTCGCAGCCGATCATGCCGGCGATCGCCATGACGACCGACAGGGCGCAGAAGAAGGTGGCGCTCGTACCCACCACCCGCTTCGCCTCCGGGATGTCATTCGCCCCGATGCACTGTCCGACGAGGATGGTCGCCGCCATGGCAATGCCAAAGGCCGCGCCGATCAGCAGGAACATGACCGTATTGGCGTTCGAGGTGGCGGTGAGCGCCGCCTCACCCAGGTAGCGTCCCACCCAGATCGAGTTCACTGAGCCGTTCAGTGACTGCAGCACGTTCGCCAGCAGAATGGGCAGGGTAAAGCGGAACAAGCCGCGGGTGATGGAGCCTTCGGTAAGGGATCGGGGGGCATTCATGGGGGCTGGGGATTATGGCGGAAAGCGGTGGTCCTTGCGGGACGTAATACCCGGTCCAGACGCGCAGAGGGCACCGCTGTGTGGACGAAAGCGCAAAAGGCTGCAACCGGGCCGCGCGGTCGTCCACGCGATCGCCGGGTCAGGGAATACGGCGGCGCCAAGCCAGTACGAGCCAGCCCGCACCAGCGAGGGTCAACGCCCAGCCGGGCCACCCTTCGCCTTGGGCCAGCCCGACCCAGATCAGGCCGCCGAGCAGGAGGGCGGCTCCAATGGGAATCGCGTCGCGCCGCCGCGAAGCCTGCCGGATCTCCTGTCGTAGAGTCTCGATATCGGCTGAGGTCACCTCGACGCGCAGATTGCCGCCGCGTGCTCGCTGAACCGCACCGTTCAAGAACGTGGGGATGGAACGGGCCACCTCGATCAGCTCGGGCATCTGCCGGCGCAGATCGTGCAGCACCTGCCGAAAACTAAGCCGCTCTCGCATCCATTCCCGCAGAATGGGACTCGCCGTCTGCCAGATGTCGAGCTCCGGGTAAAGGTCCCTGCCCAGTCCTTCGACATTCAACAGCGTCTTCTGCAGGAGGATGAGCTGTGGCTGAACCTCCATGTTGAAACGCCGCGAGATCTCGAACAGCCGCACGAGGATGTTCCCGAAGGACACGTCCTTCAGGGGTCGATTGAAGATTGGCTCGAGCACGGTGCGTACCGCTGACTCCATCTCGTCCACCCGCGTTCCCGGCGGCACCCAGCCGGACTCGACGTGTAGCAACGCAACGCGCCGGTAGTCGCGATCGAAGACCGCCAGAAAATTCTCCGCCAGGTAATGCTGGTCGCTGGGATCCAGGGTCCCCATGATGCCGAAGTCGACCGCGGCGTACCGCGGGTTGCGCGGATCGTCGAGGATCACGAAGATGTTGCCCGGGTGCATGTCGGCATGAAAGAAGTTGTGTCGAAATACCTGGGTGAAGAAGATCCGCACACCGTTCTCAGCGAGCTTGGCGATATCGGTGTCCGCGGCCCGCAGCCGCTCCATGTCCGAGATCGGCACGCCGTGGATGCGCTCCATGACCATGACTTCCAGGCGGCAGTAGTCCCAATAAACTTCCGGCACGTACAGAAGTTGGGTGCCGGCGAAATTGCGTTTGAGCTGGGCTGCATTCGCCGCCTCGCGCATCAGATCCAACTCATCGAGAATGGTCTTCTCATACTCGCCGACGATCTCCAGCGGCCGTAGCCGCCGCGCGGGCGCCCAGTAGCGATGCGCGAGGCGCGCGAGCGCGTACAACACTTCGAGATCTCGCTCGATGCGCTCCCGCATCCCCGGACGCAACACCTTCACCACGACTTCCTGGCCTCCCAGGAGCCGCGCGACGTGTACCTGCGCGATGGATGCCGCGGCCAGCGGCTGCTCGTTGAATTCGGCGAAGACCTTGGTCAGGGGTCGTCCATAGGCGCGCTCGATCATTTCTCGCGCCACCGCGCCGGGGAAGGGTGGAACACGGTCCTGGAGCTTCACGAGCTCATCGGCAATATCCTGCGGCAGCAGGTCGCGGCGCGTGGAGACCGCCTGCCCGAACTTCACGAAAATGGGGCCGAGCTCCTCGAGCGCCAGTCGCAGCCGCTCGCCACGGCTCGCCCGCCGGCGGCGCTCGAACCAGGTATCCGGCGATAATAGGAAAAGGAACCGCAGTGGGCGGTAAAGATGGGTGGCGCGAACGAAGTCGTCCAGCCCATGTTTGAGAAGTACGCGCTGGATCTGCAGGAGCCGCGCGAGGACGCGCGGCTTCACTGAGATTGGCGCAGAAGATGAATACGCGCCTCGAGTCGATCGACGTCATCGCGGAGTGCGTCCACGCCCTCGAGGAACTGGTCACCTTCGTGTCGCGTCACGAGATCGCGGCGTTCGTGGCCGAGATACTCCGCCAGGTTTTCCACGCCCGTAGCGGCGACCTTGCGTGTCCAGGTCAGCGCGCCGCGGACGAAGCGGCCGATCTGGTGGGCTGGTATATCGCCTACCAGGAGCGAGAGGTCTTCTTCGAGATCCGGACGCAACAGAAGCAGCAGCTCCCGGAATTTCTGCGCGAGCTCCGTATCGCCACGGATCTCGACGTCGCCGCGCTGAAGGACGGCATCGGCAGTAGTGCCCCCAAGCGCGAGCAGTCCGAATGGGCCACCCACGATGATGGCATCCGGCCCGGCTGCATTCGGACTGGCGGCCCCCGGATGGACCGCATCCGGACTCGTTGGGCCTCGATCGGCAGCATCTGCACTGGCCACATCCGCGACGGCACCACCGCGTGTGATCCGCAAGGTGCTGCCGGTCGACTCCACCCTCAAAAGGATGATCTCGCGGATATCGATCACTATGCTGCGCCCGGCCAGCTCAGCGCAGAGCTGCTGCGCGCGCGGCGAGCGGGGCAAGCCGCGGTTGAGCACGTTTTCAATTGTGGCGGTCAGCATGGGGTCGGCTCCGGTGCGCGCCGATCCTATACTGCGACTGAAGTATGGGCCAGCCCAGCTACCGTGCAGCCGGCAAAGACCGCGCGTTCAATGCTCCCGATCGCGCCTCAGCGCGAGGGTGCTCCGCGGGGCCCGGTCAGGCTCGGTCGGATCGTCGTCGCGGCAGCCCAAGTCGACGAGGAAGGCATAGAACGCACGCAGACATGACAGCGATACGCTGATGTACTCGCGCACGTCCTCGTCCGTCGCGCTGATGAGCGTGCGCTGCTTCGTCTCGATGAGCCAGCGGTCGAGGCTCTCCAGGTCGGAGCGGTAGGCGTACAAAACCTCTTTCGGCAAGGATTCCTGCGCGCACAGCACGTCGACGAAGCGCCGGATCACGTCCGGCGAGATGCCCTGCCAGGGGTCAGGTTTCATAACCTCGTCCGATTCGCGATATTGTCAAGTAGCGCACGTGTTGGTGTTGTCTTGTCTTGCCGCGCACTCTAAAGAGTTGGTCGCCGCGAAGGAGCGACTCAGTTCACACGAACTACAGTCGCCCGCCAGCGTGCGGCTATAGTCCAGCCGCGGACTCGTTTGAATGGAGGTCGGCCAAACAGCTGTCGACGTTCGCGAGATAGTCGGTCAAGAGGCTGCGGGCCTTGGCTGTGAGCGTCACGAAGTCGCGACGTCCGTCGCGGGCGTCGGGAGTGCGATCGACATAGCCGCCGGTGGCGAGCTCGCCGATCCGGCGCAACGAGGTGGTCGCGGACACGCCCGGGATGGAGATCGTGAGCGCGGAGACCGACAGGCGCTGGTTGCTTTGCTCGGCGCGCAGCAACTCGAGCAACAGCTCCCAGGCAACTTCGTCGAGCTTGTGACTGTTGTAACGATTGCGGACGCGGCGGAGCTGCTCGATGGTGTCGAGCACTGAGACCTTGGTCCGCTGCCCGGAGGGCAGCGGCTGCGAGGACTCGCGCGGCGGATCGTTCTGGCGCGCGGGCCTGCCAGGCTCGGCGAGCCGGCGCAACTCACCGGTCAACTCCTCGGCTTGCCGGATGAGCTGCACAACATCGGGCACGCTCGTCATGTAGGCGCGGCGGTCCTGGCGGGCGCGCTCGAGCGCGCGACTGACGGTCTCGATGATTTCCGCGGGGCGGACGGGTTTCACCAGGAAATCGTACGCACCGCTACGCAGCGCGCCGACAGCGGTTTCGAGCGAGGGACGTGCTGTCAGAAACAGGACGCGTGGCGCGGGCCGGTTCAGCGCGAGAGCCCCCAGGGCTTCGGCGAACTCCAGGCCGGTCATGTGTGGCATGTAGAGATCGCTCACGACGACGGCGATCTCCTCGCGCGCGGCAACGGTTGCCAGCGCTTGTTGTGGGTCGCCGCTGCTGGAGCACTTGAAGCCGGCACTACTCAGCACACCGTCCAGAAAAGTGAGGGTGGTGAGGTCGTCATCCAGTAGCAGCACTTCCTCGGTCATGGGAGCGGGCAATGTTAGTGACAGACGCGGATCGATCCTGGCGCAGTCGCGACACTATGGAAAGTCGAGGCAGATGAGCTCAATCGTCATACCTTTCATTGTAACCGGCCCTTGAGCGCGCTCGCCCGATTTCGACGTGCGTCACACCTGCGGTGGAGGCACCTCCAGGTGGTCAGGGGTGCCCTGCTCGCCGGCATTGCGCATTTCGCTTCACCCGCCGCTGGGAGCGCGCTAAAGCTAGCGCTGGAGGCTTCAGCCGTCGCGGTAACAAGTCTCATTGCCGGCTGGCTCGGCAGCGCCCTGCTGCTGTTGTTTCTGACACTGGTCACGTTTGCGACAGCCGGAACGTTGGGCGCGGCGCTCCCGTCACTGGCTCGCGACGTTGCGATCGGGACACTCGCCGTCCTTGCTGGCCACCGAGTCCGCTACGTGATCGCGGCCGTCCGGCCGCCCAGCTCCTAATACTTGTAGCCCCGGTGGACGGCGACGATCCCACCGGAGAGGTTGTGATATCGACAGCCTTCCAGGCCCGCGGCCTGCATCATCGCGAGCAGCTTTTCCTGGTTGGGGTGCATGCGGATGGATTCGGCGAGATAGCGGTAGCTGGCCTCATCGCGGGCGACGAGCTTTCCCAACAGCGGTAGCACGTGAAAAGAGTAGGCGTCGTAGAGAGGCGCAAGTCCGGGCGCGATGGGTTGGGAGAATTCCAGCACCAGCAACTGTCCCCCGGGCTTCAACGCCCGGCGCATGGAGGCGAGCGCCGCCGGCTTGTCGGTGACATTGCGCAGGCCAAAGCCGATGGTGATGCAATCGAAACTGCTGTCGGCGAAGGGCAACGCTTCAGCGTTCGCCTGCACGTAGTGGATGTTGCCCACTCGAGCGCTGTCGATGAGCCGATCACGTCCGCGCTCGAGCATGGCCGCGTTGATATCGGCGAGAACGACCAGGCCGAGATCGCCGACCTGGCGCGCAAGGCCCTTGGCGAGGTCGCCAGTGCCACCCGCGACATCCAGCGCGCGCTGCCCGGGACGCAGGTGCGTCAGTGACAGCGTGAAACGCTTCCAGAGCCGATGGGCGCCCCCCGACATCAGGTCGTTCATGACATCGTAGCTGTCCGCGACAGAGTCGAACACGCCGCGTACGCGGCGCGCCTTCTCGCCCCAGGCTACCTTCTCGAAACCGAAGTCGGTCGATTGCTCGTCTTTCATGGTCCCCACCTACAATCGGTTGCAATTTTGCGCCAGTGCTGCGCAGAATTCCCCGCGAGTACGGGGGTCTTGCAACTGTGAAGGGCTGAGCGACACCAAGCCGCTCAGCCCTTTTTTATTTGGCCAAAAGTCGCCTGCGGCGCTTTTGGCGAGCCAGTCCACTCGCACAGGCGCGCCCGCGGGCAAAAAGCGCGGTTTTTGCCCGCTAGGACATTTGCGGTTATTTCCCACTCGCGGCCTTGCGAGCCAGGTACCTGGCCCAGTTGGCCTCGCGGTCGCGGCCGAGCTCGTACAGGTATTTCCAGGTGTAGAGGCCCGTGTCGTGGCCATCGTCGAACACCAGCTTGACGGCGTATTGGCCTACCGGCTCGACCGCCCGGATGCCGATGTTTTCCTTGCCCAGCACCAGCACCTCCTGGCCGGGCCCATGTCCTTTGACTTCCGCCGAAGGTGAGTGCACGCGCAAGTACTCGAACGGCAATTGGAAAACGCAGCCGTCCGCGAAGCTCACCTCCAGCAACCGGGAGGCTTTTCGTAACTTGATTTCTACGGGCAGCGCTTCAGACATATTTGACCTTCGGCAGTATAGGCAAGATTGTTCCACCGCGTATCATCCTGCGCTATGCAGACAGCGGACGTCGAATCCAGCAAGCAGGTCCCCGATCGCGAGTCGCGCATCGCCGCGAAGCTGATTCGCTCCTATTACCGCAATCTGTTGGGCGCGATCATCGGCAGCGCCGTGGTCGCGAGCTTCCTGGTCGCGGTGATCTACGAAAAGCTGCCGAACCATGCGGTGGTGCCCTGGCTGGCGGCCGCCTACGCCAACTGCCTCATCCGGCTGCTGCTCTGGAAGCGCTTCCGGGATGCCGATCCTCGAGGTGAGAGCACGTTGCGATGGGGCCGACATGCCGTCATCGGTGCTGCGGTGGGAGGGATCGTCTGGGGTAGTAGTGGCACGTTGCTGCACTTACCGGGAGTGCTCTCAGAGCAGATCGTAGTGTTACTCGTAACGATCGGCCTGGCGTTCACCTCGACCTACCTGTCGGCGGCCTACTTGCCCGCCTATCGCGCCTTCGTTTATCCGACCTTCCTGCTGTCGGCGCTGCCGTTTCTAGTGGGCGGTGACTTCTGGCATATCGCCATCGGCCTTGGAACCCTGGTGGCGCTGCCCCTGGCGCTACGCTACGCAGGCGCATTATGTCGGCAATTGCGAGCCTCGATCGAGGTGCGACTGCAAAACGCGGAGCTGGTCGAGGAGTTGCGCGCACAGAAGAAGGCGGCGGAAGAAGCGAACGTCGCGAAGTCACGGTTCCTGGCGGTGGCGAGCCACGACTTGCGCCAACCGCTGCACGCGCTCGAATTGTTCGTGCAAGCGTTGGAAGACAGCTCCTTGCCTGCTCACGCCCAACAACTGGTCACGAACGTACGTCGTTCCGTGAATTCGATGGAGGAGCTGTTTGACGCATTGCTGGATATCTCGCGCCTCGACGCCGGCGTGGTCCGTGCGCGTGTGGACGTGATTCCGGTTGCCGCTCTGCTCGACCGACTTTCGTTTGAATACGGGACCGTCGCCCAGCGCAAGGGCCTCGCGCTGGAGGTGATGAAAACGTCCCTTTATGTCCGCAGCGATCCAACTCTGCTGGCGCGGATTCTGCGCAACCTGGTCGCGAACGCGGTGCGCTACACGGAGCGCGGCCGTGTCGTGGTCGGCTGTCGCCGCCGCGGCGACCAGGTCAGCATCGAGGTGTGGGACACCGGTCCGGGCATCCCGCCGGAGAAACACGCGGAAGTCTTCCAGGAGTTCACCCAGCTGCGCGAGCCCGAGCGCGACCGGCGCAAAGGTCTGGGCCTGGGGCTCGCGATCGTGGAGCGCCTGACGAAGCTCCTCGGCCACACGGTGACGTTGCGCTCGGTGCCCGGCAAAGGCTCTGTGTTTGCGATCGGTCTGCCGCGCGCGCATCTGGCGGCGGCCGCGATCTGGGATTCGAACGAGGTGACGAGCCGCTTCGACTTGCAAGGCCGCCTGGCGCTGCTGTTGCAGAATGAGAGTCGCGGCCGAGCCGAGCTCGAGCAGCTACTGCGGGGCTGGCAATGCGAGGTGATCGCGGTTGGGGCCGGACAGGTGCGCGAGGTGTTGGGAAACCTGCGGCGCCCGCCGGACCTGATCATAGTGGGTCATCCGACAGGTGGTGAAAGCGCCGTCGCGCTGGTGGAAATGCTGCGAAATGAATTCAACGTCGATGTGCCGGCGCTGCTGGTGGGTGGCGAGCCGGCGGAAGCCGCGAGTGCGCTGCCGGCGCTCCACGGGCCCTTCAACGCCGCTCGGCTGCGCACGTTGATCCACAACCTGCTGCATGCGCCCGTGGAACGGGCGCGGCGAGTGGGTTAGCGCACCGGGTGCGTTTGTATCAACCTGTAGCAAAACCTGCAGCAAAACCTGACGTAACTTGTGTCAGGTTGTCATCATGCCGACACGGCGCGCGACCAGCACGGCCTGTGTGCGGTTTACCACGCCCAACACTTTGAAAATGGCGGTGACGTGCGCCTTGACGGTCTTCTCCGACAAGCCGAGCTCGGTCGCGATCTGCTTATTGGTCTTGCCCTGACAGACGCGCGAGAGCACCTCGAGCTGCCGTAAGGTCAACAGGCCCACGTCCGGAACCGGTTGCGGTGGATCCGCGGCGGCAGCGCCCGCCGAGCCGTTGGAAAGGCCCGAGCTCCCCTGCA
Source organism: uncultured Steroidobacteraceae bacterium (assembly GCA_964400085.1). GTDB lineage: Bacteria > Pseudomonadota > Gammaproteobacteria > Steroidobacterales > Steroidobacteraceae > 13-2-20CM-66-19. The sequence continues at coordinate 6,614 of CAYNTW010000034.1, read as the reverse complement.
GGCCGGCCGGCACGCTGACGTTGCCCTCCAGCACCTGTTGCAGAACTTCGAGCAGAACGCGCGTGGGCGCCGATTTCGGCACGAAACCCATGGCGCCGGCGTTGATAGTCTGGCGCACGTTCTCGGGGTCCTCGAGCGCGGACAGGACAACTACCGGCAACGAGGGAAACCGCTCGTGTAGCCGGCCGATCAAACCGAAGCCGCTCATGCCGGGAAGGGCCAGATCGAGCAGCACCAGGTCGAGATCGGGATTGGCCGCCGCCATGGCCATTCCCTGCTCGGCGTCCCGCGCGGACATGACTCGCGTGTCGTGTCCGAGCGATTCGAGTGCTGCTGCGACCCCTTCCTGCACGAGCGGATGGTCGTCAATGACGAGTACTTTCAGGGGCATTGGTCTGCAGGAGTATCCAAACAGTCTGCGTGAACGAGCCGTGCCGTGCTAGCTGGACCTTGGTCCCGAAGCTCACGGCGCAAGCAGCTTGACGGCGTTGGGCGCGGAACGCCACCAGGAAAAAAGCCAGTTTGAATGTACTTCGCCACTGTTTGACCGTCACTGTCCATGTTTACTTATTTGCTCACAGTGTACGCCCGATTCGCGCGTTGACACAGCTGTGTCGGTGAGCGGCGGCAGTGCTACCCTCGTTCTATGGCGTCAGAGCTGAGAGAAGTTCAGGGAGCGTCGGCAGACCCATCCGCGGTCGAGCGCCAGGAAGCGCGCGATCTGCTCGTCGAGCACGAGAAGGTCCGCACCCAATACCGAAACATGCCCATCGCGATGGTTGGGAGCGTGGTGATCGCGACCTTGATGGGCGCCGCGCTCGCCAAGGGGATCGCGCCCTGGAAGGTGTTGGTATGGATGGCGGCGGTCTACGCCTGGACCCTCGGGCGTTTCTTCCAGTGGCGCGCGTTTGAGCGCCTCGACCCACGTCCCGAGGAGATCGGGCCCTGGCGCACCTACGCGATCGTGGGCTCACTGTTCGCCGGAATCATCTGGGGCGTCGGCGCCGTCGTGATGTATGTGCCTGGCGGCCTCGCCTACCAGCTGTTCCTCACCATGGGGCTGCTTGGCATGGGCTCGGGCTGCGTATACGCCTCCGGTTCGGTCATGCCGTCATTCTTCGCCTTCATGTACCCGGCGATCCTGCCGGTGGCCGTCATCTTCATGCGCGAGGATGACCTGCTGCACGTCACGACCAGCGCGCTCATGATCCTTTACGTCGTGCTCATGACGCTCTTCGCCTTACGCGTGTATGGCTCGATCGATGAGTTCATCAGCCTGCGGTTCGAGAACTCGGGCCTGATCGAAGAGCTCCGGCGTCGCAAGGAGGTAGCCGAGGAGGCCAACATCGCCAAGTCGCGCTTCCTGGCCGCGGCCAGCCATGACCTGCGCCAGCCGCTGCACGCTCTAGGGCTGTTCGTCCAGGCCCTGGAGGAGTCGCCGCTGGCCAACCGTGAGCGCCAGGTTATCGGCAACATCCGACACTCGGTCGATGCGATGGAGGAGCTCTTCAACGCGCTGCTGGACATTTCCCGACTCGATGCGGGGGTCGTGCAGCCCAGTGTCGCGACGATTCCGCTCGCCCTGGTGTTCGATCGTGTTCGCTTTGAATTCGCGCCGATTGCTCGCCAGAAGCGCGTCTCGCTGACTGTCATGAAGACATCCGCGTACGTGGTGAGCGATCCGTCGCTGCTTGCTCGCATCGTCCGTAACCTGCTCGCGAACGCCGTGCGTTACACCGACCGTGGAGGAGTCGTGCTCGGCTGCCGACGTAGAGGCAAGACCGTGCGCATCGAAGTCTGGGATACCGGGCGAGGGATTCCGCCGGAGCGGCATAGCGAGATCTTCCGCGAGTTCTATCAGCTGGAGAACCCCGAGCGTGACCGCCGCAAAGGACTCGGGCTGGGATTGGCGATCGTCGAGCGCCTGTGCCGGCTTCTGGATCACCCCGTGGAATTGCGCTCCAGCGTTGGGCACGGATCGATGTTCGCCATCACGGTGCCGCTGGGAGTGCGTGAGGATTACGTTCCCATCGAGAGCAGTCCTGACACGGCGGGAGTGTTCGACCTCTCCGGCACGCTGGTGCTCGTCATCGATGATGAGGGCGCCGTGCAGGAGGGGATGGCCGCTTTGTTACGCAAGTGGCAATGCGAGGTGCTTACCGCCGGGTCGGGCAAGGAGATGCTCCAGCAGCTCGTGGCCGTGCAGCGTCTGCCTGACCTGATCATTTCCGACTTTCGGCTGCGGGGTGGCGAAAACGGCATCGAAGTGGTCGAGCTGCTCAGGAACGAGTTCAACGTCGATATCCCAGCGCTGCTGGTGACCGGCGACACGGCGCCCGACCGGTTGCGGGACGCCGAGGCGAGTGGCTTGCCTATCCTGCATAAGCCTTTGAATCCAGCGAAACTGCGCACCCTGATTGCCAATCTGCTCCGGGAACACGTTCATGCTGCATAGCAGCATGACCACATGGCGCACTTTCCTGACGGTGACATTCGGGTCAAGGACTCTATACTCAGCATCCCGTGCACCATATGAGGGCCGCGGTGGAACCGACCAATACCGCGCATCCTGACTACTACCATCGTGTCGTGGATTGCCAGTGGGCCTGTCCGGCCCACACCGATGTTCCCGAGTACATCCGCCTGATCGCGCAGGGCCGCTTCACTGATGCCTACATGGTGAACCGGCATTCGAATGTCTTCCCGGGCATTCTGGGCCGCGTCTGCGATCGACCTTGCGAGCCGGCGTGCCGGCGCGGCCGGGTCGAGCAAAAGCCGGTCGCGATCTGCCGACTCAAACGCGTCGCGGCCGATCACCGCGATGACATCACGGCCCGGCTACCGAAGATTCCCCAGGTGAAGAACGGTAAGCGCATCGCCTTGATCGGCGCGGGCTGCGCCTCGCTCACCGTGGCGAACGACCTCCTGCCGCTCGGCTACGAGGTGACTGTCTTCGAGCAGTCCAGCGAGCCCGGTGGGCTGATGCGAACCAACATTCCCTCGTTCCGCCTGCCGCAGACCGTCCTGAACGATGAGATCGGGCAGATCCTCGGGATGGGAGTCGACCTCAAACTCAACCATCCGATCCGGAGCATGCGGGAGCTGCTCGCGACCGGCGGTTTCGACGCCGTGTTCGTCGGCTCCGGGGCCCCCAAGGGCAAGGAGCTGCGCCTGCCTGGGCGCGAGGCGGCGGCGGCGAACGTGCATATCGGCATCGCCTGGCTCGAGTCGGTGGCGTTCGGCCATGTCGAGAAGATCGGCGAGCGCGTGCTGATCATCGGGGTGGGCAACACCGCGATGGACTGCTGCCGCACCAGCCTGCGGCTCGGCGCGCGCAACGTGAAGGTCATGGCGCGCAAGCCGCGCGGCTTCTTCAAAGCCTCGGCATGGGAGCTCGAGGATGCCGAGGAGGAGAGTGTCGAGATCGTCATCAATCATTCGCCGAAGTCCTTTGTCGTCGAGGGCGGCAGGCTCACCGGGATGATGTTTGACAAGTTGGAATACGATCTCGACGCCAAGGGGCAGATCACCGGCGAGCGGGTGATCGGCCAGGAATTCATACCCGCCGACGACGTAATCCTCGCGATCGGCCAGGAGAATGCCTTCCCCTGGATCGAGCGCGACCTCGGGATCGAGTTCGACAAGTGGGACGTGCCGGTGGTCGACACGGTGACCTTCCAGTCGACGCGTCCAGGTGTGTTTTTCGGCGGGGACGCCGCCTTTGGTCCCAAGAACATCATCTGGGCCGTGGAGCACGGCCACCAGGCCGCGATCTCCATCCACCGCCACTGCAGTGGCGAGCCGGTCACCGATCGCCTCGCGCCGGGCATCAACCTGCAGAGCCGCAAGATGGGGATCCACGAGTGGTCGTATTCGAATGACTACGCACCCGTGGAGCGGCGCCTCGTGCCGCACGTCTCGCTCAAGGAGCGCTTCAAGAAACTCAACATCGAAGTCGAGTTGGGCTTCACGGCCGAGCAGACCGCCCAGGAGGTCCAGCGCTGTCTGAACTGCGACGTGCAGACGGTCTTTGCGGCCAAGTTGTGCATCGAGTGCGACGCCTGTATCGACATCTGCCCCGTCGATTGCCTGACCATCACCGGCAACGGGGAGGAGGCCGACCTGCGCACCCGGTTGAAGGCTCCCGCCAGGAACCTCGCGCAGCCGCTCATGGTTTCGGCGCCGCTGCCGCAAACAGGTCGCGTGATGGTGAAGGACGAGGACCTGTGCGTTCACTGCGGGTTGTGCGCGGAGCGCTGCCCGACCGCCGCCTGGGATATGCAGAAATCGTACGTACACTGGCCACACGCGGAAGATGAAGCCCGGCTGCTGATGGCCAAGGAACCGAAAATCGCATGAGCCCTGCCCAACGAATCAATGATTTCGCGATCAAGATCGCCACCGTCAACGGCACTGGCTCGGCCAGCGCCAATACCTTGTTGATGAAGTCCATTTTCCGGAGCGGTATCCCGGTGATGGGGAAGAACTACTTTCCCTCCAACATCCAGGGCCTGCCGACCTGGTACGAGATCCGTGTGACCAAGGATGGCTACGTGGCGCGCTCCGGCCGTGTCGATGTCATGGTCGCCATGAATGCGGAAACCTACGCCAAGGACGTGAAGGAGGTGGCCCCAGGCGGCTACCTCATCTACGACTCGACCTGGCCGCGTCCCGCGCTGCTGAAACGCGAGGACATCACGGTGCTCGGCGTCCCGCTGGCCAAGTTATGCAACGAGAGCTTCAACGGCGTGCGCACGCGCATCCTGATGAAGAACATCTGCTACGCGGGCGTGCTGGCAGCGCTACTCGATCTCGATCTCGAGATCATTCGCAAGCTGCTTGCGGAAACCTACGCCAAAAAGCCGCAGCTCGTCGATAGCAACATGAAGGCGATCCAGCTCGGCTACGACTACGCGCAGGCGAGCTTCACCTGTCCGCTGCCGCTGCGCGTCGAGAAGCTCGACAAAACCTCGGGCCACATACTCATCGACGGCAACACCGCCGCGGCGTTGGGTTGTGTGTTTGCCGGCGCCACGGTGGCCGCCTGGTATCCCATCACCCCGTCGACTTCCCTGATGGATGCCTACAAGGGATTCTGCGATCGCACGCGCGTCGATGCCGCGACTGGCCGGAAGAACTTCGCGTTCATACAGGCTGAAGACGAGTTGGCCGCTATTGGCATGGTGATTGGCGCGATGTGGAATGGCGCGCGCGCATTCACCGCGACTTCCGGTCCCGGCATCTCCCTCATGAACGAATTCCTCGGACTGGCCTACTACGCCGAAGTGCCGGCGGTGATCTTCGATATCCAGCGCGTCGGTCCGTCCACGGGCATGCCAACACGCACGCAACAGTGTGACATCATGGAATGCGCGTACGCCTCCCATGGCGACACGCGCCACGTCTGCTTGTACCCGGCGAACCCGGAGGAATGCTTCTACATGGCAGCGCAGGCGTTCGATCTCGCCGAGCGGCTGCAGACACCGGTGTTCGTGCTTTCCGACCTGGACATCGGGATGAACGACTGGATGTGCCGGGATCTGAAGTGGGACGACTCCTATCGTCCCGACCGCGGCAAGATGCTCGACAAACAGGCGATCGAGAAGCTCGAGAAGTTTTACCGGTATCTCGACAAGGACGGCGACGGCATTGGGTATCGCACCCTGCCCGGAGTGCACCCGAAGGGCGCGTACTTCACCCGCGGCTCCGGCCACACCCAGTACGGCACGTACACCGAGGACTCCATCGAGTACCAGATCCTGTTGGATCGGTTGCTCAAGAAGTGGGACACGGCCAAGAAACTGGTGCCGCGAGCGCTCATCGACGCCACCGCGTGCAGCGACATCGGCATCGTGTCGATCGGTAGTTGCGAAGGCGCGATCCGCGAGGCGATGGATATCCTCAAGGGTCACGGGGTGGGTGTGGACTACATGCGCGTGCGCTCGTTCCCCTTCAGCGAGGACGTGGAGCGCTTCCTGCAGGCCCACAAGGTGTTGTTCGTCGTCGAGCAGAACCGCGACGCGCAGTTTCGGTCGTTGTTGACGCTCGAGTCCACCGTGGAGAAGTCGAAGCTGCGCTCGCTGCTGCACTACAACGGCCTGCCAATCTCCTCCTCCTTCATCGTCGAGGGCGTGCTGGCGGAGATCCGGCCGCGCGACCTGGCGACCCGCAAAGACGCGAGGGTCAGCGCATGACATTCATTGCCAAGCCGAAAATCGCGCACCCTTCTCTGCCGAAGAATGCGTTGGGGCTTACGCGGCGCGAGTACGAGGGCGCGCTGTCCACGCTGTGTGCCGGCTGCGGACACGACTCCATTACCGCGGCTATCACCGAGGCGTGTTGGGAGTTGTCTCTCGAGCCTCAGAACGTGGTGAAGCTCTCGGGGATCGGCTGCTCCTCGAAGACCACGGCGTACTTCGTCAGCGGCGGCCACGGCTTCAACTCGGTGCACGGGCGCATGCCCTCGATCGCCATGGGGGCCAATGCGGCCAACCGCAACCTCCACTACATCGGCGTATCGGGCGATGGCGACACGTTGTCGATCGGGCTCGGCCAGTTCTGCCACGCGATCCGACGCAATCTCAACATGCTGTACATCATCGAGAACAACGGGG
>CAYNTW010000033.1:30936-50406 GCA_964400085.1 uncultured Steroidobacteraceae bacterium | reverse complement strand
CCGCAATCGCGCTGATCGTCACGGTTTTTTTTCAAGACATGGAATGTAATCCCCCTGCGCGATCACACCCACCCCGCCGCGAAGGAGCTCAGCCATGACGACCCGGAAAGCCATCCCGTCACTGCTCTACACCAACTCCCGCTCGATCGGGTGGGTCCGTACCCTGAGCGCGTTCATCGACGAAGGCATGGCTGCATTGTGCATGCGGCAGTGGCAGCGCGCCCTAATCCCAGTGGTGCAGCGGCCGAATCCGCCTGTTGCGCCGCGTCGGGCGCGCTAGGGGCGCGCACCCTCGAAGTTTCGCAGCACGCTCAAGAGCACTGATGAGTTGGCTGGCTTGGCCAGCCAACATAGGTGGGTATCTCCGTCGAAGGCGTGCACCGCGGAGCCGGTGTCCCCGGTGAGGACAATGGCCTTGAATGTCGCTCCGCGCAATTCACGTACCTTCGTGATGACCTGCCTCCCGGTGCCGCCCTCGCACAGGTGATAGTCCGTAACGATGAGGTCCAGGTCAGGGTTCTCCTGCGTGCGTTGGATGGCTTCCGTCACGGAAGTCGCGGTCGTCACTCTGTAGCCCTTGGTCTCCAGGAACACACGAGTCGCCTCGAGAACTCGCGGATTATCCTCGACGAGCAGAATGTGTGCCTTGTTCATGACTCCAGCTTACGCGGCTCCTCGAAGGCTGGCTAGCGCATGTTGGTGTTGCGTACCAGCAGAATTGGCACGGTGCTATAGCGCACAAGTCCGCCGCGGTCTTCAGGGGACTACGGGTTGCCACGCACGACATGTGTATGCACTTCACGTTCCTGCGGCAACATGTTAAATACGCTCATGCCGCAAGCCGCAATGCCTCGTTGTGTGGCAGGGTCTAAGGCTTGCGGTTGTAACGGGCGGCATACCCGGCGTGGAGGTGTCCCACGTCCGTCGGCGGGAACTGGATATAGGAGTGACGTGATCGCAGGCTACCGCTTCCTCGACGCACTTCTGCTGGTTGTGGTGGCCAACATGGCGCCCTGGGCATCCGGGCGGCTGTTACGCCGACGGTTGGCGCTGCCACTGGACCTGGGTGCCTGTCTGCGGGATGGGACCCGGTTGCTCGGGGATCACAAGACGTGGCGAGGCTTGCTCGCGGGCGAGCTGGCCTGCGCGCTGACGGCGCGCCTGCTCGGATATTCCTTGCTGCTCGGAATCGAATTCGCCACGCTCTCGTTGGCCGCTGATGCCGTCTCCAGCTGCATCAAGCGCAGATTGCGCTTGTCACCCGGCGCCGAGGTGCCCGCCCTGGATACCTTGCCGGAGGCGCTCCTGCCCTTATTGACTCTGGCCGGCCCGCTTGGGATCTCATGGCTCGAGGCGCTGGGTATCGCGCTCATCTTCTTGTGCCTGGATATGGTCGCGCGTCCACTGCGTCACTCGGGAGCCACACAGCGCTGAATCACAGAGTGCTCCAACATAACACCGTGGTGCAACATGGAGCGCGCGCTCGGGCCCGCGCTCACGCTGTCGCTGAGCTGACATCGCAGTGTGACAGTCGCTACTATCACCTACATGGACCGGACGCTGTTGCGCACACTCTTATATATAGATGACGAGCCCGACATCCGGCAGATCGTGCAGATGGCGCTCGGCCTGGCGCCAGAGCTCACGATCCACACGGGGGAGTCGGGCGAGCAGGCGCTCTCGCTGGCGCGTACGTTACGTCCCGACCTGGTTCTGTTGGATGTCATGATGCCGGGGCTCGACGGGCCGAGTACGCTGGCCCGAATGCGTGCGGAGCCTTCATTGGCTGGATTTCCCGTGGTCTTCATGACGGCCAAAGCCATGCCACGGGAAGTCGCGCATTTGCGCGAGCTGGGAGCCGCTGGTGTCATTGCCAAGCCTTTCGATCCCATGAAGCTGGCCGAACAGGTGTTCGCCATCTGGGAGGGTATTCCAGGCGGAGCACGCGGCTCATGAAGGACAAGATCACCGAGGCGGAGCTGCGGGAGCAGGTCAAGATTCTCTCCGCAAAATTCCTGCAGCGGACCGCGGTCCAGATCCCGCAACTCCAGAATGAGCTCGAGCGCCTGGCGGCCACCGGCGATCGGGACGCGCTGCGGGTCATTCAGAATATCGTGCACAAGATCCACGGCAGCGGCGCCATGTTCGGATTTGATCTCATCAGCGACCGGGCCGGAGATCTGGAGGCGTTCGCCCATCGGATCTCCGCCAGTGCCGACACCACGGCTCTCGCGGCGCTCGCTGAACCGATGCGACCTTTGTTGGAGGGGCTCGCCAGCGCGCTGGCGGCCGCCGAGCGAGGCGGACCCCCACTTTCCTAGTCGCTTGCTGCGTGATACCCGGCCGACTCGCTCGTATATTGGTATATGGGCCTGGATGCCGAGTCGATCAACCCTATGATGTGGCGAAGCTCTGCCACCGAGCTGGATTGGAACGTCGTGTTCGCCGAGCAGCTGCCACGCGTGTACAACTATTTCTGTTATCGGGTGAACAACGAAGCGGATGTTCAGGAGCTGACGTCCCGGACCCTCGAGAAGGCCTGGCGCGCGCGCCAGAGCTATCGGCCCGAGCGCGCAAGTGTCGCTACATGGGTATTGCGCATCGCCCGCAACGTCGCCATCGATCACCTGCGGCTCGTGCGCGAGTACGCGCCGCTCGAGGAGGCGACTGAGACGGTCAGCGAGGATGGGCCGGAGCTGGAGGAGGAAAGCGCTTCCGATCGATCCAGACTCCAGGCGCTCATCGGCGCGCTGCCAGCGCGCGAACGGGAGTTGCTCGCCCTGAAGTACGGGGCGGGCGCGAACAACAGAGAGATCGCCGCCGTGACGGGTTTGAGCGAGTCGAACGTCGGCACAATATTACACCGGACGGTGCAGTTGCTACGTGACCGGTGGTGAGCGCGGAAAGGTATATGGACGAGAAATCCCTCTACTGCCTGCGTCGCACGCCTCCTGAAGAGTTTGTGCGCAGGCTGCAGGCTTCCCTGCCACTTCAGGACGCTATGGGTCCGGTCGGCCCGAGGCGACCGGGCAAGTTGGTTGCGATCGCGGCAGGTGCCATGGTGGTCGCCGGCGCCTTTTCGATTCCCGCGGTTCGAGCCACGGCGCAGGCCTTTCTTGATCTTTTCCGGGTCGTGCACTTCGTGGGGGTGCCGCTGGATCGAGAGGCCACGCAACGCCTGCTGGGCACCGATCTGAATCTACCTCAGCTTCTGGGCGATCAGATCCAGTGGTTGCAAAAGCCGCAGCCGGCGAAGCCCTATGCAACACCCGATGCGGCGAGCGCGGCGGCGGGATTCCGGATACAACTTCCCGCCTGGATGCCCGTCGGTTGGGACAAGGAAACACCCTCGGTGGTGATCAGAGGAGCCACAGCGGCCCGCCTCGTCGCCAACACGGAGCGCCTCGGGCAAATCTTGGCGTCCCTGGGGATCGACGACGTCAGTGTTCCTGACAATCTCAACGGCCGATCCGCAACACTGCGCGTTTCGCCCACGGTCTTCGTCAAATGGGTGCACGCTGGGAGCACAGTGGAGCTGGTGCAGTCGCCCAGTCCGGAGGTTGAATTCCCCACCGGGACCGATCTTGCGCCCTTGGCGCAGATCGGGCTGCGAATCCTGGGGCTGTCGAAAGAGGACGCCTATCGGTTCGCGCAGAGCATCGACTGGCGCACGACGCTCGTGGTCCCCATTCCGGTGAACACCGTTGCCTACTCACAGGTGACTGTCCAGGGAAGCTCAGGACTCTTGCTGGAGCAGGTTGGCCCCCCGGGCCCGCAGCGACGTGCCGGACGCATGGTGCTGTGGTCCAGGGACAAACGGGTGTTCGCCCTGCGCGGAAACCTCCCCGCCGCGGATCTCCTGGAAATGGCTGAAACTCTGCAATAGGGCCGAGAATGCCGGCCCCCGTGATCGAGACGAAATCGCTGCACAAACGTTTTGGATCGACGCTTGCCGTAGCCGATTTGTCGCTCTCGGTGGGGCGCGGGGAGATTTTCGGGTTCCTGGGCGCCAATGGCGCGGGGAAAACCACTTGCATAAAACTTCTGCTGGGCCTGACGGAGCCCAGCGGGGGTTGCGGTCGCGTCCTCGGGGCGGAGCTGGGAGAGCGCCGCGTCAGGGCTCGGATCGGCTTTCTTCCCGAGCATTTCCGCTTCCATGTCTGTCTCACCGCACGTGAGCTGCTGCGCTTCCATGGTCAACTGCACGGGTTGCGAGGGCCGACTCTGGAGCGACGTATCGACGAGTTGCTCTTGAGGGTGGACCTGTTGGAAGCCGCGGATCGCCCTTTGCGTCAATATAGTAAAGGCATGACGCAGCGGGCCGGGCTCGCCCAGGCGCTCATCAACGATCCGGAGCTGGTCTTTCTGGATGAGCCGACATCCGGTCTGGACCCGCTGGGTCGGCTGCTGGTACGCGACATCATGCAGGAGCTGAAGGACCGTGGCACGACGGTCTTTCTGAACTCCCATCTGTTGGGAGAGGTCGAGGCCACCTGCGACAGGGTGGCTTTCGTTCGTGCGGGACGGATCGTCCGCGAGTTGTCCCTGACGGAGTCGAGCGGCAATGTCGTGGTGGAGCTCAAAGTGGCGCCGCTGGATACGGCGACCCTCACGGAGCTCACGACATTCGGTAGTAGCGTGCGGCGGGTACATGATCGCGTGCTGATGCACGTGGGCACCGAGGAGGCGCTGCCGGAGCTCGCTCGCTGGCTCGTTGCCCGTGGCCTGCGAATCTACGAACTGCGCTCTCGTCGCCGCTCGCTGGAGGAATGGTTCCTGGAGATCATCGGGGATGAGCAGCGACCCGGATAACCCGATGCACGGCATCCTGACGATAGCGCGGTTGACATGGGTCGAGACGCGCCGCGCGCGTATCGCCCTGGCGGCCCTGATTTTCGCCGTGTTGTTTCTCATCGCGTATGGCATCGCGGTCTACTTCCTGAATCGGGCGCAGTCCACCGTCGTGGCGCAGCCCATCTTCATCCGACACGCGAAGTTGGAGATTCTGAGCCTGGCTGGGTTGTATGTGGCGAACTTCCTTACTGTCGCCTTGGCGGTGATGTTGCCCGTGGACTCCATCTCCGGAGAGCTCGAGTCCGGCGTGATGGAAACGTTGGCTGCCAAGCCCATTACCCGCGCGACGATCGTTCTGGGCAAGTGGCTTGCCTTCTTCGCCATGACAGCGGTCTACCTGGTGCTGGTGGCAGGAGGCGTGGTGCTGCTCGTGGCGACCCTCACCGGGTTTCGGCTGCCGCATCTACCGGTGGCTTTGTCGCTGATGTTTCTCGGTGCAACAACCCTGTTGACGCTCTCGATTGCTGGAGGAACCCGCTTCAAGACTGTGACGAACGGCATCGTCGCCTTCGGGTTCTACGCTCTGGCATTCATTGGGGGCTGGGTCGAGCAGATTGGATTCGTACTGGGCAACGGGGCGGCCCGTTATATCGGCACGGCCATCAGCCTGGTGAGTCCCGTGGACTCCATGTGGCGCCTGGCGTGTTATGAAATGCAATCGCCTCTCATGCAGCAGCTCCGCCTCGGTCCGTTTTCGACCGCGGCGGTACCCAGCACGGCCATGGTTGTCTGGGCGACTGGCTTCGTGATGGCCGCGCTGCTCGCGGCGCTGTGGCAGTTTCGATCGCGCTCGCTGTGATCACTACGCGTGTCGGTCCAGGAGTCCAGCCACGGCGGTCGCGATCACCTGGCTCAACTCTCCGTCCGCCTCCACAGGCAGCGCTCGTGGACGCGGCGCCCGCGCCGATTTCGGCTCGAAAACCACCACTCGACCCGAAGTTTCGGGCTCGACCGGCGCTGCTCGCTCAAGAGCAGGCAAGTCGACATAGAAAGTCGTGCCGCAGCCCGTCTCGGTCGTGAAGCCGATCGCGCCACCCATGGCTTCCACCAGCCGACGCGTGATGCTCAGACCCAAGCCTGTACCTTCGAAACGTCGCGTGCTCGAGCCATCGGCTTGCGCGAACTTCTCGAAGATACGGCCACGGAACTCCTCGGGGATCCCCATCCCGGCGTCCTGCACTTCGATCCGAACCAGGGCGCCGGATTGGGTGGCGCGCACCCGCACCGCCGTGCCCGGGTTGGAGAACTTGGCGGCGTTTGAGAGCAGGTTGGCCAGCACCTGGATGAGCCGATCCCCATCGGCATGGACCTGGGCGTCCTCCGGGGCGCTCTCCAATACAAAGCGCACCTGGTACTTCTCACCATACGGCGCGTTGTGCTCGAGAGCTTCACGCAACAATGCGGCGATCGCGACGTCGCCCATCCGCAATTCGAGCTTGCCGGACTCGATCTTTTCCACATCCAGGATGTCATTGATGATACGCCCGAGTCGCTCGCTGTTCTGGTGCGCAACCTTCACCATCGCGCGCGCTTTTTCGGGAAGCGGACCCAGCACCCCTGCCTCCACGAGCCCGAGGGAGCCGCGGATGGAAGTGAGCGGGGTGCGCAATTCGTGACTGACCGTCGCGATGAATTCGCGTTTGAGGCGATCCATCTCACTTCGATGCGCGATGACCTCGGCCTCGCGCTGCTTACGCTCGGTAATGTCGGACAGCACCCCGAGAAAGCCGACTACCTGCCCGAGCGGATCGGCCAGGGGCGTGACCGTGAGCGCGCCGAAGAAACGAGTGCCGTCCTTGCGCGTCAGCGTCCACTCGCTCTCATCGATCTGCCCGGGGCGCATGTTGGCCGTGAAAACCGCCAATCCCGGCTTGACGGGGACACCCAGCTTTTCGGAAAGAGTCGCCGCGCGCGTCGCGACCTCGTCCGCATCGTGCCATAGCATGGGTGTAGCTTTACCGACAACTTCGGAAGCCGCGTAGCCGAACATGCGCTCGGCGGTTGCGTTCATCGTGGTCAGCTTGCCCCGCGGGTCGCACGAGACGATAGCGTAGTTGGCCGCATTGAGCATGGCGGATTGCAGCATCGAGACTTCCGCGAGCCGTGTTTCCGTGCGGCGGCGTCGGTTGACTTCCCGGCTGGCCATGAGATGCGCCAAGATCAGTAGCCCGGCGGCCAGCATACTGCCGATCACCAGCAAGTGAGTGGCGCTGTTGAAATCTTCCTGGGCGCGGGCCTCGCGCTCGAGCAACAGCCGGTGCTCCTCGCCGGTGAACGACTCCAGGTGCGCTTGCATGCGATCGACGGCCTGCCGTCCCTCGCCGGAGGACTCCATCGCGATGGCCGCTTGCAGCCCACGGCTGGAGTGCGTCTCCAGCAGCTGCCGGGAATAGATGAGCACCTCGATCAAGTCGTGTTCGAGCTGCGTGATGCGCTGCTGTTGGAGCGGATTGTCCAGGGTGAGCAGGCGCAGCTCGCCCAGCAACAGGGGCAGCGCCGCGATGCCGTGGTCATCGAGGGTCAGGGCTTCGTTCTGACCGGTCAACACATAACGGTGCAGGCCCTGTTCGGTATCGATCAGGGCGCTGAACATCGCCTGCGAGCTGGTCAGCACCTCGTAGGAATGGCGGCGCCAGTAGATCGACTGCTTCAATTGCGCCAGGCTCGAGGCCGATACGCAGGCCACCATGATCATCAAGATGGCCGAAGCGGTGATCGGTAGCCAGCGCCCCAGGTTGGACACGGATTTCGCTTTGCGCATGTCGCTCCTCAAGTGGCGAGCTGTTGCCGGTGCTCGACCGACGGTGCTGAAAAAAGGGCTGAGCTCGCCGGTAACTCGAAAAAGAAAGTCGTGCCCCGACCCTCGTGGGAGACGAAGCCGATCGTGCCTCCCATGTGCTCGACGAGCGCCTTGGATAGCGCCAACCCCAGTCCCGCGCCGCCCTTGGGACGCGAATCGGAGGCGTCGCCTTGCGAGAACATGTTGAACAGCCGCGTTTGAAACTCCGGCTTTACCCCCGGACCCTGGTCGCGCACGCTGACGCTGATGCGACCCGGCACGAGTTGTGCAATGCTGACCGACACACGTCCGCCTGGAGGTGAGAACTTGACCGCATTCGAAAGCAGATTGGTCATGACCTGGAGAATCCGTTGCCCGTCGACCCGCGCCGTCACGCCTGTCGCGGTGTCGGACAATTCGAACGTCACTCGATGTTGAACGGCGTAGGGCGTATTCGCATCCAGAGCCTGCTGTATCAGCGGGCGCAGCCGCTGTTCCTCCAGCGCGAACCTGAGCTTGCCGCCGCCGAGCCGCTCCGCATCCAGCAGATCCTCGATTAGAGAGCCGAGGCGCGCGGCATTGCGCTCCGCGACGCGCAGCAAAGCCTTGGCGCTCGCCGTAACCTCGCCCGCGGCATCGTTGATGACTAGACCCAGGGAGCCACGAATGGAGGTCAGGGGAGTGCGCAACTCGTGTGACACAGTCGATACGAACTCACTTTTGACACGCTCGAGACGCCTGAGCTCGGTGATGTCGAGGTTGATGCCCACGACACGCAGGGCCTTGCCGTCGGGGCCGCGAAGCACGTCGGCGGCCGCTTTGATGTATCGCTCCTCGCCATTGGACCACAACATACGGAACTCGCTCTGAAAGCGATTCGAGCCCGCCACGCAGGCGGCGAGCTCGGTTTCCACGCGCTGCAGATCCGCGGGATGGACCCGCAATCGCCACAATTCATGGTAGTCACAATCCGGCAGGGGATCGATGCGATAGATTCGCAGCATGCGCTCGTCCCAGGTGAGAGTGTTGGCTTGCACGTCCCACTCCCAGACGCCGATTTGACCTGCTTCGGCCGCGACGCGCAGCCTCTCATCGATCGTGCGCCTCTGCGCTTCGCTCGTATTGAGCGCAGCCTGGCTCCGTTGGGCCTCCAGGCGCGAAATGACCATCCGGGTGAGTTGGATGTGACCTCGGCGCGCGACCAGTGTCACCACACCCATGTAGAAGCACGTCATGACACCCATCACGGCATGCAACGTGTCGCCCGCGAAAATGAAACGCAACGCCAGCGGCAGCACACAGGGAATCACGAACGCGTAGGCTGCCCGCGCTGCGACAGACAAGCTGGTGACCGCGCCCGAGGACACGCCGGCGATAACGAAGGCGAGAAGGAACTGCAACTCGGGGGTGCTGGGAAGAAACAGGAGTGCCGATGATCCCCACATCACCCCGCCCGCGAAACAGCCGATGAGGAGGTGGCGATCGAAGGCGGCGAGCTGCGTTGCATCGCGCGCACGGGCGGCCCGGTAATGACGATAGTGGAGCAGGCGCGCCCCGTTGATCGCAGTCAGGCACCCGAACCATGTGATCATGGTCTGCGGTGCAGCGGAGCCCCACAACAGGAGCGTGGTCATGCCGGCCAGAATGATGGAGACCACCAGTGACAGCGGTAGGCCATTGAACGCGAGCTCGAGGCGTGAGGCCTGAATAGCCTGAGTGACCTCCAGGGCCGGTCCGGAGGTTGCCGCCCGCGTTCGCAAAGAGTCGAAGCCCATAGTAATCTGGGCCATAGTTATCTCGAGAGTCGCGATTGTCTGAAAGGGCACTGTAGTCGCAGGTCAATATGTCAATCCGCCGAGGAGACCACATGCCGGAGCGCGTTGAGCGTGATGACTTTCACAGGGGTGCCGTGACAGCTCGCATCATGGCGCTAGCCAAAACTTCACAGGCGAAGATGCTGGTGGTTGATGACGACGAGCTCGAGCTTGCGCTCGTGTGTGATCGCCTCGAGTCCTGCGGCCTCGATGTGCGTCGCGCCACCAACGGTGCGGAGGCGCTCGCGCTGTTGAGCAAGGAGTGGTTTCCCGTCGTCCTGACTGACTGGCAGATGCCGGTCATGAGTGGGGTCGAGATGACCCAGGAGCTTCGAGCTCGAGGCGCGCACGATACGTATGTCATCATGCTGACGGTGCTCGACAGCGGATTCGACTACGAGCGCGCCTACGAGGCAGGGGTGGATGACTATCTCAACAAGAAAACGCCGGAAGTCGAGTTGCTCGCGCGCGTCCATGCGGCCTTCAGTACGGTGAGCCTGCGCCGTCAGCTGCGGGAGGCGCGCGAAAAGTTGCTCGATCTCACGCAATCCACCACGACCGCGTCACCAACCTGAGATCCTCGGGCGCGGCTACGCGTTTACACGGATGGCGTGACGAACGGGAACAACTTATGTATTCGCCCTCGCATGCCCCACTCCTTACTCAATGGCGTTGCAGCAACGACGACCCATCGCGATCGCGATGAGTTGGATCGTGCTCTCGCGCGGCTGCTGCTGCAGTTTCTCGACCCGAACGCCGTTACGCTGTTGCGGCTCGTCCCTGATAATCAAGTCAGGCGTATCGAGCACCGCGTGTGCATGGATCGTGGCGGTAACGAGCGGGAGCTCCTCGCTACCGAGGACTCCAGTAGATTGCCCGCGCTGAGCGCTTTCCCCCTATGGGAAGAGTGCGTCGCTCGCAGCGAGGTTGTTGTCAGCGAAATCGACGGAGCGCGGATTACGGTATTCCCCGTGCGTGGCGAGCGCGAAGTGGCTGGGATACTGGTGGTCGAGACCGGCTCGCCGCTGGCGCCGCGCGAGGTTGACCTGGTCCTGGGAATTCTCGAGATCCTGAGAAACCATCTTGCGCTGCTCGACTATGGTGAGCTGGATACCTTGACGGGTCTGCTCAACCGGAAGACCTTCGAGGCGCGGTTCGAGAAACTGCGCCAGCGACTCGTTCGGCCGCCGTCCCACGGGCTGCCGCTCGCTCAGTCGGCCCCGCGGGAGCCGAGCTGGCTCGGGCTCATCGATATCGATCGTTTCAAATCCATCAACGATGGCTACGGACATCTCTTCGGGGATGAGGTCCTGTTGCTCATCAGTCGGCTCATGAGAAACGCATTCCGCGGCACCGATCAGGTGTTCCGATTCGGTGGCGAGGAATTCGTTGTGGTGCTCGAGCACGCCAGTGAGCCGGGCGCGCAGATTGCGTTTGATCGCCTGCGATCCACGGTGGCGGAACACGTTTTTCCACAGGTGGGTCGTGTCACGATCAGCGTAGGTTATACCCGGATCAGACCGCTCGATGTGCCAGCGGTGTGCCTCGAGCGGGCGGATGCAGCGCTCTACTACGTCAAGAGCCACGGTCGCAACAACGTGCGCAACTGCGAAGCGCTGCTTGCAGAAGGTGAGATCAGCGCCAAGTCGCAGATTGGCGAAGTCGAGCTGTTTTGACGTGCAAGAGCCGCGCCGCACCAGGAGCGAGCGCCAGTCGCGGATTCGCATTAATACGTATTACATCGGCTGCTCTGACGGTGTAATGTTCGACTCACATCGGTTCCGCGCAAACAGACTCCGCTCACGGTAATGTCCGCGGCATCGATGCTCCCATTCGAGCATGTGGAAGCATCGAGGCCCGGGTCCAACACTACCGTGAGCTTTTTTGGCTGCAATTTTGTGCGATGCAGCTAGCCCTGATATCCTGCGGGTATCCATCACCTCTGGCCCGCGGGGGGGCAGGCATGCTCGATTCAGGTACCCGGACGATTGCGGTGCGCAATCCACGCACAGGAGCGACTGACTTTACTCTGACTCCGGCATCAGAGGCGGAGGTTGCGGAGAAGGTGGCGCGGCTTCGTAGGAACCAGCCGAAGTGGGCCGCGCGACCCCTCGCGGACCGGATCGGTATCATGCGTCGGTGGGTTGCGGAACTGGTCGCACATGCCGGCGCGATTGGTGCGGCGGACGGCGCCGATACGGGCGGTTGTTCCACCTCTCAATTCACAGCGTTCATCGCCGTCGCCAACATCAACGGTTGGTGTGAGGATGCGGCCGGTGTGTTGGAGCGGGCGCACGTGAGCGGTCCGTCGGTAACCATGCCGGCGGTGGAGATCCATTCGCAGCTCGTTCCATATCCCGTTGTTGGCGTGATCAGTCCGTGGAATGCGCCGATGATGCTGTCGCTGCTCGATGCGGTACCGGCGCTATTCGCGGGGAGTGCCGTACTGCTGAAGCCGAGCGAAGTCACTCCCCGGTTCGTAGAGCCATTGATGCACACTGTCCGACGCGTGCCAGAGCTCGCGGAGGTGTTCGATGTTGTGCTCGGCGACGGGCGTACCGGACAGGACCTGATCGCGCACGTCGATCTCATCTGTTTTACCGGCAGCGTGCCCAACGGGCGTAAGGTCGCGCTCGCTTGCGCCCAGCGCCTGATCCCTTGCTTTCTGGAGCTGGGCGGCAAGGACCCGGTCATCGTCACGGCCAGCGCGAACATCGATCGCGCGACAACCGCGGTGCTTCGCGGGGGTGTGTACGCCACGGGCCAGGTTTGTTATTCGGTCGAGCGGATCTATGTGCACGAGTCCATTCACGATTCGTTCGTGGCGGAGCTGGTGCGCAAGGCGAGCCAGGTGCGGCTCAATGATCGCGATCCGCTCGACGGCCACATCGGCCCTTTCATCTTTGTCCGCCAGCCGGAGATCGTGGCAGCGCATCTGCGGGATGCGGTCGAGAAGGGCGCTAAGATTCTGACGGGTGGCGTGATCGAGACGCTTGGAGGGGGTCTCTACATGCGCCCGACGGTGGTGACCGAGGTGGACCACACCATGCGCCTCATGCGCGAGGAGACTTTTGGGCCCACACTGCCGGTGATGCGCTTTCGCTCGATAGAGGAGGCGATTGCCTTGGCCAACGACACGGAATTTGGACTGACCGCTTCGGTTATTGCCGGGGACGAGGCGGAGGCGCTGCCGATCGCGGAGCGGATCAACGCCGGGAGTGTGTTCGTGCAGGATACGTTTCTGACTTTCGCGAAGCTGCGCAAGGTCGGGACCAACAGTTTCGGCGTGTCGGGCCTGGGCGGCTCGCGAACAGGGCCTGACTCCATCATGCGCTTTCTACGGCGCAAGGCGATTCTGATCAACCATGGGCCGCCGGCCAGCATCCTGGATGACAAGCCGTCGGATGTGGCGGGGCCCCGCCGTGAGGGGAGTGCGCGATGAATCCCGCGATACGGGCGTTCCTGCGTGACCTGGGTACGCAGATCTCACCGCAAATGATCCAGTCCACCCAGCGTTTCTTCGCGGAACGCTTCGTTGGGATCGATCCTGGAGTGGCGATCAGTCGCGACCACGCTTACGGGCCGCACGAGCGGCACAGGTTGGACGTATTTGCTCCGGCGGCGCCTGCGCGGGCCTCGGGAAATCTCCCGGTGGTGGTGTTTGTCCATGGCGGGGGCTTCGTCATGGGAGACAAGCGCATGCCTGACCTGCCGTTCTACGATAACGTCGGTCAGTTCGCGGTCAGCTCCGGTTATGTTGGCGTCACGATGACGTATCGGCTCGCTCCGGCCCATCCCTGGCCCGCGGGATCCGAGGATGTCGCAGCGGCGGCACGCTGGGTGATGGATAACATCGCCGACTTTGGGGGTGACCCGCGGCGCGTTTTCCTTTTGGGCCAGTCCGCCGGGGCGGTTCACGTGGCTGGATACGTGGCGCACTCCCGGTTCCACCCGGCCGGGGGCGTTGGTATTGCCGGAGCGTTGCTGCTTTCCGGGATCTACGACATCGCCCAGGCCGATCCCAACCCATTCCAGCAGGCCTACTATGGCGAGAGCCGTGCGAATTGGTCCCAGTGCTCGACCCTGGAGGGATTGGTCGCGGCAAGGTTGCCCTTGTTATTCTGCGTGTCCGAGCTCGACGGCGCCGATTTTCAGAAACAGGCGGCATTGTTGGTGAGCACGTTTGCCCAGGTCCACGGCCGATTCCCGCGGATGCACTGGCTCGCAGGTCACAACCACGTCTCGCCCATTCTGGCGGTTGGAACGCCTGCGGACACCTTGGGGCCGTTGGTGACGCAGTTCATCGCCACCGTCGTTTCGACGTAGACTGACTGTCGGGCGAAGCCGACAGGAACGACGGAAAAATGCCTGGCGCTGCCCGTGTGGTAGAGTGAGCCTCGCATTGGGCACGTAGGGTAAGGACAATGCAGGGCAAAACTGTTGTGATCACCGGTGCGACTTCGGGCATCGGAGAAGTCGCCGCGCGGAGCCTTGCGCAGCAGGGCGCGCGCATCGTGCTGATCGCCCGGGATCGCGAGCGCGGTGAACAGACATTGAAACGTCTCGAGAGTGTGGCTCCGGGTCGCAATCATGTCGTCCATTACGCAAACCTGTCTCGACTCGCGGAGATGAAGCGGGTCGCCGAGGTGATCGCCTCGAGCGAGCCGCGTATCGACGTGTTGATCAACAACGCGGGGGCCTTGTTCACCACGCGGCAGGTGACTGGAGACGCCCTCGAGATGACCTTTGCCACGAACCACATCGCCTACTTCGTGGTGACGAACCTTCTGCTGGAACGCCTGAAGGCGACGCCCGGGGCTCGCATCGTGTCGACATCCTCGGACGCGCATAGGCGGGCGAAGCTCGACTTCAACGACCTGCAGTGCGAGAAGCACTATAGCGGAATCGGCATGTATGGCCGTTCAAAGCTGATGAACATCTTGTTCACCCGGGAGCTTGCGCGGCGGTTGGCGGGCACCGGTGTGACTGCGAATTGCTTCCATCCGGGTTTTGTGGCCACGCGGTTTGGTGATACCAACGGTGGGTTGCCGGCTCTCGGGTTGAAGTTTGCGAAGACGTTTGCCTTGAAGCCGGAAGAGGGTGCGCAAACTCTCATTTTTCTTGCGTCTTCTCCCGATGTCGCCAGTGTCACCGGGGCGTATTTCCATAAGTGCAAACAAGTGACGCCAACCGCGGAAGCCCAAAACGACGCGGATGCCCGCCGGCTGTGGGACATTTCCGTGCAGTTGTCCGGCCTGGACATGGAAACTCACGTCGCTTCCTCCGCGGTGGCGCTTTAGCCGAGCTCACTGTTTGTCAAACACCAGCACGTCGTCCTGTTTCTCACCACCGGCCAGTGTCAGGTGACTTTTGGTGGTCAGCTTTTTGCCATCCTTCGATACTGTGCGAGTTGAGGTGCCCACCACCTTGCCGCCCTTCTTCAGGGTGAACTGGGCCGAGTGGCTGTTGAGTTGCTTACCGGAGAGGCTGTCGTAGTCAGGCGTGCCGGAAACCGGGAAGCTCTTGCCATTGAGTTGATAGGTCGTATGGGTCGTCGCCTCCTTGCCCTCCGCGGTCACCGTCTTCATATCGAGGGTGATCTCGTCCCCTGACTGTGAATAGGTGCGGGTTTGACTCTTCATCACCGGACCTGATTTGAATATCGACTTGCCCGGATCGAGCTTCCAGGTTCCGACCACGGGATCGGCGGCCGGCGGATCCGCCGCCGCCGCGG
The DNA here is from genome assembly GCA_964400085.1 of uncultured Steroidobacteraceae bacterium. Classification (GTDB taxonomy): domain Bacteria; phylum Pseudomonadota; class Gammaproteobacteria; order Steroidobacterales; family Steroidobacteraceae; genus 13-2-20CM-66-19. Next base: position 35,225 of record CAYNTW010000033.1, on the reverse strand, counting down.
TTTGCACCCCATTTGCGCCCGCCACGAGCGCCAAAGCCGCGCACACGAGTAGTGTTTTCATGTTCTCCCCTTCGCTTGATGATGTTATTGATCGCTGCTCGAGAGAATGGGCGCGGCAAGGATGCGCTGAGGCGCCGTGCGGCAGCAAGCGGCGTCTATCGGACCGTATGGATTTAGCTTTGGCTGTGGCTTCAGGTTGCGCAGGAACAATCCCATCCTGTCGCGACACGACTGTGTGCAGAGGGTAGGCGGCCCTTTGCGGGCGAATGGACTTCTGACCGTTGTTGACGTCGCGGCGGCGGAAGCGAAACCGGATGCAAGCGCCATTCTTGCCAACATCGATGCCGGCTGCTCACCGGTGCGAGAGGTGGAAACCCGCGACCAGAGAGTGGTATGGGTGGCGGCTCGCGGTAACGACCGTGTCCTGGCGTTCGACACCGCGGCACTCGAGTCGCGTCCTGACGAAGCACTGATCGGATATGCCGACACCGGTGGCAGCGCGCCGGTCGGCATCCGGCTCTTTCATCACGATCGGTTTCTGGCGGTCGCCAACTCCAATCGCTTTGGCGCCGGTGTGGCCAATGCGACGATTCTGGACGTCCGCTCTCCGACTTCAGCGAAGGTGGTGCAGACGATTCCGACCGGTCTCTTTCCGCGGGAGATCAATGTCGGGCCGGACGACTCCACCCTGTATCTGACAAACTTCGACTCCGGAACCTTCCAGGTGATCCGAACCTGGGAGCCCTTTGAGGACCGCTAGAGTCCCCCTGAGCTAGGCCCAGCGCCCGCCGGCGCCGTGTCGCCGCATCCGGCAAACAGTCCGCAAAGCGCCGGATCAATCGCTGACCGCCGAAATACTTTTCCTTTAATTTCAGAAAGTTGGCGGTTCCATTCCCCTCCATCCGTCATCCGACCGATGGCGCCGCGCACCGCTTTCACGCGAAATGGGCGCACGGATGATTGGAGGGGGAACATCACTGATGAAAATAAGATCCGTATTCGCTTCGGCCGTCCTGGTGAGCACACCGCTCACCTCGGTCGAGGCACAAACCTCGACGGCGTCGCCTGCACCTGCAGCCACCGAGGAGCCACTCGAGGCGATCGTGGTCCGGGGGACTTTCCTTGGAGCCCAGGCCCAGAGTGCCATGAAGCTGGACACGCCGGTCCTGGATACGCCGTTCGCGGTCCAGAGCTATACCGACTCCTTTATGAAGGCGATCGAGACCACGAACGTCGCGGACCTCTACAACTACATGACGGGCGTGAAGCGGGCCGGCAACACCGCGTATGACATGACGATCCGGGGGTTCAGGACCAGTGAGGTCGATAAGAACGCCATCATGGTCGACGGGCTACCCGGGCTCACCGGACGGTTTGGCTCACCACCCACGATCGGGGTGGAGCACATCGAGCTGGTCAAGGGGCCCATGTCGGTCCTCTACGGCCAGATCCAGCCCGGCGGCTTCGTCAACCTGATCAGCAAGAAGCCCAAGGCCACGCTCGGCGCCGAGGTCGAGGCGAAAGGCACGGGCTATGCCGGAGACGGCATCGGGCTGGGCTCGAGGCCGGGATACGAGGTCTCCGCCGATGTGACCGGACCGATCGATTCCGAGCATCGACTCCTCTTCCGCGTGATCGGCCAGTATTACGACCGCGACCTCTTCCGTGACTTCTCCTTCGAGAAGAGCCAGTACGGCGCCGCCGGCCTCACCTGGCTGATCGACGACAAAACCGCCGCGACGCTGCAGCTCGACTATCGCAAGGTGGAGAACAACTTCGATGTCGGGCTCGCGGCTCCCCAGGGCAACATCACTCTAGTGGCTCCGATCACGACGGTCTACCAGCAGCCCAACGACTTCCGCAACGAGCACGGCGAGTCTTTGAGCCTCTCCGTGAATCACTCGTTCACCGACACCGTGAGTTGGACGTTCGCGGCGCGCTCGGATCAGAATCTGGACGATGACTCCGCGTATACGAGCGTCGCGGTGCGTCCGGACAACGTCACTCTCCAGCGCCGGGCGCGCAGGGATCACATCGGGCGCAAATATAATTATTTCGACACGGGATTCAAGGCGGAGCCCACCACGGGCCCGATCCAGCACAAGCTGCTCGTCGGCGTGAACGGCGGGCGCGATACGGACGATGAGGATCGTCGCCAGTTCTTCAACGGCGGAACCTGCCCCGGTCCGCAATGCCTCGACATCAACCTCTACACGCCGACGTATACCAACTACCCGGCGATCTCGAGCCTGCCTCTCGTCAATCCCAAGACGCCGCAGAACCTCACGCACAAGAACTTCATTGCGGACTCGCTCGGCCTCTATCTCTCCGATCTCATGTCATTCGGCGAGCACTGGAAACTGACCGCCGGAATGCGCACAACCCACGAGAAGCAGGAGATCCAGGAGCTACGGCTCGGCACGCCCACGGCGACCAAGACGGCCAACAAGGGATTCCTGCCGATGGTCGGTCTCTTGTTTGAGCCGAACAAGCACTTGACGCTCTACACGAGCTATGCCGAGTCGTACGTGCCGGCTCCGGCCAACTCCATCGACATCAATGGCGTGAATTCATTCAAGCCCGTCACGGGGAAACAGGTCGAGGTCGGCGCGAAGACCGAACGTCTACTCGATGGACGTCTCACGGGAACCGTGTCGCTCTTCCGGATCAAGCGCAACGATGTGCTGGATACGTTTGCCTGCTCGTTTGGGACTTGCTCGCAGCAGGTCGGCGCCGAGGAGTCCAAAGGAATGGAGATCGAGGTGAATGCGCGGCCGCTGCCGGGCTGGCAGCTCGATTTGGGCTATTCGCTGCTCGATGCCAAGGTGTTGGAGTCGAACGTTTCGTATCAGGTCGGCGCGCGCCTGCCGAACGTCGCGCGTAACGGCGCGAGCCTATGGTCGCGATATGACGTGACTTCCGGTCCGCTCTACGGCTTGGGAGTGGGTCTTGGTGTGGTCTATACCGGCGACCGCGCCGGTATGCTCCCGCTTTCCGCAAGTGGCACGACGCTGCCGCTGCCGTCGTACACGGTGGTGGATACCGCTCTGTACTACCTGTTCGACAACTTCGCCGTGACCTTCAAGGTGAGCAACATCTTCGACAAGGTCCATTACGAAAGCGCGGGATCGACCCCACTCGTGCAAGTGCTGCCAGGGGCGCCGCGTAGTCTCGAGCTGGAAATGACCTGGCACCCCTTTTAGAGCGGACGAGCGAATGTCGATGGCCCGTATTGCGTTCGGTTTTTGTGCGTGGACCTGCATGTTCATCGCGGGGGTTGCCGCTGCCGCGGCAGCCCCTGTGAAGGACGATCTGCGCGGACTGCCTCAGTACCAACCCGGACAATCCGTATCCGGCACGATCCGCAATTTCGGTTTCGGGCTCGGTGGCGTGTTGGCGCGGTGGGAGCAGGCCTTTCGCGCGATCCAGCCCCAGATCCGCTTCGAGGACCACCTGCCGACCAGCGATGCCGCGATTCCGGCGCTCGTCACCGGTGTCGCGGATCTTGCGCCCGATGGGGGCGAGCCAACCCTGACCGAGAACCTCTCCTTTTACGAAACCTACGGTTATTACCCGACCGAGGTCATTGTCGCGACCGGCGCTTTCGACGTGCCCGGCCGATCCAACGGTATCGTCGTATTCGTCAACGCCGCCAATCCGCTCACGCACCTCACGCTCGCGCAGCTCGACGGGATTTTCGGAGCGCAGCGCAGTGCCGGCATGCGTGGCTTCCAGTGGACACCTTCCGACGGGCGGGGCCCAGAGACCAACATCCGTACCTGGGGACAGCTCGGACTGAGCGGAGAATGGGCGAACCAGCCGATCCAGACCTACGGACACGCGCCTTCGGGTACGACGCGTTTCTTTCAATGGAAGGTTTTCAAGAACGGCGACAAGTGGAATCCCAACTATCGCGAGTATGTCGAGACCGGCAGCAAGATGATCGCGGATGAGGATCGCGCGCAGCAGCGCCTGGGCCTGCAGCACATGCTCCGGGAGGAGCTCGCGCACGACCGCTACGGAATCGCCTGGACGGTCATGCCGCAAGCGAAAGATGTCGCGGGGATCAAGGTGATTGCGCTCGCCGAGCGAGCGGGTAACCCCTATGTCACTCCCAGTCGCGCCAGCTTTCAGGATCGCAGTTATCCGCTGGCGCGCAACATCTACATCTATCTCAACCGGCCGCCCGGCAAAGCCCTCGATCCGAAGCTGCGCGAGTTCCTTCGCTACATCGTCAGTCGCGAGGGACAGGAGATCGTGGCAAGCGATGGAAACTATCTGCCGCTCAC
>CAYNTW010000033.1:23516-30836 GCA_964400085.1 uncultured Steroidobacteraceae bacterium | reverse complement strand
GTTCCACCTGGTAACGCCGCGCCGGCGGGATTCGCGGAGCAGCTCGCGAGCTGGCGGCAGTCGGGCGAGGTCGCGAGCGCACTGTTGCTCGATGAGAATCAGGGAAAAAATCCGGGGTTCGCCTCCATGGCGTTGCTCGAGTTCCCGAGCGAGACGTCGTACGAGGATTGGAACAAGCGGGAAGCGCCGCGGCTCACGGCCCCTCTGGTGGTCAAGCGCGCGGACGTCCTGACGCACGGAGAGGTTTACCCGCGCGATTCGAACAAGTCGGTGTTCCTGGTCAACACGTACAAGCTCCTGGTGTCCCGTGAGCGCTACAACGACTTCGTGCAGGGCTACATACTCCCGAATCTGCTCGATCAGAAGGCAGGGAAACTGCTCCTGCGCTATACGATGTATCTCGAACGTGGCGCGGCTGACGAGGCGCAGGCGGTGCTCGTGATGGAGTATCGCGATTCAGTCGCCTTCAGCAACCGGGATGCGCGCAGGGACGAGCTGGTCAAGAAGCTTCGCGCGACCAATGCGGCCTGGAAGACCTGGGATGATACCCAGGACAGCGTCCGCAAGGGCACTTCGAGGACGCTGGCCTCGTACATCGAGTTGCCGCCGCCGCAACTCCCCGAGCTGCCGCGCTACGTGCCCGAATACAAGGTCGTGGGCGGGTTGCGGATCGTGGGCAGCGAGCTGAAGAACGCGGTCGAGCAACTCGCGCTGGGATTTCAGAAGTTCCAGCCGGACGCGAAGGTTTCCACGAGCAACATTCCCAGCAGCGAAGGCGGAATCGCCGGGCTCTACTATCACCTGTCGGATGTCGCCCCGATGGGCGATGACGCCAAGATCACTGACATGATGCCGTTCCACGACTCCTTCGGTTACATGCCAACGGAGATCTCCGTCGCGACCGGCGGCTATGAGAAGCGCGGCTCGCTGTGGGCCTACGCCGTCGTGGTCAGCAAGGACAACCCACTCAACGAGATCTCCGTCGATGAGCTCGAGCGGATCTTCGGCGCGGAGCGCTCTGGCGGCTGGGAGCTCATCGACAACGACTACCTGTTCACCTCGAAGTACGCCCGCGGTCCGCAGGAGAACCTCCGCAAGTGGGGCCAGGTCGGCTTGAAGGGGCAGTTCGCGAACCAGGAGATCAAGACGTTCGGGTACTCCGCGCCGGGCTTCGCGATCTACATCGAGCGCAACTGGTTCCACTGGTCCAAGAAGTGGAATCCCAACCTCCAGGAGTATGTCGAGTCCAAGCAGGCGCCCGCGGATGCGGCCGGGGCCGCGGTGACGAGCGAACATGGCCTGGAGCAGATTGCCAAGGACAAATATGCCATTGGACTGGCGGCCTTGATGCACGTGAAGGAGCGCTCGGACCTGAAGGTATTGGCGATCTCCCGCCACAAGGGCGAGCCCGCGGTGCAACTCACTCCGGCCAATGTCGCCAATCGCACCTACCCTCTGATCCGCGACGCCTTCTTCTATGTGAACAAGGAGCCCGGCCGTCCGTTGGATCCGCGGGCGCGTGAATTCATGCGCTTCGTGTTGAGTCGTGAGGGCCAGGAGATCATCGCGCGCATGGGGTACTACTACCCGTTGCCGGCCGACTATCTGCGCGAGCAGCTCAAGAAGTTGGATTGACCACAACTGGGCCAAACGCCATGGAATCGTCGGGTCAGAGCTCATGGGTTCGGGCAGCGGTGCTCGCCTGCACGCTCGGGCTGGCACTCGGTTCGCGGTGCGGGGCGGCCGAAGAGCGCTCGCCCTACCATCCCGAGCGGGAAGTCAGTGGCACCATCCGTGTGTGGGGAAGCCTGCCGGATGGTTGGCTCATCGAGCACCTGGAGGCGGGCTTTCGCCGCTTCCAGCCTCGAGTCACGTTCTCGGAAACGCTCCACGGTCCCGAATCGACGTTCGCCGGAGTCTACACGGGGGTGGCGGACCTCGCCTTCATGGCGCGCGAAATGCGTATACCCATGGAGAGCATGGCGTTCGAGTGGGTCCACCACTACAAGACATTCGAGGTCGAGATCGCCAACGGGGGCCTCGGCTCGCAGCGACCCGGGGTGAGCCTCGCCGTCTTCGTACACAAAACCAACCCGTTGCAACGACTGACGCTCAAACAACTCGACGGTATCTTCGGCGCGGAGCACCGGCGTGGCGGACGTAACATGCGCCACTGGGGCGATCTACCGGGAGAGGACGGCTGGAAGGATCGGCCGATCCACGTCTATGGACCGCCACTGGATGATGTCGCCACGTTGTTCATCCGCACCCGCGTCTTGCAGGACAGCCATAAATGGAATCCCTCGTATCGCGAGATCGCCGCTGGCTGGGGCGCTGTGCTGGCTTCGGTGGCCCGCGATCCGGACGGGATCGCCTTCGCACCCCCTGTGCCCGGGAACGACCACGCCAAGTCGGTCGAGCTGGCGAGCGAGGACGGCGGTGCGTTCTACCCGCTGACTCCTCTGACCGTTGCCGCGCGAACCTATCCGCTCACCCGTGTGATCAGCGTTGCGCTCGATCGCAAGCCCGGTGAGCCGCTCGATCCCAAGCTCCGCGAGTTCCTGCGTTACATCCTCAGCCGGGACGGCCAGCAGGCCGTTGCGAGTGACGGGGTCTATGTTCCCCTGAGCCCCGAGAGCGCGCAACGCCAGATGCAGCGGCTTGATTGACATGATGACTAAACACTCTCAGCGGACGATTCCGTGGGGCCGCGCGCTCGTGTTGACACTCGCCATCGTGGGCTTCGCGGCGGGCGGCATGTGCTTCGCCGGCGAGCCCAACTTGCCGGCCGCCTACCAGTCGCGCCAGGCGGTCTCCGGGGTGATCCGGATCTGGGGACACGGCTCCTACAATCCAACGCAGGACTTCATCGAAGCGCTCGTGCTCGCCTGGGAAGAGGGCTTTCGCAAACAACAGCCCGAGGTGCGTTTCGAGAATCACCTGAACGGCACCGCGGCCGCGATCGGCGCGCTCTATGCCGGTGTGGGTGACCTCGCGCTCATGGGGCGGGAAATCTGGCTCCCCGAGGTCAGCGCCTTCAAGGAAGTGTTTGGGTATGAGCCGACCGGTTTGAATGTCGTGACAGGAAGCTTCGACGTTCGCAATCGCGGCTATGCGATCGTGATCTTCGTCAACAAGGACAATCCGCTGTCCGGCCTCACGCTGACACAGCTCGATGGGATCTTCGGTATCGATCGACGCCGCGGCGGGCCGGCGATCCGCACCTGGGGAGATCTTGGCCTCACCGGGGAGTGGCGCGACCAGCGGATCAAACTCTACGGGCTGCCGATCGCGCGCGGTTTCGCCGAGTACTTCGAGCAGACCGTGTTCCTCGGCGGTCACAAGTGGCGCGCCGCGCTGCGGGAGTTTGCGGACGAGCCGGGCTCGAAAGGAGGCGCTACGGATGGTGGCCAGAAGATGCTGGACGCCCTGGCGGTCGACCGCTACGGAATCGGCTATGCGGGGCTGCTCTATCACAACGCGAAGGTGAAGCCCCTCGCGCTGGCTGAAAACGACAAGGGTCCGTTGGTCGCGCCGACCAAGGACAGCGTGTTGAATCACAGCTATCCGCTGACGCGCATGATCACGATGTATCTCAACAAGGTCCCCGGCAAGCCGGCCGATCCAAAGCTGACCGAGTTCCTGCGTTATGTATTGAGCCATGAAGGCCAGGAAGCCGTGCTGCGCGAAGGCCGTGGTTACCTGCCGATGCTCGCCCCCTTCGCCCAGAAAGAAATGAAGAAGCTCGAGGAATAGCTCATGCGGATGAATCAGGTCTCATTGAGAAGGACATGGCGCGTCCTCGCGCGGATCACCGCCGTTTGCGTATTGGCCGTCGCAGTGGCCGGCGCGCAGATCCGTGATCCGCTCGAGGTGCAGAAAGGACGGGACGTAAAGCTCAAGAAGCGCGGCTCGGTGAGCTACTACTCCGAGCGCTGGGACTTGAGCGATCTGCCCGCGTATCAGCCGCAACAGCGGGTTTCCGGGACGCTGCGACTGCGCGGCACCAACTACTTCTCCGACAGCCCGCTGCAGCAAACCTGGGAGGAAGGGTTCCGCAAGTTTCACCCGGGCGTGAAATTCGACACGGACCTCGAGACCGCGCTCGCGGCGATTCCCTCGCTCACTTTCCATCTCGCCGACATCGCTCCGTCGCGGCATATCACTTCGGACGAGACGCTGCTGTTTCAGCGGTACAGAAGCTATCTGCCGACCGAGATCACGGTCGTGACGGGCAGCCTGAACGTGCCGGGATGGAGCTATGCCATCGCCGTGTACGTCAACAAGGACAACCCGCTCTCCAAGCTCACCGTCGAGCAACTCGACGGCATCTTTGGCGCCGAACGCTCCGGGGCCTTTCTCGGCACCGAGTGGCGCACGGACGTGGCACGGGGCCCGGATAAAAACATCCGCACCTGGGGTCAACTGGGATTGCAGGGAGAATGGGCCGACAAGCCGATCAGCGTGTACGGCTACAACCTCAAGTACCACATCCCGACGACCTTCGCCGACCGGGTCATGCAAGGTGGCGGGAAGTGGAACGAGACCCTGAAGGAATTCACCAACTACAAGAACGCCGACGGGACGACGGAGCTGGAGGGCAAGCAAGTCGCGGATGCCGTGAGCCGCGACCGCTACGGCATCGGGTTCTCCGGAATGGGATTTCTCACGCCGCAGATCAAGGCCGTGGCGGTGGCGCCGCGCGGCAGCACGGAGTACGTCGCCCTGAATCTCCAGACCTTGCGCAGCCGGGCCTATCCGCTTTACGACGAGGTCTACTTCTATATCGATCGGGCGCCAGGCAAGCCGATCGACCCCATGGTCAAAGAGTTTGTGCGCTATGTCCTGAGTCGCGAAGGTCAGGATGCCGTGCAGCGCGACGGCAAGTACCTGCCGCTCACCGGCGCCGTCGTGCGCGAGCAGTTGCAGAAGCTGGATTGATGAGGCACGCAACCATGAATCGATATAACACCCACACCCGCGGACTGATCGCCTTGTTGGGTCTCGGGATGCTCACCTGGGGCGCCCCCGTCACGAGAGTCCACGCGCAGGTCGACAAGCCCGCTGCAGGGCTGGATCTGCAGCACGCGCGCGAGAAGTTCGTGGAGGCCAAGGGCAAGAAGGCTTTCTACACCAGGCAGTGGGACCTGAGCGGACTGCCGACCTATCAACCGAAGCAGAGCGTCAGCGGCACCATCCGGATGTGGGGCAGCAACTACATCGTGGACGGTAATGTCGGCCATTACTGGGAGGAGGGCTTCCGCAAGTTCCATCCCGGGGTCAAGTTCGACTACCACATGAAAACGACCATTGCCGCCGTGCCTTCTCTCGTTTTTGGCGTGGGCGATATCGGCGTCGGACGCAAGATCACGTTCGCGGAGCTGTTGCTTTACCAGCGTTACAACGACCGCGATCCGCTCGAGATCACGGCCGCGACCGGATCGTATGACGTGACGGGCTGGCAGCCGGGTTTCGGCATTGTCGTCAACAAGAACAATCCCGTGACTCGATTGACGATGCAGCAACTCGATGGAATCTTCGGTGCCGAGCGGCTGGGCGGCTGGGACGGTACGAGCTGGCACCCGGAGTACGCCCGTGGCCCGGAGGGCAACATCCGCACCTGGGGTCAGCTCGGTGCGCAGGGGGAGTGGGCCAACAAGCCCATAAATGTTTATGGGCTGAATATGCGCTATCACCAGGCGGAGGAAATTTCCGACCGGCTGCTGAAGGGGAGCGACAAGTGGAACGAGCACCTGCGCATCTATGCCAACTTCGTGACACCTGACGGCAAGCTCGGTCGCTCACTCACGGACGATCTGGCCAAAGACCCCTACGGTATCGCTTATATCGCCGCGCCTACCAAGAACTTGCCACCGGAGCTGAAGGTTCTCCCTCTCGCACAGACTTCGGCCGGACCGTATGTGCCCTACACGATGGAGAGCGTGCACGACCGTACATATCCGCTATACGATGAGATCTACATGTATGTCGATCAGGCGAAGGACAAGTTTATTGATCCGAAAGTGAAGGAATTCCTGCGTTTCATCCTGAGCCGGGAGGGTCAGGACGCGGTGATGCGCGACGGAAAATACCTGCCCCTCACCGCTGAGGTGGTGCGTGAGCAATTGAGGAAACTCGAGTGATCAGCCGCATTGCCATTGTTTTGTTGGCGGTTGCCGCGGTGACCGCGATACCGCAGGCCCGCGGTGGACCAGAGGGGTCACAGGATCCCCTTGCGCTGCAGCACGCGCGGGCCAACTGGCTCAAGAGCAAGGCAGGCCAGGTGCGCTATGAACGGCAGTTCGATTTGAGCGGCTTGCCTCGATACCAGCCCGTCGGAAAACTGTCCGGGACACTGCGCCACTGGGGATCCAACTATCTGGCCGATAGCGAGCTCGCAAGCTACCTCGAGGAGGGATTCCGCCGGTACTACCCGGATGTGAAGTTCGAGGACAACCTGAAGAGTACGTTCATTGGGATGGCCTCTTTGTATATGCATCGTGCCGATGTGGCGGCAATGGGGCGGCGCGCGACGTGGGACGAGCTTCAGGCTTTTCAACGGGTGTTCGACAGCCCGCCCGTCGAGATCGCCATGGCGACGGGGTCGCTCGATGCACCCGGCTGGACATTCGCGCTCGTGGTGTTCGTCAACAAGGACAATCCGCTGGGTAAGCTGACGCTGGCCCAGCTCGATGGGATATTCGGCGCGCAGCGCGCCGGTGGTTGGAGAGGCAACGAATGGGATGTGACTGCCGCGCGGGGACCGGAGAAGAACATTCGCACCTGGGGCCAACTCGGACTCACTGGCGAGTGGGCCGACAAGCCGATCCACGTCTACGGCTATAACCTCAACTATCACTTCTCCCGCGATTTCGCCGAGAAGGTGCTGCAAGGCGGTTACAAGTGGACCGAGCAGCTGCAGGAGTTCAGCAACGCCGCCTCCGCGGACAGCAAAACGCTCATCAGCGCGGGAAACCTGCTGGTGAAGGCGGTCAGTGATGACCGTTATGGGATCACCTACACCTGTATTCATTATCGCACCGACACCGTGAAGGCGGTCGCGCTCGCGACGTCACCGTCAGGTCCGTATGTCGCGCCGACTCTCGAAAGCGTGCAGGACCGGTCCTATCCACTGTCACGCGAGGTCTACTACTACGCCATACGCGAGCCGGGCAAAGAGATGGATCCACTGGTGAAGGAATACTTGCGCTACGTCTTGAGTCGTGAAGGGCAGCAAGCCATTCAGCGCGACGGCAAGTATCTACCGTTGACGGCCAAAGTGGCTCGCGAGCAATTGTTGAAGCTCGAGGGAACCGGCTC
>CAYNTW010000033.1:21622-23416 GCA_964400085.1 uncultured Steroidobacteraceae bacterium | reverse complement strand
ATCCGGGACAATCCGTCTGTGGGGCCACGGTAGCTACAAACGGGACTTCCTCGGCAAGCTCGCGCAGGCGTGGGAGCGAGGCTTCCGGCGCCTGCAGCCCGATGTCAGATTCGAATATCGGCTGTATGGCACCGCCTCGGCGATTGGCGCTCTCTACACCGGCGCCGGCACTCTTGCGATTCTTGGCGAGGAAATCCATCCGGACGCCGCCGCCGCTTTCGTGCGAGCCAAGGGCTATCCACCCACCGGGTTCCAGATCGCCACGGGGAGCCTCGATGTCAACTATTTCGACTATGCGCACCAGGTGTTCGTTCACAGAGACAATCCCCTGGAGCGGCTGTCCCTGAAACAGCTCGAGGGGATCTTTGGCACCGAACACAGACGCGGCGGCTCCAAGCTGCGCACCTGGGATCAACTGGGCTTGGGAGGGGACTGGCAAGGGCGGCGTATCCAACCTTACTGCTGGAGGCTGGATGAGGATTTCGCGCTCTTTTTTCGGGAAGCTGTCCTGCAGGGGAGTCATCGCTGGAACCTCGATATCCGGGAGTTCGTTCAGATCACCCGAGCGGACGGATCCGTCTACGACCGGGGCCAGCAGATTCTCGATGCGCTCGCCAGCGATTCCTATGGCATCGCGGTTTCCAACCTGCGCTTCGCCAACTCCTCCGTCAGGCCTCTCGCCCTGGCGCGCGCGGATGATGGCCCCTACTACGAGGCGACCGCGACCAACCTTGTTGCGCAACGTTACCCTCTCACCCGGATCATTCCCGCATTCCTCGACCGCCCTCCGGGGGAGCGCACCGATACCACCCTCCGGGAGTATTTGCGCTATGTCCTGAGCCGCGAGGGCCAGCGGATACTGGTCAGTGAGAGCGCCTATCTGCCTCTAGGTGCCGATGCGATTCGCGCCCAACTGCGGAGGCTGCAGTGACAGCGAGCGGCGTGATTCGGCTCTGCGGAACCCGAGGCGTGCAGGCGGTCGTCGAACGCTGGGAGCGCGCGCTCGGCAGGTTGAATCCGCGCCTGTGCCTGGACGTCAGGCTCACGGGCAGTGATGTTGGGATGGCGGCGTTATATACCGGCCTTGCCGATATCGCTCTGCTTGGCCGCGACAGCACGGCAGTGGAGGAGAAAGCATTCGAATGGATCTGGCGCTACCCGCCGGCCCGTGTGCAGATCCTGACGGGCAGCCTCGATCGCGCCGGGCAGTCTCCCGCGCCCGTTGTGTTCGTTCACCGTGACAACCCGCTGGCCAAACTCAATCTTATGGAGCTCGACGCGATTCTCGGCTGCGAGCGACTACTTGGTGCGCAGGGGGATATCCGTACCTGGGATGCTCTTGGCCTCACGGGAGAGTGGTCAGGCAAGGCCATCAACCTATATACCCACGATGCCGAGAGCGGCACCGGGCGCTTTCTGCGACGCGTGGTACTGGGCGACAGCCGCAAGATGAATTGGGATGTCTTGCGCGAATTCGGGGGTCCCGCCGCGGCGTCGCGGCTCCTTGAAGCACTTGCCGCGGATCGCTTCGGCCTGGCGGTGGCGGCTGGATCGCCAGCGCTCGCGCCGGAAGTGAAGCCACTTGCGCTGGCACGAATGCCTGGTGAGCCGTTTTTTGGCGCCACTCGCGAAAATCTGATCTCGGGTCGATATGCCCTGACCCGCGGGGTATACGCGTACTTCAACCGTCCACCGCACGGCTGGTTGAATGCAGCCGTTGGCGCATTCCTTCTTTACGTGCTGAGCCCTCACGGCCAACGAGAAATCGCCGCCGACTATCTGCCGCTCGACCCG
>CAYNTW010000033.1:5731-21522 GCA_964400085.1 uncultured Steroidobacteraceae bacterium | reverse complement strand
ACGTACGCAGCATCTCCGGAGCATCCGAAGAACTGGACGCCCCCGGCGCAGAAAATCTATGGGCAAAAGCTGGTCGACGAGATCATGGCCACGCACCCCGAGTTGATCAGCACGACTCTCCACGGAGTGCCGCCGGGGCAGAGCGAAACGTACACGATGTTCGCTGGTTCCTTTCCCGATCGCATCGGCAACGCGGACGATCCGGACGATATCGACATCAGCAAGAAGGGAATCACCATCGTGGATCCCCGGTGGCACCGTCCGAACGACACGGTCAAAAAATTCGTGATGATGCTGCCGCTGCGGGATGCCTCGGGGGAAAACGTGGGCGAGATCGTGCTCTCCTACAAGAATCCACCCAACAGCGGGAAGACGGAGAAGGACTTTTTCCTCGCCTCGACGGCCCTGCGCGACCATCTGCAGAAGAAGATCCACAGCTACGCCGCGCTCTTCGAGCCCGCCAAGTAAGAGCCGGTCTGCACTCAACCCCCTACTGGATTCCCGCCCGCCGCGCCAACTGGGCGGCGGACCCTTTCCTGAAGTTTCATTTAGGACCCGTTAAGGTTCGCTTCAGGTTTGGGTCGCAACGTCATGGTCCGATAGTCCATGGTCGTGTCATGACATTCGAGGGGGCAAGGCATGACAGAGTCCAGAGATGGCAGCCGGAACGGTCGCGCAGGCGCACGGGTGGCCTGGTCAGCGGGTCTGCTGGTTTTCATGTTTAACGTATTCCCAGCACTGGCAGGCGGCGGAGAAGCAGCGGTGCCCGATGCCTCGGCGGATCCTGCCGTTCCCTGGGACGTCCTGACCCTGGTCACGCCCTCGGCGCCCGGGGGTGGTCGCGGATGGACCGCCGAAGCCATGAAGGAAGTGCTCGAGAGCGAGGGACTCGTCCGCTCGGTTCGAATAGAGCACGTGCCGGGTGATGGCGGGCTAGACGCACTCTCGAATCTCACCACTATCCACAGCGGCGACAGCCACGCGTTGCTGGTCGCGGGCATGTTCATGGTCGGGGCGGCTGTGTCGAAACACGCTGTCGCCGCGATGAATGACCTTGCCCCGATCGCGCAACTCACTTCCGATGCCGACGTCGTCGTGGTCCCGGCATCCTCGCCGTATCGGACTCTCGACGATCTCATCGAGGCGATGCGGCGCAATCCGGGTGCAATGCATTGGGCCGGTGCTTCTGTGGGAGGCCTGGATCACCCGACCGTGTGGCAGTTGGCCCGTGCGGCAGGCATCGCGCCGGAGCTCATGCACTACGAGTCCTTCCAAGGCGAGAGCGAAGTGGCCGCCAAAGTCGCCGGCGGCGAGTTCTCGGCCGGCATCGATGGTTACAGCGCGTTCGAGGGTCTTCTGCGCCGGGGTGAGCTGCGCGGGCTGGCGATGGTGTCCCGCCAACCGCTGGACGGCATCAGCATTCCTACATTCCGCGAGTTGGGACTCGTCGGCGTGTCGATCGCCAATTGGTATGGAGCATTTGCGCCTCCCGCCATCGCTGGCGCGGACCGCCAGCGGTTGGAAAGCCTGGTACAACGGATGGTCGAAAGTCGGAGTTGGCGTGCGGCCGTGAAGCGCCATCACCTGAGAAACACGTTTCTCAAAAGCGCGGAGTTCCTGCAACTCGTCCAACAGGAGCAGCGTCGGATCGCGAAAGCGGAAGCCACTCGCAACGCTTCACCGGACTTGCGGTTCCTGTCGAACTTGTGGGCGCATCGCCTGGAGTGGCTGTTGGCGATGGCCGGTGGCTGCCTGGCCACGCTCGGCGCATTCTGCTGGCAGAAGCTGGCGGCACGAAGGCGCGAGGAGGCGTTGCGGCGCAGGTTGCTCGAGCTCTCCGACGCGATCGAGTCCAGCACCCGGGAAGCTCTGCGACGAACGCAGGACATCACCGCCGTGCGCGCGGGAATGCAGGCCCAGATCCAGCGCGAATTCAACAGTTGGGGGCTCACGGATGCGGAGCGATCGGTCGCCCAACTGATGCTCAAGGGACTGAGGTTCAAGGATATCGCGGGCGCCCGTAACACGAGTGATCGAACCGTCCGCCAGCAAGCTCAAGCCATTTATCGCAAAGCCGGTCTCGACGGGAGAACGGATCTGGCTGCCTATTTCCTGGACAGTGTGCTCGGCGCGCAGGAAATGCAGGTCGCCCAGGTCATCCCTCTGCCACAGGGTGGCCGGCCAGTCACGCTCCAGAGGAGACCATGGGTCGCACCCGGATCTATCGCACACTCTATTTCCAGGTCCTCCTCGGCATAGCGCTCGGAGTATTGCTGGGGATCGTCTTCCCGCACACCGCGCAGGCGCTCGAGCCGCTTGGGCGTGGCTTCATCAAGCTGATCCGGATGATGATCGCGCCGATCATCTTCTGTACTGTCGTCACCGGCATCGGCGGCATGGAAAAGATGAAGGAAGTCGGCAGGACCGGCGGTCTCGCATTACTTTACTTCGAGGCGCTGACGACTGTCGCGTTGCTCCTGGGGCTCGTCGTCGTCAACGTCCTCGAGCCGGGCGCCGGCATGAACATCGACCCGGCGGCGCTCGATACCCACGCCATCGCCCAGTACACCCAGCCCGGCAGGATGCCGGGAGTGGTCGAGTTCGTGCTGGGGATCATCCCAACCACCTTCGTCGGCGCATTCGCCGGCGGAGATATTCTGCAGACCCTGCTGCTGGCGATCCTGTTTGGATTCGCGCTGCACGCGGTGGGTGGCCGGCGCAGCAGTGTTTACGGCTTCATCGAAGAAGCCTCGCGGGTGCTGTTCGCCATGGTCGGAATGATCATGAGGCTGGCGCCGCTCGGCGCGCTCGGAGCGATGGCGTTCACGATCGGCGCGTACGGTCTGGGCGCGTTGCTGTCGCTCGCGAAGCTGCTGGCGTGTTTCTATCTGACGTGCATTGCATTCGTGTTGCTCGTGTTGGGGGCGATGACGCGGCTGCACGGATTTTCCATCGTGCGATTCATTCGCTACATCAGCGAGGAGTTGTTCATCGTCTTTGGAACGTCGTCGTCCGAATCGGCGCTGCCGCGGATCATGGTCAAGCTCGAGGAGCTCGGGGTGCACAAGTCGGTGGTGGGGCTGGTGATCCCAACCGGCTACTCTTTCAACCTCGACGGGACCTCGATCTATCTCACCCTGGCGGCGGTGTTCATCGCGCAGGCCACCAACACCGCGCTGGACGTTCCGCACCAGGTCACATTGCTCCTCGTGCTGCTCTTGACCTCCAAGGGCGCCGCCGGAGTGACCGGCAGTGGGTTCATCGTCCTCGCGGCCTCGCTATCCGCGGTCGGACACGTGCCGGTCGCCGGGCTCGCTCTCATTTTCGGTGTCGACAAATTCATGTCGGAAGGTCGGGCGCTGACCAACCTGGTAGGCAACGCAGTGGCGACCGTCATCATCGGCAAGTGGTGCCGGGCCGTGGACGAATCACAGTTACAAACCCTCCTTGGCGGCAGCCGGTGGGCGGCGGCCAAGACGATAAACGAGGGGGATTGATGCGCAAGACGAATGGTTGGCCGCATGCCTGGTGGAAACTCATGGAGATGCGCGTCGGCGTGATCCCCCTCCCGGTGCACGTCGTGCTGCTCGGCGTGGTCGCCTACTTCGTGCTCTCGGGTAGAGTGCCGACCGAGATCAACATGATGATCGCCGTGCTCGCGGTCCTGGGATTCACCTGCGCCGAGCTGGGGTCTCGAGTGCCGATCCTGAACCAGGTGGGCGGGGCGGCGATCTGCGCGACTTTCATTCCCTCCTTTCTCACCTATATCCAGCTCGTTCCGCCACAGCTGGCGAGCGCGGTCACCGATTTCACCAAGTCGACCAACTTCCTCTATCTGTTCATCGCCGCGGTGATCGTGGGTAGCATTCTCAGCATGGACCGCTCCATGTTGATTCGCGGCTTTCTCAAGTTGTTCGTGCCGATGGCCGCCGGCTCCGTGGTCGCTCTCGTCGTCGGCACCGCGGTGGGCACGAGCCTGGGCCTCGGCTTGCGTCACACGTTGCTGCTCATCGTGATCCCCGTCATGGCCGGTGGGGTTGGCGAGGGTGCGATCCCTTTGTCAGTCGGTTATGCGCAGATCTGGCACCAGCCGCAGGGCGAGCTGTTCGCGCAAGTGTTGCCCCCGGTGATGTTTGGCAGCCTGATGGCGATCCTGCTTGCCGGAGGGCTCAACTTCATGGGCCGTTGGCGGCCCGAGTGGAGCGGCGAAGGCCGCTTGCAGCCCGGGGAGCATGACGAGCACGCTCTGCACGCCGACGCACCAGTGAACGTCGACGTCACACGCATTGCCGGAGCCGGATTGCTCGTGATTACGCTCTATCTGCTCGGCTTGATCTGTTTCAAGCTTTTCGGGTTGCCCGCGCCCGTGGCGATGCTGTTCCTGGCCGTCCTGCTCCAGGTGGCGCAGGCGGTTCCGCCGTCGCTGCGCGAGGGCGCCTATGTTGTTTATCAGTTCTTTCGCCGCGCGGTGACCTATCCTTTGTTGTTCGCCATTGGTGTTGCACTGACGCCCTGGAACAGACTCGTCGAGGCGTTCGCGCCGCGCAATCTGCTGACCATTGTGGCCACCGTGGTGAGCTTGGTGGCCACGGGGTTCTGGGTCGGTCGGAAAGTGAAGCTCTACCCGATCGACTCCGCGATCGTGATTGCCTGCCGCGCTGGCCAGGGCGGCACTGGAGACGTGGCGATTCTGACAGCCGCGAATCGAATGCAGTTGATGCCGTTTGCGCAGATCGCTACGCGCATTGGCGGTGCAATCACCGTTACATTGACGTTGCTGTTGCTGGCGCGTGCGGGATGAGGTCGGTCGCGCGCGGCGCGGCAACTTCCGCGGGTATCTCGAATACGACTCTAAGACCGATCCCATTTTCGCCGGCTTCCGCGAAGATGCGCCCGTGATGCAGCTCGATGATGCCGCGACAGATCGCCAAGCCGAGTCCGCTGCCCCCCTGCTCCTCAGGTCCCGCGGCGCGCTCGAGTCGCACGAAGCGGTCGAAGATATGCTCGTATTCCGAGATCGGTACACCGGTTCCTTCATCTTCGAGCTGAACGCGCCACAGCTCACCGAGCAGCTGTGAGCGCAATCGGATATGACCACCGGGACGCGAGGCGTGGATAGCATTGCTCAGCAGATTCAGGAGCACCCGACGGATCCAGCGCGGCTCACAAATCGCCGCGCCCGTGCCCTCGTGGGACCAGGAAAAGGACACTTTGTGGTGTTCCGTCAGGACTTGAGCGTCGACATTGAAGTTCGTCAGCAACGCAACCGGATCGTGCGGCGCGAGTTGCAGTGTGATCCCGTGCGATTCCGCGCGTGAGAGAAACAGCAGCTCATCGATGGTGGCGGTCAAGCGTGTCAGCTCCTCGAGCTGCGTTTGCACACTCTCCTCGCTTTCGTGGTTGAGAGTGCCGGAAGCGAGTAACTTTTCCGCGTGGAGCCGGACCAGCGACAGCGGCGTCTTCAACTCGTGGGATGCGTCCGCAGCGAAGCGCCGGACGTTCTTGAAAGAAGCTTCGAGCCGATCGAACATCGCATTCAGCAGCGAGGCCAGATCGGCGATCTCGTCCTGAACGTTCGGTACCGCGATGCGCTCACTCAGGTTATCCGAGCCGATCCGGCTCGCCGTGGCACTGATTGCCCGAACTGGGCGTAGCGCCAGGTGACTCAGGGCCAGTCCGATCGCGACGCTCAGGGCCAACATCAAGGCCAACAGCGCGGCGCAAACCTCGGCGTAGCCCTCCATGACACCATCGACCTGGGTTTGGGGTGTCGCAATGACGACATCATACGGCGGCATGATGAACTCGCCGACTCGTAACCGGCCGTTGTCCCAATCCACGTCGTACTTGCGCGCTCCTTTGACGTCGGGAACCGAGCGCCCCTTGAGGTTGCTCGAGTAGAAGATGGTGCCGGTGTCGCGGCCGTGAATGTCGATATAAAACAGCACGGCGGCGTACTCGGTGGTTTCGCGGATACGCTGGTCGATGACGGCCGGACTCAGCGAGCGATAATCGGCGCCCAGGTGCGCCTTGATCTGCTCGAATTCGGATTGGTTGAGCAGATCGAGGCCGTGGATCAAGTAGCCGCGCAGCAGATAGTAGCCGACCAGAAACAAGCAGGCGAAGGTGGCTGTGGCCGCCAGCGCGTACCACAGTGCCAGTCGTGCGCCGATCGATCTCACTGTAGCTTGTATCCCAGGCCGCGTATCGTTTTGAACAAGGGCTTCTCGCCATCGACCTCGAATTTCGAGCGCAACTTGCTCATGTAGACATCGAGGAGATTGGCATCCACGTCATAAGGGGACGACCATACCTTCTCGCAGATCAAGGTGCGCGGCAGGATTCGTCCGGGGTTTTGCATGAAAATCTCGAGCAACGCCAGCTCGCGGCTGGTCAGGTCGACCGGCGCGCCGTTGAAATGCAGGGTCCGACCAACCAGGTCCAGGCGCAGGCCGCGATGCTCGAGAACGGTGTCCTTCACGTTGGAATGACGGCGTAGCAGCGAGCGTAAGCGCGCCAACAGCTCCTGCAGACTGAAGGGCTTGGGCAGGTAGTCATCCGCGCCGAAGTCCAGTCCCTTGATGCGATCCTGCACCGTGTCGCGCGCGCTGAGAATGATGACCGGCTCGTTGAACCCGCTCTTGCGCCACTGGTGCAGCAGGTCGAGCCCGTCGCCATCGGGCAAACCGAGATCGAGCACGATGGCGTCGTAGTTCGTTTCGCACAAGGCATCGCGCGCGGCCGCGCAACTCCCCACGGATCCCACCATGTAGCCGGCCTCGAGAAGGCCCTGTTTCAGCAGTGCGGACAGCTTACGCTGATCTTCGACAATCAGCACTTTCATGGTGGATTCAGGTTCCCCCGCTAGGTTCGCCGATTCGTACGACACTGCATGGAGAAAGTCAATGTTACATAGTCGGGTATGGCGGGTGTTTCTGGCCGCCGCGGTCTGCGTGTCAGCCGTCGCGTCACAGGCGAGTCCGGCGGCCGCGCCGGGCCCATATCGCCTGATCGCGCGATATCCCATCGGCGGCAACGATACCGGTTATGACTATCTACGGGTCGATTCCGCCAAGCGTCGGGTGTTCATCGCGCATATGAATCGGGTCGAGGTACTCGATGTCGACAACGGCAAGAAGGTGGGTGAGATCGCGGGCATGCACGGTGTGCACGGGATCGAGCTCATTCCAGAGCTGGGCAAAGGCTATATCACCGCTGGGCTCGACCGCGCGGTCACCGTTTTCGATCGCGATACGTTGAAAGTCCGTAAGCTCATCAAGTACACCGGTATCAAGCCAGACGCCATCCAGTACGACCCGGATACCCGCCGGCTATTCGTGGTCAACGGTGGCGCGAGTGGCGATGTCACCCTGATCGATCCCAGCACCGATTCGATCGTCGCGACGGTCGACATCCAGGGAGACAAGCTGGAGCAGATCGGGTTCGATGGTCACGGGCGCGCCTTCGTCAATGACGAGGGCAAGAATGTCATCCACGTATTCGACACCCACTCGCTCGAGCCCATCGCGACCTGGTCGCTCGGCGGCTGCACTGAGCCCACCGGAATGGCCGTGGACCGCGAGCACCATCGGGTATTCGCCGCCTGCGGCAACGAGCGCCTCGCCGTGCTGGACACCAACGACGGCCATGTCGTGGCGTTGCCGCCGATCGGCAGCGATCCGGACGGCGCGCTCTTTGACGCGGCAAGTCGACAGATCTTCACATCCAACCGGGAAGGCACCTTGAGCGTGCTGCAGGAAGTCACGCCGGATCGGTACGAGACGCGACAAACGCTGACGACCGAGCCTGGAGCCCGGACGCTCGCTGTCGATGAAAAGACAGGTCGCATCTTCATGCCGACGGCGCGTGTCGGGGCAGCCGGCAAAGACGGCGTGAAGCCGATCTTGCCGGAGACCTTCACGCTGCTGGTCGTCGGGCGTTGAGTGTTGCTCAGTAACTGCGGCGGATTTCAGGCTGGATTCAGAATAGCGGTCTAAAAGCTTCCCTATAACCTGTCGTGCGGTGTAGCCGCCGACAGGTTTGGGCGGCAGGAGGGGGAATCGATGGCACGTTGGCTGATTGGGTGTTGTTTGCCTATTGGCTGGGCTCTGGCGGGCCTCCTGGGCGTGCGCGCCGCCTGTGCCGCGGCGATCTCACCGGATACCTACGCACATCAGCTTCTCATACAGGTGAGCAAGGCCAATCCGGAGTTGTTGGGCGCGGCAATCACCGCGGCCGCTCCAAAAACCACCACGCCAGTCGTGGTTGCCTCGACCGAGGCGGGGCGGACGGGCGCGGGAGCTGACCCTGCTGACGTGGCGGTGATCGCGAGCGGCAAGCCCGTGACCGCTCCGGTCAATGGCGGGACTCGAGTGGAGGTGCGATTGCCGCTCCACGACGTAGGGGGTGACACGATCGGCGCCCTCCGTTTGACCTTTGCATCCCACGGAGCAGCCGACGCCGCGCTCGCGCAGACCGCGGCACGGATTCGCGATTATCTGGGACGCAGGATTTCGCACGCGGGCAATCTGTTCGATCCCTACCCCTACGAGCCGGATGCGCCCGTGAATACGCGCGCGCAGCAACTGGTCGACGAGCTCCTCGACAAGTATCCGCAGATCGAGATTCTGGCGATCCACGCGACCCCGCCTGAATCCGACTACAACATCATCGCCGGCTCGAACATCGGCCGCATCGGCAAGAAGGCCGACAATGACGACATGCGTTGTGTTTTCACTGGCAAGCCGAACCTGGAGGTCAACTCCACCGGCAAGCGCTTCGAGAGCGAGATGCAATTGCACGACCGCGCGGGAAAAGTGATCGGCGCGGTGGGCGTGGTGTTTGCCTACAAGAGCGGCGCCGACAGGGAGGCTCTGCACGCCCAGGCGGAGCGGATCAAAGTCGAGCTGGAAAAGCAAATCCCGGACGCGGCGAGCCTTTTTGCTCCCGCGGCCGACGTAGCAGCATCTACTGCCCTGGTGCTGCAAGGTCGCACGGAGCTGCCGGGATACAGCGGCGATTTCGATCACTTTGCGGTGGATCTGCCGGGCAATCGCTTGTTCCTTGCAGCCGAGGATCACGGAACACTCGAAGTGTTCGACTTGAAGTCCGGGCGGCATCTCAAGACCGTCTCCGGATTCGACACCCCACACAGCATCTTTCCGATTCCGGCGGCGCACCGGCTGCTAGTGACCGACGGGAGCGAGAGTATCAAGCTGCTCGATGACCGTACCCTGGCGGTGGCCGGCCAGATCAAACTGCATCCCGGCGCGGACTCGATCGGCTATGACAGTGGCAGCGGTCACCTCTACGTGGTCACCGGCGGCAAGGACGTCAAGCTGCAGCAGTCGTGGCTGGAGGAAATCGATCCGGTCACGGCCAAAAAACTCGGCGAGATTGCCTTCGATGCCGCGCATGTCGAGGCCATGGCGGTCGAGCAGAGCGGTCCGCGGTTGTACATCAATGTCACGGACAAGAATGAGCTCGTGGTCATCGACAAGCCCACCCGCAAGGTCGTGGCGCACTGGCCGATCCACGGCGCCGAGCAGAACGCACTGGTGCAGCTCGATGAGGCCACGCATCGCTTGTTTGTCGTGACGCGCAAGCCCGGCAAGCTGCTCGTGCTCGACGCCAACTCCGGAGCCAGCCTCGCCAGCTTCGAGGCGCCGGCACGAGTTGACGGTGAGGTGTTCGATCAGGCGAATCACAGAGTGTATGCGGCAGGTGGTGAAGGCTACGTCGGTGTTTACTCCGAGAAAGACGCCGATCATTTCGCCGAGCTCCCACGCGTACCAAGTGCCGCGGGTGCGAAGACAGCCTTACTGGTGCCCGAGTTGCACCGGCTGTATGTCGCGGTGTCGCCAGGGGAGGGCAAGACCGGAGGCGCGATCATTTGGTTCGATGTCAAGGGGGCTGCTCCATGAGATTGGCTGGAGAGCGCACCTTCGCTGTGACGAGGTGTCTTGTTCGCCACGAGGGGGAAATATGGGTCAGCAGAAGACGGGTGTCCTGATCGCGACACTTGCGACGACTACGATGGCTACCGCGGCGGAGCCGCCCAGCGAAGGCAATACCGCTAGCAACCCTGACGAGCTTCAGGAGGTGATCGTCACGGGCACCAGCATTCCGGTTACCCCGGATGAGGTTGCTGTCCCGCTGCAGAGTCTGGACGCCTCCCAGCTGGAGGCGAGCGGGGTGAACTCGAACGCGCTGGAAATTCTTCGCAAGGAGATACCAGCGTTCCAAGGTCGCAGCAACGCCGGCACCAGCAACGCCAACAACAACAACCAGAACACGGCGGGCGGCTCCCAGGTGCAACTGCGCAATCTTCCGACTCTCGTGCTGGTGAACGGGCGGCGCGTCGCCAACAGCGGCATCGGTGCGATCAACGGTAAGAATTTCGTGGATGTGAACCAGATTCCGGCCGCGGCGATCGATCACGTGGAAGTGCTGACCGATGGGGCGTCCTCGATCTACGGCTCCGATGCGGTCGGTGGCGTCGTGAATTTCATCCTCAAATCGGAGTACGAAGGATTCACTACGGGCGCCCGCGTCGGCGAGGCGGATCACTACGGTGAGCACTCGGTGTATGCGGCGGGGGGCCTGTCCCTTCCCGGTGGGGGCAATGTGACCATGACCGCCAACTTCAGTCATACGGACCCGTTGTTCCAGAACGAGCGCTCGTTCACCAGTCCGCTCTATGGCAAGACATCCGCGCTGCCCGGTGTCGTCAATGGCGGCAAGGACATCCTCAATCCGGCGCTCACAACTCCGAGCGCGACCAATCCAACTGGCAGCAACGCCACGGCGGGCTCGGTGGCGGCATTGGAAGCCAACGGGACCTACTTGCCCACCAGCTCTGCGAAAATTGCGAACGGATTCGATATTTCCCCCTACCAGACCTTGCTGCTGAAGCAGGACCTGGCGTCCTTCACCAGCACGTTCGACGTACCGATCATTGCCAGCAACGGACTTACCCTGTTTGGCGATGTCATGGTCTCGCGGGACAAGAGCTGGACGCAGTGGGTTCCGCAGGCGGACTCCGGGCTAACGGTGCCAGCAGGCGCGCCCTTCAACCCGCTCACCACGAGCTTCACGGGCGTGACCTTCGATTACTTGCCTGGACCCCACTATTTCCGTGACACCACCACCGCGGAACGCATGACTCTGGGACTGCGCGGCGGCATCGCGGCCAACTGGACCTGGGAAACCGCTTTGGTCTATAGCGAAAGCGATCTCGAGCAGCGTCAGAGCAATCTGCTGTACAAACCCAACGTGGCGCTGGCGATCGCCGGTGGTTACAACTCCGCGGGTCAGCCAGTGCCTGGCGGGCCGTACAGTCAAGTCCACAGCGGCTATTCGCTCACTGGGCCCCTGGTGTTGCAGCCCGCGCTCGATCCGTTCGCGAGGGCCGCCGCCGTCAATCCGGGCGCGCTCGCGAATCTCTACGGCACGGAGCTCATCAACGCCGTGAGTCAGTTGGAATCATGGGACGCCAAAATCGTGGGTCGTGTGGCAAACCTGCCCGCGGGCGCCTGGGGGCTTGCGGTGGGCGGCTCCGTGCGCCGCGAATCGCTTTCCGGCCATACCGACGCCAACGGCCGGGTGACCGACCCGGTCACGGGTGCTTACGCCGGCAACGATCAGAACTGGATCGGTGGCACCTTCGCCAACCCGTTCGCGAAAGCCCGTACCATCACGGGTGGGTTCGCCGAGACGCGCGTGCCGCTCGCCGGTGAGGATTGGAGCTTCCCCGGCATGCGCGAGTTCGATCTGACCGGCGCGGTGCGATTCGAGCACTACAGCGATGCCGGCAATTCCACCGTGCCGAAGTTCGGCTTCTTCTGGCAGCCGTTTGGCAAGAGCCTGACCTTCCGCGGAAATTATGCCAAGTCCTTCCTGGCGCCGAATCTCTATTCCGAGAGCGGCCCGACTGACACCCGGCAGGTGGCGGGTACCGTGATCCAGGGCGTCTTCGGCAGCGCTTTCGGCAGCCTGCCATTCAACGGCGAGGACGGCAACAATCCCAACATCAGACCGGCAACCTCGATATCCCGGACTGTCGGGTTCGTCCTCAAGCCGGATTTCGCCAGACACTTGACCGTCACGGCGGACTATTCGTACATCGTGCTGCAGGGCTACCAGGCTGGAATCGGCTTCAACAATATCCTGTCGAGCGTCAACACGCTCGGCGCCGCCTCGCCCTTCTTCAACAACCTGGCCATCGGCAACTTTCCGGGGCTCGCGGGCGCGAGCAATCCATTCACGGCCCCGGGCGCGTTGCTTGCCTATCTCACGAATCCGGCGACCGGCCAGGGAGACCAGCAGAAGGTCGGGAACCTTTACCTCATCGACCGCTTCCAGAACAATGCCGAGTTGATCGAGAAGTCCTGGACGGTCAGCGTCAATTACACCATCCCGACGACGAACGCCGGCACTTTCAGTATCGGCACCACCGGCTCGATTTTCGACTCGTTCGCCTTCCAGGGGCTGCCGGGGCAAGCGTTCGTTCAATATGCCGGCCATGCGACCAACGCGGGTGTGTTTGGCGGAACTCTGCCGAAGTATCACTTCTATACGACATTCGATTGGATGCTCAAAGGATTGGCTCTGAGTGTCGCGAACACGTACCTCTCGGCGGTCACCGATACGGGTATAAACGGGAATCTGGCGCCGATACCCGTCAGCAGCTACTTGTCCTGGGATTTGCGCGCCGCGTATCAGTGGCAGATTTCCACGGCCAAGTACCTCAGAGGCGCAATCGGTGTCAACAACGTCGCGGACCGTATGCCGCCGTTGGCGCCGCGCACCTTTACCGACAACAACGCCGACGTATCCACCTATTCGCCTATCGGCAGGCTGGTCTACGCTACCCTGACGCTGGGACTTTAGCTGTCCAGTTCCTCTGCAGCATTCGAGATGCTGCAGAGGAGGTTGTCCGCGGAACAACGGAGCCCAGTAGCGCGTTGCCCTTACTACCACCTGAGTGTGTTTGCACGCGGGAGGTGCTGTGGAACGTCGCTGGGGAGAACGGCAGGACGCAAATGCGAATGTGCGCCTGCGCAGTCGCGCTGGGGCGCTTGTACCCGGACGACTGATCAACGTCAGCGCGAGCGGTGCGCTGATTGCTACTCATCTACCCGCGCCTGTCCTGTCGAACCTGGAAGTGCTGCTGGCGGCCGACGGCTTCGGTCGCGGCAGGGCTGACTCCATCCCGGGTCAGGTGATCCGCCAAACACCCGAAGGCCTGGCGGTTGAATGGTTCGAGCTTGCAC
Organism: uncultured Steroidobacteraceae bacterium; assembly: GCA_964400085.1. GTDB lineage: Bacteria > Pseudomonadota > Gammaproteobacteria > Steroidobacterales > Steroidobacteraceae > 13-2-20CM-66-19. The sequence continues at coordinate 8,248 of CAYNTW010000033.1, read as the reverse complement.
CCGAGCCGTTGCGCCCCTTGCTCGGATCGACGCCCGCAGTGCCGCAAGCCGGTGCAAAGCTCGACGAGCGTCGTTGAGTTGATCTGACCGCACTGCCTCGCACCGCACAACCAATCCTTCGCACAGCGAGTGCGGCTACACAGCACGCAATCCGTCACGCCGACGCTTGCGTCATCTTCGCGTAGACCAACACAGGTGTTGTGTCACGTGTATCATGCCTGCAGGTTGTATGTCTTGAAGAACATGCACACGCGCAGACATGTTGGCTTCATTGTCGGACTCGCTTGCTGCGCGGGAGTGCGCCCGGCGACCGCGCAGGAAGAGGCGGGCACACCGGCTGCACTGAAGCATCTGAGTATCGAGCAACTGATGGATGTCGAGGTCACCTCTGTGTCCAGGTCGCGCGAGAGCCTCCTGGGAGCCGCTGCCGCCGTGGCAATCGTGACGGATGAGGATATCCGGCGCTCCGGCGCGACCACGATTCCCGATGCACTGCGGTTCGTGCCAGGTGTCTTCGTCGCGAGTCAGACAGCCAATTCCTGGTCGGTCAGCTCGCGAGGCTTCAGCAGCGTCAACTCGCAAGACCTGCTGGTTCTCAGTGATACCCGCAGCATCTACACGCCGCTCTTTTCCGGCGTTTTCTGGGACGTGCAGGACTATCTCATGGCGGATATCGATCGGATCGAAGTCATTCGCGGGCCCGGTGCGGCGCTCTGGGGCTCGAACGCCGTCAACGGCGTGATCAATATCGATACGAAATCCTCCCGGGATACTCAGGGTGGCTACGTCGAGGCGGCGACCGGAACGCAGGAGCGGGTTCTGGCGGCAGCGCGATACGGCGGGCAACTGGCGGATCACGCCTACTACCGCGTGTTCGGCAAATATTCCGATTGGGACTCGGAGCTCCACCCGCCAGGGTCGAGCTCGGATGATTGGCGGCTCGGGTCTGTGGGCTGGCGTAGCGATTGGCAGTCGACCGCGAACGATACGCTGACACTGCAAGGCGACCTTTACGATGGCAGTGTCGGGCTGGTCTCTCCGTCAGTCGACATCATCGGCAGACCTGGCCCGCAGGGCAGGCTGCGGGTAGGAGTGAGCGGAGGCAACCTTCTGGGCCGCTGGCAACATACGTTTGACGACTCATCCGATCTGCAGACACGTCTGTATTACGATCGGACACATCGAAATGACCCCAGCTTCCGCGATGATCTCGACACGATCGACCTGGATGTGCAACATCGATTTGCGTTTGCGGCTCGCCAGGAGATCACCTGGGGACTGAGCTATCGGTTCATGAATGACCGTAACGAAGGGAAAGGGGTGTTTGCCCTGACGCCTCCTGCCTCCCGCGATCGGCTTTATAGCGGCTTCGTCCAGGACCAACTCTCCTGGCGGGATATCCTGCACGTCACGCTAGGCACGAAACTCGAGCACAACGACTTCAGCGGGTTCGAAGTGCAGCCGAGCGTGCGTGCGGCCTGGGACATGGCATCAACACGCACCCTCTGGGCGGCGATTTCCCGTGCGGTGCGGGTGCCTACGCGCATCGAGCGAGATGTGGATATCGATGTAACCGATCCCGCGGGCAATCCCGTGGCTCGCCTGCTCGGCAACCGGGATTTTCACGCGGAGCAGTTGCTGGCCTACGAGCTGGGCTACCGCTGGCAAGTCGAGCCGACCCTCTTCGTCGACCTGGCGGGGTTCTACAACCACTACACGGGGCTGGCCTCCCTGGAGTTTGGCACGCCCTTCATCGACCCCACGAGCGGGCAGACGATCATTCCCGTTTTGGACCAGAACCTGATGGACGGCCGCGCCGAGGGACTCGAGTGCTCGGTGACCTTCTCCCCGAGGACCTGGTGGCGCTTGTCTATGAATTATTCCTACCTCGACATGGGTCTGCGGGCGCATGGGTTGGATCTGAACAGGGGGCAGCTCGCCGCGGGCTCGACCCCCAGAAATCAGGTCGGCCTGCGCTCGTACCTGGACTTGCCGCGCGGCTTCGAGCTGGATCTGCAGTTTCGGGCATTATCCGCAATCGACTCTTTGCCGCAGAGCCCAACTGGCGAGGGCCTCGCGGGATATCGGGAGTTGGATGCACGGCTCGGTTGGTTGCTTCACCAAGGGTTGCGTCTGTCGCTGGATGGCCGCAACCTCCTGCACGCCCACCACGTGGAGTTCGGCGAGCCCGGGCAGAGGAGTGCGATCAGGCGCAGCGTGTACGGAAAAGTGGCATGGGAATTTTGAGAGGAGCGCCGCGCGCGTGCGCCTCGGCGGCAGTGCTGCTGGTGTGCTGCGCGACAGGGATCTCGCTATCGGCAGCCGCCACGCCCACATCCGCCGAGGTCGAGGCGGTTCTCCTCTTCAACTTTTCGCAGTTCGTCGATTGGCCCCCGAGTACTTTTGCCGATTCCAACTCCCCGATCGTCATCGGGGTACTGGGGAGCGACCCGTTCGGTGTTTCTCTGGACGATGTAGTCCGGGGAGAAGTCGTCAAAGGCCACCCCCTGGTCGTGC
>CAYNTW010000033.1:0-5631 GCA_964400085.1 uncultured Steroidobacteraceae bacterium | reverse complement strand
GCAAACTCATGACGATGTTGCTGCTGACCACCGGGGCGGCATTGACGCTCACGTGTCTGGCTTTCATCGGCTATGAGTACCTCAGCTTCCGGACCGCCGCCGTTCGCCACCTGGAGACGCTCGGTCGGATCATCGCCAACAACAGTACCGCCGCGCTGGCCTTCGAAAATCATGATGACGCAAAGCAGGTGCTCGCCGCCCTCAGAGCGGAAGGTAACGTCGTCGCGGCTGGTCTCTACGACGCGCGCGGCCAACTCTTCGCCCGCTACAACGCCCGGGGCTATCAGGATGCATTGCCCGTTAGCCCGGCTTCCGATGGGTACCGCTTCGATAACTCGGGGCTGACGGGTCTCGAGCCGGTGCGGGAAGCTGGCAGCCCCCGCCTGGGAACCCTCTACCTGAGATCCGATCTGCGTGCCTTGCATGAACGGCTCACTCTCTACAGCGTGATCGCCGCGACGATGACCGCGCTGGCCTTCCTGGTCTCTTACCTGCTCTCGCGTGTTCTGCAAGAGCAGATCTCGGGGCCCGTGCAGACACTGGCCCGCGCGGCCCGGACCGTCTCCGAAGAGCGCGACTATTCCGTGCGCGCGCCGCAGCTCGCGACCGACGAGTTAGGTCATCTCACCGCTGCCTTCAACCGGATGCTCGAGCAGATTCAACTTCAGGATCGTGGCCTGCGCGAGAGCGAGAACCGCTTGCGGGCGGTAGTCGATTCCTCCTTGAGCGCGGTGATCGTGATGGACTCCAACGGTGTCGTGGAGGACTGGAATCCACGTGCCGAGGGCATGTTCGGTTGGAGCCGCGCGGAAGCGCTCGGCCGTGAGCTGGCCGAGCTGCTCATCCCAAAGCACCTGCGCCCGGCGCACCGTCGTGGCCTGCAACGCTTCCTCTCCACCGGCGAGGCGCGGGTGTTGCATCGGCTGATCGAGCTGTCGGCGTTACGGCGGGATGGGACTGAATTTCCCGTGGAGCTGTTCGTGCGCCCGCTGGGGACCCAGGCGCCCGTGTCCTTCTGCGGATTCGTGACCGACATCACCGATCGCAAGCAGGCTAGAGACAAGCTGCAGGCGCAATTGGCCCGCCTGGATCTGTTGCACCGGATCACGCGCGCGATTGGCGAGCGGCAGGATCTCCCGAGCATCTTTCAGGTGGTCATCCGCCGGCTGGAGGACAACCTGCCGATCGACTTCGGGTGCATCTGTTTGTACGACTCGGCCGAACAGGTGCTTACCGTCACGAATGTCGGTACGGCCAGCCGGGCCTTGGCACTGGACCTGGCCCTCACCGAGCAGGCGCGGATCCCGATCGACGCGAACGGCCTCGGCCGTTGCGTGCGCGGTGAGCTGGTCTACGAGCCGGACCTCGCGGAGAGTCAGTTCCCCTTGCCGCGTCGACTGGTGAGCGGAGGGCTCCGTGCCGTCGTGTTCGCGCCGCTACTCGTCGAAGGCAAAGTCGCCGGCGTGTTGGTCACGGGGCGCCGGGCAGCGCGCTCGTTCGAGAGCAGCGACTGCGAGTTTTTGCGGCAATTGAGCGAGCACGTGGGACTCGCGGCGCACCAGGTGCAACTGTACCGCGCCCTACAGCAATCGTACGAGGACCTGCGGCAGAGCCAGCAGTCTGTGCTGCAACAGGAGCGTCTGCGCGCCCTGGGGCAGATGGCCAGCGGCGTCGCGCACGATATCAACAATGCAATCTCTCCCGTTGCGCTGTATACGGATGTACTGTTGGAGCACGAGTCGGGATTGAGCGCACAGGGGCGCCGCTCTCTGGAGATCGTCCAGCAATGCATCCATGATGTCGCGCAAACGGTCAGCCGGATGCGGGACTTCTACCGCAAGCGTGAGCCGGAATTGCTCCTGGCGCCGGTGGATCTGAACAAAATCGTCCCCGGTGTCATCGAGCTGACCCGCGGTCGCTGGCGCGATGTACCCCTGGAGCGCGGGGTGGTGATCGAAGTCCGCGCGGAGTTGGCCAGCGCTCTACCCCTCATCGCGGGTGCCGAGAACGAGATTCGCGACGCCGTCACGAACCTGATCCTGAACGCGGTCGACGCGATGCCCGAAGGAGGCACGCTCACGGTCCGGACTCGTCTCGGTGAATTTCATCAACGCGTGCTAAAGCCAACCGATGGGGCTGTTACCGGAGCCAGCGCGCCCATGCCGCCAGCAGTCTATCTCGAAGTAGCCGATACGGGTTTCGGAATGGACGAGCCGACCAAGAGACATTGTCTGGAGCCGTTTTTCACGACGAAAGGAGAGCGGGGCACCGGAATGGGTCTCGCCATGGTCTACGGGATGGTCGAGCGCCACAGTGCCGAGTTGGAAATTGACAGCGCACCCGGTGAGGGTACGACTGTGCGCCTCGTGTTCCCAGTGCCGGCTGCGGTAGTCGATCCGACTGCCGAGCATCCAATCCTTCGGATGCCTTCGCGGGCAATGAACATTCTCATCGTGGATGATGACCCGCTGATCATCGAGTCGCTTTCCGAGAGCCTGCTTGGTGATGGTCACCAGATTACCGCCGCTGAAGGCGGTCAGGCTGGCATCGATGCATTCCTGGAGGCCCATCGACACGGGTATTCCTTCGACGTAGTGATTACGGACCTGGGAATGCCCTATGTCGACGGCCGGCGAGTGGCGGCCGCGGTCAAGGCAGCCGCGCCCACGACCCCCGTCGTCCTGCTCACGGGGTGGGGACAGCGCCTGACCAGCGAGAACGATGTCCCACTCCATGTCGATCGTGTACTCAACAAGCCGCCGAAGCTGCGCGAGCTGCGTCTCGTTCTCGCCGAGCTCGGCGGCGGGCACTAGAGCGGTCGACGAGACTTTAGATTCTCCAGAATCGGACACCGATGTTCCTTGCGTCGCTCGCGACACTCCCGCGAGAACTCTTGAAGGCTGGTCCGCTGTGCCATCAGGCGGGCGACCATCTGGTCGATCGCACGGATCTTGCTGTTTACTGCAGCGTCGAATGCCTCACAGAAGCGTGGCGCGCCAGCTGACGTCAGAGCCAACAAAGCACGTAGCTCGCGCAGCGTAAAGCCCACGGCACGACCTTCTCGCAAGTAACGTAATCTCACGAGTGCGTCGTCGGAATACCGGTGCCAGCGGTTGCCCATTGTGTTGCGCCGAGGCAGCAAGCCGATGCGCTCGTAATAGCGAACGGTATCGATGGCGACGCCCGCATCCTTGGCCAACTGGCCAATCGTCCGCAGTCCCATAAAGAGCCCCGCGCTTGAAATCTGGAGTGCGCTCCACGTTTATAAGAATGCCACGGCGATTGACCGGCGGGTATCCACAAAGGAGAAGCGCCATTCGCATCCCTGGCCAACTGAAGATTGCCCTCACCATGGCGACGGCCACGATCTTCGTGACTTCGGCCGGGCTGGCGCACGCAAGAGCCGATGCGGGGGTTCTCGATGGGGCTGCGACGACCGTGATTTCCAGAGTGCTGGATGCGTGGCGTCACACGGATGCGGCGGCTATCGCGGCTCAATATGAGCCTGACGGCGACTTTGTCAGTCCCTCGGGAGATCATGCCGCCGGTCAAAGAGCGATCGAGAGCTTTTACGAGGCAGCTTTCGATCACGGCTATGCGGGCAGTACGGCGTCGGCCACCGTCGTTCACGTGCGCGGTCTGTCGCCGACCATTGCCTTGATCGACGGCTCGTGGTCCATCGCCCCGAGTCCCACCTCAAAAATCACCACGCCAGAGGCGGGACTCTTCTTCGCCGTCCTCCACCAGCACGGCGGTCGTTGGTGGATTGCCGCGCTTCGCGAGCAAACGAGTGCCCGGATGTTGAGCGAAGTCGCCTCTATCAGTCGTGCTCCCACGGCGAAGGCATGCCGTAGGGGACTGTCGTGAAAACGGCTTCGATGCCCTGGATCCTGCCGCTGCGTATCTTGAATGTTTCCAGCAGGTAGAACGAGTGTGGGCGCCGGAACATGGAAGTCGCGGTACGTCCGTCGGTTAGTGTGTAAGTTCCGAGATGCCCTGAATGGTCGATGAAAGCTGACGCCATCACGAGCCCGCGCTCCTCGTCCACGACGAGAAAGCGCCGAGCACGGAGGGCATCGTCGTACCGGTATGTGCCGAGCTTGAATTGCTCGGCGCAACCCAACTCCATGCCGGCGTACCCCGAGTTCGGATGATTGGTGGTTTGCATGCCGTTCTCGCGCCGATTGCAACCCGGCTCGAACTGCGTGTGCAGCGTGCCGTCATTGCGCTGGAGTGTGTCGAAGTAGCCATTGGCGACGGCAATCATGCGCTCGCGCGAGCTTCTCTCCTCGGGGCGCAGCTCGGTGCTGAGCTCTGGCCGCGGCTTCAGGTCGGCGGTGACAAAGGGTACGCCCGCATCCTGCGGGCGAGCGACGACAGTCTCGACTTCAGCGACCCGTCCGTCCTTGATCTTCAACCGCAGAGCGAACGGCGAAGTCGTTACGGTTTCCTCCACTGTCCCATAGAACGCGACTGAGCCGGTCCGCGCGTCCGCGAAGCGCAAATCATAACTGCCCAACTTCGTAACGGTTCTCCACATTCCGTCGCCTGGCTTCAGCCGTACATTGTTCTCTGTGTAGATCGCGTCCTCGGCCCAGGGCACGCGCTCGGCCTGTTGCGTTTTGAGAGCCGCCAGGTACGCATCGAGCACTGAGTACAGACTCTGCCGAGTCTGCATTTGCGGCCGGGCATCGTCGTCGAGCGCTCGTTGCGGGTCGCCCGCCTGCAACGGTTGGCTCGCCGCGAGCAACGTGGCGGCAATTGCTGAAAATACCCTCATCCTCATTCCTGCCTCCCCAGCGTTTTTTTCTTGTGCCGCCTGTGTGGCGTTCCCTCGAGTCTACTCCGATATGTGCCCGTGTCACCCGTTGCCGACAATGAGCAGCCCCATGTTGCAATGGTGGAAAAACCCGCGATACTGCCTGCCAAAGCAACGGAGTGACAGATGGAATCACCCTCAATCGAGGTGACCCGCCCGCTCAGGCCGGCAGCGTGGGTCAAAGTTCTGAGTGTGTTCGCCTGGATTGTACTGTCTTCGTGCGGTGGGGGAGGCAGTGGCGGCACGAATGGGAATTCCACTCCCGGCGGGGGTGGAAACTCGAATGTCTGGACGCCTGGAGTATTCAAGCCCTCGGCGACCTTCGCGGCGCAGTGCGCCGCGCCGCGCAGCGGGACTGACCCGGGTACCGGGAAGCCCTATCCGGATGTACAGGGCTCGACATTGGCCGAGAACAATTGGCTGCGCTCGTGGACCAACGAGCTCTACCTGTGGTTCGACGAGGTCACCGACGTGGATCCTTCGCTGTATTCGACTTCCGACTACTTTGCGAAGATGAAGACTCTTCAGACCGACGCCGCGGGCCAGCCCAAAGACAAGTTCCACTTCACCTACGCGACCTCGACCTGGGAGACGCTGTCCACCTCGGACGTTGCCCCTGGTTACGGACTCCAGTGGGCGCTCGTGTCGACGACCCCTCCGCGGCAGCTCATCGTCGCTTACACCGTTGCGGGCACGCCTGCGACCGCCGCCAATCTGGCGCGCGGAGCACAAATACTCAAGATCGATGGGGTGGACCTAGTCAACGCCAACGACCAGACGAGCATCAACACGCTCAATGCGGGAATATCACC
>CAYNTW010000032.1:20156-50416 GCA_964400085.1 uncultured Steroidobacteraceae bacterium | reverse complement strand
TTAGAAGGCCGATGCTCTATCCCCTGAGCTACGGGCGCGTCGTACGATATAGCCGCGGGAGGCGGCGACGGCGCGGAGTATACCGTGCGCGGTGGTCCATAATCCCACCCAGTGAAGCAGGCCCTCACCGGCCGCATGAGCCACACTGCATGGACCTATTGATCGTTCGACATGCCATCGCCTTCGATCGCAACCCGAGGCGCTGGCGCGATGACGGCGAGCGGCCGCTTTCACCGGAAGGTATGGTCCGGGCCCGCAAAGCCGCCGCGGGACTGAAGCAGATCACCGAGCGGCCACAATGCGTACTGTCGAGTCCGCTAGTGCGCGCCAAGCAGACCGCCACGATTCTCACGGAATTTGCAGGCTGGTCCAAGGCCGTCGAATGCGCCGCGCTGGCGCCGGATGTGGCACCCGATGAAGTCTTCGCGGCGCTCGCCGAGCAGAAGGAGAAGCTTATCGCGATTGTGGGCCATCAGCCCGCTCTGGGCCGCCTGCTCGCCGCCTGCCTCCCCGCGCAAGTGCGCGGCGGAGTGAGTCCAGGGGCCTTCGAGCTGAAGAAGATGGGGGTGGCGCTGGTCTCCTTCCGCGGCACGCCTCGGGCCGGAACGGGTGTCCTGCAATGGTTTGTCCCGCCGCGGATCCTGCGCGCCGCCAAGTAGGGGTCGAGCGTTGCCGGTGGCGCCGCGCCTCGCGCGAGATCAGTGCGCCCCGGCCGCCGCCGCGCTGGCACCACCGCCACCGCCGACCTTCTGCGGGCGTGCAAACCAGACGAGCACGATCAACCCGAGGAACAACAGCCCTGACACGTAAAAGATATCGTTCGCCGAGAGCATGAACGCCTGTTGATCAACCAACCGGTTGACCAGCGCGTAACTCTGGTCCGTGCCGAAACCACCGGCCTGCAGATTGGAAAACGCTTGTCCCGCGACCGGATCGCTTTGTGTCAGGTGCTCAACCAACTGAGCATGATGCAGCGTCGCGCGCCGATCCCATACCGTGGTCGTGATGGATGTGCCGAAGGAGCCCGCCGTGATCCGGGCAAAGTTGATCAAGCCCGAAGCCGATGGAATGCGCTCCGGTGACAGGCCCGACAGGCTCAGCGCAATGAGCGGAATGAAGAAGGTCGCCAACGCGAGCCCCTGGATGAAGGTCGGCACCAGCAACACGCCGACGGTCGCATTCGTATTGAAGTGCGCCCGCATGAACAGCACGATCGCAAAGACGATGAAGGCAAAGGTCACGAAGACCCGCGGATCGACCTTGTTCGATAGCCTGCCCACGATGGGAGTTGCAAAGACCGCGAGGACTCCCACGGGAGCCAGCACCAGGCCCGCCCAGGTCGCCGTGTAGCCCATGTACTGTTGCAGCCACAGGGGCAGCAGCACGACGTTGCCGAAAAACAGCCCGTAGGCCAGCAACATCGAAACCGTGGCGACCGTGAAGTTGCGGCCCTTGAACAAGGTCAGATCGACGACGGGGTGCTCCTCGGTGAGCTCCCATACCAGGAAGAATGCGAAGCCGACCACGGCGATCGCCGCGAGGGCGATGATCGTGCTGGAGTTGAACCAGTCGAGGTCCTTGCCCTTGTCGAGCAACACCTGCATGGAGCCGACCCAGACCACCAGCAGTCCCAAGCCGATCCGGTCGATCGGCAGCTTCGCGGTCGGCGTCTCGCGCTTGCGGTAAATGATCCAGGTCGCGATTCCGGCCAGCACGCCGACCGGTATGTTGATGTAGAAGATCCAGGGCCAGGAGATGTTGTCGGTAATCCAACCGCCCAGCAATGGACCCACGACGGGAGCCACGAGCGAGGTGATCGACCACGCGCCCAGCGCGGTGCCCGACTTCTCCTTGGGGTAGCTGGAGAGCAGCAACGCCTGCGACAGCGGAATCATCGGCCCGGCAACCGCCCCCTGCACGACGCGAAACACGATCAGCAGCTCCAGGTTGGGCGCGAACCCACACAGGAATGAGGCGATCACGAACAGGACCACCGCTGACATGAAGAGCTTCACCTGGCCGAACCGACGTGTCAGCCAGCCGGTCAGCGGAACGGAGATGGCGTTCGCGACGCCGAATGAAGTGATGACCCAGGTCCCCTGGTCTGGCGATACGCCAAGATCACCGGAGATCGAGGGAATCGAAACGTTCGCAATGGAGGTGTCGAGCACGTTCATGAACACGGCGAGGGACAGCGCCACTGTCCCGATCGCCAGGTTCATTCCCGTCAGCGGCGGCAACTCAGCCGGCCGCCCCGCCGCCGGGGGTGTGGGTCCCGATGGCGGCGAAGTACCGCTACTCTCGCCTGTTTTGACATCAGCCATGATGTTGCAATCCGATGTTGGTTCTGACGACGTTCAGGTGGCGACCCATCCTATTGAAGCCGTGCACTCGCGCGCGCGGCCGCCGGCGTCAGATGGAAAGCCACAGGGGTCGCTCGCCCCGGTCTGGTCGAGCTTGCCAGCACTGGCGCGCCGGCCACAGGAGCGTTGACGCTCCCAGCAGCAAGTCGGCGCTCGCTATCGCGGTGCTCTCCCACCGCAGGCACCGGACCGGATTCGTTCGCGGCGATGATCTCCCGCACCCGAGTGTCCGCAGAAGCGTCGGTTGACTGGAAAACGTCCGTTGAATACACGGTCTGGTTGCTGGCAAGTTGCGGCAGACGCTCTCCAGTCTTGTTCCGCACATCGACCTCTGCCTTCATGGTCAACCCAATTTGCAACGGATGCGCGGCAATTTCCGCGGAATCCAGCGCAATGCGCACAGGGACTCGCTGCACGATCTTGATCCAGTTGCCGGTAGCGTTCTGCGCCGGCAACAGCGAAAAGGCGGAGCCGGTCCCCGCGCCGAAGCCGGCGACCTTGCCGTGATACTCAACACTGCCGCCGTAAAGGTCCGCCGTCAGCGTCACCGGCTGACCGATACGCATGCCAGCCAGCTGGGGCTCTTTGAAGTTGGCGTCCACCCAGACCTGGTTGAGTGGGACCACCGCCATCAAGGAAGCACCCGGACTCACACGCTGACCGAGTTGTACGTTGCGTCGGGCAACAAAGCCTGAGACGGGCGCGGGCAGCGTAGTACGCGCGTAGTTGAGATACGCGTTGCGCACGGCCGCCGCGGCGTTACGAACATCCGGGTGATCTTCCAACGTGGTGCGATCTATACGCGCTCGATTCGCAGCCAACTGCTGCTCAGCAGCCGTCAAGGCGCTCTGAGCGGCTTTCACAGCATCACGCGCATGCTGCAACTCCTCACCGGAAACCGCGCCGGACTTTCCGAGCTGCTCGCGGCGCGCGAGATCCGTCTGCGCCTGTGCGAGATCTGTTTGGCGGACAGCGACGGCCGCCTGCAATTGCGCCGTGGTCGCAAAGAGATTGCGCACTTCACGAACCGTCTTGGCCAACTGTGCTTCGGCCTGATCGAGCGCTACTTTCGCGTCCGCCTGGTCGAGGCGTACGAGCGGCTGACCCGCCTTCACAAACTGCGTGTCATCAGCGCCGATCGACACCACAGTCCCCGAGATCTGGGGCGTGATCTCCACGACGTTACCGTTGACGTAGGCATCGTCCGTGGACTGGTAATAGCGCAGCACAGTCGCCCAGTACGCGCCATATCCCGCCCCGATGGCGACGAACAAGCCAGCCACGATCGCAAGCCACCGTTTCCGGCGGCTCTTCAGAGAATCAGTTTTCGGTACGTTGCTCATTGTCGTTACCTTCCCTCGATCCATCTGCCATGGCGGTCAATGCCTAGGCAAGTATTCAACCAAAAAAATCAGGCCGCGTTCTCTAGCATTCGAGAGAGGAACCCCTCTAGCTGGCGGGCCTCCGCCTGCGAGAAGCCCCGCAGAAACCGGTTCACCACCCCCATCGAGAGGATTTTCATCCGGGGGAAGGCTCGGCAGCCTTCTTCCGTCAGCTCGATGTAGACGACGCGGCGGTCGTCGGGCCGGCGATTGCGCCGAATGAGACCCTTGCTCTCGAGCCGGTCGATCATCCGGGTCATTGCACCGGCGTCGTAGGAAATGCCCTTGCACAGATCCGAAGCCGACTTGGGGCAATCCGCCAGCGCGAGCGTTGCGATAATGATGAATTGCGCGGCGCTCAGCCCCAGCGGCGCGAGCTCCGGATCCGAGGCGAGAGCTTTGTCGAGCGCCATCAGCATCTCAGTGCGGACACGATTCAACAGATGCCCCACGCCTTTGCGGGGCTGGTAGGTCTCGATGTCGTATACGTCGGCCAAGGCACGCTCCGGTCTAGAATGGAGCGTAAGATACTTGCCTAGGCTGTATTTGTCAAGGCATTAGTTGCCCGTGCAGTGCGTTGCAGCAGAGACGGGCTTGCGGCCAATAAAGAGGTAGTAAGGCACTTTCAGTCCTGGGAGATACGGGAGAGCCCCCTGCCGCTCGAGCCGCACATGATCGGGCAGCGCGGCCGTAAGTGCCTGAAGGTGCTCAGGGGAGAGATGCACCCCATCGTGAGCGAACCAGCGGCGCCACAGCCACCGCTCCCAGGCGGCATGCCGGACCCAGCCCGGATCCGGAACCGCGCTCGAGACGTAAAAATCCACCACCCCCAGGGTACCGCCCGGCTTCAGCATTGACGTCGCGTTCGCCAATGCTCGTCGCCAGTCATCGACCATGGTGAGGGAGTATGAGAAGAAGACGCAGTCCACCGGTTCGGCGGGACGAAAACGGGTGACGTCGCCCTCCACCAGCTCGACGTTCCGATACAGCCGCGCGCGTGGCCGCGCTTGTTCCAACAGTGCCGGACAAAGATCGACCAGTATGTAGCGGCGCAGCTTGCGCATGCGCGGCCCAAATCGCTCGATGTTGGAACCTGTGCCGCCACCCAACTCGACCACTACGCCATCCTGTGGGGTGGTCAATCGATCGATGAGCTCCTCGCGACCGTGCAACAGGCGGGCTCGAAAATCGTCATACCGACTGGCTTGCGGCGCGTAAAACGCTTGCAGTCGCTCGGCCGCGCTACCACGCCGCTGCTGGCCGCGCAGCATCTGCCACAAAATCCGCGAGTCCGCGAGCAGGTCACGCGGGGACATCACAAATGTGGAAACCAGCGTAGGTGTGAACGCGATCCTGACGTGACAGCTCTCGTGCCAGGCTCTCGTGAAATGAAAGGTGATCGGTCAGCCTGACCCCATCCACGCAGAGGGTGTTCAGGTACTTGGGCCGGGCGTGAGCACTGCGGAAAATAACACGGGCCCGTGGAGTCGCATGGGCAAGTATCTCGCGCCACTCTTCCACGAGCGCCTCCGGATGGTGGCTCGCCATCCAGTCCATGTGATCGAGCAGAACGAACTTGGATACCGGCTCATCACAGCCGCGGAGAAAATGCGTGACCGTCGCGGTATGCGGCACGATGCGCTCGACCAGGCCGCCCTTGAGCGTGGCGAAATTCTCTTCGCGCAGATACTCCGGGCAACAGCTGCGCGTATAACGCCCGTGCAGATAGAGGCGCCAGAAGTAGTTGTTCCAGATCGGGAGCTGGCGAAGCACGTACTCGAGAGACTCCCGCACATAACCCGCCACACCGCCGGAGTGTTGTGCCTCGATTTCTCGGCGCTGCGGATGCGGGACACCGAGCAGACTCAAGGTGAATTGGCGCGAGAGCGCCCAGCGCATGGTTGGACCCCACATCTCCGGCGCGACGCGCTCGTCGTAGATCGCTCGTTGCTCATCAAGCGAGCTGGCGCCGAACAAGGTGCGGATATGGCGCGCCAGCCGTGGCCGTATGGTGAGGTATCCCCTGAAGGCCCTGGCGACCAGACCGGACAGCCCGTGAAAGTAGAAGCTGCCGCGCTTGCCCGCGAACCAGTCGAGCCGCTTGTCCCAGAAGCCGCGCGCGAATTCCGACAGTTGCTCGCGCAGGAAGCGTTGGTAGATAGTCGGGAAAGCCAGGTGGCAACCTTCACCAAACACTTTGAAAAAGTCGTCGAACTCCAGGGCGCGGACGGACGCGATTTTCAGCTCGAGCAACGCGGTCTGGCGCGGGTTCGCATCGACGGCATGGATACGCTTGGGAGCGAGCAGCGCGTAATCGAGAACGTTGCACCCGGCGCTGGTGATCACCAGCAGTACATCGTCCGCCGTGAGATTGACGGCCTGCCGGTCGACCGCCGGATCCTCCCAGCAGGTGTTATAGACGAGAGAGGTCGCGTAAAGAGTCCGAAACAGTCGCTCATCGAGCCGATCGGACCATGTCGGTGTGTTTGGCAACGTTCAGTCTGTCACGGCAAACAGATTTGGGAACGTTACTCGGTGCGGGTGACCGCGCCATGACTGAAATGTGACGGCTGGAAGACACGGGCGCGCTACTTGCTGCGGCCGGCCCACATGGTGACCAGCTTCTTCCTGCGCTCGCGGCGCTACGAAAGCATCCACGCCGATCCGGTCATCGCAGGCAAAACGCGCTTTTTCGCGGCGGCCTCGTTGGTCACCGGTGCTCTCGCCCTGATCGGACCGTCACGTTTCTTGCGCGAGCTGAGCGCAATGCTCGAGGTCGCAAATCTACTACGCGCCCAGGAGATCCGCGCCCGCCGCATCTACCACGAGGACTCGGTCGAGCAGAACACGGCGGATTTCATCCGTTACGAGCAGACGTTGGTCCAGGCCGCGCTCGATTCGCTCCGCAGCCGCCACCCCGAGCGTTACCGCAGAGAAGTCGACCTGGCCAACTTTCTGTTGAACGCACTGAACGGAAGGCTCACCAGGCGCGTGCTGCGCTCGGCCTTCGCGCGCGCCGTGCGAGCGGCTATCCACGAGCTAGGCTCCGATATCGACTTCGCTCGTCAGCGTCACCGCGAGATGCTGGGACTCCAACTCACGCGCGTCTATTTGGCCTTACTGTAGTCGTACCAGACGGCTTCGATGTTGTTGCCGTCCGGATCGTGGACGAAGGCCGCGTAATAGCCTGGCCAATAGTCCCGATATCCGGGTCCGCCGTTGTCCTTTGCTCCCGCGGCCAGCGCGGCCTTGTAGAAGGCTTCCACTTGCGCGCTGTCCTTGGCTTCAAACGCCACGTGCGTCGGCACGACGCGGCTCTCTTTAGAGATCCAGAAATCCGTGTTTTTGCCGTCGTTGAACCCGGCGGACTCCCCGAATTCCATGTTGCTGTGGTAGCCGAGCGGCTCGAGCGCCTTGGCGTAAAAGGTCTTCGACTTCTGGTAGTTGCTGACCGCAAGCGTGGTGTGAGCAATCATACCCTGCTCCTTTGACAACAGATCCTGCCCGGCGCTACGGAAGCACCTAGCGTGCCAGGTCGCGACGCCCGGACCACTTTCGGCGCCACGCCTTCAGCGCTCGATCCATTCCAGCAGGCCGGTAGGCGAGTCGATCCACCCGTGCGTTGGCCACTCATGCGGCAGCTCTGCTGGATCGATGTAGCCAAATCGCGCACCTATCGCGAGCATTCCCGCCGCCCGCGCTGCTTGCATATCGCGCAAGGCATCGCCTACATACATACATCGAGCCGATGGCACTTTCATCCGCTCCGCGGCGTGGAGCAACGGGGCTGGGGAAGGCTTTCGCTCGGGTAAGGTGTCACCACATACCACCACGTGCGCGCGCGCAGCCAGCTCCAAGGCAACGAGCAACGGCTCGGTGAACCTCGAGGGTTTGTTGGTCACCACACCCCAATGGATGCCCGCAGCTTCGAGCGCGTCCAGAACGACTAGCACGTCATCGAACGGCTTTGTCGTATGGGCAAACCCGTCCTGATAGAGGACCAGGAATCGCGCGACCAGCTCCGCGTGCGCAGCGCTGGATAGGCCGGGAAAACCGAGCCGGATCAGACCCGAGGCGCCGTGGGACACCTGGTTCCGTATGGTGGAGTGTGGCAAGGGAGGCAGATTCTGCTCGACGCGCAACCGGTTCAGCACCGCGCCCATATCGGGAGCCGTGTCAAGGAGAGTACCGTCGAGGTCAAACAACACGCCCTCGACTCGCCGGCGCTCGATGCTCATTGCAAGGCGCTCAATGGCTCATGCCGCACACCGCCAGTGATGGGCTCGCGCACACCGGTCGTGGTTGGCCAACTCAACGGCAGCCCACGCAACGCGCGCACCGCGAGATAGGCAAATGCCTGAGCCTCGATCGCATCTCCGGCCCATCCAACCTGCTCGGCAACCAGTACTTGGCCTTGCAATGCAGTCTGGAGCTGCGCGACTAAAGTTTTGTTCAATCGCCCTCCGCCGACCACGATCCACGTATCAGCCCGCGCTGGCAGGAGCTGCGCCGCCAGCGCGATCGCTCCCGCGGTAAAAGCAACCAACGTAGCAGCACCGTCCGCGACGGAAAGCCCGTTGACCGGCGCCAGGGAAAAGTGATTCCGATCGAGGGACTTGGCGCCTTTCATTGAAAAATAGGGGTGATCCATCAACTGCGCCAGCGCCTTATCGTTCACCGTCCCCCCAGCCGCCAACCGACCGCCATCGTCATACGGAACGCCAGCTCGAGAGCGGACCCAATCGTCGATCAGCGCGTTACCCGGACCGCAGTCAAACGCGTGGAGGTCGTCAGCAACCAGTGTGACATTCGAAACTCCACCGATGTTGAGTATGGCAACCGGCAACTTCAATCCAGATGAACGCGCTAGCGCGCCATGGTATGCCGGTGCAAACGGTGCACCCTGCCCACCCCCACGCAAGTCGGCATCGCGGAATTTGTTGACCACCACGCACCCCAACTCTCGCGCCATACATGCACCATCGCCGAGCTGCCATGTCTTTCCGAGGTGCGGCTCGTGCTTGATGGTCTGACCGTGAAAGCCGATGCAGTCGAGAGAAGCCATATCGATGTCGTTACACGCACAAAAATTGCGTACGAGATCGACATGCAGCGCGGTGACCTGCTCCTCAAAGTCCGCCAGCTCGGCCGCATGCGGTTCGAGCCCAAGCAGCGCCTCGCGTAACTGTGTCGGATACGGCTCGCTTGCCCAGGCGCCCGCCCGCAATGCATCCTCCCCGTCGGTATCCAGGAACGCGATGTCGATCGCATCCATCGAAGTCCCGCTCATCAACCCGATCGCCCTGTAACTCCGCGCTCCCATCATGACGCTCCGTGCCCCTTGCACCGGCCCTCCGGCGGTACCAGTATGTCCGGACTTGCCTGGCTCGCCAATTTGTCCATGACGGCTGGTCTCAATTACAGGGAGTACGCACCACCTGGTGATCTCGCGCCCTGGGTGGCCTGTTTCTGGCATATAGCAGGCGGAGCAACGGGTTGCTCCCCTTTTCCGCACCGAGTACTGCCGGACGGTTGCGCCGATCTGCTGTTTGACCTGGAGCACACCTTCACTGCCGCTGAGCTGGTCGGTCCCATGAGCCACGCGCGGGTGTTTGGACTGAGCGGCAAGGTCGAACTGCTCGGTGTCCGGCTCCGGCCGGGGGTAATCGGGACATTCAGTGGGATTCCGGCGAATCGACTGCTGGATACCGCACTTCCGTTAGCAGAGCTCCCTCAACTACGAATCAGTGTCGCGGAGCTCGCGGAAAAAACACAACTGCCCGCACGACTGGAGCTGTTGAGTCATTGCTGCCGCACCAGGCTAGCGGCTCTACGACAGCCGGACCCGGTCGTTCGCCACGCGCTCACGCAATGGGCCCACGCAGAGCAAGTAGCGCTCCCTGCAATTTCGGTATTGACGCGCGACCTCGGGCTCAGCGAGCGCGCTTTCGAGCGACGGTTTATCGCACAGGTTGGCCTGACACCTGTGGCATACCGGCGGCTTGCCCGATTCCGTGCGGTGCTCCGGCTGCATGCCAAGGGATTGCGCGACTGGGCACAACTTGCCGCCCTGACCGGCTTCAGCGACCAGTCGCATCTCGTCCGCGACTGCCGCGCCTTCACGGGGCTGAGCCCGACCGGGTGGGCCGCCACCCAGGAAGCCCACGCCGGATTTCTTCAAGACGGCAAAATCACGACGACCTAATCTGCGGCCAGGAAGCGCGCTCCCTGGCAGCGCGCACTCGAGCAGGTTATTCCCATGACCAACGTCAGCAATGTCCGCAAAGCCACACCCGTGCTGGTGGTCGATCGGATCGAGCCGGTCGTCGCCTTCTGGAAAAAACTGGGTATGTCTGTAGCCACCGAAGTACCTGATCAGGCGGCCGGCGATGGGCGCCTGGGGTTCGTAATCCTCGCCTTACAGGGTGTTGAAATCATGTATCAGACGGTAGCCAGCGTCAGGGATGACTTATTGAAATCGGCCTCCGTCAAAGAAGCATTCCGCTCTGGCCCGCAGCAAACGACCCTGTTCGTCGAGGTCGACCGCCTTGCGGAGATCGAGAGCAAACTCCAGGGCGAGCGGCTCATTATGCCGCGGCGTACAACTTTCTACGGCACCACGGAAGTCGGTTACGCCGATCCAGCGGGAAACATTATCGTTTTCGCGGAGCATGGGACGGCCGCCACCTAGCTTTTCAGCAGTCTCGTCACATAGGCGGGAGTCAGCGGAATCCTGCGAGCGTTCACACCCGTTGCGTCGAAGAGTGCGGCAGCCACGGCGCCCGGCACGACAGCGTTCGCGGCCTCTGACCCGCCGCCGAATCCACAATCGTCCCGCGTAACCTGCACGACTCTGATCTCGGGCATTTCCTCCATTGTCAGGATCTTGTAGCGACTCCAGTCAGTGCTGGTCACGCGTGCGGCGTCGAAAGTCACTTCTTCCTTGAGCGCCTCGCTGAGTCCCATGACCACCCCGCTTTTCATGCATCGATCGAGTTGTCGCGGGTTGATGATCTTGCCGCAATCGGCGCCAATGGTGAAATCCGTGACGCGGACGACTCCCGTAGCCGGAACGATCGCGACTTTGGCGATTCCTACCCAGTAGGCATTCTGACGGAATACCACGCACATACCTTGACCGACGACACTGTCATTACCGCTTTTGCGTGCATCAGAACGCGGTGCCGGTCGCGATTCCCACCCGGATGCTCGCCCGGTCGCCCGCAACAGCTCGATGAGCCGGCGTTCTGTCGTATGCCGGATGCGAAACTCGATCGGGTCGGCGTTGGCGTGAGCCGCCGCTTCATTGAGCAACGATTCCAGGACGAAGTTCTGTTGACGCTGCCCCGGCGTGCGCATGATATTGCCGCGCAACCCGCCTGAAACGGTTCCGTCGCCGCCCAGGTTCGACATGCCGTAGGCTTCTTCCAGCCTATTTGAAATCCGGTCATACGGCCATTGCGTGGCAATCCATCCTCCTGGCCTAGATGTGCCGCAGGGCATGCCGGCCAGCAGCGCGCCGAGCGGCCGCGGATCGAACATCTGCGGCGAGTAGAAGGCGCTCTGCAGTGCCGTCACATTCCCATTCGGATCGAGCGCCGCCTTGGCGTCGGCGATCCAACCCGGAGAAGCACTGGACCACGCCAGATCCTCCTGCAAAGTCCACTGCACGCGAACCGGCTTGCCAGTCAGTTGTGAAAGGATCACCGCATCAGCTTCGGCACCATCGCCACCGAGAGTCGTGCGGCCATACTGTCCCGCATGCTCCAACCATCGAACCACTACTTTTTCTATCGGCACGCCCAGCATGTACGCAAGCCGCGCGCGCAGCCCCTGCGAATGCGCCGAATGCGTCCAGACGGTTACCGTGCCATCAGTGCGTACCTCTGCTACAGCGACAAACGGACCAATCGGCGCGTGGCGCACATAGGGCTGCTCATAGCTCGCGGAAATTGTGTTGGAGGCGCCCGCTAACGCCGCAAACACTTTCTCAGATTTCCCCTTGCGTTCGGACGGTGCACCCCAGTTGTGTTTGCGAAGCGCTCCGGTCAGGTTATCGCTGCCCGGAAGGCCAGCCCAGTCTGTCCACCTGGTCTGCGCGGCAACAGCCTGCGCCGCGTTGATCACCTCCCACTCGTTCGGTGAAACCACGGCAACGAGATTTTCTCTCCGCACCACCCTGGCAGTCGGGAACTGCCGTTGGTCGAGCTCCCCAACCGAAATCAAACTCGAACCCAGGGTCGCGGGGCGAACCATCCGAGCGTGTAACATACCAGGCAATGCGACATCGCAACTCCAGCGCGTCTTCCCGGTGACTTTGTCCGGAATGCCGGGAACCGGAAACGACGTTCCGATGACTTTGCACTCACTCATCGGTCTCAATGGCGGATCACCCACCACCGTAAGCCCGTCGAGCGATGTCATGCCTATCCATCCCTTCGGGTCGGCCTTCGGTAGCTGTCCCTTGACGGGAATCTCCAAATCCAGGTGCTGCCCCTGAACGAGCTGTCCGTAGGTAATGCTCTTGCCATCCCCGCGCACGACCCCGTCCACAACGGACAGGCCAGAAACGGGAGTACCGAGTTGCTTCGCCGCCAGGCCGAGCAACGCCTGGTAGGTGTAAGCGGCTACCTTGCGAAGATTGGTCATTCCCTGCAGGAAACCTGCGGAATAGCCGCCGTCTGGAGTACTGTCGGTATCGCCCATCAACAACGAAATCGCTTCCGGCCGCATGCGCAGCTCTTCGGCAATTGCCTGAGCATAGTATCCGCTCATGCCCGTGCCGGTCTCCGTCCGACCCGTCCGCACCAGGACCGTGTTGTCCTCACGAATCTCCAGCCACGCTGCTAGTCGAGTCGGCAGTGGAAGTCGGCTTGGCGCAGGCGTAACGCGATCTTTGATGCCAGCAACGGCCGCAGCCTGTCCGGGCAAATACAGCGAGACAAACAGAGCGCCCCCAGCTTTGACAACGCAGCGCCTCGTGACGCGCCCGGCTCCTTGTGTTCGCACGTTGGCGGTAGCCATGGCGCTCAACCTTTCATGGTCTCGGCTGCCCGGCGCACGGCATCTATGATGGCCGAATAGGTGCCACAGCGACACAGATGGGGCGACGGCGGCGTGTTGGTGAATGCGTCCTTGATCTGAGCCACGGTTGGATCCGGATTGCGGTCGAGCAACTGCACTGCTGCGATCATCATCCCGCTCTGGCAGTAGCCACATTGCGGCACCTGCTCATCGATCCACGCTTGCTGGACCGGGTGTAACGTCTTCGCCGCCTCGGCCGCACCCAGTCCTTTCTTGGCGGCCCATAGAGCCGGAAGCCCTTCGAGGGTAGTCACACTTTTTCCGGCGGCGAATGAGACTGGAGTAATACATGCGCGGATCTCCGCGCCATCGACGAGCACGGCGCACGCGCCACACTGGGCCATCCCGCAACCCAGGCGGGGCCCGGTCAACTTCAGCTCATTGCGCAACACGAACAGTAGCGGCGTCTCCGGCGCGGCGGACACCCTTTGCTCGGCGCCATTGACAACTAACCCGAGCTCCTCAGCCATGTCTTGCCTCCAGACCAGGCGATGTACCAGGCAGGTCCGATCAGCGCCCAGTTGAGAATCCATAAGGCGTTGTTCATCCAGGCACACAGGGTCAGGGCGGTGACCATCGCGGCGATTGCAAAGGCGCGACCCGGCTTGATCTGCACGCGTCGCAGGCCCCGACGGATGCCCAGGATCGCCGGCGGAATAAACAGCAACACGCAAAGCCTCGACAATGAAGCCTCGCGAAATCTGACCAAGCAGGAGATACAAGGGCACAGCGCCAAGGCAGCGCTCACCCAAAGGGTCCGTCGTGAAACCGCTCCCACTACAAAACCGCCAGTCCAGGACCAGGCGATCAGCAGCAGGACCTGACATAGCAACAAGAGGAAACCCTCTTGCGCGTTTGCCGAGCACACCGCACAAACAGTAGCGCTCGTGAGCCGTTGATAAGTGCAGCTCACCCAGAACGAGACGCCTAGGAGCAGTAATGCACCTGGCAACGCCACACCGAAGGCGGCGAGCCACGGCC
The DNA here is from genome assembly GCA_964400085.1 of uncultured Steroidobacteraceae bacterium. Taxonomy (GTDB): domain Bacteria; phylum Pseudomonadota; class Gammaproteobacteria; order Steroidobacterales; family Steroidobacteraceae; genus 13-2-20CM-66-19. Next base: position 36,606 of record CAYNTW010000032.1, on the reverse strand, counting down.
GCCAGTCATACCATAGAGCCGCTTCCCGGCGCACCACCAGGCCGAGTATCTCGAGGATACCTTGCCAGGCGCTCGCACCCGCTTCCGTCAGGTCACCCAGAATCGCCTCGCGCTCATCCGGCGCGAGGAGTCGAGCAACTATTTCCAACATCGAGCTCTCAACCCTGGTCATGGCGTCGTTCCGACTCAGCTCGCCGCCCAAGACGCACCACGGCTAACGCGCATCACCGTGTCATAGAAGCTTTTCGCCGCGCGGACTCCGCCAGGGGTCACGCGCACCATGCGCTTTGCGCGGCCACCCCGTGTCGGCGTGGCCTCGCCCATCCAGCTTTCAAGCAGGCCCTTTTTCTCGAGGCGATCTATCGTGGTGTAGAGTGCTCCCAAGGAGCACTTCCGCCCGGTGGTTCTCTCGATCTCTTCCCGAATCGAGGCGCCATAGGCGTTATCACGCAGTCCGGCCGCGGTCGTGATCAGCAGGTATTCGAATTCGCCCAGCATAATTAGTATCACATTGTGTGACTAATCATGCTGGGCGTCAAGACGGGCGATCGAGGGAGTAACGAATGGCTGAGCGACAATTGATTCCCGCAGCGGGTGGAGCTGGGCTGCGGCTGGCGCGTGGCGAGCACCTCCGCATCATCGACGTGGAGGGTGGTCAAACCGGTGATCTGATGGCCTTCTCACAGGACGGACGCGAACGCCTGTCGAATGGCCGCACATTTGACTACGGCGGCAAGATCTATCTATCGACCGGAGATGTCCTGTGGTCGGACCGCAGCAGCGTGATGCTGACAATCATGGAGGACGATGTAGGGCGGCATGATTTTCTGTACTCGCCCTGCAGTCTCGAGATGTATCGGATCCAGTACGGAGCGACGGGGTATCACGCGAACTGCCACGACAACCTGCTCACGGCGCTGCGCGAGCTCGGCGTCGAGCCGGACTCAATGCCCACCGCATTCAACTTCTTCATGAATGTCGAGGTTCTCCCGGACGGGCGGCTCAACATCGCCCTGCCCCGGTGTCGTGCCGGTGACTCGCTCGTCCTGCGCGCCGAAATGGATCTCGCCATCGCGTTGTCAGCATGCCCTGCTTCGGGCTGCAACGGCGGCGCGCCGCCGCGGCCCCTCGCGTTTGAAGTCGAGCGGGGCGGGCTCAGCCCGCCTTGACATACCCCTGGGCTTCGACAATTCGCCCCTCGCGCAGGCGCATCAGATTCACCCCGCGCACCGAGCTCGCTCGATCCTCGCCCCAGTGATAGCGCCAGAGAATGATCCCTCGATCGCCCAGAGCGATCACCTCCTCCGGCACGAAGTACGTTCCAGGCGCTGTGGCAATCTGCGTCCAGAGCGCCACGCACGCGTCGCGACCGCAATGTCGTGCCCCGTCGGGCGCCGGCGTGGTGTTCTCGATGACACAGTCGTCGGCGACCAATTCGTCGAGTTCACGCGGATCGTGCGAGAGGAACACCTGGTTGAATCGCTGCAAGATCTCGGCCGTCGCGTGATCGAGCGGCGAGGGAGATGGTGGCAAGGACACTTTCATGGCACACACTCCTTCTTCAGGCGACCGCGCGCCGCGCCTGTTCTGCGGTATACGCCTCCGACTCCTCGGCGAATGCCCGAGCTACCGCTGGCCGTTTCGCGAGTGTCCGGAAGTAGGTGTCTATCCGAGGCCACCCCGAAAGATCAATACCGGCATATGGCGACCAGTTGAGTACCGTCACCAGGTAGGCATCGGCAACACTGAACGTGTCGAGCAGAAATGCGCGTCCCGCGAGTTGTGTTTCGAGATAGCCGAACCGGAGCGGCAGTTTCTGGCGCGCGAACGCCTTCGCACCGTCCGGGCTGCTGCGGTCCAGAAGCGGGATGAAGGTCGCCTTGTGCAACTCCGTGGCGATGAAGTTGAGCCACTGCTGCAGGCGGTAGCGCCCGATCCCGGCGGGTGGCGCGAGCCGTGCCTCGGGGTATGAATCCGCCACGTACTGCAGCACCACGGGATTCTCGGTGAGGATCTCACCCTCCGGAGTTCTGAGCGCAGGGACTTGCCCCATCGGATTGATAGTGTGGTAGTCCGTGCCATCCGCAAGCACGCGCGAGCGCGGATTCGTGTGGATATCGACGTAGATGAACTCTGCGGTGGCGCCCGCTTCATAGAGGGCAACGCGAGTTGCCGCCGAGCAGGCGAGCGGGGCGCAATAGACTTCCATGGTCGTCTCCAGTTGTTTTATGTACCAATTGGTATAATATTCTGTGAAGACCCATCCTTTGTCAAGATATTTTCTTACTGTATGGTACAAAAAAATAAACGCATGAGGCCTCCGCGCCCAGCACCCGGCAACGTCCGTCAGCCAAGACAGGCGCTGCGACAGCGGGGACGGCCGCGCGGCTACGATGCCGATCAGGCCCTCGCGGACGCCCGCGACGCCTTTTGGGATACCGGATTTACCGGCACATCGCTGGATGATCTGGTCGAGGCCACAGGCATGAATCGTCCGAGCCTCTACGGCGCGTTTGGAGACAAGCACCGGCTCTACTTGAGTACACTCGAGCGGTATCGCGAGTTCGGGCGCTCTGCAATGAAAGAAGAGCTCTCGGCCAAGCGGTCGCTCGGAGAGACCCTGCGCGCGCTGTTTGCCCATGCCATCGCGATCTACACGAGCGGCTCTCGTGGCGCGCGCGGATGCTACCTGATCGGTACCGCCGCAACGGAGGCCGTCCACGACTCGACGGTCCGCGCCATGTTCGCCGCCGGGCTGCACGAGTTGGATGATTTGATGGAGGCTCGTCTGCGGCAGGCAATTGAGTCAGGAGAGTTGTCGACGGACATCGATCTCGCGGCGCTGGCGCGCGTTCTTTGTGGTGTCATGAATTCTCTCGCCCTGCGCGCCCGTGCCGGAGATTCTCGCGAGACCCTCGAAGCGACAGCCGATGCGGCGATCCGTCTTCTACCGGGTACATAGAGAGGGTCGATATGGCGGTACTCTTCGGGGAATCGAACCGCCTGATTGTGATTTCGCATCGCAATCACTATGATTTGCAAAACGCCGACCGCGCAATCGCAGCCACGCTGCAGTGCTGTATGGAAAACATTGTCCCTGCTCGTCTGTGCTGGCCGACCCGGTCAAAGGAGTATGGCCGCTGACGAAACAAACGATCGGCGGCCGTTCGACATCGGCCCGACCTTCTCACTGATCCGCTCATTGATCGCCGACCGGTACATCCGCGAGACATCTGGATGCATCTTTGTTGAAGGTGTCCGGAACTTCATCACGGCCCTTGACCACCGCTGGTCGGTCCAAACCATCGTGTATAGCGAGCGGTTGCTCATTGCACCCGTAGCGCGCAAATGGGTACGGCGCCTCAAGCGTGCCAACACTCCGTACTGTCGGGTCACACCCGAGCAGTTTCGATCCATTTCATGTGCGCAGCGCGCATCTGGAGTCGGAGCCATTCTGCGTCAGAAGATCGTTGGTCTCGAACAGGTGTCGGTCCGCGATCGCGCGTGCTGGATGGCGGTTGATCAAATCCGCACGCCGGGGAATCTGGGCACGCTCATACGCACGGCGAGCGCTGCTGGTGCTGCTGGCATCTTTTTTCTGGGCGATGTCACGGACGTCTTCCACCCGCAGGCCGTCCGCGCCAGCATGGGCGCGATATTCGGATTGCCTCTCGTACGCACAAACGTGACGAACCTCCGCCGATGGACACAGAAGCATGGCGTTCAAGTGATCGGCGCCTCACCCGACGGCGACGTGTCGTTCAACCGAACACGCTACGGCACGCGTGTAATGCTGATGATAGGTGAGGAGCGACGCGGGCTCAGCACTGAACAGCGTACTCTGTGTGATCAGCTAGTGCGCATTCCGATGCGGGATAACCTCGACTCTCTCAATGCCGCAGTGGCCGGCAGTCTGCTGTTATACGAGGTCCTGAGGCCGGCATCGGGATAGAAGCTCGCGTCGCGCGCGGTTACGCAGTGACCTGGCTACACCTCGACTCCTATGAGGGTATGACCCCTTATATGAGGGTACTAATGAGGGTATCATCTTTGTCCTAATGAAAACGTTGACGTTATTCCTCGATTCAAAGCTGGCCGTGCCCGCGAGCACGGCTTGGTACCTCGACACGCTGGGCGAGTTTCGCGGAAAGCAGGAACTCTACACGCGCCAGTCGCCGCAGAAGCTCAGGGTCCTTCGCGAGCACGCCTTGATTGAGAGTGCAGTCTCCTCAAATCGAATTGAGGGCGTCTCCGTCGAGCCCTCGCGCATACAGAGTGTGCTGATCGCGACCAAGCCTCTTTTCCGTGACCGGGATGAAGAGGAGATCCGTGGCTATCGCGATGCATTGGCGTGGATACACGAACAATCGTCCGAAATTGCAGTGGATGAAGACACTCTCAAACGCATGCACGCCATGGCACGGGGGCAGATCTGGGATGCAGGTCAATACAAGGAAAAAGACGGCGACATCATCGAGCGATACGCGGACGGTCGGGAACGTGTTCGTTTTAAACCTACGCCCGCAAACGAGACGGCTGCAATGGCACAGCTCGTAGAGGCGTGGCATCGATGTCTGCGCGAGAAGTGGGCACCTCCCGCTGTTGCTTTAGCAGCGTTCAACTTGGACTTTCTGTGCATCCACCCGTTCAGGGATGGCAACGGTCGCGTCTCGCGCTTGGCACTGCTATTGCAGACATACCAAGCTGGAATGGAGGTAGGGCGCTACATCAGCTTGGAAAGATTGATCGAGCAGAACAAGGATCGATACTACGAAACGCTCGAGCAGTGCTCGATCCGATGGCACGAGGGCAGACACGATCCCTGGCCCTTCATCAACTACATCCTCAACATACTCAAGTACGCCTATCAGGAATTCGAGGAGCGTGTCGGGCAGATCGCCGAACCCAAAGGAGCGAAGGCAGAGCTGATTCGCAATGCGGTCCATAAGCGTCCAGGCGAATTTCGCCTGAGCGATATCGAGCGCGCGTGCCCCGGTGTTGGCAGAGAGTGGATCAGGCGAGTGCTCGCGGAGATGAAAAAAGATGGTGAGCTGGAATGCAAGGGCCGCGGCGTGGCAGCACGTTGGTCTATTGCACCAAGCAGAAGTAGCCGGCTTGGGAAGGCAAAGGGTCGCCAATGAGACCTCATTCGACAGCCCGTCGAATAGGATCGAGCAGATTCTTTCCGGTTGCGATCGCCTCCTGCTGAGGATCATCCCCGAACAGACGGTCGAGGCTCTCCAGGACAGGTTTCCAGCGGTCGACGATCTGCTGCGGCGAGAGCATTTCGGATTCGTCAGAGTCCCCAAAGATCTGATCAGACTGTCTCACCGGTCTGTCTCCTGATCGGCTGCGCCATCACGGCGGCATCCAGCGTAAACGCGACCGCGGTCCTGCGCTTTCCGGAAATTGCTCTGTTGCTCCCGGAATTGCGCTGACGTGGATTACAGCCGGCGGCGGAACTCAGACGGACTGATGCCCTCGATGGCGCGGAAGGCCGTCGCGAATGCTGAAGGGGTCGTATAGCCCACCGAGGCGGCGATCTGGGTAATCGGCGTTGGGATGTCCCGCAGCAGCTCGCGAGCCCGAGCGATGCGAAGGGATACGAAGAGTCGGTGGGGTGTAAGCCCAGTGGCCTTGCGGAAAGCGGTGCAGAAATGAAATCGGCTGAGCCCCAGGAGCGTCGCCAGCTCATCCAACCCAACGTCCCTGTCGAGGTTTTCTTTCAAGTAGGCGTGAATTTTCCTCACCTGCCATTCAGCCAGTCCCCGGCGCGGAGCCTCTGGTGTCGGGCAGGTGATCGAAGAGTGCGCGCGTAACAGGTGCAGACACAAAATATCGATGGTCTGTTCGATGATCAACCGCGAGACGCAGGTGACGTTGGTCGCCTCGCGAGCCAGGAGCTCGAGAAGTTGACTGGCTGTGGCATCAACGCATCCCACGCGATCCAGGAGCTCGATCCCGCTTTTGCCATATACCGCCGTGGCGCACTCCAGAAGGCGAGTATGAGGGAGATAGACATGCGAGACCTCCAGGGGACCACTGATGTCCCACTGGGCCTCGTGACCGCTCGGGATCAGAGTAATAGCGCCCGGTCGGGTAAACGATTGCTGCTGCCGATGTCCGTCTCGCCACGCGATACGCTGGGGAGTGCCGTAGTACGTCATTACGACATGATCGCTCATGGGCGCCGTACGGCTATGAATGGCACCATGAAACCACCGACCTGTCAGCTGCGCCTCATCCTTGAGCCTCTCCGTGTACAGAGGAGGCGCGCGGTCGAGGACTCGATTCATCTCATCAACCGGCCGCGAGGCCATTTGATATCTCCGTCAAGGCGTACTCCCAGGGGCTCGAGCGGACAGCTCTCGTAGCCAGCGATCCAGGGCGCGGTTGAATTCCGGCGGCCGCTCCAGCTGGATGAAGTGTCCGGTGTCGCTTACGAGGATAGCATCGTAGTCCGCGTACTTCCGATTTTCCGTGAAGTTGGTGTACTCCGAGAGCGGCGGCTGTGCATTGATCGCGCGTATCGGAACTCCCGCACGCGCAAACAACCCGCGTGTATCGAGGTTCGGCGTATCCAACTTCAGAGCGATCGCGGCGGCTGGGTAGGCGTGCATGGCCTGATCTTCCACCCAGTGCCGGGTAGCTGGATCGGAGGTCTTGGAGAAGATCGCAGACAGATCTCTGAAGTAGCCCTTGAAGTCTTTCGTAAGCTGTTGCGCATCGGCCTGGGCGGCCTGTGCTGTTGTTGCTCGAGAGACGTCCTGCATCGTGTCGACCAGAACCACTGCCGCAACTCGTCCTTTGAGCTTGCGCGCCGCCTCCAGAGACACGGGGCCTCCCATGGAGTGGCCGATCAGGATCATTCGCTCCAAATGCAGAGCGTTGGCTACTGCAACGACGTCGTCCGCCAATCCGAGAATCGACCACGCGTGGCGCTCTTTGCCGGACTCGCCGTGGCCAGCCAGATCGAGCGTGACAACGCGATACCGCGAGGAGAAGACATCAACCTGATTACGCCAGAAGTGCCGGTTACACGCCCAGCAATGCACGAAGACCAGAGTTGTGTCGCCACTTCCGCGGACATCGTAGGCAATCTTCACGCCATCAGAGGATACAAAGGATGGCCTCGGTTCAGGCGCAGCCACGGAGTGCGCAGCGGTGAGCGCGCATGCGGCCACAAAAGCCCAAACGCAACGCCTTGGTTGAGCAGCCATGATGATTATTTGGCTTGTGGGTGTATTCATAGAGTATAGTTCGTGTTCGAATCGGTCTATCGAATAGAATTCGGAGAATGAGGCCTTGGAATGAAGCTCGACCGAACGGATTACGGCATTCTGCGGCTGCTCATGACCAATGCCACCCTCTCCAACAAGGAAATCGCCGCGGCAGTGGGGCTGGCGCCCTCCAGCGCTCATGAGCGGCTGAAAGCATTGCGCGCACACAATATTTTGCGCGGGTCCCACGCGGAGGTAGACCTGCGGTCTCTAGGGTTGGCGCTGGATGCCTTGCTTTTCGTGCAAGTCGCGAAACTTCAGGCACCCGAGGTCGATCAATTCGTGCTGGAGACGGCCTCCGTGCTCGAGGTGCGCTCGGTCTTTCTGGTGTCAGGTCATTTCGACTTGATCGTGCACGTCGTCGCCCGCGATATGGAGCATCTGAAGGGGATAATCTCGGAGAACTTCGGCCGACACGGGTTTGTTCTTCGTGTGGAAACGTCCGTTGTGTTCAACCGAGTCACACGGCACGACATACCCATCGAGGAAGCGGACCTTGACAGGTAGTCGAGGTGAGGCGATTCGCCTCGTTCCTGCGGTCAGGATGCGCATCCGCGTGAGGCCTTATGTCATGAGTTAAGGTCGCTGCAACTGCCACCGATCGGGAGTACGCAAAAAATGCGAGCGGCATTTTGGATGGCTGGCCAGTCCTTCCGGTAGCCTCTCGCGCCCGATCGGCCCTCGCGGCGATGTAGCCCGGCGCGGCCGGTCCAGCGTACCCATGTTGACAAAAGGTCCTGATTCATGAAGAGAACGATCCTTCCCCTGCTTGGCGGCTTGTTGTGTATTCATTCCGCCGGAAGTTTCGGCCAGCAAGCCTGCACTGCGGGCGAGCCGGATCTGAACTTCGGCGCAACACACACGGGCTATGTTCAGATCTCTCCCGTGTTGAGAAATTATGTAAACAGCATTTCGGGTGAATCGGAGGTGCTGGACGCCTCGGGCGCGTCCTACTCTGTTTCCACTGCCGCGGTTGACTCAGTCGGCTACGGCGTCGCCGATATTGTCAAAGTCAAACGAGGCGGCATGCGGGATTGGTCGTTCGGCGGCTTCGGCTCGGTGGCTCCGCCGCCTCCGGCTACCGAGACGTTCGATACCGCGCTCGCTGCGGATAGCGCCGGAAACCTCGTGCTGGCGAGCATTGCCGCAGATCAAGGCAGCATCAACTTGTACCGGTACTCTGCCATTGGTGTGCTCGACACCACTTTCGGTACTACCGGGGTCGCGACGGTTACCGCCACGTTGAATGGCCCGTGGGCTATCAAGGCAGCCTCTGACGGCAGCATATTCGTTGCCGCAGGCGCTATTTCCGCCTCCGCGTCGCAGTGGCAGCCGGTTGTGTTCAAGTTGACTCCCTCAGGGACGCTTGACACCTCCTTTGGAGCAGGCGGCTTCAGTTATTTCTACTCGGGGGCTTTCGGCCCGACGGGCAAGGCGACTGATCTGTCATTGCAAACCGACGGCTCGATCCTTGTCGGCGGCCGCGTCGGCGATAACTCCACCTACAACCAGTTCTTCGTCGCGCGCCTGCTGCCCAATGGCGCGCTCGATACGAGCTTTGGCGCCAACTCGGGAATGACCGTAGTCAGCTTCGGAAACGTGCTGGCAGTTGGCCGCAAGATGGCGATCCAGTCCGACGGCAAGATCGTGCTCGTGGGAGGGATAGGCAACAATCCCAACCTCAATGACAGCATCAGCGATACCGGCGTGATCCGTCTGACTGCGAACGGTCTCCCGGATCCGACGTTCGCCGGCACTGGCGCGTTGCACCTGACAGGCTTTCACGGCTGGCAAGTGGCGCTCGAAGACAATGACAAAATTCTGATCGCGGCGACTCAACCCAACACCCAGCAGACGGCGAGCAACGCCCTGGTCGTGCGGCTGACGACCTCAGGTCAGCTCGATCCGACCTTTGGGCCGTCACACAATGGCATTGCCACACTTGCGGTTCCTGGGGCCGTGAACGCCGGCACTTCGTTCATCACCTATGAGCCGGGCGACGGCATTCACGTGCTGGTCACCGGCGCCGATGCAACCGGGACAATCTCGACCGAGTACTTGCTGCGACTCGATGCCGGGAGCGGAAAGGGCTGTCACTAACCGTTCCGCGCGGGCGGTCGCCGCCACAGTGGGGACCGCCCGCGGTGAGCGCAGGAACGCGCTCGCCGGGGTAGTCGCGCACAGGCCGGTAACGGATCCTGGGCGACAAGACTAGCGGTATTCGAGCAGCTGCTGATCGCTTCAGACATTTCGCTTCAAGTCTCTGGCCGTCAGGCCCAGGATGCGGCGCATGGAGCGGGCCATATGGCTCTGGTGTGAAAAGCCTACTTCCAACGCCACCTCGTTCGCGGTGAGCCTGCCTTCCAAGAGTAGCTCCTTCGCTCGGGAAACCCTGCGCTGTATGAGGTACGCGTGTACGGTTTGCCCCGTGGCGCGCTTGAACAACGTCCTGAAATGAGAGGAACTGAGGCTCACGACGCTGGCCAGGTGCCCCAGAGACAGATCTTCAGCTAGATGAGCCTCAATATATTCATGTACCCGTTCGCACAGCCGCCTTGACAGGCCGTGCTGCGGTATCGGTGCTGCAGCATGGCCGTCCATCGCCGTACCGCCCAGCAGGGCGATGGCGAAAGCCAGCCTCAGGCTGTCGGAAAAAAGCTGACCGTTTGGGAAACCGGCACGACAATCCTCCGCCAGCGCCCACGCGAGATACTCTATCCGGGAATCTCGGAACTGATATCGGGGCTGCAGTTGGGTGCGCTCGTGCGAAACACGTGCTTCTTCCGCGGCTCGTGTGAGCAGCGATGGCGAAAGCCATAGAAACACGGAATTGCCCGCGCTGTTGCACTCCCACGTGCCTTGCGAGCCTGCAGGGAAGAGATCCAGATCTCCGCGCTGGTAAACAAAACGGCGGCCGAGTCCGCAGACCCCGCGCACGGGCGCTCCCGCGTGCATTTTCAGTAGGTGCTGGGGCAATCTTCGTAAATCGAAAATACCGGACGACTGCGATCGAAGCTCAACGCTAAAGTCGGTTCGCGCTGCGCGGTCATTCCACCGGTCCGTGGGCGATACGCTTGGTTCGATCCTGACGAGGCCCGGCATTCTGATTCTCCCACGTATCAGTCGGGGCGACAGTATGGCTCGGCCCCATCTCGCCATCTACCTCGATCCGAGCGGCAGATTGTGCTGTGGTCAGCAGATTATGCGCGATCGGCGATTTCGCTTCTCCTACACTGCGCGCCCGATGCAGGTCGATTACAGGAGAGTCCTTCGTGAATATCGGGATCTTTGGCGCGACAGGAACCATTGGACAGCGAATCGTGGCGGAAGCGTTGAACCGGGGACATGCAGTGACCGCGTTTGTCCGCGACGAGTCTCGTGTTGCTCCCGCGCTGGGCACCGTGACTTGGAAGATAGCTGACATCCTCCACGCGGAGAGCATTGAACGGGTGTTAGACGGACTGGACGTTCTGGTAAACGCGTACGGCCCGGGTCCCAGCAGCAACGCCGCTGGACGGTACGCCATGGATGATGTTGACGAAGCGATCCGGCGATCCGATTCACTGCTCGTTGCCGCACGCGCGTTGCTCAAGGCGCTCGAAGGGCGTCCGTCACTGCGACTGATCGTCGTGGGCGGCGCCGGCAGTCTGGAGGTGCAACCTGGATTGCAGGCTGCGGATACCGGCGCCGGACTCGTGGCGGGACTGCAGGAGCTCGGACTTCCGGAAAGCTACAAGGCGGTCGTGCTTGCCCATCGCGATGCCCTCAATGCGTATCGCCTTTCCAACCGGAAGTGGACTTACTTTAGTCCAGCACATCTCACTGTGCCCGGGGAGCGGACTGGCCGCTTTCGGCTCGGTTCGGACCAGATCATCACGGACATGAATGGCCGCAGCAGGATTTCTTGCGAGGACTATGCAGTTGCCCTGCTCGATGAGATCGAGCTTCCAAGTCACGTCCAGAGGAGATTTACCATCGGATATTAGCTTGATGGAAAAAGAAGGACCTGCCCATGTAACCGGAACAGACCCCTTGACAGGTGGTCGGGGTGACAGGATTCGAACCTGCGACATCCACGTCCCAAACGTGGCGCTCTACCAGTCTGAGCTACACCCCGGCAAGCGGACGCGCAGTCTACGATTTGCTCGAAGGGGCGGCAACCCGAGACTTGCAGGCTGGGGCGCGCGAGGCCCCGAACTCATTGAATTTGCTGAACCCGCGGCAGCGGCGCGCTAACGCCCCGTTTCGAGAGCCGCCGTCGGGCGCTCCAGATCGGAGGAGAGGTCTTCGGCGTCGAAGCCGAAAACCGGTGTCGGGTTGGTATTGACCTTGACCAGCAATTGCTCGAACTCGGCTCGCGACACGGGTCGACTGTGCAGGTATCCCTGCGACTCATCGCAGCCGGCGCGCGCCAGGTAATCGAGCTGCGCCTGGGTCTCGACACCCTCCGCGACCGTCGTCATATCGAACGCGTGCGCGAGATCGATGATGGTGCCCACGAGCTTGCCGCTACGCCGGTCCTGCGGCAAGCGCCGCGTAAACACGCGATCGATCTTCAACGTATCGATCGGCAACTCCGAAAGCCGCGCGAGCGAGGAATAGCCGGTGCCGAAATCATCGATGGCGATCCGGATTCCCGCATTGCGCATGAAACGCAACGCCTGCACGCACGCGGTGGAATCACCCAACAAGGCGCCCTCGGTCACCTCGATGTCGATTCCCCAGCCTCCGTGATCCGCCAGTGTGCCGGCGGCCAACACCACCTGGTGCTCGAATCCGCGTCGACGTAACTCGGTGGGTGAGATATTCACGGCCACTCGCACCGGCGGCAGCCCGGCGCGCCGCCAGTCGCGACAATCGGAGGCGGCCTGGTTGAGCACCCACGCGTCAACGGCCGCCATCAGTCCCGCCGACTCGAGGATGGGCAGGAAGCCCCCCGGCGCCACGAGTCCGCGCTCCGGGTCGCGCCAACGCAACAGCGCCTCCGCAGCCTCGATCCTGCCGGTCCGTAGACGCAACTTCGGCTGGTAGTGCACCTCGAACTGGTTGTTGCCGAGCGCCGCGCGCAGCCGATGCTCCATCCTGACTCGCGCCGCCAGCGCCGAATTCATCTCCACCCGGTGATGCAGGTACTGCTCGCCGGAAGTCTTGGCCTCTTTGAGCGCGGCTTCCGCATTCTGCACCAGTTGATTGGGATCACGACCGTTGTGCGGGTGAAAGGCAAAACCGCACTTGGCCGTCACGGCGATCTCGCGCCCATCGAGCACAAAGGGCTGCTCGAACAGGCGCAGCACGGCGCGATGCAACTGCTGCAGCTCCCCTTGCTCCTCGCTTTCCAACACAACGAGCATGACGAAGGTGCCACCGCCCAGATGAGCCAGGCGCTCGGTGTCAGGGCAGTGAGCTTTCAACCGCTCGGCGACACATTGCAGGAGACGATCGCCGAGGTGCCGCCCATACGAGTCGTTGATGACGCTCAGGTGATCGAGATCGAACACTTCCACCGCGAGCTGGGGGGCGGGTTCGGCGCCGCGCCCGATGAGCCGGCCGAGACGCTCGCAGAACAACGTCCGCTTGGCCAAGCCGGTGAGCGGATCGAAAAAGTTGAGGAAGTTGACTGCGTCCTGTTTCTCGAGGTACTGCAGCGCGAACGACAAGTTGGCGGCGACTTCATGTAAAAGCTGCAGCTCGTCCCGCCCCACCGGCCCGGGCTCGCTCGCTCCCACCATGAATGTGCCGACCGTCGTCTGGTCCACGCGCAAGGGTAAGCAGGCGAGCGATCGTATCCCGTCGGCGAGAAAGTCGGCCCTGCCGAATACCGGCAACGTGGTTTCCGCCAGGTCATCACAGAACACGTCTTCCCCGGTGCGGATCACCCGCCCTGTAAGGCTCGTATCCCCGCTTTCGCCCGGCGCAACCGAGAAAGTCGGCTCCGTGATCCTGTCGACAATCGGGCCACTAGCGGCGACTGGCCGAGCTGTACGGGTTGCCGGATCGATCATGGCGATCACGGCCACGCCATATCCACCCACATCGCGCGCGAGTCGGCAGGCTTCCTGCAACAACGAGGGTCGATCCTGGATCCGCACGACCGCCGCGTTGATTGCGGACAGCATCTGCAACACGCGCGTGGTACGCGCCGCACGCTGCTCCGCCAGCCGGTTGGCCTGTCGTAACTGCGCTTCCTCCAACGCACGTTTCACCGCCGGAACGAGCCGTAACGGATTCGATTTCAACACGTAGTCGACCGCCCCGCAGCGCAGCGCCTCGATGACACGCTCCTCGCCCATCGCGCCGGAGAAGAAGATAAAGGGCACCTCGGGAGCCACGCGCGTCGCAATAGCAAGCGCCGCCATACCATCAAAGCCCGGCAGGTTGACGTCGGACACGATCACGCTGGGGGTTCGTTCACGCAACGCGTGAACCAACTCCTCCTCCAAGGTAACCACGCGATAGCGACACCGAAAACCACCCTGCGTGAGCCGCCATACGGCGAGCTCGGCTTCCGAAGCCGAGTCTTCGATCAACAGGACGTCCAGATCGAGGACGCTTGTGCCTGCGGACGCGGGAGTGCTCACGAGGGCGCGGCCCGCAGAGGCAGGCTGAAGTAGAAGGTCGAGCCTTCTTGCAGCTTGCTCTCGGCCCAGGTGTTGCCACCGTGCCGCCTGACGATCCGATGCACTATGGACAACCCGATACCCGTCCCTTCGAATTCGGTCTGCGCGTGTAGACGTTGGAACACGCCGAACAAGCGCTCGGCATAACGCATGTCGAACCCCACCCCGTTGTCCTTCACATAGTAGACGTGCTCGCCGGGCTGATCCAACGAGCCGATCTCGAGCCGCGCCGGCGAGCGCCCCGCCGTAAACTTGAGCGCGTTGGAAATGAGGTTGGTGAATACCTGCTCCAACAGCGAGGCGTCCCCCGTGCAATCAGGCAGCTTGCCAATCTCCACTGACACCTCGCGACCTTGAACCTGCTCGGCGAAGCTCGCCACCACGCGACGCACGAGTGCCTCCATTTGCACCGGTCGCGTTTGTAGCGGTTGGCGGCTATACCGGGCGAGCCGCAGCAAGTCGTCAATGAGCCGGCTCATGTGGGTTGTGCCCGCGCACGCGCTCTCGAGCATGCGGCGTCCGTCGGCTGTCAATGTGCCTCCGAACTCGTGCATGAACATCTGGCAGTAGCCGTCAACCCTGCGCAGGGGCGCGCGCAGATCATGCGAGACGGAATAAGAAAAGGACTCGAGGTCGGCATTGGCAGCCTGCAGGTCCTGAGTGCGTTGGCGTACGCGCTCCTCGAGATCCTGGTTCAAGGCACGCAACTGACCGAGTAGTGAAGCCGACTCGAGCGCCGCGGCCGCCGTGCCCGCCAGGATGTCGAGCGCCTTGACCTGCCCGGGTGTCAGTCGTCGCTGGGTTGCTTTCGAGCTGAAGCACAGGATGCCGAAGAAGTTGCCGCCGCTGACGATCGGCAGCGCGACGCCGGCCGCATCTTCAGCAAACGGCGGCGCGAACACTTTCTGCAACACACTGCCGCCATCCCAACTCGACAGCTCCTCGCGTGTCGAGGCCACCCATTGCTCAACCGCTGCGTTCAGCTCCAGGGGCTCGGCTCGTGTCCATCGAGTAGCCGATCCCCAGGACTCAGCCACTTGCAGCCGCTTGCGGTCGGCGGTTGGAACCAGGATACAGACCGCGTCGGCGTCGCTTTGTTGCGCCGCCGCGGCGACCGTGCTCCGCAGCACCTCCTCCTGGGAGAGGCCACGGGTGATGGCTCGCGAAAGCTCGTAGATGGAAACCGCCTCTCGCAGTTGGATGTTTTCAGTGCGCAGCCGCCGGGTCTCCAGCGCCCGGGTCAGCACGGGGAGCAGGTTGCTGAGACGAAAGGGCTTCAGCACGTAGTCCAGCGCGCCGCCACGCAATGCCTGGACCGCGGTATCGATGGTCCCGTGTCCAGTCATGACGATCCCGGCGAGGTCGGGGTCGACAGTCTGGGCGGTGCGCAACAGGGCAATACCATCCATCTCCGGCATCATGAGATCCGTGAGCAGCAGATCGAACTGCCGTTCCCGCAACTGCGTCAGCGCCGCGGTCGCGGAGGTAAAGCCAGTGGTGGCGTAGCCCTCCGTCTTGAGGGTATTGCAGAGGGCTGTCATCAACGCTTCCTCATCGTCGACGATGAGAAGCCGCGCACGCTGCGTGGTCATGGTCAGCCCTGTGGCCGGCGAATGCACCCGGAGCGCGATGTTATGCAAACCGGCCGGCGGCCCGATGTGAGTCGGGTCTCACAGCCGGCATAACTGTGCCCGCTTAATCCTCGTCGGAGCCCATCTGTGACTGACAGTAGTTCTCCAGACCAACGCGCTTGATGAGGTCGAGCTGAGTCTCGAGGTAGTCGATGTGCTCCTCCTCGGACTCGAGAATGGCCTTGAACAGCTCGCGCGACACGAAATCGCCACTGGCCTCGCAGTCAATGATCGCGGCCTTGAGCTCCACGTGGGCGGCCATTTCCAGCTTCAGATCGCACTCCAGACATTCGGTCACGCTCTCGCCGATGAGAAGCTTGCCGAGATCCTGGAGGTTGGGCAGGCCGTCCAGGAACAGGATGCGTTGGATCAGGCGATCCGCATGCTTCATCTCATCGATGGATTCCTGCTTCTCGTGTTCTTCGAGGCCCTCCAGGCCCCAGTGGCCGAACATCCGAGCGTGCAGGAAATACTGGTTGATCGCGGTGAGCTCGTTCTTGAGCACCACGTTAAGATGCCGCAGGATCTTGGGATCGCCCTTCATACGCGCCGTTCCGGGTTATTGTTGACGCGCGATCTTGGGGGAATGCGGTGGGTCTCGCAACGACCACCGCTGTCAGGTCCGGCGTCCTACGCAGCCTTGCGTTGCGTGCGCGCCTGGAGATGCTCGGAAACCAGCTCCTTAGCGGTGTCTTCGCAGCGACCGCAGCACGCGCCCACCGGAAGCTGGCACTGCACCTCGAACAGAGAACGGGCGCCCTGGTCGACGGCCTCACGAATCTGTCGGTCACTCACAGCGTTGCAGACGCACACGTACATAGCAGGCCCCTCATCAGCGGGCCCCAGACGGCCCGTCTCAGGAGAGATAGTAATCGCAAATAAGAATCATTGTCAATTGCATTAGCATTGAGCAGCGCGACGC
>CAYNTW010000032.1:12701-20056 GCA_964400085.1 uncultured Steroidobacteraceae bacterium | reverse complement strand
CTCCTTACGCCCGCCGCCAGGTCGACTTGCCCCCCGGCTTGTCTTCCACGATCACGCCTGCCGCGGCGAGCTGGTCGCGAATCCGGTCGGACTCGGCGAAATCCTTCGCTTTACGGGCCGCAATGCGCGCCTCGACCAGGCGGTCGACCTCAGCGTCATCCAACGGGGCGGTCGCGCCCTGCCCAGCGGCCCCGGTGCTAGCGTTCGCTGCGCCCTGGTCAGCCGCGCTTGCGTCCGTCAGGCGTCCGTAGGCCACGCTCTGGCCGGTCGCCATTCCCGTGAGCGCGCCCGGTTTCGCGAGCCGGAACCATTGCTCCGGCTCGACCCGAATAATCCCCAACACACCCCCCAACGCCCGCAGCTCCGCGCTCAACGCCGCGGCCTTGCGCTCCTTGCCGTTATCCTTCGCGAGATTGATCTCACGCGTCATGCGTTGGAGGATGGCAATAGCCTCCGGCGTGTTGAGATCATCATCCATCACCTCGTGGAACCGTTCCGTGTACTCACTCTCCACGGCGGGCACGACCGGCACGTCGCGCAAGGCCGTGTAGATCCCGCGAAGCGCCGCATCCGCCTGCTCGAGCTGATCGAGCGAGTAGTTGATCGGCCCGCGGTAGTGACTCATGAGGTAGAAAAAACGCAATACCTCCGGATGACGCAGCCTCGGGAGCACCGCGCGCACGGTAAAAATATTGCCGAGTGACTTCGACATCTTCTCGTTGTCGATATTGAGAAAGCCGTTGTGAACCCAAAGGTTCACAAAGCGATCGCCCGTGGCGGCGCACGACTGCGCGATCTCGTTCTCATGATGAGGGAACTTCAGATCCATCCCGCCGCCGTGGATATCGAAGTGCGTGCCCAGCAGAGCCGCCGACATGACCGAGCATTCGATATGCCACCCGGGACGACCCGGGCCCCAGGGCGACTCCCACGCAGGCTCGCCGGGCTTGGCCTGTTTCCAGAGCACGAAGTCGAGCGGATCCCGCTTGTGCTCGTCGACCTCGATTCGGGCGCCGGCCCGCAAGTCCGCGAGATTCTTGCCCGAGAGCTTGCCGTATCCTTCGAACTTCGAGACGGAATACATGACGTCGCCGTCGGCGGCCACGTAGGCATAGCCCTTGTCTATCAGGGTACCGATCATGGCGATCATGCCGGGGATATGTTGAGTAGCCCGGGGCTCGTGATCCGGCCGCACAATGCCCAGTTGCGCGCAGTCCTCGTCGATCGCGGCGATGACTCGCTCGGTGAGCGCACCGATCGGCTCGCCATTCTCGGCAGCCCGCTTGATGATCTTGTCGTCGATGTCGGTGATGTTGCGGACATACGTGACCTGGTAACCACGATGGCGTAGATACCGGTTGAGGATGTCGAACACCGTTATCATGCGGGCATGACCAATGTGCAGGAAGTCGTACACGGTCATACCGCACACGTACATGCCGATGTGCCCCGGCCGAATCGGCTGCAGTTCCTGTTTCTCGCCCGTCAGTGAGTTGTGAATACGAATCATAAAAACCAACGTCAGATAAACCGAGCGAGCCGCTCGCGCGCCTTGCCGGGCGGCATGGTCCGCAGCAAAGGCGCGAGCTCCGGGCCATGAGAGCGTCCCGTCAGCGCGACGCGCAACGGCATGAAAAGCTCCGCGCCTTTCTTTCCGGTGGCCTCCCGGACAGCGCCCGCGATAGCGGTAAGGTCGTTACCGCTGCGCTCGGCTGCGCTGGCGGCGGCAGCGAAGAATTCCGTGCCCGCTTTACGAACGAGTTGTTCCTCGGCGGCGGCCAACACCAACGGGCCACCAAACACGACATCGACCCAGGGCCGCGCGTCTTCCGGTAGCACGATGTTCGGCAACACGGCGGTGATGAACGCGCTGACGGCCCCCTCCTCCAACCCAGTTGGAATGACGGAGCCCAGCCAGCGGCGCGCCGCCTCGAGGGGCAAGCGGTGCGCGGCTTCCTTCTGCCACACGTTGAGCTGCTGCTCGTCGAAGCGGGAAGGCGACCTGCCGAGGTGCGCTGGATCGAAGGCGCGCGCCATTTCGGCAAGTGTCAGGAAACCATGTTCCTGTGTCGCGTGCCCAAGGCGAAACAGATGGTTCGTCAGCGCCTCGGGCCGATAGCCCCGCTCGCGATACTCGCGCACGCTCGTCGCGCCGTGTCGCTTGGATAGTGGCGCGCCGTCCGCGCCGACAATGAGAGAGATGTGCCCGTAGCTCGGCGCAGCAAGAGCGAGCGCCTCGAGAATCAACAATTGCCGCGGCGTATTTGTCAGATGGTCCTCGCCGCGCAGCACCCGCGTCACCCCCATGGAGGCGTCATCGACCGCATTACTGAAAAAAAATGCGGCCGACCCGTCAGCCCGCAGGATCACAAAATCCCCGATATCGTCGGAGAGAAAGCTCTGCGGACCGTGCACGAAGTCCACGAACTCGATCCGACGGCCGTCAGGAACCTGGAATCGCACGCTGGGAACGATACCCTGAGCCCGCTTCTGCTCGCGCTGCGCGGCCGAGAGCTTGCGGCAAGTGCCGGCATAGCGCGGCGGCTTGCCCGCGGCGAGTTGCGCCTTGCGCGATACTTCGAGCTCGAGTGGCGAGCAATAGCAGGGGTACACGGCGCCACTGCGCTCCAGCACCTCGAAGTAGTACTTATAGATCGCGGCCCGCTGCGACTGCCGATAAGGCCCGCGCTCGTCCTCGTGATCGGGACCCGCATCCCATTCGAGCCCCAACCAGCGCAGATCCTCGATCACCGCCGCGGTGTGTTCCTCCCGGCTGCGCTCCGTATCGGTGTCCTCGATGCGCAGAAGAAAACGTCCGCCCGAGTGGCGGGCCAGCAAAAAGTTAAATAGGGCTGTGCGGGCATTACCCAGGTGCACCTCGCCCGTAGGGCTAGGCGCGAACCGCGTGATCGCCGGCTGCGCGAACGCTCCGCCGCTTGTACTGTCCATTGCGCTCATAGCCGCAATGTTACGGGAACCGATGCCCAATTGGGCATCGAGGGCGAGGACGTGGCCTCGGCGACGGCGGCGAAGTACGATGACCGGCTTGAATGACGGAGGATTGATGTACACCCAGCCCAGGAATCACCGAACGAAGCTCTTCGCCCGCACCCTCGTCGTGGCGGCCGCCGCTGTGATGGTGCTGCTGGCGCAGCCACGAGCCAGCGCCGCCGAGCCCTCCCAGCTCGTGAAGGTTTCCACGAACATGGGCGACTTCGTGATCGAGCTGCTTCCCGACCGAGCGCCCCTCACCGTCGCGAACTTCCTCCGGTATGTAAAGGAAGGCTTCTACACCAATACTCTCATCCACCGGGTCGTGGCGAACTTCGTGATCCAGGGCGGCGGACACGACGCCACCACCTACCAGCTCAAGCCGGTACACGATCCCATCTTCAATGAGTCCGGCAACGGCTTGCAGAACAAGCGCAGCATGGTGGGACTGGCCCGGAATGAGGCGCCGCACTCCGGCAATGCCCAGATCTATATCAATCTGGTCGACAACCCCGATCTCGATCCCCTGCCGACCCGTTGGGGTTACGCGGTATTCGGTCGCGTCGTGCAGGGAATGGACGTCGTCGATCGAATCGGCGTTACCGCCACCGGCTCCTTCGGTCCATTCAAGTCGGATGCGCCGCTGAAGCCCGTTGTGATCCAGAAAATGGAGCTCCTCGATGCATCCCAGGCGCAATCGGCGACTCCGAGTCCGGTAGCAAAGCCCTTACCGCCGCCACCGTCGGATTCGATCCAATCGCCGAAGTGAGTCGACTCTTCGTCTCGGACGTGCATCTGGATGCCGACGCGCCCGAGGCTGTCGAGCAGTTTCTCGCCTTCCTGCGCACATACGCGGCAAACGCTGAGGCTCTATATATCCTCGGCGATCTGTTTGAAGTGTGGGTGGGCGACGATGAGACCGAGGCGGCGAAAACAACAGTGCGCCGAGCGCTGCGCTCGCTGACAGCCAGTGGAGTGGCCTGTTTCATCCTTCACGGCAACAGGGACTTCCTTCTCGGCCGCGGCTTCTGTGATGACACCGGCTGTCGAATGCTGCCGGACCCTGTTATCACGGAGCTCGATGGAGAGCGCGTATTGCTCACGCACGGAGACGCTCTGTGCACCGACGATCACTCTTACCAGGAGTTGCGCAGCATAGTCAGGAATGCCCCGTGGCAACGGCGCTTTCTCGCGTTGTCTTTGGCAGACCGCGAGTTGCTTGCGAACCAGGCGCGCGCGGGTAGCCGCCAACACACGGCGCGAACTATTCCCAAGATCATGGATGTCAATCCTGAAGCGGTTGCATCCGCTTTCCGAGTCACGGGCGCACGCCGAATCATCCACGGCCACACGCACCGTCCGGGAATCCACGACATGACCGTCGACGGCGCTCCCGTCCAACGTATCGTGTTGGGCGCGTGGTACGAGCAAGGAAGCTATCTTGAATACGAGAACGAGCGCTACGAGTTGCGAGAGTTACCTCGCCATTCGGCAAGCGCCTCACACGCATAACGCAACGACGTCCGACCCGGCGGAAGCCACCTACGAGCGCGAGCGCGGTAGTACGAGCAGCGCTTCGAGACCACCACCGGGGAGATTCTGCGCGACCAGCGAGCCGCCATGCGCCTGCGCGACATCACGCGCGATGCTCAGGCCCAACCCGGTGCCTCCGGTGTCACGGTTCCGAGAGGATTCGACCCGATAGAAGGGCTCGAAAACGCGCTCGAGCTCTTCCGGAGGGATACCCGGTCCCTCGTCCCTCACGCGGATGACCAGGGCAATCCCATCCTCCACGACGATTTTCGCGCGTACTCCAAACTTGATCGCATTGGCGATCAGGTTCGTCAGACAGCGCTTCAGGGCCTGCGGCTTACCGGTGAAGGGTTGCCCGGCCTTGCCTTCGACGGTCACCTCAGCGCCCATTTCCTTGAACTCCGACTGGAGGGTCGCCAGGAGCGCGTTGATGTCGATTGGCGCCAATGTCTCATCATCATCGAGCCCGCGGAACAGCGCGAGCGCGCCGCGCACCATGCTCTCCATCTCGTCGAGCTCTTTGCCGAAGCGCGCCTGGATGGCTGGATCCTCCAGAGCAGTCTCGACCTGCAGCCGAAGACGTGTGAGTGGAGTCTTGAGGTCGTGTGACATCGCGGCGAGCACACGCGTGCGGCTATCGAGATAGCGTTGCAGACGATCCTGCATTGTGTTGAAAGCACGTGCCGCGTCTCGCAGCTCGCGCGAGCCTTTCTCTTCCAGTTTGGGCTGTCGCACGTCCCGCCCCAGGCCCTCGGCGGCACGCACGAGATTCGATAACGGACGCGTGATGCTCCGCGCTGTCGCATACAGCGCGATCACCAGTACCACCACCAATAGCGCGAGATTGACAAAGAGGTTGCGAGACAACGGCACACCGCGCGGCATGCTCGCGATCCGAAAAACCGCCGCATCGCCGTCCGGAAACCCAACAGTGACATCGAATAGCTGCATCCCCGCGCCCTCGCGAGGCTCGAAAAAAGGTGTTGAAACCGGGATGGCGCGTCGCGCGGCATCCGTCGTCGGCTTTATCGAGACCTGGTAGGCGCTGCCCAAAGTGGCTTGCAGCTGCTGTTTGAGCGCCGGCTCGAAATCGGGAGCGAGCGGCAGGCGCACCATGATGTAGGGAGTTGGATCGCCCCGTTCGGGCATGAATCCCGGCATCCGACGTCGGTACGGTCCTCCACCGGCCAGGAATCGGGCGAAGCGGCGCGGTTGCTCGATCAAGCGGGTGATGGCCGCCTCACGCTCGCTCGCGCTCAGAGGTTGGAGCAAGAAGGTGATCTCGCCAATCCGCCGCGACCACTCGCGAATGTTGCTCTGGAGCACGAAGTTGCCGCGCTCGTGGGCGATGAGGACCAAAGCAAAGGCCTCCGCCACCAACACGGCCAGGACGGATGCCGCGATCAGCCTGCCAAAGAGAGACTGCGGCCAAGGGTTCAGCCGCATTTGATTCCCGGAATGCGTTCAGTTCGCCTGGACCGCCACGCCAACGACATAGCCCTCGCCATATACGGTCTTGATGATCTGCGGCGCGCGCGCGTCGTCCCCAAGGATCTGCCGCAAGCGACTGACCCGGACATCGATACTGCGATCAAACGGGTCAGCTTCTCGTCCGCGAAGCAACTCGGTGAGCTGGGCGCGCGAGAGTACCCGATTCGCGGACGCCAGCAACACGGCTAGCAGACGGTACTCGGCGCCGCTCAGCGCGACCTCCTTGCCGGCGGAATCGGTCAGGGTGCGGGTCGTCGTGTCGAGTCTCCACCCGTTGAACTGGAACGCGCGTACGGAGTCGGGCGTCGGATCACGCGGCGCATGCGCTGCTCGGCGCAGAACCGCCTTGATGCGCACCAGCAACTCACGCGGGTTGAATGGTTTTGCAATGTAGTCGTCAGCCCCGAGCTCGAGCCCCACGATGCGATCCACGTCCTCGCCGCGAGCAGTGAGCATGATGATAGGGACCTGGGAGCGAGTGCGCACATCGCGGCAAATCGACAGGCCATCCTCGCCCGGTAGCATCAGATCGAGCACAATGAGATCAACGCGCGAGCGCTCCATGACCCGCCGCATCTCCTTCCCGTCCGGGACGACAGTGGTGCGGAATTCGTGCTTCTCCAGATACTGCCCCAGCAGGGTGCGGATCTCGCGATCGTCATCGACGATCAGCAGGTGGGGACGGTCGTTCATCGTGCCTCGCGTACAACGCTTAAGATACCGAACGTTCGGACCTTTGCCAGAGCAATTGGTGCCGCCGGCGCACCGGCGATTGCTACCAAACGTAAGCCGACGCCATCTTTGTCGGAAACGTCAGCACACCTGGCGTCGTTGACAGTCGCCAACAGTTTTGCCACCGCTATGCCGCAGTTGTAACAAACTGTTGGTTTGACTTAGGATGCGCCCCGGCGCTGGAGCGTTCGCGCCAACTGCTGTATACACGCCACAGCGCGCCGCCCGGGCAGCGCGAACTCCGCCACACCGCGCGCGGTCGAAGCCGTTCGAGCCCACTGGCACATCAACCTACCGGAACCGTCAATGCCCTATCGCGAACCTGTGAAAGCCACCCCACTCTTCGTTTCGGCCGCCTGCGCCCTCGCGGCCTTGCTGGCGAGTTGCGCCACCACCGATCGGCTTGTGGCGGCCGCGCCGCAAGGGGTGGATTTGAGTGGTGAGTGGCAGCTGAACGTGAACCTCAGCGACGATCCGCAGCGATTGGAGGAGCCGAAGGAGCCGGGACTGAAAGCCCCGGAGCGCAATCGCCCTCCCGGAGGTTTTGGCAAGCCGGGAACCACCATGCCTGGGGTCCCCACTGGGCCGGGTGGCCTCGACCCGCGTGG
>CAYNTW010000032.1:0-12601 GCA_964400085.1 uncultured Steroidobacteraceae bacterium | reverse complement strand
CTTTACGCCCAGAACACCGACCTGCCTGGCAGCGCGAGCGACAGCGGCCCACCGCCTCCGCCACCCAAGGGCGGACGCGTCGGTACGGCATCCCGCATGCTCGACGCCCCGGAGCGTCTCACCATCTCGCAATCCGGGTCCAAGGTCGTGGTGAAATCCATGACTGACGGCACCACGGAGGAATATACAGCGGGCGAACAACGCACGATTCCGTTCGGACAGACCGAAGCGGATCGCAGCGCCGGCTGGCGTGACGCCGCCTTCGTGGTCATCACGAAAGCGAAGAAAGGACCGAGCAAGGAAGATGACTTTGCGCTCGACTCCGATGGCCATCTCATCTTCGCGACGTTGGTCACACACGTGAAGAAAGGCCCTATCGACTTCAAGCGCGTGTACGACCGCGTGCGGTGAGCTCAGCCCGGCGGCCCCGAGTGAAAGCGCAGCTCCCCGTCGGCTGCGGTAGCCAACTCGGCTTCCGTCGCGGCCAACATATCCAAGCGCGACTTCCATTCCCGCGGATAGCGCTCGCGAGCCAGCCCAACGTAGAGGTTGAAATGGCGCGCCTCGGACTCCGCCAGGCGCGTGTAAAACGGCCCGAGCGGCGCGGGCAGGCAGCCCGCCAACAACCTGAAGCGCTCGCACGAACGCGCCTCGATCAAAGCTCCCGACAGCAACAGGTCGAGCTTCCTACCGGGTTCGGACGTGCGCAGCTCGCGACGTAAGCCGGATGCATAGCGTCCAGGCTTCTGCCGAACGAACGGCACGCCGAGCTCGGTCATGAGGCCCTGCACTTGCTCGAAGTGTCGCAATTCCTCGCGCGCCAGGCGCGACAGGGCCAGACCGAGCGGGGTGTCTTCCGGGTAAGCGAAAATCAACGCGACCGCCGTGGAGGCCGCTTTCTTCTCGCAGTTGGCATGATCGACGAGCACCTCGCGCCAGCCTGCCACCGCCGCGTCGATCCACGCGCTCGGGGTAGGCGCGAGCAGAATCGACTCCACACTTCCGCTGCTCAACGCGCCGCCTCCCCTTCGCTTTTCAAAAGCTGCCGGAACGCGCCTTCCAAGGCGGTCGCGGCCTCGCCCGCGTCCTGAAAGCGGTCCTGCGGTAATTTCGCCAGGAAGCGATCGATGATCGGTTGCAGCGATTCGTAGGGCGCGGGCAGGCGCGGCACCGGCTCCTTGCGGTGTTTGTAGATCAGCGCCATGGGATTGTCGGCCTTGTAAGGCTTCTCCCGGGTCAGCATTTCAAACAGGATCACACCCAGACTGTAGAGATCGCTGCGCGCGTCGATGGGCTCGCCGTGTCCCTGCTCCGGGCTCATATAGTGAGGTGTGCCGAAGATCATGCCGCGATCGGTCACCTCGCGCGCCAGCGCGGCATCCTTTGACAATCCGAAGTCGATGAGCGCGATGCTGCCGTCATCGCGCAACATGACGTTGCCGGGCTTCAGATCCCGATGCAACACACCCGCCGCATGAATGGCCTGCAACGCTCGCGCGATCGAGATCGCGTTGTACAACGCGCGCCGGACAGACAAGCCGGCGCGCAGCCGGGTACGTAGATCGCCGGCCGCGAAGTACTCCATGACGAGCCACGCGTGCTCGTCACTCACCCCGAGATCATAGAGGCGCACGACCCCCGGACTGCGGATACGCTGAACGATCTCGTACTCCTGCAGAAAGCGCCGGAAGGAGTCATCCAGATCGCGGCTCTCGAGGTGCCGATCCCGGGCCACTTTGAGCGCCACCAGAGCACCCGCCGCCTCGCTTTCTCCGAGGTAGAGATCCGACACCGTTCCGGTTGCAATACGGAGAATATGTCGATATCCGCGAATGAACGCGCCCCCAAAGCGCTGCGACTCGCGACCAGCGGCGCTCGTCCGCCATACGGCTCGCGCGAAGGACTGCCGTTGCTGCGCCGAGGTGAGCACCTCGAACAACCTACCCTGCCCTGGCTCGTCCGGATCGACGACCTGCACGCCCAGCGGAATGGCCTCGTAAGCCACCGAATCCCGTCCGCTCAAGAGCACCAAGGGGGCAAACCCCACTCGCGCCGCCAAATCCTTGGCCCAGGCAAGCCCGCTCCCGCCCGACCACTCCTCGGCTAACAGCACGGCGTCGAACCCTTGCGCGAGGAACTCAGGCGGCAACGGACCTTCGACCACAGGATCGCGCACGACCAACTCCGCTTCCGGTCGCCAGGACGCAAGCTGTTGCCGCAGCTGAGCGCAGCAGCGCTTGTCTTGCTCGATCAACAACAAACGCATCGGGTCGGGACCTTCGAGTCGCACGGTCGTGGAATTCGCCCGATTAGAGCACGCAGGAACGCGGGTCGCTATCGCCGCCGCATTTCGCGGGCGGCTTCCGCGGACAGTTTCAGGCCGATGACCAGATCACCCACGTTGGTCCCCGTAGGTCCCGTATGGACCAGGTCTCCGGAAGCGGCGAGCGCCGCTGCGGAATCCGCGCGCCGCAGAGATGAATCGGCATCAATGCCCGCTAGCGTGAGGCGCGCGCAAGTCTCAGCATCGACCAGCGCACCCGCGTCCGCGGTTGTTCCGTCCGTGCCATCCGTACCCGCTGCCAGCAAGAGCAGATCGGGGTGCCCGGCGATCAACCGCGCGACGGCCAGGCCGAGGTGTTGATTTCGACCTCCCTGGCCGGGCTGCTCCGGAAGCTGCACTGTTGACTCGCCACCCCAGACCCGCACCTCGACAGTACTCAGGTGGAGCTCGTGTGAAAAACGGACTGCCAACCGCATGACGTCGCCCTCGAAGCGGCGGGGCGACGACTCCGCGGCCAGCCCTATTTCGACAGCCGCCGCGGCCACAGCCGTCACAGCGTCATCAATCGAGGCGACCACCGTGCGCTCCACATTGTCGACCCCATCCGCGGCCGGCCCGAGCACTCCAGAGCCGATCACCGCCGGGTCATCGCCTGGAACATCCGAAATGAACAGCGCTCGTGCGGGGCGTCCCCTGAGGCGCGCGGTCAATCGCCCCGCCTTGATCAAGGAATGCCGCGCGCGACGCGCGTTCAACTCGCCAATCGCGATACCCGCGGCAAGACCCTCAGCGGTGAGCCGCTCGAGGTCGGCGAGCGAGATACCCGCCTCGAGCACCTCGACGAGGCTGGAGGATCCACCGGAGATCAGAAACAACGGCTCGACATGCGCGGGGAGCTCGTCAACCCAGCGCAACAGCCGCTCCCCCGCCTCCAGGGAGCGTCCATCAGGCACGGGATGCGCGCTCTCGTGGAGCTCCACGCCGAGGGAGATCAACTGCGGCAGCACGTGCCCATCCTTGGTAATGACCAAGGCCCGCTCGATGGCGGAGCCGAGCGCATCATGCGTCCCCAACATCATTGCCGCAGCCGCTTTACCCACTGCCGCTACCCACACGGGACGCGCCGCACGCGTGTTGGCTTCAGAGGACGGCAGTCCGGCGAGCAACTTCTCACGAACGCAAGCTCTGCCGTCGACCCGTGTCAGGCCGGCATGAAAAAGATCGAGCAGCAGCCGACGGCGTGGATCTGGCGCGTTCACTTACTCAGCGGATGACCTTGAGCTTCCCGCGAGGCTCGCGGCGCAAAGCCTTCGCGTCGTCGGAGCGCTCGAGCTGCAGGCGCTCGAGATATTCGGGAGTTACGTCTCCAGTGACGTACTCACCCGAGAAACAGGAGGTGTCGAACTCCCCGACACGCGCGTCCTCGTGCTTGCAGGCGGCAATGAGGTCGTCGAGATCCTGGTAGATGAGCCAGTCCGCGCCAATGAGCCGCTGCACCTCATCGTGACTGCGGCCACTGGCGACCAACTCACGGGCCGCGGGCATGTCGATGCCGTAGACATTTGGAAATCGCACCGGCGGGGCGGCGGAGGCGAAATACACCCGGCGGGCGCCAGCTTCGCGAGCCAACTCGATGATCTGCGCGGAAGTCGTGCCGCGCACGATGGAATCATCGACCAGGAGAACATTCTTGCCGCGGAATTCCAGGTCGATGGCGTTCAACTTCCGACGCACGGACTTCTCGCGCTGCTCCTGCCCCGGCATGATGAAAGTGCGGCCGATGTAGCGGTTCTTGGTGAAGCCCTCGCGATACTTCAAGCCGAGCCGCTGGGCCAGTTGCAGAGCGCTGGTGCGGCTCGTATCCGGAATCGGGATCACCACGTCGATGTCGTGATTCGGGCGCTCGCGCAGGATCTTCTCGGCGAGCCGGTCGCCCATGCGCATCCGGGCTCGATACACCGATATGTTGTCGATCTTCGAATCCGGTCGAGCGAAGTAGACGTACTCGAAAATGCACGGGCTGTGCCGCACGGTCGCGACACACTGATGCGAGTGCAGCCGGCCTTGCTCGTCGATGAATACCGCCTCGCCTGGCGCGATGTCGCGCACGAGACGGAACGAGAGGCTATCGAGGGCCACGCTCTCGGAGGCCAGCATCCATTCCGGGCCGCGCGAGGTCTCGCGCTGCCCGAGTACGAGAGGCCGGATACCGTTCGGATCGCGGAAACCCAGGATGCCGTGCCCGATGATCATCGCCACGACCGCATAGCCCCCCCGGCAGCGACGATAGACCGCGTTCAGGGCGGCAAACACGTCGGCCGGCGTGATGCGCGGAGTGCCGATCCGCTGCAGCTCCGAGGCGAACACGTTCAGCAGCACCTCGGAGTCGGAAGTGGTGTTGAGATGACGCCGATCCTCCCGGATCAGGATCTCGGCGAGCTCGGTCGCGTTGGTGAGATTGCCGTTGTGCGCGATGCAAATGCCATAGGGTGCGTTGACGTAGAACGGCTGCGCTTCGGCGGCGCCGTCGCAGCCAGCCGTCGGATAACGCACGTGGCCGATTCCAACATCGCCACGCAGCTCGAGCATGTGGTGTTGTTGGAAGACATCGCGCACCAGGCCACTGCCTTTGCGGACACACAGCTCGCCGTCGCCGTAGGTCGCGATGCCGGCCGCATCCTGGCCACGGTGCTGCAACACAGTCAGCCCGTCATAGATGCGCTGATTGACCGCGCTGGTTCCGACGATGCCCACAATTCCGCACATGCTCAACCGCCTTTGGCCATCAGCCTTTGGACCCAGTATGACCCGCGTGTCGCGTGCGCTCGTCCCCGATCACCACGCGCAACCCGTTCGCGATGGACTCTCCGTAAGGTATGAGCACCGACTGGCGCCACCAGCGCTCGCCATCCAGGCGCAGTACCTGCGCGAGAATGACGAACACGCCCAGCATCACCAGGCCACGGAACAGCCCGAAAACGAACCCGAGAAGGCGATCCATGCCGCTGAAAATCGATAGCCGCACAAAATGCGCGAGCGTGATGCCGATACCGGTGCCCAGCAGCAGCAGCAGCACCACGATAATGACCCGCGCCGCCCAGGTCGCCACAGGATTGCCGGCCAGCAGGCCGCCCAGATGGGGGGCGATCAGATCCGAGAAATGCCACGCGATGAAAAGCGCAATGATCCACGTCACGAGCGCGATTGCCTCGCGCAGGAAACCCCGCATTGAGCCCACGACCGCCGACATGATGACGGTTGCGATCACGAGATAGTCGGTTGTGTTCATCGGTCCCGGACTCGACCATGCTTGAGCGCGCGCGGATTGTACAAGAGCGATCGCTGCGCTGCTCAGGCAGCCCGTCACGCCTCCACGAGCGCCCTACTTTGGTACAACCGAGCCGGCATGACCGGCGGTCCGCAGCTTCGCATTGAGCTGCTCGGCCGCGGCACGCTCCGCAACCGGACCGGCACGCACCCGCCACAACGTCTGGCCGCCCACGCTGACCTCCGAAACGAGCGCGTGGAATCCCTTCTGTTTCAGCTCCTGCACCAGCCGCTCCGCATTGTCGTGCTTGCGGAAGACTCCGAGCTGCACCATCCATTCGCTTGCGGGTTTGTCCGCCGTCGCCAGCCGCTGCTCCGGCGGTGCGCGATGAGAAGACCCTGTGGATGGCGTCGGCGTTTTGGCACCCGCAGCCTGACGCGCCGCATCCGACTCCATCTGGCCCGTTGCAGGCGATACAACCTGGCCTGCGCCATGCGACTCGACCTGACCTGCCGCCTGCGATCCGGCCTTGCCCACCGGAGGCGATTCGCCTTGGCCCGCTGCGGGCGTTTCGGTCTGACCCGCCGCGGGCGATTCGACGATAGTCTCCGGGTGCGACGGCCCCGTACCTTGGGGCGTCACACTGGAGCTGCTCGCGCCCCCAGGAGTGCGGGGCTCGTCCGCGAGATCTATGGTGTACGAGCGTAATGGCGGTTCCTCTGAAGAGGTGGCTGCCGCCTGGGGCGCAGGCGCGGACCGCGACGGTCCACTGAGCAGCTCGGGGACCAACAACACGATCAGCACTACGAGGATGATCGCGCCGGTCAGTCGTTCTTTCACCAGGCTATCCAATATGGGGAGGAAATCGCGTTAGGCAACCGTAGCCGTTACATGGCGAGCGCTGCAACGCGAGCGGCAGCGCCTCTCAGTATATCCCAAGCCAGCTCAGCGCCGGCCCCACTGTATAGACCGACCCAAAAACCAGCACGCGATCGCCGGGTTTGGTGCTCGCCCGAGCTATCTCGCAACCCGACTCGACCGAGGAGGCGAGGGTCAATCGCGAGGTGGGCAGGCTGAGTCGCGCCGCGAGCTGCTCGGCCGTTGTGCCACGCGGTCCCGGTAGACCGCACAAAATCCAGTGGTCAACCAGCGGCTCGAGAAAGGCGACGATCGCCTTCGCGTCCTTGTCGCCGAGAATCCCGACGACTGCAAAGGTGCGACCCTGTTCGCCGGCTCCGGGCGATGTGGCCGGCGGCATCGGACGCTCACGCACGTGTTTAGCGAAGATCGCCGCGGCCGGCTCGTTATGGGCGATGTCCAGAATCCATTCAACCGCCGGGCCCCGGGCAGAAAGAACGGCCGGCCCGGACGGGCCGGCCGAGGGCCGCCCGGGGCCGCCCGAGGGCACCTGCACGACCTGAAACCGTCCGGCCAACCTGACATTCCGCAGTGCTTCGCTGACCGTGCGCTCATTCAACACCAACTTCGGCAGCCCGCGCCTGCCGGGCGTAGCGGGGCCGGCCTCGAGCGCCTCGATCGCCGCGAGAGCCGTCGAGGCGTTGCGGTATTGGATCGAGCCAACCAGGGCGGACGGTGGCAAGTCGTGCAAGGACAAATGCAGCCCCTGGTAACTCCAACGCCCACCTGACGTAGCCTCCTCAACACGCCAGCTAAAGTCCTTCCCGGCAATCACCGGCCGAGCCCCGACGGTCTGGATCGCGGCATAAACACTCGCGGGCATGTCATCCGTGCCCAGCACCGCGGGCCGACCAGCGCGGAAAATTCCAGCCTTCTCCGCCCCGATGAGATCGATCGTGTCGCCAAGGTAGTCACGGTGATCGAAGCCGATCGAACAAACGACCCCGACATCCGCATCCACGAGATTCACGGCATCCAGCCGCCCGCCGAGCCCAACTTCCAGCACGCCGACTTCAACGGCACTCTCGGCGAAGATGACCAACGCCGCCAGGGTGTTGAATTCGAAGAAGGTCAGCGTGGTCGAGCCGCGTGCACGCTCGATCCGCTCGAACGCGGCGACGAGATCCTCATCGCGCACCTCGATACCATTGACGCGAATACGCTCGTTGTAACGCAGGAAATGCGGCGAGGTGAACATCCCAGTCTGGGCGCCGCCGGCGCGCAGCAATGCTTCCAGGTGCACGACTGTCGAGCCTTTACCGTTGGTGCCGCCAACTGTGATCACCGGATAGGTGGGTTTGTCCACGCCCAGCGTGCGCGCCACCGCGGTGACGCGCGCGAGTCCCATATCGATGGTTTTAGGGTGCACTGACTCCTGTAGAGTCAGCCACTCCGAGAGGGTACGCAAAGGAGCTTTCTAGGCGGCCGCCGCGGTGACAGCGGCCGCAGGCTGTTGTTTCAGTAGCAGGCGGAGCATGCCGCCAATACGGTCGCGCATGTCGCGCCGGTCGATGATCATGTCCAAGGCCCCGTGCTCGAGCAGGAATTCGCTTCTCTGGAAGCCTTCGGGCAGGGTCTCGCGCACCGTCTGTTGGATTACTCGCGCTCCCGCGAAGCCGATCAGGGCGCGCGGCTCGGCGATGTTGAGGTCCCCCAACATGGCCAGGCTGGCCGACACGCCACCGGTGGTCGGATCGGTCATCACGGAGATGTAGGGGAGATGCGCCTGAGCCAGACGCGACAGCGAGACAGCGGTCTTGGCCATCTGCATCAGCGAGTACAGCGCCTCCTGCATACGCGCGCCGCCACTTGCGGTAAAGCACACGAACGGCTTGCGCTGCTCGATGCAATGATCCACTCCCCGCTTGAATCGTTCTCCCACCACGGAGCCCATGGAGCCGCCCAGGAATTGGAACTCGAACGCGCAAGCCACTATGGGGAGCTCAAAGAGCGAGCCCGCGAGAACGATCAGAGCATCAGACTCCCCCGTCGCTTTCTGCGCCTGGACGAGGCGGTCTTTGTAGCGCTTGCTGTCTCGGAACTTCAGGGGATCCTCCGGGGTCACTTCCGCCCCGATCTCGAGGGTGGTCCCGGGGTCCAGGAAGCGCTCGAGCCGCTCGCGACCGCCGATACGCATGTGGTGACTGCACTTCGGACAAACGTACAAGTTGCGCTCGAGCTCGGCGCGGTAGAGAACCGCATCGCAGGCGGGACATTTGATCCAAAGCCCCTCCGGCACGGAGCGCGTGCGGCGCTCGGTCTTGATCCGGGAGGGCATGATTTTCTCAAACCATGACATGGGGTGACCCGCGGCAATTGATAGAGGGGCCCATGATAGCAGGGCCCCCGGCCGGCTCCTCGTCGGGCGGGAGCGGAAGCCCAAACACAGCCGGGTAGCGAACGCCCCAAAAGTACAACCCCTCCGCGGGCGCCGTCGCGGCGTTACGCTTGCGGTCCCGGCTCTCGAGCACCTCTTTGGCCCACGAAGGGGGCGCATCACCCCGCCCGATCGCGATCAGCAATCCGGCGATGTTGCGCATCATGTGATGCAGGTAAGCGTTGGCGGTCGCCTCGATCACCACCCAGTTCCCCTGCCGCGCGACAGTCAGTTTCTCGACCCGCCGCACCGGAGAGTTGGCCTGACACTCGGACGAGCGGAAGGCGCTGAAGTCGTGTGAGCCGAGCAACGCGACAGCGGCCTGTGCCATGCACTCATGGTCAAGGGGCCGAAAAACGCAGGCAGCGCGATGGGTGGCGAATGCCGAGCGCGTACCGCGGTTCAGAATCAAGTACCGATAGGTGCGCGCTTCGGCCGAGTACCGCGCGTGGAAGTGCAGCGGTACTCGACGTACCCAGGGGACACTGACATCCGGCGGCAGCTCGCTGTTGGAACCTAACAGCCAGGCGCGCAGGCGGCGTTGCGCGTTGGTATCGAAGTGCGCCACCTGCCAGCGTGCATGTACGCCGGCGTCGGTGCGCCCCGCGCAGATCAGGCTCACACGTTCGGCCGCGATGCTGCTGAAGGCAGCCTCAGCGACCTGCTGCACGCTACGCGCGGACTGTTGTGTTTGCCAGCCCGCGTAGGCAGTGCCGTCGTACTCCAGTCCGACGGCTATCCTGAACATCGCGAGTCGGTTATCCCGGCAGCGATTCCATCAGACGCTGCGCTTCCTGCTTCTGCGTCATGGAACCCTCGTGGAGTACTTCCTCGAGAATGTTCTTCGCACCGTCGGGATCGCCCATGTCCATGTATGCACGCGCCAGGTCCAGCTTCGTACCGACCTCGCTCATGGTCACCGGCTCCAGATCCGGCAAGGCGAGATCATCGGAAGACAGCTTCTGCGTGGCCGTGAATGCCGCGTCAGGCACTGTCGCGGTGCCCAGGTCCAGATCGAGGCCCGAGCCATTCGTCGCGTGCGCGGCTTCAGGCTCGCCAAGATCGTAGTCGACATCCCGACCCGTGAGCTGCGTCAGGCGCGAGGTCACCGAGCCATCGTGCTCACCATTCTCCTGGGTATCCTCGGCGAGCGCGGCATCGAGCTCGTTCTCGTCGAGCTGCCACGCCCCGGTGGAAAGAGACGTGTCCTCGCCCGAGGCGCGACGCTGCGCTTCTTCGATAATCTTCCGCGAGCGATCGTCCATACCCGCCACCAACGTGGGGGCATCGGACGAGGCGCCCAGCCCGGGCTGATCAACGGTATCCAGGCCGCCAAGATCCAACCCCAGGTCATCGATGGCCAGCTCGGCAGTCTGCTCGGCGCCCGGCGTCTGCTTCAGAGCCATCGCCACTTTCTGGCGGATGGTTGGATTCTCAGCAGACGAGAGCGCCGGTTGCTCGACCGTCGGGCCCTCGGTCTCGGAGCCGAACTCAGGCAGCAGGTCATTGGCTTCCTGCGGAATTCGCGCGGTCATCTGCCGCGTGGTGCCGGTCGAGTTGTTGGCGCCGAAGCTCGCGTCGAGGGCCGTGTTGCGATCAGTGGCCGTACCGTGCGCCTCTGAGTCGCCCAACGCGGACCCGATATCCAGGTCGACATCACCGCCTGATCCCGGAACCGGCTCGCCCAGGAGATCGAAATCCACGCGGCTCTGACCACCCTCGAGATCGAGGTCCACGCCGCCGGCGGTCGCGCCCGTCGTCCCACCGCCCGCGAACAGCGGGTCCTCGGGAGCGAGCTGCTTGCCCATGATGACAATCTTTTCCCACTCACCCGGAGCCGCATCGGCGCGGCTGGCGGCCAGCTCACGGGCCGCCGTGAGGAACTGCTCCTTATTGCCCCACACAAAGAAGACTTCGAGCAGCTTGAGCTTCAAATCGCGGCGATTCGGCTCACGATTGATGGCGATGCGGATGAGATCGGCGGCCTGGTCGTAAAGACCATAGGCCATGTGGAAATCGGCCTCGGCCAGCGGGTCACCCTGGTCCAGGTTGATCGCCGCCTCGCTGCTGATCGTCTCGTCGGACGTGGCGACGTGGCGTGCAGCCGCGGGCCCGGCAGCGGCGGCGCCGAACCGGGGACGCTGGTGCGTACCCGACTCCTCGACCAGGAACGCGCCTTCCGGACTCTCTCCGCCGGCCGGGCGCATCGGTGCCGTATCGCCCGAGGCGAAACCTCGTTCCGCGGAGTTTGCTCCGGCGACCGCGAGACGGCTCAGGGAATCATCGAACTCGGACTCCCGACGCGAGCGCCAGGTCTTGAAGCCGAAATAACCGGCGACCACGGCGACCAGCAGGGCCAGGGCCCACCAGTAATCCATCAGGGAATCGAGGAAGCTGCCCTGCGGCTGAGCCTGGGGCTGTGGTGTCGGTTTGGGCTTGTTCACCGGCGCGCTGGGCGTCGGCGCGGCAGCAGCGGGAGGCGGTGTCGGCTCGGCGGCCTTCGCAGGCGGTTCCTCAGCCGGCGGCGCGGGAGCGAGCGCGGGTGGCTCGGCTTGAGCGACCTGATCCTGTGGGCGCGGGCTTGGCGCGGCGGAGGGCGGCTGAGCGGGCTCAGCCGGTGGGGGCGAAGCGGCCGCGGGCGCCGCATTGGATTCCTTGGCAGCCAACCGGGCCTGCAGGTCGGCCAACTGGGACTCGCGTAGCTGCACCAACCGCTTGGACTCGTTGAGCTGCCCCTCGAGATCGTGCACACGACCCTGGAGTGTCTTCACTTCCGCGTTGGTGGAAGCCGAGGTCGCGGGCCCCGCTCCATCATCGGATGGCGTGACCAGATGCAACTGCCCCGACTGCTTGCCCGCGGAGGCGGTTTCAGCGCCGGCGCCGGCGCGCCACGCAGCGTACTGCTTGTGAATCTCGGTGGTTGCCGTCGCGGGCGAGATCGCCGCTGCTTCGGAAGCGTCAGGAATGCGCAACACCGCGCCCGTGCGCAGCAGGTTCATGTTCTGCTCGAAGGCGCGCGGATTGGCCTGGAAAATAGCCAACATCCAACTGTGCGTCTCGGGCGCGTTCTCCTTGGCCCCCGCAACGCCGGACGCGATCGAGGATAGAGTCTCGCCGCGCTGTACCACATGCGACGAACCGGCGCCCTGCTCGGGAGCCGGCGGTGGAGCAACGCTACGCGCGCCTCTCTTTCGGCCGCTCGTCTCGGAGCTCGTGGAGGAACCGCTCGCCGCGGCAGGTGGAGCGGCCGCATCGCTGGCGGGAGTTTGGCCCGGAGCGGCAGGCGGGGTCGCATCAGCGCCGCGCGCAATCGCGCCCTCACGCGCACCCGCACCGATCGCAGGCGACGCCACGGGCGTGTTACCGGCTACCGACTGACCCGGCGTGAACACCGGGGGATCGAGCAGCATCGTGTACTCGCGTACGAGGTGGCCGCGCCCCCAGTTGACTTCGATCAACAGGGTCACGAACGGCTCGGTGATCGCATCGGTCGACTTCAGCTTGATATAGGTATGGCCGTCATTGGTGCGGTTGGTCTTCACCTGCACGCTGGTGAGGAAGACGGGCCAATCGAGACCGTGGCGCGCGAAAGTGTCGCGCGAGGCGATCTGCGCCTGGAGGGTTTGTAAATCCTCAGGCGTCGCGTCCACCACCTCGATCTCAGCATCGAGGGGCGAGTTGAGCGGAGAAAGGAGACGGATGTCTCCGAGACCGAGGGCAAACGCGGCTGACGGCAAAGTCAGCAGCAATGCCA
>CAYNTW010000031.1:0-50917 GCA_964400085.1 uncultured Steroidobacteraceae bacterium | reverse complement strand
CGTACGTGCCTGAAGAAGGCCAACTGTCCCGGTGTGGCGACCGCGCTCCAGTTTTTCTCCCTCCCTGAGACTCGAACGCCGTCGCCAAAGACCCGTTTAGACGGGCACCGTTGGAAAACCGCCCGCCCCCCGGGCGGTTTTTTTTACGCTATCCGCTCGCGTGAGCGGGGCTTCGACCTCCGCGTCCGTCCCCACGCTGTCACCCTCAGGCAACACTACAGACACCACCAGCCCGCCGTTCTGGCGGTTGCGCGCTTCGATCGCGCCGTTATGCAGAGCGACCGCTCGCGCAGCGATCGCCAGCCCCAATCCTTCACCGCCTCCAGCCCGATCGCGGGCGGCATCCACGCGATAGAAAGGCTCAAAGATCAGCTCCAGGTCTTTGTCAGGAACTCCGGGCCCATGGTCGTAGACGATGACTTCGACACACTCCTCCGCCTGCGCAGCGGTGGTGTGCATACGACGTGCAGTGATGCCAACCTGCGCACCGGCTGGGCTGTAGCGCACGGCGTTGCGAATGATGTTCTCGAACGAGCTGCGCAACAGCTCGAGGTCACCCGAGATTTCCAACCCGCCTTCCGATTGGAGGCTGACAATGCACCCGTGGGCATCCGCCTCGATGGCCACGTCATCGACAATGGTCTTGAGCAACTCGCCGATCTCCACGCGCTTGCGCTCGAGGCTGCTGGTCGGCCGCTCGAGGCGAGCGAGCTTGAGAGTGCGCGCGATGAGCTGCTCGAGCCGATCCGCTTCGCATGCGATACGCGCAAGATGCCGCTCGGCCGGGTTGTCGTCCCGCCGTGCGAGCGAGAGGGCCAGCTGCAGCCGAGCCAACGGCGAGCGCAGCTCGTGCGAGACATCCCGCAGCAGTTGTTGTTTCGTCTCGAGAAGGTTGCGCACGCGTTCGGCCATGACATCGAGATCCGCTGCGAGCAAGCCAAGGTCATCCTGTCGGCCTTGCATGCTGTGCGACACTCGTACATCGAGGTCTCCCGCTGCCATCCGCCGCATCGCATGCCGCAGCCGATCAACCGGCGCGACGAGATAGCGCGCGAGAAGAAAACATACGACAGCGCTGATGACCAACGCCAATAGCAACGTCGCCCCTGGAACACCTGGGTTCTCGAGCTCGCCGAACAATCGTGGGGTCTTGCGCAAGGGACCCACCAGGACGTGCCAGGTCTCGCCGTTCGCCCCGACCAGCACGAGCGCGCCCCCTACCGGTGAGATCGGGCCCGCCGGTGAAGTCGCGCTGGTGAGCGCCGCGTTGTCGCCCGGCGCGCGCAGGAATGCAGGCAATGGTCGATCCAGCATCTCCCGGCCGGAGGGCTCGATGACGAAGGTGCGGCTGAACGGCTCACTCGAGCCCAGGCCTTCCAACCAACTCTTCAATGCCGTGGGCCCACCCGCCTCGAACGCACGCGCCGCTTGCGCATAGAGCTGACCTCGCTGCACCCACGGGCTGTCGTTGCGGTGCTGCGCGGCCACGTTCACCGCGACCGTCACCGTTCCGACCAGGATCAGCGCCAACGCCAACCAGAAGGCCAGAAAGATTCGCCAGTACAGCGAGTGCATGGGAGCGACTTTACTCGAGGTGAGCGTACTTATTGAGTTTCTCCGGCGGTTTGGGCGGCCCTGACGGGCGCGAGTGCGAGCGCGTAGCCAGTGCCGCGTACGCTCTGCACCGTCACGCGGTCCGTGGCTTTCATCAGCTTGCGGCGCAAGTTGCTGACGTGCGTATCCAGACTTCGGTCAGTGGGCAGCAGGCGACGACCGAGCGCTTGCGTCATCAACTCGTCGCGCGTCACGGTCTTTGTGTCAGCCCGCACGAGAAGCTCCAGAATGCGTAGCTCCGCCGCGGTCAGCTCCAGATCCTGATCGCTCACCTCCGCGCGGCGCGCCCTCAGATCGAGTCGCAGCGGTCCCCAGTTCAGAGTGCCGTGCGCCTGTTGGGCATCGGTGGACATGCGCCGTAGCACCGCGCGGATACGGGCCACGAGCTCCCGCGGGCTGAAAGGCTTCGCGAGGTAGTCATCGGCGCCCATCTCGAGCCCAACCACCCGGTCCACCTCCTCACCGCGCGCGGTCAACATGATGACCGGCAGTCGACTCGTCGCGCGGATGCGCCGCAGGACCTCGAAACCCGACAGCTCCGGCAACATGACATCCAATACGACCAGGTCCACGGACCCGCGGCCGAGCCGATCCAATGCCTGGGGGCCGGTACCCACGGTCTCGGTGGCGAAGCCTTCGGGCCCGAGATATTCGACCAGCATGGAGCAAAGCTCGTGATCGTCGTCGACGATCAGCAGCTTCGGCCGGCTATCGGAGGTGCCTGTTTCCGCCATGTCCATGACTCCTGAAAGATACGCCTGAACGCGAGCCAGCTGCCGCCAAGGCATCCGGCGCGCGCTCATAGTTCTTCACATTTCTTGGTGCGAGAACGACCGAAAGAGAATAATACGACCAAGGCTCGGTCAGGCTGGATTCTCGAGGCTGAAGGCCTGGCGGGCGTCGTCATAGGCGAAGGCTTCGGCGTAGCGGCCCCAGCTGATGATGGTCCGCAGCGTCTGCTCCGCCGCCTCCTCGGCAATGTAGTCTTCCAGCTCGTCGAAAAAGCGACTCTTGGGCGCGCTATGGCTCGCCCGCTCATCCAACACCCGGCGGACATGGGCCGCGAGCGGAACATACGTCAGTAGATGCCGGGCGAACAGGCGCTTGCGCTCGTCGGTCTCGCTCTTGACGAACTCACTGCCCTCCCGCGTGAGCTTGATGTCGCCGCCTTCGATCTCCGCGAAACGCAGGAGCTGCAGGGCTTCGGCCACAGGGAAAAGCTCGTCGACGTCCATGCTGAGGTATTCGGCAATGGCCGGCAGGTCCGCATGGCCGTTGTAGGGCGGCTCGCTCACGGCCTCCAACAAGCCCGACAAGAGGTTCGAGGAGACGTGGGTGAGCGTCGTACCGATACCGGTACCCGGAAACCGCTCGGCCTTGTGCCCCACACGGTCACCGCGCGGCTTGGATGTCATTTCGACATACACGCGCTCCACGAGCGCCCGGAACCGCGGATCCAGCGCATGACGTGGATGCGGCAGATCGATGTTGATCTCGCTCACGACGCGCCCGGGATGGGTGGAGAAAATCAGGAGGCGGTCGCACATCTGCACGGCCTCCTCGATGTTATGGGTGACGAGCAACACCGACTTGATCGGCAACTGTCCCTCACCCCACAGGTCCAGAAAATCGTTCCGTAACGTCTCGGCGGTGAGCACATCGAGCGCGGAGAACGGCTCGTCCATCAGCAGGATGTTGGGATGCACGACCAGCGCCCGCGCAAAGCCCACTCGCTGACGCATACCGCCGGAGAGCTCGCGCGGGTAGGCCGACTCGAAGCCGTCGAGCCCGATGAGATCGATCGCTTTCAGCGAGCGACTGCGCATGTCCGCTTCCGGGTGGCCGAGCGCCTCCAGACCCAACTTCACGTTCTCCAGTACCGTGAGCCACGGGAAGAGCGCGAAGCTCTGAAACACCATGGCGATGCCCTCGGCGGGCCCCGTCACCGGCTGCCCCAGGTAGTTGACCAAGCCCCCGGAGGGCAACTCGAGACCCGCGATCGTGCGCAACAGGGTCGACTTGCCGGAGCCCGAGCGGCCGAGCAGGCCGACAATCTCTCCGGGTCGCAACTTGAGATTGACGTTCTCGAGCACGACGAGCTCATCGCCGTCCGGCTTGCGGAAGGACTTGCAGACGCCCTGCACATCCAACAGCGGCGCGAGGTTCAACGACTGTGCAGTTGCATTCATATCAACTTACCCGGTACTTGCGCTCTGCGCGGGCAAACAATGGTTTCCAGAACACGCGGTTGAGCGTGACCACGAACAGCGCCATCACCACGATACCGACCACGGTGCGCCGGAAATCACCCGCATCCGTCGCCTGCGAGATATACGCCCCGAGACCGGAGGCCGTCAGACGCTCCTTGCCCCACTCGGCGACTTCCGAAACCACGCTCGCGTTCCATGAGCCGCCCGAAGCAGTGATCGCTCCAGTGACATAGAACGGGAAGACCGCCGGTAGGGCCACCCGCTTCCACCATAGCCAGCCGGAAAGACGGAAATTCTGTGCCGCGTAGCGCATGTCCGGCGGAATCGCGGAGGCCCCGACGATGACGTTGAAAAGAATGTACCACTGCGTCCCCAGGATCATGAGTGGACTCAGCCAGATATCCGGATTCAGTCGTCCGATCACGATTCCCGACACCACGATGGGATAGATCAGATTCACCGGGAAGGCGGCCAGGAACTGTGCGATCGGCTGCACGATGCTCGAGACCCGGGGCCGTAATCCGATCTGGATGCCGATCGGCACCCAGATGAGGCTCGCGATCGCAATGAGCACCCCGACTCGCAGGAATGTCAGGAACCCGAGCAGCACCACGTGTGCAACTTCCGCGGGCGCGATCTCCTCGAAGACGAACCGCACCGCTTTGAGCAGCGCGATCACACCAACCAACGCGATCAGCGTGTACCAGAGAAAATCCCCCAGCCGCGGCCGGTCCGCTCCCGGATTGACGCGCGGCCGGATGACCACCGGCCTACCAGGCCGGCCGCCAATGCTGAGAATGCCCAGAAACACTCGCGCGATCACCCCGAGAAAGCGGGACCGGCGCATCATGGTCAGCGCCCAGGACCGGGTTGGAGTCAACCCCGCTTCCTGCTCGAGCCGAAACCAGTCGGCGCCGGCGATCAGGGGACGGAAGAGAAGCTGGTCATAGATGAGGATGACCACGAACATGGCCGCGATGGCCCAGCCGATCGCCCCCAGGTTGCGCTGCTCGATCGCGAGCGCGACG
This sequence comes from uncultured Steroidobacteraceae bacterium, assembly GCA_964400085.1. GTDB lineage: Bacteria > Pseudomonadota > Gammaproteobacteria > Steroidobacterales > Steroidobacteraceae > 13-2-20CM-66-19. Next base: position 46,065 of record CAYNTW010000031.1, on the reverse strand, counting down.
TAAGAGCCCACGCCGGGCAGGGTCACCTTCGTGTTGCCGACATTGATCGCCTCGGCCGCCACCACGAAGAACCAGCCGCCGGACATGGACATCATCATGTTCCAGATGAGAGGCGGCATGGCGAACGGCACCTCGAGGCGCCAGAACCGCATCCAGGGGCTCAGCCGGAAACTGCGAGCCGCCTCGTCCAGCTCGTGCGGAATGCTGCGCAGCGAGTGATAGAAGCTGAACGCCATATTCCACGCCTGGCTGGTGAAGATGAGGAAGATGGCGGCCATCTCCGCGCCCGCCACTCGCCCCGGCGTGAGCGACAGAAAAAAGACAATGGTGATGGAGAACCCCAGGATGGGGAGCGACTGCAATATGTCCAGCAAAGGAACCAGAACAACTTCAGCGCGACGACTCTTTGCGGCCAGGGTCGCGTACGTGAAAGTAAACAGGAGGGATGCGAGCATCGCGATCAGCATGCGCAGCGCAGTACGCGCCGCATACCCGACGAGTGCCGCGGGAGCCAGCGAGATCGGTGTTGCCTCCAACCCGGCGAGCGAGCCCGTGAGGCCATGAGCCGCTTCGGCGATGTAGATGAGGAGAGCGAACACCAGCACGAACGCGAGCACATCCCAGCCACCAGGGATAAAACGGTTCTTGAGAACCGATATGGGGAGACGGTCGCGACGCATCCGCCGAAGTTTGCCCGAATGAGAAGACGATTGGCACCACGATTGGCGTCACGAGCTGCCACACGCCTGTGCACCAGGCGCTGCAAGCGACGTTGTCCCTCGGTGGTTTACAATGCAAAGTATCGACCCGAACCGGAGCAAGCTTTAATCATGCGTCTTCTAATCGTTGAAGATGACCGCGAGCTGCGGGAAGCGCTCTCTGCTTTGTTGCGCCAGGCGGGCTACGAAGTCGACGCCTACTCGGATGGACGCGAAGCGTTCAACAGCCTGCTCGGTAGCGAATATGACCTGGCCATCGTGGATCTCATGCTGCCAGGCATGAATGGCCTCACTCTGGTCCGCAACTTACGGCGGCAACTCGTCGGTGTACCCATCCTCATTGTCACCGCGCGTGATGCGTTGGAGGACCGGGTCTCGGGACTCGACGCTGGCGCCGATGACTACCTCGTGAAGCCATTCGAGATGCCCGAGCTGGAGGCACGCGTGCGCGCCCTGCTCCGACGACGCCGCGCCGATCGCGACGAAGAGATCCGGGTCGGTCCCTTGGTACTGGTGGCCGGACAGCCACGGGTCATCCTCGGCGAGGCGAGTTTCGACCTGCCGGCGAGCGAAATGGCGCTGCTGGAGACCCTGGCCATTCGCGCCGGGCGTGTCGTCAGCAAACAAGCCATCGCCGATCGCCTCAGCCGCGGTGGCAATCCCCCCTCGGATACGGCGATCGAGATCTGTGTGCATCGCTTGCGTCGTCGCCTGGGACCCTATGGCCTGAAGGTGCGGACCTTGCGTGGCTTCGGCTACATGCTCGAGTCGGATGAGCCGCGGCCGACCACCACGGGCGGCGCGCTTTCTTCCTAACGGCGCGCGCCGCGCCATGATGGGTATCAGCAAGACGGAGGGCGCGATCAGCCTGCGCGCCGGGCTGCTGCTGCGCCTGGGCGTGGTGTTGGTCCTGCTGCTGGCGCTCGACGGTCTGGCTTCCTACTTCACGGCGCTGCACTTCGCCAACGTGGTCTACGACCGTTGGCTCATCGATTCGACCCGCTCTCTCGCACAAGCCGTGCGCTCCAACCATGGCAAGATTGAATTCGACCTCCCCCGCGTGGCGCTCGAGATCTTCCAGTTCGACGAGGTCGACAAAACCTACTTCAAGGTCTCCGCGCGGCAGCAGGGCCTCATTGGCGGGGACGCTTCCTTGCCCGATCTCGCGCCGGCGGAAGTCGGCGGACTTCGGCTCGCCTTCGCAACTCTCCATGGTCGCCCCGTGCGCGTCGTCTCCGCGCTCATCGCACCGGGCCGCCCCGACGACGCGGTACTGGTGTCGGTCGCGGAAACCTTGATCAAACGATCCACCCTGACGCGCGAGATTCTCATCGGAATGGCGGCACCGCAGATCGCGCTGTTGGGTATCGCGCTGTTGCTGGGGCGGATCGGCGTCACCCATGGCTTGCGACCCCTGACCAATCTGGCGGCACAGATCGAAGCCCGCGGCCAGAACAATCTCTCGCCGGTGCCCCAGGTGGGAGGATTGCCTCGCGAGGCACGCGTGTTGGCCGCGAGAATCAACGAGCTGTTGGAGCGGTTGAGCAATGCGATGCGCGCGCAGAAAAGATTTGTCGCGGATGCCGCGCACCAGCTCAGAACTCCGCTCGCGGCCGTACTGCTCCACGCCGAACGAGCGGAGCGCGCGACGGATACGTCGAGTGAGCGTGAGGCGCTTGGAGCACTGCATCGCTCAGTGGAGCGGGCCGCCCGCGTCAGTCGGCAGTTGCTTGCGTTGGCGCGAGCGGATCCGGACGCCCCCACGGCAATCGAGCTCAACCCTGTCGATCTGTGCACCCTGACGCGACAGGTCGGCGAAGAATGGATTCCGCGAGCGCTCGAGCGGGATGTCGATTTTGGCCTCGTGGTGCCCGATCAACCGGTGCTGGTGCGCGGCGACGAGCGATTGTTGAGCGAGGCGCTGTCGAACCTGATCGACAACGCCCTGCGCTATGGAAATCCGGGCGGCCACGTCACGCTGATCGTGGAGGCTGGTCCGCCCGCCTCGTTATCGGTGCAGGACGATGGACCGGGAATCCCGCCGGAAGAGCGGAGCAGGATATTCGAGCGGTTCTATCGAGTGCACGATGGCAATGGCGACGGTTGCGGCCTGGGACTCTCGATCGTCGAGCAGATCGCGAAACTGCACCAGGCCACCGTGACTGTGACGAGCGGAACCGACGATCGCGGCAGCCGCTTCACCATTGCTTTCAAGCAGGACGAGCTCAAACAGGACGATCGGCTGGCGGCCGCTCCGGCGGCAGCAGCCTCGGCTGGCCCGAAACGGGCTCCGGTTCGGGATGCGAGCGAAACGTCCAATACGAGTTCAGAAAGTAGTTGACCAGGACCGCGGGCACGATGCCTACAAGCTGATCGAGCACCGGCGAGGCGCGCGGTACGAACAAGGTCATTGCGGTAAAGGTCGCGAAGCTGACTCCGAGGGAGGCGATCGAGACCAGGTTGTACTTGAGCCCCTTGATGCGCACCCGGTCCCGGGTCCTGCGCTCCCGGAAAGTCCAGTAGTTGTTCAGGAAGAAGTTCCAGATGATGGAGACCTCGACCGCCAGCGGCGAGGCGATGTACTTGTTGAGACCAGCGTGCAGGGCTGCGCTGAACATGCCCAGATTCACAATGGTTCCAGAGGCCCCGACCAACGCGAAGCGGATGAACGTGCGCAGGGCGCGCATGCGGATCCACCACGCATTCAGAACGAACTCGGTGATATCCGCGAGCCCAAGCTTGCTTTGACCGCGTTTGCGATCGATGAAATGGACCGGGACCTCCTTGACGAGGGCGCCGAGCGTCACGGCCTGATGGAGCAACGCCACCTGAAACGCATAGCCTTTTACGCGGAGCGCCGTGAAGTCGATCTGCCGCAGGATGGAGGCACGGATAGCGCGAAATCCCGCGGTGCAATCGCGTATCCCGTACAACCCGGCCACATAGCGCGCGACCCAGTTGCCTCCAGCCGAATTCAGCTTGCGCGTTAGGCTCCATTCGGCGGGGATGCTGCCGCCCGGAACGTGCCGGCTGCCAATGACAAAATCCGCCCCGCTCTCGAGGGCCGCCAAAAGGCGTGGCACGTCCGCTGGATCATGGGAGAAATCGGCATCCATTTCGAACACGACGTCCGCGCACAGTTCTCCGATCGCATGCTGCATGCCACGAATGTAGGCTGCGCCAAGGCCTGCCTTCTCGCCTGTGAGCAGGTGCACGTTCGAATAGCGCTGCATGGTGTCCCGCACCAGCTCGGCAGTACCGTCGGGCGAGTTGTCGTCGACCACCAGGACGTGCATGTCATGGCGAAGGCGAGTGAATTCGCTTTGTAGCGACGCCAACAGCGCGGTGATATTGCCGCGCTCGTTGTACGTCGGCACGATGATGACGACCTTCATTACGCTATTATGCCTATGTCGAAAAAAATGAAACGATTGCACCCTCTGTACGGGTTCCTGATTGTCGCGTTTGCCCCCAGCGCCTGGGGCTGGAACAGCTTCGGGCACATGATGATCGCCGCCGTGGCCTACGAGCAGCTCACGCCCGCCGCGCAGGCGCGCGTGACCGCGCTCCTGCAGCTCAACCCCGACTACCCGAAATGGATTGCACACACCGCGAAAGAGGAACGCGACGAGCTTGCGTTCGTCATCGCTGCGACCTGGGCCGATGAGATCAAGTCCGAATCCGGCTACGTCAACGATGGGGAGCATCCTTCGGGCCCGGACGCCGCCCGCAACCTGGGCTATTCAGATCATCTGCAGCATCGCTATTGGCATTTCATCGATCTGCCCTTCTCAACTGACCACACTCCCCTGATTCAGCCAGCGACCCCGAACGCGCAAACACAGATCGCCCTGTTTCGAAAGACGCTGACGACCCCTGGAGCGAGCGACGCGTTGAAATCGTATGACCTCGTCTGGCTGCTTCACTTGGTCGGCGACGTGCATCAGCCCTTACACACCACCTCGCGCTTCACACATTCACAGCCGCACGGTGATGAGGGAGGCAATCTCGTCGCACTGTGCGAGAAGCCCTGCCGAGTCGAGTTGCATTCGTACTGGGACAACCTGCCGGGGACCGGCAAGAAAGCCATCGTGGCAATCCGACGGGCGGCCCATCTTCCGACGCCGGATTCACGAGTCGCGGCGATCGATGACGAGCGGCAATGGATCCGCGAAAGCTTCATGATCGCGCAGAATTCGGTGTACATCCCACCGATCGGGGACGGCCCGGGTCCCTACTTCATTGACCGTCCCTATCAGAACATCGCGCACCGGGTCGCCCGCGACCGCCTCGCGCTCGCAGGAGCCCGGCTGGCACGCGTTCTGAACGAGGCATTCCATTGAGCAGCGCACACAACGGCTGCGCCGAAAAGCGTAAACTACGCAACATGAGAACTGCGTACCTCCTTTCGTTCTTCCTGGTCACCGCAGGTCCCGTGGCTTACGCCGGCGGCGACAACCTGGACGACACGAAGGCCACGATCAAGCAAAGTGCGAAGGAGGTCGGGCAGACCATTGCCCGGGACAGCAAGGAAGTCGGCCACACGGTGGCCCGGGAGTCGAAAGCCGTAGGACACGCGGTTGCCGAGAAATCCCGGGAAGTCGGACACGCCGTGGCCGAGGATACCCGGCAGGCGGGACACGCCATCGCCCAGGACTCAAAAAAGGCGGGCGCAGCAGTGGCTCACGGCGCGAAGACGGTCGGCGCCACGGTCAAGCAAGACACCAAAAAGGTCGGAAAGGCGATTTCGTCGCACAAGGCGGACGAACCGAAATAGCGCGTTTCCTTTGGAGCGGCCGTAGACCGGCCGGAGGGGCCACGCTAACCTGCCGGGCTGAGATTTCGGGAGCGGGTCTAAGGTCTTATGGACTTGGATAAGAGCGGGGCGCCCACGGCGGCACTTACGCACAGCACAGACGTGCTCATCATTGGAGGCGGGCCCGCCGGCTCCACGGCCGCGATCACGCTCGCCGAGAAGGGTTATCACGTCACGCTGCTCGAGAAGGCGCGCCACCCGCGATTTCACATCGGCGAATCCCTGCTCCCGGCCAACCTTCCGCTGTTCGAGCGACTGGGCGTTGCCGAGGAGATCCGCGCGATTGGCATGCAGAAATTTGGGGCGGAATTCGTCTCCCCCTGGCATGCCGTCCGCAGTCAGACGTTCGAGTTCGCCGAAGCCTGGAACAAGTCGCTGCCGTACGCTTACCAGGTGCGCCGCGCGCAGTTCGATGAGGTTCTGATCCGTCGCGCCAGCGCCTGCGGCGCGCGGGTGATTGAAGGCTGTCGGGTCAAGGACATCGAGCTGCGCCCGCCGGGCGCCGGCGCACGCATCCACGCCCAGCATGAAGACGGACGCCAGGAGTCCTGGGAAGCCCGCTTCGTGATCGACGCCTCCGGCCGCGACACCTTTCTCGGCAATCGGCTCAACACCAAGCGGCGCAACCGCAAGCACAACAGCTCCGCGATGTATGCCCATTTCAAAGGCGCGCACCGCGATCCCGACCTGAAGCGGGCAGGCAACGTGTCGATCTTCTGGTTTGAGCACGGCTGGATGTGGTTCATTCCGCTGGCCGATGGCGCGACGAGCGTCGGCGCCGTGGTCTGGCCGTACTACATGAAGAAGCGCGAGAAACCCTTGCGCGAGTTCTTTTTGGATACCCTCGCCCTGTGTGGCCCGCTCGCCGAGCGATTGCAGGGCGCCGAGCTCATCTGCGAAGTCGAGGCAACAGGCAACTATTCCTACAGTTGCGGCCGCTCGTATGGAGACAACTTCCTCCTCGTCGGGGATGCGTACGCGTTCGTGGATCCAATGTTCTCTTCAGGTGTAATGCTGGCGATGACCACCGCGCTCAGCGCCACCGACGCCGTCGATGCGTGCTTGCGTGAGCCCGCCCGTGCGTCGGCCGCTTTGCAGGAGTTCGATCGGGTCTCCCAACATGGACCCAGAGAGTTCTCCTGGTTCATTCACCGCGTCACGAATCCGACGATGCGCGACCTCTTCATGGGCCCGCGTAATGTCTTGCGCATGAAAGAGGCGCTCCTTGGATTGCTGGCGGGCGACATCTATGGAGATACGCCCATCTGGTCGTCACTCCGGGCGTTCAAAGTTCTTTACTACATCATCTCGCTCGCGAACTTGAGGCGCTCCCTGGCGGCGCTGCGACGCCGTCGCTTCAATATACGACCTGTCGAGGCTGACCGGATGATCGCGGGCTGATGGGCTCGAGAACCGGGTTGCTGCTGGAATACCTGCCATTGGCCGAGCTCGACCCGGCACGGTGGTCGGGTGTCATGGGTATCGCGACCTTCGATGCGGCGCGCAGCGAGATCCGCGCGGCTCCGGTCCCCGTCGCGGAAGTCAACACGCCCGTTCTCGGGGAGCCTGGAGCGCTCTGCGAAGTCTGGCGAACCCAGCAAGCGATCGAGTCGGGAGTGCGTGGCCGCGTGCGTTATGCGCGCGCTTCCAACTTGGTGTTCGGCTGCATCGCCGTCCCGGAAAGCCAGGCAGCGGCGCGATCCCATCCGCCGCTGTATTGCGCCACTGAAGAGGCGTATCGAGAGATACTCGGCACGCTGGACGCCCTGGGGTATCCGCACCTCATTCGTGTATGGAACTACGTCCCCGAGATCAACCGTGACACTCACGGCATCGAGCGCTATCGTCAATTCAACAGTGCGCGACAGGCGGCCCTGCTGGCAGGCCGACGACCGGTCATCGGCAACGTCTCCGCCGCATGCGCGCTTGGCGCAGCCGTAGGCAGTCCCCTCGTCGTCTACTTTCTTGCCAGCCATACCGCGCCCACCTGCATCGAGAATCCGCGGCAGGTGAGCGCTTATCACTATCCGCCAGAATACGGCGTCCGCAGCCCAGTGTTCTCGCGAGCTACGGTACACCACGAGACGGACAGTATGACTCTATTCATTTCAGGGACGGCGAGCATTGTTGGCCACCAGACCGTTCACGCCGGCGATACCGCTGCGCAGACCCGTGAGACGCTGGTCAACATCCAGGCACTCCTCGAGGAAGCGAACCGGGTGACCGGGACAGAAGGGTTCACGCTCGAGACGCTGGCTTACAAGGTATACGTGCGCCACCCGTCCGAATTGCCCGTCATCCGCACGGAACTGCAGGCGGCCCTCGGCCCACTGGCCCGGCCCGTGTACTTGCACGCGGACATCTGCCGCCGCGATCTGGCGGTCGAGATCGAAGCGACCGCGATGATCTCCGGCTGCACAGGCGCGTAACGGCATGACGAGGGTCGGAATGAGCCGCGTGGCCCACCACGCACTGGCAGCGATTGCCCTGATGATGGTATCGGAGCTCGCGATGGGACAGGCCCAGGAACAGGTTCCCGAGGCGCTGGTGCCACCGGAAAAGCAAGGTCGACCCGTGTGGGAATTGGGCGTAGGCGTCGGGGCGGTGAGTTTTCGCGACTATCGCGGTTCTGACACAACTCACGCGTATCCTGTTGTGGTGCCCTACTTCATCTACAGAGGCAAGCTCGTGCGGGCGGACCGCGAAGGGGTGAAAACGAAGCTGCTGCCCGAGGATCGGCTGCGGCTGGATTTCAGCGCCAACGTCACGACGCCGGTGCGCAACAACTCCACTCGCCAGGGCATGCCGGAGCTGCGAACCACCCTGGAGCTGGGGCCCGCTCTGGACATCCATGTGTGGCGCTCGGAAAACGAACACATGAAGCTCGACGTCCGCTTGCCGGTGCGCGCGGTCACGACGCTCGGCTCGCCGGGGTTCATCGGCTGGTTCTTCGCTCCCAATGCAAACCTCGATATCGCCAACCCCGCTGGCCTCTCGGGGTGGAATCTGGGATTGTTGACGGGACCGCTCTTTGCAACGCGGCGATATGACCAGTACTTCTATTCGGTAGCGCCCCAGTACGCGACACCGCAGCGCCCTGTGTATGAAGCGAGCGGCGGGTACGCCGGCACACAGGTGCTCGCGGCGCTGACGAAGCGTTATCCTAAGTTCTGGACGGGCGCGTACGTGCGCTACGACACCCTCTCGGGCGCCTCGTTTGAGCACAGCCCGCTGGTGAAGAGCCACAGCTACGTGTCCGCGGGTATTGGGATCGCGTGGATCATCGGTCAGTCCTCGCATCTCGTTGACGTACCGGAGTCTCTTCAGAGCCCTGACGAGCCATGCAACGGCTGCTCAAAACACTAGTCGAGCACATCGTCACCTACACCATACTGGTGTGGCTGGGCGTGATCTGCCTCAGCTGGTCGGTTATCGCGCTCGTCTGTTATCCGATGCTACCCCGACGGTGGGGAACGGCATTTGGACGCTTCGGAATCATGGCCGGGTTCCGGCTCTTTGCGTGGACTCTGTCGGCTTCTGGTGCTTATCGCCTGGATCTGCGTGCGATCGACGCCCTGCGCGGCGGACCTCCAGTCGTGCTGGTTCCCAATCATCCGAGTCTGATCGACGCACTACTCATCCTGACGCGGCACCCGAACCTCGCGTGCGTCATGAAGAAGGAGCTGCTCCGCAACATTTTTCTGGGCGCCGGGTCGAGGCTGGCTCGTTATATCCCGAGCGGCCAGCCGCGCCAGATGATCAAAGAGTGCGTCGCGGAGCTCCGGCGCGGAGGCGTGGTCCTGCTGTTCCCAGAGGGCACCCGCACGACCCGAGTGCCGCTCAATCCGCTCACCGGCAGTGTGGGAGTGATCGCAAAGCAAGCGCAGGTTCCTGTACAGATGCTGATCATCGAGACCGACTCACCCTATTTGAGCAAAGGATGGACGCTGTTTCGCGTGCCCAGCCTGCCGATCACCTATCGGGTGCGTTTGGGTAAGCGCTTCGACCCGCCGCGCGACGCCGCTGCATTCGTGGAAGAGCTCGAGCGCGAATTCACCAGCGAGTTGACCGGCGCGCCGCAAAACACCTGGCTCGTCCAGAGCCCGCATCCGCCCGAGAGCCCACATCCTCCGGATCACCACCTGATCCAAACTGCGCCGCGTTCCGACTGAATGAGCTCCCCGTCCAGGACGCATCTCGTCCTGATCCCGAGCTACAACCCGGGACAGAAAGTCTTCGAGACCGTGCGCGCGGCGCGTGGGCAGTGGAGCCCCGTCTGGGTCGTTGTCGACGGGAGTACGGATGGGACCACGTCGGGTCTCGAGGAGATGGCCCGGCAAGATCCCGGACTGCGCGTCCTGGTTCGTCCCAAAAATGGAGGCAAAGGAGCTGCTGTGCTCGACGGTCTGACCGAGGCCTCTCGCCAGGGATTTACGCACGTCCTGGCGATGGACTCGGACGGGCAGCACCCGGCGGACCGGATCGCGGCTTTCATGTCTGCATCTCAGGAACATCCCGAGGCGATGATCCTCGGGGAGCCGATATTCGATGCGAGCGCGCCGAGCCTGCGGGTCAAGGGACGCAAGATATCCAACTGGTGGGCAAACCTGGAGACTCTCTGGGCGGGCATCCATGATTCGCTGTTTGGCTTCCGGGTGTATCCCATCCAGCCTCTGCTACGCCTGATGCGCTCTAGCTTGTGGATGCGGCGCTTCGACTTCGACGTGGAGGCAGTTGTGCGCCTGAGCTGGGCCGGGCTCCCCGCCGTGAACCTACCGGCCGAGGTGCGCTACTTCACACCCGCGGAAGGTGGGGTGTCGCATTTCAATTACTGGCGTGACAATGTACTGCTCAGCTCGATGCACACCCGGCTGTTTTTCGGGTTCCTGTTCCGGTTGCCCCTTCTGATGGGACGCAGGCTATGGCGCCCTTGAGGGGGCCCTTGAGGGGGACCCCCTCAAGGGGAACTGGTCAGGTGAGACCAATGGTTGCTTCTGGAGCAGGCTCTGTATAATGCGCTTGATCCGCATCTAATTATTATTTTATGCCCGACAACGCGTCGCCCGTTCGACAGCCGGCGCCGCCGGCGAGCAGCAATAGCCTAGAGCGAGAAGTCGCGGATCTCATTGTCCAGGCTTTGAATCTCGACATCGCCGCGGCCGAGATCGACCCGCATGCGCCGCTTTACGGCGAAGGACTGGGTCTGGATTCGATCGACATCCTGGAGATCGCGCTCGTCGTTTCCAAGCAGTACGGGATCCAGCTTCGCGCGGACGGCGAAGAGAATGAACACATCTTCCGCTCTCTCCGACACCTGTCTGATTACATCGCCGCGCACAGGACGAAGTAGCCCCGCGGCTCTTCCACTGCTCTCGCATGCAGGTCCCGATGCCGTCGTAGCCTACCGTGCGGGGACCCCGATCCCGGCCTGGCACTTCCTAGCCGATGTCACTCGCGTCGCTGCTGCGCTCCCGACGGGCAACCACGTCCTGAACGTCTGCTCGGATCGCTACCGGTTTACCGTAGGCTTCGCGGCGAGTCTCGTGGCTGGCAAGATCAGCCTGCTGCCTTCCACGCATACACCCGAGGTGATCCGACAGCTCAAGCTGTTCGCACCAGATGCGTTCTGCCTCACGGACGACCCGAACTGCGAGATCGACCTTCCGAGGACGCGTTACCCGGAAGGGGCGGACGGTTTGTCTGTCGAGCGGAGGCCTTGGGACGTTCCCTCGGTGGAACCCGGCCAGGTCGCAGCCTACGTTTTTACTTCCGGCTCGACGGGTACACCGCTCCCCTACAAAAAGACGTGGGGGCGACTCGTGCGCTGCGTCCGTGACGGGGCGACGCGACTTGGTCTGGACACACGTCCTCACACGATCCTCGGCACGGTGCCGCCGCAACACATGTACGGGTTCGAGTCGAGTGTGTTGCTCGGCCTGCAGACCGGCGGCGCCTTGTGCGCCGAACGACCTTTCTATCCGGCCGATATCTGTAGCACGCTGGCCCAGGCGCCACGGCCGCGAGCCTTGATCTCAACACCGGTCCACCTGCGCGCCTTGCTCGCGGCGGAAGTAGTGTTGCCCGAGACCGACCTGATCGTATCGGCGACCGCCGCTTTGCCATCCGATCTCGCGCGTGAGGTGGAGGAGAAATTCGGTACCCAGCTGCTGGAGATCTACGGCTCCACAGAAACCGGCCAGATCGCGACCCGTCGGACCGCCAAAACGGCCGAATGGCAACTTTGGCCCGGGGTGACGCTCAGCGTGCGGGAGGGCCAGCCCTGGGCGCAGGGAGGTCACGTCGAGCAACCGACCGCCATGTGCGATGTGCTCGAGCTTACCGAAGGTGATCGGTTTCTACTGCACGGACGTACTGCTGACCTGGTCAACATCGCCGGCAAGCGCAGCTCGCTGGCCTATCTCAACCACCAGCTCAACTCCATTCAGGGCGTGGTGGACGGGACTTTCTTCTTTCCCGACGAGTCGCATGCCTCGAGCACGGGGGTGACCCGCGTTGCCGCGTTCGTCGTAGCTCCAACGCTCGAGCCTGCTGCCCTGATCGAAGAGTTACGCCGGAGAATCGACCCGGTCTTTCTGCCGCGACCGCTGATGTTTGTCGATCGGCTGCCTCGCAACGACACCGGCAAGCTCCCGCAGGAGGCCTTGCGGGAGCTGGCCGCGCGGCATCTGCGCCATGCGTAATACCCACGATCTCCACATCTCGGCAGAGCATCCTGCTTTCGAAGGTCACTTTCCGGGCATGCCGCTGCTGCCTGGGGTGTTGCTACTGGATGAGGTGTTGCACGCGGTGCTGGAATCGGGCGCCTCCGCAACCGGGACGCCTGTTCGCTGGTCGATCCCGACGGCGAAATTTCTGCGTCCCGTCCGGCCCGGCGAGACTCTGATCCTCGAGCACGAACCGCTGGCCAATGGCAGCATCCGCTTTACCCTTCGCGGCGCAGGTCAACCCGTGGCCAGTGGCACGCTCGTTCCCGTCAGCGCTGCCGAGTCCAACTATGGCCACGAAGTCCGTTGACCTGCCCCGCGGTCCGCGCACCCGCGCGGACTGGGTCAAGAATCCCGAGCGGGGCAGCCTGACTCTCTTGCGGATGATGACTTTCGTCTCGCTTCGGCTGGGCCGACCGGTGGGACGCGTGATCCTCTACTTCATCGCGGGTTACTTCTTCCTGTTCGCTCCCACCGCACGCCGCCACTCCGCCGAGTATCTGCGCCGCGCGCTCGGCCGCGAGCCCACCGCTCGGGACTGGTTCCGCCAGGTCTTCTACTTCGCCTCCAACATTCTGGATCGGCTCTTTCTGGTGAACGAGCGTTATGACCTCTTCGAGGTCACCGCTCAGGGCGAGGAGCTCATGGAGCAGCAGCTCCGCCGTGGTGGCGGCACGTTCCTGATGGGAGCGCACCTCGGGAGCTTCGAGATCATGAGCGCCTTGGGCCGGCGTCAGCCAGGCCTGCGGGTCGCGATGGCCATGTACGAGGAGAATGCGCGCAAGGTGAGCGCGATGTTCAAGGTGCTCAACCCGGCGAACCAGGCCGAGGTCATTGCCCTGGGACATATCGAAGCGATGTTGCGGATCCGCGAGCGCCTGGACGAAGGCGTGTTTGTCGGAATTCTGGGCGATCGTACCCTCGGCAACGAGCCCGGCATCCTGGTCGACTTTCTTGGCCGCCCCGCCTTGTTTCCCCTGGGCCCGATGCGGGCGGCCGCCGTCTTGCGACGCCCGGTGTTCTTCATGCTGGGTCTCTACAAAGGCGGGAATCGCTATCACACGGTATTCGAGCCGCTGGCCGATTTCAGCGAGACCCGCGCCGCGGACCGCGAGGCTGCCGTCGAGGCGGCGATCCGGCGTTATGCGGCGCTGCTGGAGCAATACTGCCGCAGTGACCCGTACAACTGGTTCAACTTTTTCGATTTCTGGCAGCAGGGGCAGGGGCGCTCATGAGCATTACTACGCGTCTGCTGACGAGCGTCGTGGCTGCGTTTGCCGTCGCGATCGTTACGGCGGCCCCGAGCTCCACCCTGGACACCCTGATGGCGCTGTTGGCCAAGCGTCAACATGGGCATGTCACTTTCGTGGAGGAGCACTTCATCGGCGTGTTGGACCGCCCGGTGGAATCCTCCGGCGAGCTGCTCTACGACGCTCCGGATCGGCTCGAGAAACGGACCCTGAAGCCCAAACCCGAGAGCCTGGTCCTCGAGCATGGTGTGATCACCGCGCACCGTGGACACCGCACTTACGTGCTCAACCTGAGCGATTACCCGCAGATCGTACCCCTCATCGACAGTATCCGCGCAACACTTGCGGGTGACCGCGCCGCGCTCGAGCGCTCATTCAAGCTCAGTCTCGAGGGCGATCTGGAGAGTTGGAAGCTCCTGCTCGTACCCTCCGAACCGACGGTGGCGAAGAGCGTCAAGCAGATCCGTATCGAAGGCGCCCGGGATACGATTCATTCCGTGGAAATACAGCAGGCGGACGGCGACCGCTCGTTGTTGACCATCGGGCCCGAAAATACCGAAGTCGCGCAATGACACGGCGCGGCGCGGCCAACTGGCGCAGGGGTCTTCCGGGGACCCTGATCTGGGCGGTGTTGGCGTGTGCCGCCATCATCGTTGTCATTCGCGCGCGTTACACCACCGACTTGTCGGCTTTTCTGCCACGGTCGCCGACCGCGACTCAGCGCTTGCTGGTCGATCAGCTCCGGGAGGGTTTGGCCTCGCGGCTCATGATCGTGGCGATCGAAGGCGCCGACTCACCGACGCGAGCGCGGATTTCGCGGGACATGGCGCACCGCCTGCGCTCCGACCCCGAGTTTGTGTCGGTCAACAATGGCGAGTCCTTCGGCGCGGATCGGGATCGCTCGTTTCTGTTCTCGCATCGCTATCTGTTGAGCGATGCGGTCACGCCGCAGCGCTTCACCGTGACAGGGCTGCGGGATGCCATCCAGGATACGATCGACCTCTTGGCGTCTCCTGCGGGCATGTTGGTGAAGGAGATGCTGCCCCGGGATCCCACGGGTGAGATGGTTGAGATCATCAGCCAGCTCGGCGGTGGCGGACAGCCGCGGTCGGCTGATGGTGTTTGGGTTTCGGGGGACGGGAAGCGCGCGCTGATTGTGGCGCAGACGCGGGCGCGTGGGTCTGATACGGACGCGCAGCAGCATGCTGTTGGGGAGATACGCGCGGCGTTCGCGGCCGCGGCGGACAAGCCCGCGCGTGGCCCCACGCCGGCACCCGCGTCGGCATCGGCCCCCTCCGCAAGGCCGCCGGTGTTGGTCATGAGCGGCCCGGGCGTTTTTGCGGTCGAAGCGCGCGCCACCATCATTCGTGAAGTCACGCGGCTGTCCATCCTCAGTAGCGCGGTTGTGGTCGCGCTCTTGCTGGGGGTTTATCGCTCGGCCACGGCCCTGTTACTCGGCTTGGTGCCGGTTGCCTCGGGAGCGCTGGCCGGCATCGCTGCTGTGGCCTTGGGCCTCGGCGTCGTCCATGGCATCACGCTGGGCTTTGGCGTGACGCTCATCGGCGAGGCGGTCGATTACTCGATCTACCTGTTCATCCAATCTCAACAGCGCGCGCTCCAACCCGACTCCCGCCAGACAGGATGGCAGCGCTCCGTCTGGCCGACGATCCGGCTGGGAATGCTCACGTCCGTTTGCGGGTTTGCCTCGCTCCTACCCTCGGCATTTGCGGGGCTCGCGCAACTCGGGCTCTACTCCATCGCCGGACTGGTCGCGGCCGCCCTCGTCACCCGGTTTGTCCTTCCCTATTGGCTACCCCGCAACTTCTCCATTCGTGACGTGTCACCAATAGGCATCGCGACATCACGTCTTTTACAGCGCATCAAGGGAGCGCCCGTGGTTCTGGCGGTCCTGGCCGTGTTGGCGGGCTCGATCCTATACGTCCATCGCGACACACTCTGGAACCGCGAGCTATCGGCCTTGAGTCCGGTGTCGCAAGCCAATCAAGACCTCGACGCCCAGCTCCGCGTCGACATTCACGCGCCGGATGTACGCTACCTTGTTGTCGTCTCGGGCTCGGACGCAGAGCCGACGCTGAGTGCGGCGGAAAAGGTTGGCTCGGCTTTGAACCAACTGATTGATCAGGACGTGATCGGCGGCTTTGACTCTCCAGCGCACTATCTGCCCAGCATGGCCTCACAACGCGCGCGGCAGGCGAGCCTGCCACCGCCTGAAGAACTGCGTGACAGACTGCGGAAAGCGCTCACCGGAATGCCCGTGCGCGCCGAGAAGTTGGAATCATTCGCGGCGGACGTCGCAGCCGCCAGAACACAACCGCTGTTGACGCGAAAGGACCTCGAGAACACTTCGCTCGGCTCGGGCTTCGATGCTCTCATGGTGCAACGAGGGAACCAATGGATCGCCTTGTTGCCGCTGCGCGCCTCTCCTTCAAATCCTTCGTATATCGATGATCGCAGGGTCCGGGATGCCGTGCGGAAAGCGGCGCCCGGACAAGCTACGCTGCTCGATATCAAAGGCCAAGCTGATAGCCTCTACTCCACCTATCTATCCGAGGCCGTTCGCCTCTCCTTGGCGGGGTTCGCGGCGATAGTGATACTGTTGCTCGTAACCCTACGCTCGCTCTCACGGACGTTGCGTGTCGTCACACCTCTGGCGCTGGCGGTTTTGACCGTCGCCGGAGGTTTTGCGCTGATGGCCCGACAACTGACGATCCTCCACGTGATCGGGATGTTGCTGATCGTCGCGGTCGGCTCGAACTATGCGTTGTTTTTCGATCGCCGCGCGAACGATCCACATCCCGGGTCTGTACCGTTGACGTTGGCTTCCCTGTTGGTCGCCAATATCGCGACCGTCATCAGTTTTGGCATCCTGGCGTTCTCAACGGTGCCCGTGTTGAACGCACTCGGGTCGACCGTCGCGCCGGGCGCCCTGCTGGCCTTGATCTTTTCGGCGGTGCTGGCCAGACATCTCCCGGCACCACCCCGGACCGTACCGGGTTAGCTCATGCGCGCGATCCTTGATTCCGCAAAACACGATGGGATCGCCCCGACTCGCGTGCTGTTGCTGCCTCCAGCCTACGCGTCTGCGGATGACTTCGTGCGCGCTGGCTTCGCCACAGCCGCCCGAAGCCGCGGTCTTCCTCTGGATCTGGTCTTCGTCGAGCTGAAGCTGCAGCACCTCACGGATCGGAGCATCCTGCGCCGCCTGCGTCACGAGGCCGTATTGCCCGCCCGGGCGGCCGGCTGTCACTCGATCTGGCTTGGCGGGGTCTCTCTCGGAGCGTTCATTGCAATCGCCTACGCGGAGCGCTACTCGCAGGAGATCGATGGCCTGTGCCTCCTGGCCCCTTATCTGGGCAATCACATCATCACCGGGGAGATCGAGCGAGCCAACGGGATCCTCGACTGGAGCCCAGGCACACTGGCGGACGATGATGACGAGCGTAGGATATGGCGATTCATCAAAGAGCATGGCGCCGGGGACCTACCGCTGCACCTGGGATTTGGCCAGGACGATCGTTTCGCGGGCAGCCATCGACTGATGGCAGCCGCCCTATCCCCGGCAAACGTCGACGTGGTGCCGGGCGGTCATGAGTGGCCGACATGGCTGCGGCTCTGGGACAATTTCCTGTCCCAACGTTTTCCCACGAGCAAGGCCATCTCGTAATAGGGGCATGTCCTTGCCGATGTCCACCCATTCTTCAGCCCAGAAGCCTTGGAGACCGACGCCTCTCGTCACCGGCTCGGCGACGCTACACCTTGCAGCGATTGCCGCTACCGCCGTGCGACCGCATGTCTGGCCGTGGGCTTTGAGTGCGATCGTGGTCGATCATCTGCTGCTGGCGGCGGCTGGGCTGTCGCCGCGAAGTCAATTCCTGGGACCCAACTGGACGCGTCTGCCGCAATCTGCCGCCGCTCGTGGGTCGGTGGCCATTACCATTGACGATGGGCCCGACCCTGACATCACCCCGCGCGTGCTGTCACTACTCGATGACTACCAGGCGAAGGCCACATTTTTTTGCATCGGCGCGCGAGTGCACCGTTACGCGGACCTCGCTCGTGAGATCGTGAAGAGGGGCCACGCTGTGGAAAATCACAGCCAGCGACATGTTCACAACTTTTCTCTGCTGGGACCACGGGGCATAGCGAATGAGATCCGCCGCGCGCAGGAGAGCATTACCGCCGTTACCGGAGTGCGGCCGGTGTTTTTCCGCGCGCCGGCCGGGCTGCGCAATCCCTTTCTGGACCCTGTGCTGACCCGCCTGGATCTGCGGCTTGCGAGCTGGACCCGGCGCGGCTTTGATACAGTGACACGGGATGCCGACAGGGTCTTCAACAAACTGGCTCGAAACCTGGAGGGGGGCGACATATTGCTGTTGCACGATGGTCATGCGGCGCGCGGCCGGTCAGGGCAGCCAGTCGTGCTGGAGGTGCTGCCGCGACTGCTCGCCAGGGTGGCAGAGGCGAAACTTCGACCTGTCACACTGCGATCGACACTGACATGACACCGTTGGTGCTCACTCACTTCACCGCGACGAGTTGCATCGGACGCGGGCTGGGCGAGACGCTTGCGAGCTTGGAGCAGCAGCGTACCGGACTCGCGCCCTGTCGGTTCGAGACCGTTATGCTCGACACCTACGTGGGCGAGGTCCCCGCGGTCGACGACGAGCGGCTATCCCGGGAGCTCGCGGAGTTTGATTGCCGCAACAACCGCCTGGCGCAGTTGGGGCTGCGGCAAGATGGATTCGCCGCGGCGGTTGCGGAGCTCGCGGGACGGCTGGGTCGGCGGCGCATTGGCGTCTTCCTCGGAACGAGCACCTCGGGAATTCTGGAAACGGAGCTGGCCTATCGATGCCGTGATGCCACGACGGGCGCTTTGCCGGAGAGCTTCCACTACCGCGGCAGCCACAACGCCTTCTCGGTCGCGGACTTTGCGCGGCAGACGCTTGGGCTCGAAGGACCGGCCGCCGTCATCTCCTCGGCGTGCTCTTCGAGCGCGAAGGTCTTCGGATCGGCGCGACGGATGATCGAGGCGGGAATGATCGATGCGGCGGTGGTGGGCGGCGTGGATTCGCTTTGCCTGACGACGTTGTATGGCTTTCATTCGCTTCAATTGGTTTCACCCCGGCCGTGCCGGCCGTTCGATGTCGCCCGAGACGGCATCTCCATCGGTGAGGCCGCCGCGTTCGCTGTGTTGGAAAGGGTTCCTGACAGCCTGGATGCCGATGCGGTATTGCTTCTAGGGCTCGGGGAGTCGAGCGATGCCTATCACATGTCCTCCCCTCATCCGGAGGGTCTGGGCGCACTGGCCGCGATGATGCAAGCGCTCGACAGCGCGGGTCTGCAGGGCGCGGACATCGACTACATCAACCTCCACGGCACTGGGACCCCGAGCAACGATAGCGCCGAAGCGCGCGCGGTCATCGCCGCTCTCGGTTCCGATATCCCTTCGAGCTCGACCAAGGGAGCTACCGGCCATGCGTTGGGTGCAGCGGGCGCGCTGGAGGCGGTCATCTGTGCACTGGCGTTGCAACACGGATTGTTGCCGGCGGGTCTGAATACGACTTCGGTCGATCCGACGTTGGGTATCGACTATCTGCTGGCGAACCGCCGCCAGAGTCTCGCGCGCGTGATGACCAATTCCTTCGGCTTTGGCGGCTCGAATTGCAGCCTGGCTCTGGGACGGGCACGATGAGGTCCCTCAGCGCCGCGGTACGAGGGATCGGACTGTTGGGACCTGGACTGCAAGATTGGCTCGCCGCGACGGCGGTGCTCACCGGCACCACGGCCTATTCGCCCCAACCCGCGGTTCTGCCCCCGCCTGCCGCGTTGCCTGCGGCGGAACGGCGTCGTACGGGAGCGGTTGTCAGATTGGCGCTGGCCGTCGGCTTTGAGGCCATCTCCCGCGCCGGCGCCAAAGCCGCCGAATTGCCAACCGTGTTTTCATCTTCCGGTGGTGACGGCAGCAACTGCCACGAGATCTGTCAGACCCTCGCCTCCGACGACCGTCAAATCTCTCCCACGCGTTTTCACAACTCGGTGCATAACGCCGCTTCCGGTTACTGGAGCATCGCCGCGGGCGCCACGCCTGCATCCAACGTACTTTGCGCATATGACGCAAGCTTTGGCGCCGGACTGTTGGAGGCCTTAGCTCAGGTTGTGGTGGAAGACAAGCCGGTGTTGCTTGTCTCGTATGACGCCGGGTATCCGGAACCGCTGCGCACGGCCAGACCGATTCCCGATGCGTTTGGAGTGGCGATGGTGTTGGCGCCAGACCGGGCGGCCGCGCCGGTGATCACCGCCTTTCTGACCGACGAGCCAGCGGACCGCTTGCGCGACCCGCAGCTCGAGCTCCTCCGCGCCACCATCCCCGCCGCTCGTTCTCTGCCACTTTTGAACAAGCTTGCCCGACGCGAATCCGGCCGAGTCGTCATCGACTACCTGGAGCCGCAGCGCATTGCCATAGAGGTATCCACGTGACGATCGATCGCCAGTGGATTGAAACTCACATTCCGCATCGAGGCGGCATGTGTCTACTCGACGAAGTGCTGAGCTGGAATTCAGTCCGCGTTCAGTGTCGCAGCTCTACGCATCGCGACCCCAACAACCCGTTGCGCGCGCACGGTCGCCTCGCTGCTGTGTGCGGCATCGAATACGCCGCGCAAGCTATGGCGGTTCACGGCGCGCTGATTGCCTCGCGGCCAACGCCCGCGACGAAGACCCTGTCCGTCGCGGGTTATCTCGCTAGCGTGCGAAATGTGACTCTCTATGCGAACCGCCTGGATGACATCGATACCGACCTGATCGCTACTGCTGAGTTGGTGATCGGTGACGAACGCATGGTGCAGTATGATTTCTCGGTGGCGGCGGGTGAGCGCGTTCTGCTCGAGGGGCGCGCCACGATCGTATTCAACGCGTCGTTGCGCGAACTTTCGCTGGGCTCACGGAACTGAAGGATAGACTCAATGGCAAAACGGGCCCTCGTAACCGGCGGCAGCGGAGGAATCGGCACAGCAATCTGCCGTCGACTGGCGCGTGACGGGCATGAGGTATTCGTGCACGCGAACCGTGGCAAAACGGTTGCGGAAGCCGTGGTGCAGGAAATCGTGGCAGGTGGGGGGCGTGCCCAGGCGCTTTGCTTCGATGTCACCGATGCGGCCGCGACTAGCACGGCGCTGGAGGCGGTGTTGCACGATGGCCCCCTTCAGATCCTGGTCAACAATGCCGGCGTTCACGACGATGCCGTGTTGCCGGGCATGAGCGCGGAACAGTGGCATCGGGTCATCGATGTCTCGGTGAACGGATTCTTCAATGTCACCCGGGCGCTGTTGATGCCCATGATCCGGACCCGATGGGGACGGATTGTCAACGTGTCCTCTGTTTCCGCCTTGATTGGCAACAAGGGACAAGTCAACTATGCCGCCGCGAAAGGCGCCCTCAACTCCGCCACCAAGGCGCTGGCGCTCGAAGTGGCGACCCGCGGCATCACGGTGAACGCTGTCGCGCCAGGCATCATCGACACTCCGATGAGCGAGGGGCTGTTTGATGCAAAAGCCATCGAACGCCTCGTTCCCATGAACCGCGCCGGCACTCCGGAAGAGGTGTCAAGCCTGGTCTCGTTCCTGACATCACCCGAGGCGTCGTATGTAACGGCGCAGATCATTTCGGTCAGCGGGGGCATGGCCTGACCGGAGGGTGGATTTTCGCCTCCGTCCCCGCCCGCCGGTCGATGCCTCGGCCGCGCTTATCGGATTCCCCGGAACGCTCGTCGTGAGTCGGCGTTATCCCCCGAAGGCGCGTGCGCAGAAGGGTGTGAGGCATGCCTCACACGCAAGGAGGACCGATGGATTGGCATGTGACGCAGGATGGAAAGCGATTTTCGCTCGACTCAGCCGCGGCTGAGAGTCGCCCTGCTGCTTCACCCAAGGCTTCCGCCCTCATCCTGGCGGCCACCAGCTTGGGTTTCGTCGTCGTCCAGCTCGATGTCACCATCGTCAACGTAGCGCTGCAGCGAATCGGCGCGGCCTTCGGCGGCGGGGTGGCTGGCCTACAGTGGATCGTTGACGCCTACACCCTGGTGTTCGCCAGTCTGATTCTCACCGCGGGTGCTTTGGGCGATCGCCTCGGAGCCAAACGTGTCTTCACAGCCGGCTTCCTGATCTTCACGGCGGGGTCGGCCGTGTGCGGCCTTGCGCCTGACTTGATCCTGCTGATACTCGGGCGTGTCATCCAAGGCATCGGCGCCGCAGTGCTGGTGCCCTGCTCGTTGGCTTTGCTACATCACACCTATCAGGACGAGAAGGCTCGAGCGAAAGCCGTCGCGGTCTGGGCGGCAGGCGCCAGCGTTGCACTCGCAGCCGGCCCCGTCATCGGTGGCCTACTCATCAACGGCATGGGTTGGCGAACGATCTTTTTCATCAACCTGCCTCTTGGCGCCATTGGTATCTGGTTGACGCTCAAATACGCAGGCGAGTCACACCGATCGCCGGCGCGCGGGCTCGACCTCGTCGGTCAAATTGCCACGATTCTCGCACTCGCCTCGCTCGCCACGGCCGCGATCGAGAGCGGCCGGCTCGGCTTCGGATCTGCGATCGTCATCGCGTCGGGTGTGGTTTTCATCGCTGCGACGATCGCGTTCGTCACGACCGAGTCGCGTAGCTCGAGCCCGATGCTACCCCTGTCATTGTTCAGAAATTCAACGTTCTCCGCCGCCATTGCCACCGGATTGCTGATCAACATCGCCTACTACGGCCTGATCTTCCTGTTCAGCCTTTTCTTCCAGCAAGGCAAATCCTACAGCCCATTACTCACGGGAACTGCATTCCTGCCCATGACCGCCGGCGTCCTCGGAGCGAACCTCCTGGCGGGCCACATGACCGCACGCAACGGTCCTAGAGCTCCCATGCTCATCGGACTCGCGATGTTCGCCGCCGGCTGTCTGCTGCTCGTTTTTGTCACTCCAGAAACGTCCTTCCTCTACATGGGAGGCCAGATGCTCATGATGGGCGTCGGGGTTGGCTTCGTCGTGCCTCCCATGACCGCCGCGGTGCTGTCAGCTGTCGAGCATCGACAGTCCGGTGTCGCTTCCGGTGCGCTAAATGCAACACGACAAGCCGGCAGTGTCATCGGCGTGGCGCTCTATGGAGCGCTGATCGCCGACAAGTCGCGCCTCGCGCAAGGTACACACGAGGCCTTGTATATCTCCGCCGCGCTCCTGTTGATCGGATGCGCGGCGAGTGCGCGCTACATCAAGTCTCACTCGTCGGATGGACCGTCAGCCCGCAATCGCCGACCATAACGTGTCAAGCCTTCTACGGATCTTTGATCCTCCAATCCCAGTCCCCATATTTCACCGGCCGGTGCATGTTCTTGAAGAGATCCCCGTTCGGGGATTGCTTGCCGATCAGGCACCCGATAAACGGCATGGGTAAGACGAGGATCTGACAGTTGTCATTGATCGAATAAGCGAACCCACCGCGGGGTAGTACTACGAACCGGTGCGTGGGCGCATAGTCCCAGCCAAACTCCGGCGCCGGCACATGCGGCGGCGCCAGCGGCTTGAAAGGTGCGGTGAGGGCCTTCGCTCTGCGCTCGGCCGCATCTTCGGCCGCGACGATTCCCTTTGCCTCCTCCTCGGCCAGGAGATTCGCCTGCGCATGCCAGTCTGTCGGTTTCGAAGTTGGCGTCAGCGTGTTGCCACTCGCCGCCAGCGGGGCCGCCTCGGATTGTTCACTGTCTGGCGATCGCCCTGATGCCGAGGAGTCTCGCCTTGACGGCGCATGCACCAGGAGCCCGGGGGCCGAAGGCTCGCGACCCAACCGCTCTTCCTGCCGACGCTCTTGCGCATGCAAACCTTGCGCGGGCCACCCGCGCGCGAAGCGATCCACCGTCCGTCCCGGCACGCCACTCCGATACAACAACGGTGCCTGCCACTCGGATCCTCCCACCGCCTCTCGCGGAGCCACCGGCGCCAAGGGCGGTAAATAGATCGGCTCGACCAGAATGCCCTCTTCCCGCGACTGCGCCGCCGGCCGCCGCCACGATGGAAAGAGCAAAAACACCACCATGTGCGCCGCCACGACCGCGACGAGTATCACGATCCGCATGGAGCGACTCCCGCCCCCGGTTGTTTTCGTTGGTGCCGCAGTCGGCCCACGCCCTCATCAGGGTGCGCTGAACCGCCAACCTCATTTCGAGCGGCGGGATGTCTCGAGAGTTCCCTTTCCGGTAGTCTGCCCGTTTCGACTACCGCGCCCCTGCGAGGCAGACATGAACAAAGGCCGGCTCGAGGCATTCAGTGACGGAGTGATCGCGATCATCATCACCATCATGGTGCTGGATCTGAAGGTTCCGCACGGGGAGAGCCTCGACTCTTTGCGACCTCTGGTTCCGGTCCTACTGATGTACCTGCTGAGCTTCGTGTATGTGGGAATCTATTGGAACAACCATCATCATCTGCTCCACGCGGCGGGCAAGGTCACCGGTACGATCTTGTGGGCCAACCTGCACCTGTTGTTTTGGCTCTCCCTGATCCCCTTCACCACCGGTTGGATGGGTGAGAACCATTTCGCCGCGGCGCCGTCGGTTTTATACGGCTTTGTTCTTCTGATGGCCGGGGTCGCTTATTGGATTCTTCAAGCGCTCATTATCGCGGCCCAGGGATCGCACTCCGTCCTGAAAGAAGCGATCGGCCGCGACTGGAAAGGAAAGGCCTCGCCCGCTCTCTACGCCCTGGCGATCTTCTGCGCGTTCTGGTCGCCGCTGTTGTCGCAGGCAATCTATACCTTCGTCGCCCTGATCTGGCTGATCCCCGACCGGCGCATCGAACGGGCTCTCTCGAAGCAGGAGCGCGGCTGAGAAGGTCAGCCAACCACTCGGGACACTCGCGGTTGTGCTCCCGTGAGAAACCGATTCGCCATGAAAGCGACGATCCAGCCAAACACCAACATCGCGAGCAGGTTCTCGGCGACCCACAGGACCGGGAATGCTTTTGGCTGGGACGCGGCGGATAACGGCACCACGACGAAGTTCATGACCAGGAAGACCACCACACCATAGGCGGCTCCCCAGAAAAACCAGCGACGCGCGAGTGCGGGAAATTTGCTGGCCGCGAGCGTAAAGATCGCGGCAATCACGATAGACATGGCCCACTGCAGCAGCAGGCCCGACACCATGACGGCCGGACCACCTTGGAAGGCAGGTCGGCCCAACAAGCCGCTGGCGACCGCAAGAAGAATGATCAAGGGACTGCGAGCGTTGATGATCGCGGCAGCGAGAATGTCGATCGTCCCAGCCACCAACCCCGCATAGACAGAACATTTGAGAGCGCTGTTCACAAGACTCCTCCTAGCGACACTCCCAGTAATCAGGAATGCAATCAGCCCTCGTCACAACTCACGCATTTTCCGAAGGAAGGCGCCTCGTCCGTGACGACGTAGCGAGCCGCCTGCAGCTTGGGGATGAGTACACTGATGGTGAGCAGGATTTCTTTGCAAGCGCGCGCTTCCAGGCTGGCGACGGGCTCCGATTTGTCCTGGTACTCCCCCATTTCCTCGGCAAGAAAGGCAGCCAGCGTCCGAAGCTGCGCGATGGACGTATCGAGCAGCACGCGAGGTGTCAGGGTCATGGGAATCTCCTTGCGGACGGGAGGGGGGCCGCCCTGCGAGCATGTATATTTATACAGCTCACGCGTTCCTGCAAGCCCCAAAGAAGTCCTAATCACCTGTGGCGACCCTGGGAGGCCTACTCCTCCCCATAAATCGTCACTGGCGCGCCCGCCACCACCTCCTGCGTATCCTCCTTGCCGAGCTGCCGCGCCTTGCGCCGACCGCCGACATGGTGCTCGAACACCTCGCGACGGTGGTACTCGAGATAGCGGCACTGCTCGGGCCGGAACGCATCCACGTACCGCGGTAGCCGCAATCCCCACTTGTCCAACACCGCGGGATTGAGATCGCGTGAAACCAACAGCTCGCCCGAGTCGGAGAACGAGATATATCCACGCGAGAACAGGTGCTCGAGATGCGGCGACAACAGCAGGCCGTTACAACCGTCCAGCTTCTCCGAATCGCTGGAGCTGCGCCACGGCTTGATGTGGACCGCACGCAGGTGCCGCCGATCCAACAGGCCGGTGAGACGGCACGCGGACTCGATTTTTTCGAGATTCGCGCGAAACGCACCTTGCCCGCGTCGCGCATTCAACAGGTCACGCTTGAGCGTCGGCGGCAGATCGCTCCGCTGCAGCAGCGCCTCCTCGGCCACGTCGTCCGGGAAGTGGCCGCCGGCCCGCCGAGTGATCTCCTCAACCAACTCGTCGAGCTCGACACCTACCAGCCGGCGCACGGTCGCCGCCATCCTGCGTGGCACCGAGGCGAGGTAAATAGCCGGATTGGCATCGCCAGTGGCTCGCAGCGGTGAATGCCTCTCCGGGAGGAATCGCACGAGCTCCGCGATGTGAGCCTTGGGCTTCCACGGAGTCGTGAGCTCCGCAAAACGGACTGTCACCTGCCAGCCGCGATGGCCGTCGGGCTGTCTGCGTGCAGCAGCGCTCTCGAACGGATTCGCCGCCTCCCGTGCGCGGGTCAGGGCAACGCCGACCGCGCCGACCGCGCCCGCCGTCAACGAGAAGGAAAACACAACATCACCGGGCATGATCCGGGTCATGTTGTTGGATGACTCGCGGTCGGCGCCGCCCTTGTTCTTCCTTGGGGACCACAGCAGCTCGCCTTCGAGCTCTTGGCGCTGGGTACGCTTGTGATTGACCCACCAGTAACGTAATTCCCTGGAGGGATCCGCCGGCTGCGCGGCGCGGTCGCTCTGTATGTCCACGGTCGAATCCGGATCTTCTCGTTCTATCGGCGCGGCCGATTGGGGATCGGCTGCCCGGATAGCATACCCTGTTTGCGTGCCCTGCCTCACCGGCCGAGCGCAACCCTTTGACCGGATAGAAATTCCCCCATCCACGGAGGAGTCTGTGCGGAATCATGCGGCCAGCCGCCAGGTCACGCCATAAGCGCAAGACGTAGCGTCTGAAGCCAGTGAAGCGATCTTGCGGGCAGGTGTATCTTATGATATCACGACAGTGTGATATTACGAGATACACTTCACGAGATTCTGTCGGACCAGCATCCGCCCGTGGTGCCGAAACCCATGCTCGAGCGTGAGTTGATTCAAGCCGTCCCCCTACATACGAGCCAAGCCCTGGTACTCACGGGTGTACGGCGCGCCGGCAAAAGCGTGCTGCAGAGTCAATTGATGCGGGGCAACCCATCGTTATTTTACTGCAATCTGGAGGATACGAGACTCTATGACCTCTCACCGCGGGATTTTGCGACGTTCCTGTCTCTGATCGACGAGCTGGCACCCGACCACGCCAGGGTCTTCCTGGATGAAGTACAGGAAGTCGATGGTTGGCAGCGACTCGTGCGGACACTACTGGATCGCGGCCGATCCGTATGTCTGACAGGCTCCAATGCGTCGCTTCTCGGCAGGGAGTTGGGGTCGAAGCTGACTGGCCGCCATCTGTCGTTCGAAGTGTTTCCCTTCAGCTATACCGAATATCTCGCCTATGTGAAGCGTGCGCCGGACGTGAGCTCCCTGATGGGTTATCTCGAGGATGGCGGCTTCCCGGCCTTCCTACGCGAGCGCAATTCGCAAATCCTGCAAGAATTGCTGCGCGACATCGTGCAGCGGGATATCGCCGTCCGGTACCGCCTACGCGAGATTCGGCATTTGATGAATCTCGTCCTCTTCCTGCTTGCCAACACTGGACAACCGTTCTCGATGCAAGGACTGACGCGAGCGCTATCGGTACCGACAGTTGCGCAGACTTCTCGATATTTGCAGTACGCGGAAGACGCTTACCTGTTGTTCTCGGTACCGAAGTTCAGCCCGTCTTTCAAAAAACGCGTCGTTACACCAAACAAGTATTATGCCGTTGACAACGGACTGCGGCGCGCCAACTCCCCCCAGTCGACCGCCGACCTCGGCCATCGTCTGGAGAACGCCGTGTTTCTGGCACTCCGGCGGCACAAACTTCGTGTCAGCTACGCGGGTGAGCCGCACCTCTGGGAGTGCGACTTCGTAACCGACTCGGAGGCCATTCAAGTCTGCGCAACCCTGACTGCGCAAAATCAGGAACGGGAGGTGCGTGGAGCCGTACGTGGCGCAGCGCTCCCCGGTAAGCGTCGCGCCACGATCATCACCCTCGACCAGCGAGACCAGATCACACTGGACGACACTCGGGTTGAAGTGGTACCGGCGTGGGAATGGCTGGCCAGAACGGGCGGGACTTCCGTTGGTACCAGCAACGCTTCTACTTACCAGTCGGTCTGTTGAACAGAAATCTGCCGTGTCGTGCGCAAACATACGATTCGACCTCCTTAGCAATTCCCTTTTGTCTCCGGTGTGCGACATGCGGCTCCCGTCATGTTGATATCGTCTATCAACATCGAGGCTGCACGTAGGTAACTCTAAACACACGTCGCAGCGCGACCCTCATCGAGTGTCGAGCCGTTCACGCTAATTGCGGAGTGCAAGGAGGATACTTCCTCCATGCTCAAAGTCAGTTCCAACCTCGTGGGCGACGAACAACCGCAATGAGGCACCACGTGAGGGCGCTCATTCAGACTGGGTATGGTGATCCACAACGGGTGTTGGAGCTGCGGGACAGCCCCGACGAGTTGCCGGATTCGGATGAGGTCGTGATCGCGATGGAGGCGGCAGTGGTCCACGTAGCCGATCTGCACACCATCACCGGCCGTGAGGGCTTTCGTAAGCCGCTGCCACGCACACCGGGATACGACGGCGTCGGCCGCGTTCTCGCCGTAGGCGAGCGCGTCACGAGCGTCAAAGTCGGCGATCGGGTGCTCCCCCCTCTAGGTTGCGGAACACACCGCGAGCAGCTCAAAACCGCAGCCCTTGGCCTGGTTCCGGCTCCTGAAGGCGAGGCGACCCAGCTCGCACTCCTGACCGTCAGTCCGGCCGCGGCACTGCTCATTCTCCAGGGCTTCCAGAAGTTGCAGCCAGGGGATTGGCTGATTCAGAACGCAGCCAACTCGAGCCTCGGACGAATCATCCCGCAGCTCGCACGCGAAATGAAGTTGCACGTTATCAACGTGGCCAAGAACACCGAAGTCGCCGCGGAACTGCAGGAGGAAGGTGCAACCCACGTTCTGATCGACGACCTTGATCTCGTCCAGCGCGTCGGGGCGGCTACCCAAGGAGCCGAGGTTCGACTGGGGCTCGATGCGGTCGGTGGTGGCGCCACCGCCAGAATTGCGGGCTGTCTCTGCGAAGGCGGCATCCTGATCAACTATGGCGCCATGAGCGGTCGACCGTGTGAGATACCGTATGACATCCTCGCCTCGCGCGATCTGCGGCTAGTCGGCTTCAACAGCAGTAGACAACTTACGCGCTGCTCGCAAGACGAGCGCAAGGCGCTCTATGAGCGCGTCGGCTCCCTCCTCTCCTCGGGCGCATTGCGTGCCCGCCCTGCTGCCGTTTATCCGATCGAGGAGGCGATGAATGCCTACGAACACGTCAAGCGTATTGGCGACGAACGTCTGGGAAAAGTCGTCATTCGCTTCCCGGACATTCCGCTATCACCTCAACATCCAGTGAGCTCACAGGTCGTTTGAGGAACCGATCGCGCGGCGGTACCTCAAGGACCGCTCAGTCCTACGTGCTGCCGCGACGTCTCGTTCAGTGCGATCGGTGACAGTGTCGCCAATGGCACTGATGTCTCACCTCCCGCGTCCCACGCGACTGTCGCCGTATCACCTTCGACGTTCGTGACGCGGCCGCTCTCATGGGCCGTTTCCGTATGCCGCTCGACCCGCATGCCGAGCGAGATAACACGCGGGCTCTCACCGGGCACACAACTCGACTCCCAATGCGGACCGCCACGGTCATTTTCTTGCGACACGAGGGTCGGCGTGTCGGGCTCCGAGATCCCCGTCCGCGGCTCCAACATGGACTTGAAGATCCGAATGCAGGCGCGCCCTATACTCAGCTCAGTTGGCCCCTTCAGGCAATGATGCTCTTCGCCTCGCCCGATCTGAGACAGGGTTTTCCCGTCATGAAAGTATTCCCTCAGCCTCTTCCATTGCAGAGGTGTTACGGCACCTTTGTGTGCTTCAATATCTGCCCATGTCAGTTTCAAGCAGCCCCCTCCATCTTGATTTGTTTGCGCCGGCCTCACGCTACCCACTATCCCGGCCAGCCTGCATATTCGAAATCCATCAGCACTCCGAATGCAGACGCTTTGGGTTCCTGATGTTCCGGCAACGGCGCGCGGCAATTCAGTGTGCAGTGCACAGTTGCCGAGCAACCCCATCATCAGCCAAAGTTGCTCTCACGCGCAATGAATCCGGCGAGGGATGTTAGATGGTAACCGCGAAATTTGCACCTCTGGTGAGTCTCATGTTGCTCACACTGGCAGCGTGTGCGGCTCAAAGCCTCGAGCAACGCACACCTGGCGAGCTTCGGCGGATGTTGGCGGTCCCGCCCGCATGCCAGGAACAACACGGTATCGGTGGTTGGTATGTCGACTCAGAGAAATGTGCGCGTGAGGGGCCCGGCCAGCGCGCCCAGATTCGGGCCGCGCTCGGCAGAATTCATGCCGCTGAGCTCGCCGCCGCGCCGTCCTGCGTCCGCGCATACCACCCAACACCCGAAGCACTGCTCGACCACGGCGTCGATCCCGATTCTGGAGATCCCGGTCCCGAGCTCATCTCCCGAGGTGTGTTCACGAGCAGGCTAACGGAAGACCCCCAATGCGCGCTGGCGATCTGTGCCTGGCAGACACGCTACGACCCCGGTGCTCGCAGCTCCTACTGCGGAATTCCTCGAGGCCAGTAAGACCCTTGAGGCTTGCTGCACTGCCTCTCGACTGGCAGTCAAGTCCTACAGCGAAACTCGACTGCGCGCCGAGGATCTAGTCATGGCAACCCCGAGGCAGTGGGATTCCCGCGGCAAGGCCATGGCAGCATCAAGCTCGGCGTCTTGTTCAACAACCCGAACGACCCCGAATAACGCAGACTCTGACGCCCACGGCAGTCCGCTGCACTTTTGCGGGGGATAGCAATCTCCCGTTCCAACCTCAGTCGGTTGCGATCATGACGCTCGACGCTTTGATCACGGCATATGCGCGGTTCCCGACCTTCAGTCCCAAATGCCTGACCGCGTCGAGCGTAATAACCGATACCACTTCGAGTCCTGGCGCAAGCTCGATTGTGACTTCCGCGTTGACCGCGCCCGGTTCGATCTTACGGATTGTCCCAGGCAGCGAATTTCGGGCGCTCAGTTTCATCGCAAGCTCCTCCAGGAAGGTCAAGATCGGTTGGAGAATGTCGGACTATTCTGGTGCCCGCATCGGGCGGTGTCCATTGGATCCAACCCGCCGGTGATCAAGGCAGACCTACGCAAGTCCAGGCGGCCACCCGCGGTGCCCATCAGTTCCGCCACGATCGGGCGGCGAGATGTTGTATCACAGAGCCTCACTCGCGGCAGATCGGCGAGTGGCTGGGCCGGGAACGATTCCTGCTTCAAAAACGGCTCGCCCCCAAAGAAGAGCAAGGGCGCACAGGTCCGAGACAACAAACGCCAAGACTGTAAAGGGCCCCTCACATGCGAGTGCATCGAGTCGTCATGGTCGCTGTGTCATTTGTCGCAGCTGGTGTCGTCCAGGCATCGGGATACCAGGTCACTACCGTGAACTACCCGGGCTACGGCAAGTCGACCACGGTCACGGGAATCGACCATTCCGGTCGAGTGATCGGCAGCTTCTCCGTGCCCGGCACTTCCTATGCGTATGGTTTCACCCTGACGGGCGGCCAGTATTCGCTGTTACCGAACCCGCCGTGTCGCGCTACTCGCTGCGAGAGCATCCCCTATGCTATCAACTCGCGGGGAGACATAGCTGGGGAATTCTCGGACGATGTATTCCATCGCCAAGTCTACGTAATCCGGCACGGCGTCCTTCAGGTCGTGCCGATTCCCGGCAAAACCCAGCTGGCGCTCGTTGGCGGCCTGAACGAGCGCGGCGATCTGGTCGGCTATTTTCAGACGGATGCGGGCGCGATCCGGATGTTCGTCTACAACGGAACAACCGTGACGCTGCCCTCCGTGCCGTCGAACTTCGCCGACGTCGCGCCTAGAGGTATCAATAACAGCGGCCAGATCGTTGGCATCTACGATGATGCGAAAGGCTTACATAGCTTCCTGAGCAAAAACGGTCAGTATACGCGCCTGGACGTCCCGGGCGCGCTGAGCACCAACGCGCAAGCGCTGAACGAGGGCAGCGATGTTGTCGGCAGCTACACGGTATCGGGGGCCCACGGTCAAACCCTGCAGCGCGGATTCCTTTATTCCAAAGGGAAATTCACCTTGATCGACTTCCCTGGCGGAAACAACACCATAGCAACAGTCATTGACAATGCCGGTACGATCGCCGGTACATACGACGATCCGAAGGTCGCCCCGCCGTTCAACACCAAAGCCTTTGTCCTCCAGCACGGGAAGTACACACAACTGCCGCTCCCCGGCGCCGCGGAGAGCGTCGCCGCCATCGCCCCTGACGGCGCCATCGCCGGGAGCTACTTCGATGGCGCCTGCCCAATAGATTGTGGCATTCACGGCTTTCGGGCGCTGCCTCAATAAGCCCGACGCGGGTACCCCACCCGGGTCCGTCTGCAGGAACCTCCCAAGGCGCGGGCCCTGAACCGCCGCCGCAGCTACCTTCCAAGACTACTGGTACTATCCGCCCCCGTCAGGCAAGAGGTACGTTTGACGAGTAACCCACCGTGCCCGGCCGTTGGCGTCTCCGAACCAGATGATTTTGCAATGCCGAGACCTTTGTTTGAGGAAACGTGTGCTAGCCGTGCCGCGGTGGCGCGTGTGTTGATAGTCAGATCGTTGCTTTCAGATGCCCTGCTGCTCGTTGCCGGTGGAATCTCGGCGCTCGGATTCGCGCCCCTGAATCTGTGGCCGCTGACGTTTCTGGCTATATCGTTGCTCGTGGACCGCCTTGTGCGCGCGCCCAGGTTGCGTGATGCCGGCCTGCGAGGCTGGATGTTCGGCATCGGTCATTTCGTGGTCGGGCTCACCTGGATTGCGGCGGCATTCACCCATCAGGCCAAAATGCCCGCCCGGTACGGTTGGATCTCAGTTGTACTGTTATCGCTGTATCTGGCGCTGTTTCCGGCGCTCGCCGCCGTCCTTGCGTGGAAAACATCCCATCGGAACAGGTTCGCGTTTGCATTCATGTTCGCTGTGACGTGGATGCTTTGTGAGTGGCTGCGAGCGAGTCTGTTCACCGGTTTCTCATGGAATCCGACCGGAGCGGTATGGCTGACGCTGCCCTGGATCGCCCAGAGTGCCAGGTGGATCGGTACGTACGGCCTGTCAGCGCTGGTCATCCTTGGCTCGAGTTTGTTTTGGCTCGGGCTGCAGAAACGAGCGCTGACCACGGTGAGCGCTACTATGGCCCTGGTGCTGTTGCTCGTGTTACCCGGGCGAGCAATCCACAGGCAAGCAGAGCAGACTCGCGTAGCCGCGATCCCGATTCGCATCGTGCAGCCGAATATCGGACAGGATGAGAAGAACGACGCAGCGCAAGAGGAGCGCCACGCTGAAGAATATGCGAGGTTATCCGGAAAGCCGACCGGGGTTCCCCGGCTGCTGTTCTGGCCGGAAGCCGCAACGCTCAAACTCCTGGAGCTTCAACCCAAAGCCCGCGCGAATCTTGCCGCACTGCTTGGCCCAGACGACATCCTGATCACCGGTGGTGAATCCGTCACACTCGACCCAACTGGCGGCGACAATGACATCTATCACAACAGCGTGTTCGCGCTGGATAGCCGAGGCGTGTTGCGGTGGCGCTATGACAAGGCGCATCTGGTGCCCTTCGGAGAATACCTGCCGGCGCGTCCGGTTCTTGCACGCCTGGGTCTGTCTCGCCTGGTTCCCGGCGACGGCGATTTCAGCTTCGGCCCGGGTCCCCGCACATTTCCGTTGACAGGTTTTCAGATCCGGGGGGTGCCGGCGACCATGGGCGTGCAGATTTGCTACGAAATCATTTTTTCCGGCCGGATCATCGATGAGGCGCACAGGCCGGCCTTCTTGTTCAACCCCTCCAACGACGCTTGGTTCGGTGCGTGGGGGCCACCGCAGCATCTGGCCCAGGCGCAACTGCGCGCCATTGAAGAAGGACTTCCAGTCATACGAGCCACACCGAATGGAATCTCGGCGGTGATCAGTCCAACGGGTCAACTCATGGCGACGATCGCTCAGCATCGCGCGGGGGTGATCGACGCGTTTCTGCCGGAGCCGCAGCCACCTACGATTTTCTCGCGATTCGGACTGTGGACCTGTGCGGTATTCGGCCTCTGTCTCGGCGCCATCGGACTCACTTCAAACCTGAGGAGCACTCGATTGCACCGCTCCAGTATGGCGCTCACCGCGCCGTAACGCAGTTCATGACGCGCGCAAACCGGTCGTCACGGTTGACCTGCCCACTCGAATCGCAGGCAGGAGGCCGCCGAGGGCGCCAATCGAGCACGCGCAGAGGATGTCGATCAGGAGGACTCTCAGGTCAACGGCGAGATCGAAGCTCAATTGTCGTGGAGCGGCGCTGCCGACGACTGTGCTGACTGTGTATCCGTTGAAGATCACCCAGACGAGCCCGGCGCCGATCAGCCCGCCGACGCAGCCGAGCAGAACGGCTTCCAGCACTACGGATGGGACGATCACCAGCGGCCGAAAGCCGAGCGCGCGTAATGTGGCCATTTCCCGCGCGCGGCGGCTGACAACGGAATACATGGCGTTGAGTGCCGCGAACGTCGCGCCGAGGGCCATCAAGCCGCCGACCACGTACGCGATGAAGGACAACAACCGATTCATATTGCGCGATTCGGCCGCCAGGAACTCGCGCTCGCGGAACGCCTCCGCCGCCAACGACGGGTTACCCGAGACTGCCGCCCTGAAAGCTGCGAATGCGGCTGGGGAAGTCAGTTTCGCGGTCGCGCTCTGATACGAGTCCCTGCGGCTCGCTGACATCAACGTCTCGGCATCCGTAATCAACTCCGACTCCCGGGAGTTGCCGCGAGATTCGAAGATGCCAACGACCTGCCACGACATGCCGTACATCCAGATGTGCTCACCCGGATTCAACCCCCGGTAGCGCGTCTGCGCCTCTCTGCCGACGATGATCTCGCCGAGGCCGGGGCGATACATGCGTCCGCGCACGATGCGCATTTCCGGCCAGACGGCCAGCGACTGAGCCGAGAAACCCCGGATCGTGGCGTTGACATCCGAGCCGCTGCCCCTGTCGATCAAACTGAACAGGGCCACGCTCTCCGCCGAGATCAGCGCCTTGCCGTCAGTTCCCCGCGCGACTCCTGGAGCGGCCGCGATTGTCTCGATCGCCTCGCGTGAGAGGGAACTGGCGATTTCCGAGCCCGAGCCCGTCCGCAACACCAACGCACGGTCATCCCGGCCGGACTGTTCCATCGCCCGGTTCAGACCGCTGCCCATGGCCAGGACGGCGGCGAGCACGGCGACCACTCCAGCGACACTGATAATGACGACCAGCGCAGGTCCGGGGCGCTTGGGGACGCTCAGCAGGCTCATGAGCGTGATCGCCCACATCTGTTTGAGCCAGCTCACGAATTGGCGCTCATCTGCGCGAGCGCCGGCGCAATCTCCGCGCGTTTCACCTGCAGTGCCGCCGGCAAGGCGCTCGCAATCGCCATGGCGGCCGCGCAGGCGATACCTTCCAAAAGCACCGCTGGGGGCATGTGGAGCGAGCCAAACAGTTTCGCGAGCAATGGATAGGTCAGAACCGCTATCGCCAGACCGACCAGCGCGGCAACGACGCACAGGCTGAGGCACTCGGCGAGCACCAGCAATACGACCCGGAAGTTTGAAAAGCCGACGGTTCTGAGCACCGCGAATTCTGGAATGCGCTCGCCTACGGACTGCATCATCGTACTGGTGACGACGAACAGGAGCGTGAACAACACGGCACCGACGATCGCGTTGGTAACGAGTGCCACGTCCCCAACCTGCCGTATCTGCATTTGCGCGTAAGCCTGCTCATCGCGGCTACGTGTCTGATTGTAGGAGCTCTCGAACAGGGCATCGATGCGCCGGGCAATCACGCTACCCTCGCTCGGGTCGGAGATTTTCACGATGAACATGTGCGCCGTGCCGTTGGACCAGGCACGTCCCTCATCGAAGTAATCGTAGTTGATGAGGAACAGGTCCCGGAGGGTTTGCGGGCCGCCGGCTGGCCGATAGATTCCGGCAATATCGAAGTACCAGTCGCGGCTGCCCTCCTTGTTGGCCCAGATGGCGGTCTTCACGGGTACCCGGTCACCCGGTTTCCAGCCGTAGCGCTCCGCCAGGGACGTGCTGATGATCGCGGCCGTACGCGTCCTGGCAGCCGCCTCGAGCTGTTCCGGGGAAACCTTCAGCTCCGGATACATCGCGAAAACCTTGCGAACATCGGTAGCGATGACCGGTAACGGAGCTCTCGGATCGCGGTAGTAGCCGGCAAAGTAGGCCCAGGGCGCGACGAGCTGGACGCTGTGGATCGCCGCGATCTGCCCCATGTAGGCCATCGGCAGCGGGTTGAACAGGCTGATCCGGTTCATGACATAAAGCCGATCGAGGTTCAGATCCCTCACGACGGCGCCGATCCCGGCGTTGATTCCATGGAGCAGCCCGAACAGCAGGAATGCCGTGGCCACCGACAGCCCGGTGAGTAGGCTGCGGGTCCACTTGCGCGCCAGTCCCGCCCAGATCAGGTGAAGATAGCGCATCCTCGAGCTCCGAATCCCTCCAGACGCCATTGTCGTCGGCGAGCAGCAGCCTAGCGCCCCCAGTGGGTGAAAGCCACCTGGTGCATTTTTTGGCGACGTTTTAATGGGCCCCACACTATCGTGGCTCCATCCTCATGCGAACGGTCCGAGTGAACACTCCGCCGCGACTGCCGGATCAGGCTTGGAGGTGCAACGACATGAGCAGGGCTACATTGCGGGTCTGGGTCGTCGACCAGGATCCCGCCGCCCGTTGGCTGCTCGAGCGCGGCCTGCTTGGTGATGGCCTGATTCCCTCAATGTTTGACACGGCTGAAAGCGCACTGGCAGCGCTCGCGCAAGACTTGCCCGACGTGTTGTTCACCGAAATCGCCTTGGGCGGGCGATCCGGGCTCGAGCTCCTTCGAGCTGTGCACAACATCAATCCAGCGCTGCCAGTGATCGTCACCGCGGCCAATCCGGATCTGAACAGTGCGGTGTCGGCCTATAAGGCGGGGGCGTTCGAATATCTGCCGCAGCCGCTGGATGTGCTCGAGGCCCTCAGTGTCGTGAAGCGTGCGGTGCGGGCGCGTTCGTTCATGGGTAACATGCAGGACCCGGTGCGTCAGCTTGCGGAGGCTCTCGGCCGTGCCCCGGCCATGCAAGTGGTCTTCCGAGCCATCGCTCGTGTAGCGCAGTCGCAGACCCCGGTGCTGATACGAGGCGAACCCGGAACGGGCAAAGAGCTCGTCGCCCGAGCATTGCACTACCACAGCTCACGTGCGGGTGGTCAATTCATCGGGATCAATACTCGCGCTATCACACCGGAACTGCTCGAATCCGAGCTCTTCGGCAATGAGCCAGGCGCTGGCACGACATCCCGAAGGGGCCGGATCGAGCAAGCCGAGGGGGGCACTGTCTTCCTCGACGACATCGACGCTCTCGGGCCGCAACCGCAGTTCACCCTCCTCCAGTTGCTCTCGCAGGGTGAGTTCTATCGCCCCGGCGGGCAAGTCCGGGTGCGCGCGAATGTCCGCCTGATCGTAGCGACAGAGCAGGACCTGTACGAACGCGTTGAGCTCGGTCTCTTCCGTCGCGACTTGTACTATCGCTTGAACGCGATCCACATCGACCTTCCACCCCTGCGCTTCCGGCCTGAGGATGTCGCCATGTTGGCCTCGCACTACATGCGAGTGGCAGCGAACGAGCTCGGGGTCGCGCCGAAGTCATTCGCATCCGAAGCCCTGAACAGGCTTGTCGACTATGACTGGCCGGGCAACGTGCGCGAGCTCGCGGACCTGTGTCGCCGACTCTGTGCGGTGGGCCCGGGCAGTGAGGTCACCATTCGGGATTTGCCGCCGCATCTACGCCCCATCCCCGCAGGTGATCCAGAAAAGGCCGAATGGATTCAGGCGCTCGCGGTGTGGAGCGACCGCAAGCTGGCCCTGGGTGAGGGTCCGCTGCATGCGCTGGCAGAGCGGGAGTTCGAGCGTATATTGATGGACTGCGCGCTCAAGTTGACTCAAGGCCGACGACGTGAGGCCGCCAAGATCATCGGATGGAGCCGCAACACCCTGCTGCGCAAGTCCAAGGAACTGAGCTGACCGTAAGCTGTAGCCTTTGCGCAAGGGGCGGCCTTGAGCGCGCCTACCTGCCGAATTTCATGGAGACCTCGACGCCGTATATGGCGGGTGCTCCCCGGTATAACTGGTTGAAGCCTCCTTGCTCGAGAGTAAAGGCCTGATCGAAATAGGTGACTCCGGTGATGTTCTTGCCGAAGAGTGCGACGTCGAGATTCTGGGCATCCAGATGCAAGTTGATGCGTGCGTTGAGGAGCCCGTATGCCCCCTGGGTCACCTGGCTGGCATACACCGCATGGCCTGCGAGGTTCACGACGCTCTTCCAATCATAATCGAGCTCGAAAAGCAGATCGCCGATGCCGATCGGCCGCACATACTTGCCGCTCATGCTCCACAGCCACTTCGGGACGGCGAAAGGCTCGTGCGCGCGATCGCCGGTCACGTCCGAGAATTTGTCGTAATGCGCGGCGGTATAGGCCGCCGACGCGTGCACACCGAAGCCGGACGCGATGATCGCATCAGCTTCCAGCTCCATTCCTCTGATGGTCGAGGTTGCGGCGTTCGTCTCAACCGTTACGAATTGCCCATCACTTGCGAGTAACGCGGTTTGCACCTGAAGGTTGGTGTAGTTGTCCTGATACGCAGCCAGGTTCAGCCGTAAGCGGCGATCGAGGAGCTCGGTCTTGAACCCCGCTTCATATTCCACATTGGTCTCGGGATTGAAAGGCGCGAAGGTCTCTATCTCTACCGCCCCGCCTTCATTCTCGCCGCCACTTCGATAACCCGTAGCGATCTTGGCGTACAGGAGCGTGTCAGGAGTCAACTGGCGGTCGAGCGACACCAGCCAAGTGGGCTTGCGAAAAGTATTCTTGAAGGTCCGCGGACACTGCGCCGCCGCTCCGAATGCCGTCGTGCTCACGCCAGGCGCAGGAACCACGCACTGGGTTCCGGTCAGCGCGACGGCATTGATCTGCCGCGTATCGACTGTGTAGCGAGCCCCCGCCGTCAGCCGCCATCCGGGGATGAACTCCCAAGCGGCTTGAGCGAATCCGGCTACACTGGAGTTCCTGATCTGGTTATTGTTGATTCCGGGCAGCGGGCCGAGCACTTCGGGAAGCACGATGACCGTTGAGTCATCGTCGCCCCTCTCATATCCGCCGTAGAGGCCCGCAACCCACTTGATGCCGGCTCTGTCCCCCAGAAGCTGGAATTCCTGACTCGCATAGCCATCATGGGTGTCGAGCGCCGCCAGCAGTATGTCGACTGGAAATTGCGCGCCGAACGGCGCGAATCGCGACAGTCGCTGGAAGCCGGTGATGGACCGGAAAGTCATGCCTTCCGTGACCGGGATATTGATGTTGAGCCCAACATCCCACCGCGTATCGTCGCTGAAGCTGCTGGGGCGGGGCGGACCCCCGGTAAACGTGTTATAGAAATCGTAGGATCGCCGGCTGGCGACCCACGAGTCGAGCAGCGCGACAGCTTGTGGGAGGGGCAAACCACTTTCCGCCGCGGTTTCCAGCGCCAACGCGCCGCCTTGCGGCATGCCTCCCCCTTCGGGCACCAATCCCGATACGATCCCCCTGACGATACCGGAGTAGTCAGATTCGTAGTGCACGGTGAGAACCACCTTACTGCCGTTCTCGCCGTTCCAACCGAGCTTGGCACGGTAATATTGATTGCGCGCATCGAACACGGGCAGGCCGGCCGTGTTATGTTCGTAGCCCCCGTGTGCCCCCCCTGAGACCACGAACCGCGCCGCGACCGAGTCGGTGATGGGGAGATTGGCAATTCCGGTAGCGGTCCAGGCGCCAAAATTCCCGGCGGTCAGGTCGGCGGAAGCCGACAAGTCATGCGTGGGCTCATTGGTGAACAAGCCGATCGCGCCGCCGGTTGAGTTGCGTCCATAGAGGGTTCCCTGCGGACCCCTCAGAACTTCGACACGGTGGATGTCGAGAAGCGCGCCGGCCATGGCGAGAGTCCGTGGAATGTAGAGACCGTCAACATTCAAGCTGACGGCAGGATCGACGGCCAAGGTGATGTCTTCCTGCTTCCGCCCGCGCATTGTGATGGCGAGGGATTGCGGATCGTCCCGGGCCTGCTGCATGAACAGGCCGGGAACCTGACCTTGAAGATCATAGACCTGCGTCACGGACTGCTGTGTGAGCTGTTCGCCCGTCAGTGCCGTGATCGCCACCGGCACCTTCTGCGGGTTCTCCTCGTATCGGCGTGCGGTGACGGTGACTTCCTGAAGAGTGGTCGCACCGCGCTTGTCTTCGCTAGCAGTATCCGCAGGTTCGAGCGGGCGCGCCGCGGTGGTCGAGGCGGTCGGGGAAACACTTGCCGAACGCTCAGAACCCGGTCCCTTGGGCACTGATTGTTGCGCCACCGAGCCTGCGGTCGGATAGTCGCTGATCAAAGCCACGGTTCGCTCACCCACATAACGGTGACGCAAGCCAGTTCCGGCGAGCAGTGCGTTCAACGCTTCTTCAGTGGGAATCTGGCCGCTGACAGGGTTCAGCTTTTTGCCCCTCAGATCATCGGCGGAAGCCATGATCTCAACGCCTGCCTGGGCGGCAAATGCGCGAATCGCTGTTGAAGGATCTCCCGCCAATACGCTAAACGCGTGCACCTCCTGTGCCGCCGCGGGACATGCCGCAACCACGCCCAGCAGGGAGAGGACGATGAGTACGCTAATCGGACAGATTGAACGCGCGCTCGGTACGACCATCCTCCCTCCGCGATAGCTTCAAACCCTCTCAACCCCTACCCGGAAGATGAACAACCGCAGAACTCCCCCCATAGCGGGGAATCCATTCAGTGCGCAGGTCTGGGCTGAATTCGGATGATCTCCCCGTCCGCGGTCGCCCGTGCATTGAGAGTCGCGGCGGCCGCATCCGCAAAGCCCTGCAGATCGGTTGCCCGGAAAACTCCGATGATCGGCATGGAGGCCAGGTGGGGGTCTTCGATCACGATTTGGCGCCGGTTGTGCCGATTGATCTCCGACACCGCCGCTTGCAGGGTTTCGCCGTCGAAGGACACGAAGCCTTCCCGCCAGGCGAGTTGCCGATCCGCTTCGGCTGGTGCAATGGGCTCGACCTTCGGGGGATGCGCGGATGCTATCAGCGCGCGTTCGTGCGCCGTTACGCGCCTCGCGCGAGCTTTCGTGGTGGTCGGCGTGCCCGGATTGAGCACCGGCGTGGAACTCAGATCCGTCACCTCAACGACGCCTTCGATCACCATGACCTCAACCCGGCCATCTTCCAGTCGCACCGCGAATGCCGTGCCGAGGGCACGTACCCGCCCCTCGTTCGCCTGGACGATAAAAGGCCTGGATTGATCATGCGCCACCTCGAACAGCGCTTCGCCGCGAACCAACTGAATGTCGCGCTGCTGTTTCGTCAGTTGCACGATGACTTCGCTGTTCGTATTCAACAGGAGCGTCGAGCCGTCCGCGAGTGCGATACGCCGCATCTCACCGATTCCGCTCGAATACCGTTCCCGGTCCTTGTACAAAATCCTCCAGCACAATCCAGCACCGAGGACTCCCACGCCGGCAAATGCAGCGGCAAGCAGCCGTCGGCGAGACAAGTTTTGGGCTGGAGCACCACCTGTTGTCTCCGGCCTCGAGGCTGGCGGCGATGGGTCCTGGTCACGCGCGACGCCGCGCAAGGCCGCCAGGCGATCCAGATCAACCCATTGTGCGCGTGCACGCACAAAAGCGCCGAGATGACGCGAGTCGGCGGCTAACCAGGAGTCGAGCTCCCGCTGCTCATCCGGACTCAGGTTGCCTGCATCGGCGCGCACCGCCCACCGTGCGGCAAGTTCGCTAATCGTTTCCACGGTCCGCGGCGTTGGCTCGTTTAGGCAGAGCTTCTGCTCGAGGTAACA
The DNA here is from genome assembly GCA_964400085.1 of uncultured Steroidobacteraceae bacterium. Lineage (GTDB taxonomy): Bacteria > Pseudomonadota > Gammaproteobacteria > Steroidobacterales > Steroidobacteraceae > 13-2-20CM-66-19. Next base: position 4,267 of record CAYNTW010000031.1, on the reverse strand, counting down.
CTCCGCCGACCGGTGGCACTGCGAGCGTAGCGCCAATACGCGCCAGCGCGCGAGTCAGATGATTCTCAATAGTTTTCTGGCTCAAGCCCATGCGCTGCGCGACTTCCCGATGTGACAAGCCCTCGAACTTCAGCAGCTCGAACACCCGACGGCACTGAATGGGGAGCGACTCGACGATCGCCTGCAATCTCTCCAACTCTTGCCGCGCACTCACACGCCGTTCCGGTCCGGGCTCGTCACTGATGAGGTTTAGCGAGTCGATCTCCCCCAATAGCTCGATCCGTACGATGCGGCTGCGGCGGGCGTATTCCCCCAACAGGTGGCGCACGGTGGAGAACAAGTAGGCGCGGCCATTGCGAATCCGCGCGAAATCCGCCGACCAGATGCGTGCAAAAGCCTCCTGGACCACATCGTCGACATCATTTTCGTTGAAGATGCCCGGCCGTTGCCGCAGCCAGCCTCGCAGCTCCGGCTCGTGCGGCAATATATGCGCTGCAATCCAGCGATAACGCGCCAGATCCCCCATCAATGTAGCCTACAGCATCCAAGGGACTCCCGCCAAAGGCGCCGACGGGCGGTCGCTCCAAGCGACAGTACACACGGTTGTAGCTATCAAGGTGACGAAGCAGAATTGATATCGCGTTAAGCGAGGTGCGTTCCTTTACCTGAGATCAAGAGGATCGACTGTTTTGTCGGGAAATGCATGCGTCTGTTGGTCATATGCTCTTGCACTTGTCGTCGCGGGCTCGGTCGCAGAGGCGTCAGACCTCCCGCCGGCCTCCGGCGCCTCAGTCGATACCATCGTTGTCTCCGGACAGAAGCTGTCCGTCGAAACCCGCATAGACCGCAAGCTTTACAGCGTGCCTTCGGATGTGCAAAGCACCTTCGGCACCTTGAGTGATGTTTTAAGCGTGATTCCGTCGGTCGAGGTGGATGCGGATGGCGTCGTCTCGCTGCGCGGAGATACCAAGGTCCTGATCCTGATTGACGGTAAACCGTCGGCTCAGTTCTCCGGTTCCAAGGCCGGGGACGCCCTGCAGTCGATCCCAGCGAAGGACATCGAGCGCATCGAGGTGCTCACCACTCCGCCGCCGCAGTTCAAGGCCGATGGCGCGGCGGGAGTGATCAATATCATCCTGCGCAAGAAGCGTTCGGCCGGCCTGACAGGCTCCCTCCAGGGCAGTCTCGGTAGCGGCGGACGCTCCGTCCTCGGGGCGGAGGGTAGCTATAACTCCGGGCCGCTGACGACTTCGGTCACGGCAGGCTATCGACAAGATCACCGGGATCGACGCGTCCAATCGGACGTACTGGCGCGGGACCCCGCCACGGGGTTGCTGACCGACAGCAAAAACCTGATCAATGAAAAGATCCGCCGCGAAGTGCCGACGGTCGCGCTTACCGCCGAATACGCATTGAACAACCGGCAGTCCATCAGCGGGTCCGCGAGTTGGGCCGATCGCGGCGGCCTGCGCACCTACACCCAACTGGACGGTAGTAGCACATCAGGCGTGATTACGAGCTCGACGCGCCGTCTGAGCTCGGGGCATGACCCGGAAATAGACCTGGATCAGAAACTAGGATTTACCCAGCAGCTCGAGCGACCCGGCGAGGTGTTGGAGCTTTCACTGCATCGATCGACATCGCTACAGCACGAGCATTACGACTATACCAATGACTCGTTCATCCCGCCTCTCCCAACCTTCTACAACAACCTGAGCTTCCGCGAGGCTCATGGGACGACCGAATTCGGTGCCGACTATACGCTGCCGTTATCCAAGGCGCGCTCGCTGAAGCTCGGCTACGACTTCGAGCAGGACGACTACAAGTTCGGCAATGTCGGTAACAATGTCGATCCGGTGACCGGAGCGCAGGTGATCGACCCGAACCTCACCAACGATTTCAAGGTGCGGCAACAGATCAATGCGGCCTATGCAACCTATCAGGCGAGCATTGGCCATTGGAACGCGTTAGGCGGGTTCAGGGCGGAGCTCACCCGTAGGGACGCCGAGCAACTGACCAACGATATCTCGAACACGGACCGGTACTTCGAGATCTATCCAAGCCTGCACGTGGATTACAGCCTGTCCGATGAGTCCACGCTGTCGTTCGGCGCGAGCCGACGTGTGACTCGCCCCGAATTCCAGTACCTGAACCCCTACATAGATCACGAATACACACCAAACCTCAACACCGGTAACCCCAACCTCAGACCGGAATTCACCCAGTCCTATGAAGCGGGCTACGGATTCCAAGGTCGCAGGCAGACCTACGCCCTCACCGGGTACTACCGCCACAATCAAAATAGCGTGACGGACGTGACCGGGTACCTCGATAATGGACTGACACTCACGATGAAGACCAATCTGCCAAAGGACGACTCGGCCGGGCTCGAGTTTACCGCGGACGGTCATATCCTCCCGAAACTTTCCTACAGCATCAGCGGCGACCTGTTTCACCGGCAGATCGATGCGACGGCGCTGGGATTCTCGGGTTTGCAGTCGACCACCGGCCTCAATGCAAAAGTGAAGTTGGATTACCGGCCAACGCCCGACGATTCGGCGCAGATCACTGCGACCCGGTCCGACAAGCGACTGACTCCGCAGGGCTATGTAAGCGCTATCAATATCGTCAATCTTGGGTACAGGCGCCAGCTGAGGGCGGATCTGACGGGGGTCATGACTGTCTCAGACCTTTTCGACGGCCAACGCTACCGGCGATTCGCGACGACGCCGACGTTCACGGAGGAATACCAGCGTACCGTCCGGGGTCGGGTCCTCTATGTCGGTTTGGTCTATTCCTTCGGTTCTACCAAGAAAAACAACCAGCCAAAGTTCGAGTACGACGATAACTAGTCAGACAGGCTCCAGGCCCAGGGCTCCGGGTGGCGGGCAGAGTCAGAACTTTCGGGATACGTACAGTGTCACACGATTGATGTCGTAGAAAGCATCGTTCCGGCTTCCGCCTTGGATATCGTTGGGCAGCGTGCGCAGCCGGGCGACCTTGACGCCGTAAAGATAATCGATCCCCAGGTCCCATCCTGGCAAGAGGTTGCGCCACTGCAAGCCCGCGCCGAAGGTAAAGCCGTAGGCCGGCTTCACGAGATTGTAGCGCGCCGCGCCGCCGAAGATCTCGAGGGCGAGCGGGTTGTTGAAGCGCCATCGGTAATCCAGCAGGCGAAAGTTGTAGAAGGCGCGGTGATCGAGCTCGTCGGCCTCGATGCGGACGCCGAGATCCTGGTGCTTCGAAATGGCGCGGCGCGCGCCAAAACCGACATGCGGCCCCACTTTCGTGATGGCGTAGCTCGGAATCACTCCGTTGGGGGAAATCGCGATGCGGCTTCTGTTCGCGCCGGCGTCGACAAAAAGCTCGGCACCTTCCGGGCGCTGCAGCCCCAGCGCTTCATCTCCTGCGCCCTCGGAAGCGCCGTGTAACGCATCTCCGTAACGCAGGAACGCAGCCAGTCGCGTGTACGAGTGGCCAAACACGTCGCGACCCGCGTCGACCTCTCCTCCCACGACGTAGTCCCGCCATGGATAGGTGTAGCTCAGCGAGCCCATGTACTCGTGGCGATAGGCAACTCCCGAGGAGTAACCCGACCCTTGATAGTTGTCGTTTACCAAAGATCGCAGCTGCGCTTCCAACCGTCCGCCGCGGGACGGCTCCCAACCGATACGCAGCATGTCGCTTCGGCCTCCCACGGCATCGCCGAAGACGCGCTGGTCGCCAAACCAGTGCCCGAAGCTGTCGCCGTCGTTGGTGATACCGTCACCATAACCTGTTTGCACGTTACTGTTGCCATGTACGTACCAGGTGGGTGTCCAGTAGGAGCTCTCGAAAGTGACATCGAAGGGTCCGAGGCGGGGAAAATGAATCCCCATGGAGAGGTCGGGCTTGCCCAGCAGATAGTTCTTGCCGTTGTCGGTGTCGTTACCGGCATATTCGAAATACACCGCGAAGGGCACCGGACCCGAGAATATGAATCGGCTGGCGACCGACGCTTCCTGTTTGCCGACATTCGCCCGCGTGCCGAAGCCGTTGAACTGCGCCTTCTTGGGATCGAAGAAGGCTTGCAGGATGTTGGCCACCGATTGGCCACCTGCCGCACCGCCACCAAATATCAGGATGCGGTTTGCGGAGATAGACCAGCCGGGAGTAGGCTCGAACGCCAGATGTAAACCGCCTACCTTCGGGTACCCGGTCGTCAGCTGAGTCGGGCCCCCGGTCGGATTGGCGAGCTCGATCTTGCTGGACTTCGACATGCGAGCCA
>CAYNTW010000030.1:47365-51659 GCA_964400085.1 uncultured Steroidobacteraceae bacterium | reverse complement strand
GCCAGAATGGCCGTGGAATTGGAACTCCCCTGCTCGAGCCGGTACTGCGCTGGGGGCCGGCCGGCGCCGATCACGCACGCGCTGGGCGCCCCGAGATTGATTCCGGGCGGAGAGGGGCTGGTGCCTGGCGAAAGGGTGTCGTCATTCCCTATTGGAATGGCTCTCACGATGCGACGAAAGGCGTAAGCGGCTGGGTAGCCGGTGGCGGGCTCACCTTTGTTCGGCACGCTGGCAACCACGATCGCCGCCACGGGGGAGCCGGGGCGATCGGCGATTTCACGAAACGCGGCATCAAGCTCCCGGGTAGTCACGCTCCAGTGTGCACTGAAGCTGAGAATCCGAGCGCCCATGCGCGTCGCATATTCGAGGGCCCGCACCAGGCGGGCCGGATCCGCGCGCACGTCCGCCCCTTCACAACCGACGATCCGCAGGATCATGACTCGCGCCCCATCAGAGCCTGGCGCCGCAATGCCGACTTGATTATTGCGCTCCGCAGCAATCAGGCTCGCCATCAGCGTTCCATGGCTGGGAATGTCGCGACAGCGTCCTTTAGGCGTCACGTCCGGACTGTTGTCGACAAAATCCCACCCGTGAATGTCGTCGACGTAACCGTTGCCGTCGTCGTCCATCCCGGGCTTACCCTGTGCCTCGGCCGGATTGGTCCACAGTTGATTGCGAAGTTCTTCGTGATCGACCCACGCGCCATCGTCGAACACCGCTACGGTGACCGGTTTGGCGCGCTCGCCCCAGGTGAGTGATCCGGCGACGTAGTCCACCCACCAGAGATTGCCCGCCCGGTAGGCGCAATCATTGGTGTGGGGATCATCCACTCCCCGAGTGGGTAGCAGGGTGGAACAAGTCAGCGGCTGGCAGGGGAATCCTGGGGGTAGCGCCGGCGCCGCGGTCACCGGGCTCGAGCTACTCAGTGAGTAGCCCAGGATGACTAGACATAATCCTTTTCTACAGTGGCCCCGTAACCCCATGTCCATAGGGTCATTCTAGGGCCCGCGGGTGACGTTATTGCGGCTTTTCGCTCCCCTCCTCCTTGGGGCTCGCGCGGGCCGAGCCCCCCGAAGAGGTCACGCGATGGTAAATCGTCAGTTGCCGTGGATCACGCCGTCATCGTCGAGGTTGATGTCACTGCTGGCACTGGCCGAGGCCAGCACGATGATGACGGAGGGACCGCCTTGGCCCGCGCTCGTATCGCGCGGGAAGATCATTACGTGCTCGAGCTGGCCGTGGATTTTTGCCAGCCCATACCAGTGCGCTTGCGTGTACTGGGGCTCCGCCGTCTGAACATAACCTGACATGGCCAGGAAGGATGACGCGGCCGCAGAGCTGGCTTCCGCGCCGGCGACACACTCGAAATCCGCAGGCACCGTGGTCATTTTGGTGCCAGGACGATACTCGAGCTTCAGGCCATTCCACTCGCCCGCCCAGCGCTTCCCGCCGGTGTTGATTGTCTGGAGGGAATAGCTGCCGTCGGGGTTGGCGGCATTGCTGGAGATCTTCAATTTCAGGCCAAGGTCCACCCGCGCCGCGGGGCCCGCATTGGGCTCCGTGCAATTAGCGCTGACGGTCCACTGGCTGAAGAAGTAGTTCGGCGGTGTCGCGGCCTGGGCCGGCTGCAGGAAAGTGAGTCCGAAAATGAGACATTGCGATGCGGCAAAAGAGGCTAACGAGAATTTACGGGTCATGAGAGCTCCTCGGGGGTTGCGGAAGAGGTCCGCACCTGATCACTGCGGCGAGGAGCCGGCTTATCTCATCGGGCGTGTCCCTACCCGCATTGCGCGTACACGCGCTAGATCGAGCTATCGGGCCAACCGTAGAGGGAGAAGGCGGCCCACTCGTAAGTCTTTCCGGATGCGGCGCCCTCGAGTTGCGTCTTGCGCAAGGCGGCCGAGGCGCTCAAGCGATCCGCGAGCAGGTATTTGTAAAACCGCTGCATGAAAGCCGACGTAATCTGGTCATCAACCTTCCAGTAGCTGGCCAGAACCGCGGCTGAGCCGGCTTGCAGGAAGGCCTGCGCCGGCCCCAGCACGCCTTCACCGGGTAGGAGCCGGCCCCGCGAGGTGTCACAGGCGCTCAGCACTACCAGCTTGGAAGTGAGTTTCAAGTTGAGTATGTCCAACAGACCGAAGGTCGATGCGTTCTTGTCCGCGGGTGATTCGGGGGTCAGGGCCAATGCCGAGAGCCGCGGACGTTGCGCGTCGATTCGGGCGTGAGTCGCGATGTGCAGCAGGTCGGGATCCGTGCTGGCGACTTTGCGAAGCGCGGTGGGGACGGCGGCGCACCCGACGAGCGTCTCAATTCGGCTCCGTGGACGCGATTCGCGCGCCAGCTTGGCGATGCCGGCGATCTCGACCCGCGTCCCCGGCAGGCGGGGCAATGTCTCGGTCCAGGACAGGTCTCGGCGCAGCGGGTGCGACGGCGGCGGTCCTGTATTCGCTTCGGTACATTCTCGACTCCAATCGGCAACCCGGAACACCGGATCGCCGATCAGCGCGATCCGCGGAGCTTCGGCATGGACGGAGGCGTTCGAGTGCACCCGCGTCAAGAAGAGGGCGGACGGGACGACCGCGCTTTCGGTGTGCTGCAACACGAGCTGCTCGCGCGGGTCTTGCCCCCAGGGGAGCACCGCGATGGGAATCGTATGCAAAGCGTCGTCGGGAACGATGACGACACGACCAAGTTTCGCTGGCAGATAGGGCGTAATCGGCCACCACACGAGCTGGGCAAGCGCCTGGGCGGCGCCACGCACCTCGCTCGCTGGCGCGTCGGTGTCACGCAGTCGGTCCCGAAGCTCGGCGGCCGCTTTTGCGATCGCCTTGCCATCGCCAAGGTGCACGACCCGAGCGCGATCTCCACTGATGACAAACGCGAGCATTTCAGCGGAGGCGCTCGTGTATTCGACGAGAGTTGCGTCCAGTTGCTCGAGCGTGCGTCCCAGTTGTGCACGGTCGAACGCTTCGGGCGCAGAACCCTCGCGCAGTGCAAGGCGCTCAATGTCATCAATGCGTACTCGCAAAGCCTCTGGTGATTGCTCCGGGTCGGCTTGCCCTTCTGTGGCGACCTCGCTCAACAAGCGCCGGTATTTGGACGCGGGCGCTGCATCGAGTGGGGCGGCGGCATCGCGCGTCTGCTGGTTGAGTGCGTAGCGCAGACTGCGCGCACGACCCCGTTCCGAGGCTTCAAACGCGAGCCAGGCTGTCGAGTTGTCCGCCCTATCTTGACTGGTGAGGGTGTCGGTGAGCTCCGCGAAGACGGTATGTTGGCTCGCGAGAAATGTTGCCCGCTGCTCGCCGTCCAGCTCGTCGATCGGTACTGCTTCGATGAGATCGGCGGCGACGCGTAACACTTTCAGCGCGTCGGTCGGCTGCCCAGCCGCGCGGTGGGCGGCGGCAATCAGGCGTAGCGACGTGATGGTGCTTTCGATATCACCGCTGGCGGTACTCGTGGCCAGCGCTTGCGCGGCACCGTGCAAGGCCGGCGCGGTTTGACCATCGACGAGCATCGATTGAACGAGACCGATCTGCGCGGAGCGGCGATCCTCATAAGTGGTCGGAAGACCGGCTTCATCCGAGGTGCGTAAAGCTCGCGTAAATGCGGCCCGAGCATCCGGGGCGTCGTTGCGCTCCAGAAATGCTGTTCCTCGTGCGTTTGTCAGGCGCACCTGGTTGCGTAGATCCGGGACGTAGACCTGAGCGGCATCCAGACACCGCCAGACTTCCGCGGCGTTGCCAATCAACAACGCTTCCCTGGCGAGGGCCAACAACGAGTTGAACACTACCGCCTTCGAATCGCGGGTCAACGCTGTCGGATCGAGAGGTTGCGTGCACGGATGCCCAAAGCCTCCCGCCCCAATCTCGCGGGCGTCGCTTCGCGCACCGCCTGCCGACAAGGCAAGGCTGGTTGTGTTCTGGCCATCGACCTGTCGGGCGGATGCAAGCAAAGCGGGACACTCGAGAGAGGCCGCTCGCGAGAGCTCGTTTTCAGCGTCGACGAGATTCCCAACGTGCACGAGCAAAACGCCGGAACGCACGAGACTGCGCCGAACGCCTTGACAGTCGCCCAGGCGCGCATAAGTCTGCATCGCGGCCGATTGCGAACGCTCGCTGGCACTGAAGAGGCCCACGATTCCCTGAACCCGCCCGAGGTTGTTCCAGATGTCAGCGACCAGTTTTGGATTGCGCTCGGCCGACAGCCGGCGCAGGGCATCACCATAAATCGAGAGGGCAACGGAGTAGTCCTTGCCCTGCTCGGCGAGTTGGGCGAGATTCTGGCTCGCGAGGGC
>CAYNTW010000030.1:27291-47265 GCA_964400085.1 uncultured Steroidobacteraceae bacterium | reverse complement strand
CCGACGTCGTTCAAGCGGCTGACGGTTGAAATACCCCGTTCTTGCACTTCGACGCGCAGTACCCCGTCATCAGGGGCGATGAGGCGCAGGGCAATGTCATGGGAACTATCGATGGCACGACAACTCTGTGCCAGCACTGGGTGAGACGAAGACGGCGCGGCGGAGCCCGGCGTGCAGGCCAATAGTAGTAAACCGCACAGGACGGTCCCGAGCCACCGCCCGTGATTGCCAGCCGAGCCGCGCGAGGCCCGAGATCCAATCAGCCCACGACCCGCGGCTCCCCTGGCGTATTCGGCTATGCTTCGAAGCATACCGCTCATGCTTTCGAGGGGAACACCATGGCGAACAAGAATATCGTGTCGGTCTTACAGGAGGAGCGCTCATTTGCGCCGCCTGCCGAATTTACCCAGCGGGCCCGGCTAAAGCCCGTTGACGTGGAGAAGCTCCGAGAGCATGCGGCGCGCGATCACGTCGGGTTCTGGGCGGAAATGGCCCGCACCGAGCTCCATTGGCAGACCCCTTTCAGCGTCACGCTGGATGATTCGGCTGCGCCAAACTATCGATGGTTTACCGACGGGCGGCTTAACGCCTCTTACAACTGCCTCGATGCGCACCTCGCGCAACGTGGTGACAAGACGGCGTTGATTTTCGAAGGTGAGCCGGGCGATGTGCGTCGCTTGACCTACCGCGAGCTGCACGAACAGGTCTGCCGCTTCGCCAACGTGCTCAAAAGCCAGGGCGTGAACAGTGGTGATCGGGTGATCATCTACATGCCTCTCATTCCGGAAGCCGTCATTGCGATGCAGGCCTGCAACCGCATTGGCGCGATCCACTCGGTCGTGTTTGGTGGCTTCTCCGCCATCGCGCTGAAAGAACGGATCGAGGATACCGGGGCGAAGCTCGTGATTACCGCCGACGGCGGTTGGCGAGCCGGGAATGTCATCGAGCTGAAAGCCGCGACCGACAAAGCCCTGGCAAGCGGTTGCCCCAGTGTGAAACACGTCATCGTCTATCGGCGAACGGACAAGCCTGTGTCCATGGATCCGCGCCGCGATTTGTGGTGGCACGACCTCCTCGGTGAAGCCTCTCCCTACTGCGAGCCCGAGTGGGTCGAGGCCGAGCATCCGCTGTTCCTGCTCTATACATCAGGCTCCACGGGCAAGCCGAAAGGCATTCAGCATGCGACCGGCGGCTATCTGTTGGGAGCGAAGCTGACGTCGCAATGGGTGTTCGACCTGCGCGACGATGATGTGTTCTGGTGCACGGCCGACGTGGGTTGGATCACTGGACACAGCTATGTGGCATACGGGCCGCTCGCGGCCGGCGCTACCGTGGTCCTTTATGAGGGCGGCCCGGTCTATCCGGACGGCGGGCGGTTCTGGAAGATCTGTCAGGATCACGGCGTCTCTATTTTCTACACCGCGCCGACCGCGATCCGCGCCCTCATGAAGCTGGGCGACGAGTTGCCTGCGAAATACGACCTCTCGCGGCTGCGGCTGCTCGGCAGTGTCGGTGAGCCGATCAACCCCGAAGCCTGGATGTGGTATTACAAGGTCATCGGTCACGAGCGCTGCCCGATTGTGGATACCTGGTGGCAGACCGAGACCGGCGCGATTCTGATCTCGCCCCTTCCCGGGATCACGGCCACGAAGCCGGGCTCGTGCACCCAACCCTTGCCAGGGATCGATGTTGATATCGTTGACGATCACGGTAAGGCGGTGACGCGCGCGGATGCGGGTGGTTATCTCGTCGTGAAGAAACCGTGGCCCTCGATGCTGCGCACCATCTGGCGCAACAACGATCGCTATCTCGCCGCGTATTGGGAGAAGTTCAACAACCGGTATTACGTGGCCGGTGACAGCGCGCATCGCGACAAGGACGGCTATTACTGGATCATGGGGCGGATCGACGATGTGCTCAACGTGGCCGGACATCGACTCGGCACCATGGAGGTGGAGTCGGCGCTCGTGGCGCATCCGCGCATCGCGGAAGCGGCGGTTGTGGGTAAGCCGCACGAGATCAAGGGTGAGTCGGTATTCGCTTTCGTCGTGTGTCGCGGGACGCGGCCCACGGGAGACACGAGCGCGTTCGTGAAGGAGCTGCGCGATTGGGTTGCCGAGCAGCTGGGCGCCATAGCCAAGCCGGACGACATTCGCTTCGCGGACAACCTGCCCAAGACACGCTCCGGCAAGATCATGAGGCGCCTGTTGAAGGCCGTCGCCCGCGGTGAGGAAATCACGCAGGACATTTCGACCTTGGAGAATCCTGCGATTCTGGATCAACTGCGTGGGGTCGATACGCAGGACATCCCTACGACGGCCAGCCCGCCGGCGCGCAAAAAGCAGGGTGGCGCGGCAAGCAAACGTACCACGGCGAAGCGGCCCCGCGCGGCTGCGAAGAAAGCTGTGGGCAAGTCGGCCGCGCGTGCCTCTGCCGCCAAGAAATCCAACAGCGCGCGCGGCAAGCCAGCCAAACGCGCGGCGGCGCGCGTGGCAACTCGCAGCAAGTCGAAAACTGCGGCAAAGCGCGCAACAAAGCGGCTTTTGCGGCGTCGGAGAGGCTAACGCGGAATATCAGCGCATTTTGGTCAATTATTCCCTCTGGTGTTGGAGCACACTTGTGTCCTAGCATGACTCCCGCCAGGTCGCGACGTATTCAGACACCGGAGGGAATCATGGCTCGGAAGGAAAGAGACAGGAATGAGGCGGCGGAACAGGGCGGCGTTCACAACTCGCGGAATCTCGCGGTTGCCTACCTGAATGTGTTGATCGATGACGCGGACCAGGAGGAGTTGACCGCGGCGCTCGGCCGTATCGCACGCGTCTCAGGCGGACCGAGACTGGTCGAGAAGGTGGAGCTCAATGCCGCGAGCCTTTATCGGACACTGTGTCGGCGCGGCAATCCGGAGCTGAAGACCGTGGCCGCCCTGCTCAAGGCGATGGGAATCCGTCTGGCACTGCAACCCGTGGCGGATACCAAACCAATCCAACTTCTGCGCGCGCGGCGCGAGATGAAACTCGAGATGGAGCGCGCCTGTTTGTAAGGGTCCAAGCGACGCTGAAGGTGAAGATGCGTCGATGGGCATGGAACTTGCGGAACTTGCGGTGAACTACACGCGAAAGAGGCGGTCATGGGCGAGGTCATACATGTCGCGTTCGGGACGGAGCGTGAGTGGGAGCAGACACACGCGAAGACTGTCGATGGGTTGGTCGCGATCGGAACGCTCTTCGGCGACGACGAAGCGTTGATGCGTGCGAAAGCGGATTGCGTCTATCACATTCTTCGGCAGATCGTGGAGGAAGTGCCGTCGGTCCAGATCACGACGAAGATGCCCGAGAACCTGTCCGCCGAGCAGCTCGATCTGTTGACTGGAGCGATCAAGGAGGCGGCGCTCAAGGGAATTGAAATCGCCATGACGCACTCCGTGCAGGTGCTCATGAGCTCGATTTACGACCTGTGCACCTCGAAGCTGCACGCTCGTCCGTCCTGAGACCGCCCTATTGCGCCGCTACCAGTCTCACGTTGTACGAGACCGTCACGTCATTACCGACCCACTCGGTGGATTTCCAATCCCCCTGTCCGACCCCGAAATCGAGCCGGTGTATCGTGGTCTTGCCTGTCAGATAGCTCACCGCGTGCCCCTGCTCGTTCACGCTCCGTAAGGTGAACGGGACATGTTGGTTCCGAGTGACCCCGCGTAGCGTGAGTTGGCCGACGGCATCGAAGCCGGCGGCGGTCTTGGTGATCTGCGTGGCGAGGAAATGCGCTTGCGGGAATTTTGCGACCGCAAAAAGATCCGGCCCGCGGAGCGTGTCATCCCGCTCCTTGTCTCCGGTGTCCATCGAGGTCATCTCGACGGTGACCTCCAGGCGGGTGACCGCGGAGCCATCCGTCGCGGCATCCAATGTCACCGGGAACCGGGTGAACTTCCCCTCGTTCTGCGCGCCAGCCTGCACGAAGGCGAATTTCAGTGAGCTCTTGGCCGGATCGATCGCGAAATGTTGGGTCGGGTCGGCGAGAGCGCCGGTCGTGAGTAGGACGCCTGCCACGAGAGCGGCAGCCCGTGAGAGTTCGATCATTGAGCCTCCGTCGGTAGGAGCTTAAGGGTTGCGCGTGAAAGGCAGCATCCGTCGCAGGACATCGTCTTTCAGCATGAAATGATGCTTGAGTGCGGCCAGCACGTGTAGTGCCACCACGACGTAGAGCACCCAGACGAGCGCCTCGTGCGTCTCGAGGAAGGCCTCATAGAGCGCCTTGTTCTTGGGAACGAGATCCGGTAATTGAATGAACCCGAACCAGCTCACCGGGAACCCACGTGCGGAGGACATCATCCATCCCGTGAGAGGCAATGCGAACAGCACGATATAGAGACCCGCATGCGTGAGACTCGCGAGCACGCGCTCGTAAGGCTTCAGTGTGTCGGGTAGGGTTGGTGTTGGATTCGTCCAGCGCCACAGGAGCCGCAACACCACCAGCCCCAGGATGGTGATTCCCACGGACTTGTGTCGCGCGAGCATGGCGAGCTTCTTCATTCCCAGCGGCAGGTCATCGGCGATGCTCGCCAAGGTGACTTGAAGGATGAGCAGCGCGACGATCAGCCAGTGGAACAATTGCGAGACCGCGCCCCAGCGAACGGTGGTATTTCGGATGGCCATGTGTCTAAGCTTAAGCGCGTGAGCACCAGTTGCAAGCGGTCGTTGTGGATACCGATCCTACTCTCGGCTGGCCTATTCCCGTTCCTGGCGGGCTGCCCGACCGGGCCCGGCGCTCCCCCTTCGGTAACGACGCCGCGGCGGGTACCTGGCCAGACTCCGCCTGGGCCCACCCGCGAAGGCCGTCCCTATGATGTCGTGGCGCAGGACTCGCTGCTGACCATTCTGGTGTTTCGTGGCGGCCCGCTGGCCAAGGCCGGTCACAACCATGTGATTGCCTCGCACGCCCTTCACGGTACCCTCTATGTGCCCGTGGACCTCGCGCGTACCACCTTCGAGGTGGCTTTCCCTGTCGCGGACCTGACCGTCGACGAGACACCGCTTCGAGCGAAAGAGAACGAAGCGGACTTTCCGCCGGATGTGTCTGACTCGGCCAAGGAAGGCACGCGCAAAAATATGCTGGGCGGTGCGTTGCTCGATGCGGAACGCTATCCGGAAATCGAGCTGCGGTCATCGAGTCTCGAGGCAGGAGCCGAGTGGCGCGCTCACGTGGAGGTTACCGTGCGCGATCGCACGAGCACCATTGTCGTGCCGCTGCATTACGAGCAGCACGCGGACGAAATCCTCGTCACCGGCGATTTTCCACTCAAACAGACCGATCTCGGCCTCACGCCATTCAGCGCGCTTCTGGGCGCGCTGCAGGTTGCGGACGAGATGAGGGTGCGCGTGCGCATCGCCGCGCGCGCCGCACCGACACGCGCCGGGAGCTCATTTGGCTCCCAGCTCCGCTAGCAACTCGTTCGCCTTGTAAACCTTGCGCAGTCCTTCCAGCATGATCGCTGGATGCACCGCCACCGAGCGGTTCAACTCCGGATCGAACCAATACGAGCCGGCGATCGAGTGGATGTTGCCATCGAACATCAACCCGACCAGCCTGCCTTGCGCATCCAACAGCGGGCTGCCGGAATTGCCGCCCACGATGTCGTTGTTGGTGGAGAGGTCGAATTTCGTCTGCGGGTCGAGCTGCGGTTTGACCGCGACCCAGCTATCCGGGACCTTGAAGGGCTCCTTGCCGGTAGCGCGCTCGAACAACCGGGAAAGATAGGTAAACGGCCCGACGTCGTGGTCGCCTTCTTTCCATCCCTGCACAGTGCCGAAATTCAGCCGCAGCGTAAAGGTCGCATCGGGCGGCACGCTCGTTCCATAGGTACGGAAGCGAGCAGCCGCGATCTGCTCCGAAGCGGCGTCGATGGGCGCCTCGACCTCATCCTCGTAGCGTTTGCGAATCTCGCGAGCGCTCGGGTCGACGGCACGCGCGAGCTCGATCATCGGGTCTTGCGAGGCCTCCACAGCCTGCATGCCGCCGCTCCACAGCCGCATGCGCTCTTGCGGATCGTTGAGCTTGGAGCCGGCGATGACGCGAGCGGCGAGACTATCCGGGGAATCCTTGGCCAACAGCCGACGCACCATAGGGTCATCCGGTCCCAGCCACTCGCGCATGCGCTCCAGCGAGAAGGACAGAGTCAGATTTTCCAGCGCCGGGTACACGGGAACCGGCGCTTTGAGCTGTTGCTCGAGGCGCGGCAATGCCGTGTCCCTGTATTCGCGCAGGCGATCCGCGTTGGGTTTCTGTCGCTCACGCGCACCGCGCAAGATGACTCTCGCGTAGCCAAACAGTTTACTGTTGAATCCGGCGCCTGCCTCCAGGAAGGTGTAGGGCAGCAACAGCTCGCGCTCGGTCTTCTCCGCCTTCGCGATCGCATCCCAGGGGTCGGAGGTCATCCCACCCGAGCGCGCCTTGGCGCGCAGCTCCGACTCCTCCTGCCGCTTTTTTTGCAGCAGACGCTCATCCAGCAGCGCATCGAGCAGCTTGCGGCGGACCTTGAGCGAATTCTCCAGGTAGAGAAGGGGATTCTCGACGATTCGCTGCGCTTCCGGGCTCGACTTGCCATATTCGATATACCGGCCGCGCAACTCCGAGGCGCGCAGGAGCCACTTCGGCAGCATGTCATCGCGCAGCTCCTCGAGTTGCGCCACGGTGAGGAGTCGATCGGTCGAGCCCGGATGTCCTGACACAAACACCAGCTCACCGGGTTTCGGGCCCTCGGGGCGAATATGCAGATACGAGGAGACCGCCGCGGGCTTGCCGTGGGAGTCGTAGGCGCGCAGGAGCGCCATGTCCAGACACCAGCGTGGAAACTGGAAATTGTCCGGATCCCCGCCGAAGGCGGCAATACCTTCTTCGGGCGCGAACACCACGCGCAGATCCTCGTAACGATGGTATTCGTACAGCCAGTACTGCCCGCCTTGGTAAAGGGTTACGGACTCGCATTTGAGCGGGCCGGTTTTCGAGCTCGCGCTGGCTTGCTCGCAAGTCTGCTCGAGCTGGGTCAGCACTTTCTTGCGCGCGTCGTTGGCCGCTTGCGGCTCGAGGCCCTGGACCGCGGCTGCAACCTTCGGGGTGACATTCTCCATGGCGACGAGCACGTCCGCCACCTGCGTACTGCAGCGAAGCTCTTTGTCCCGGGTGTGCGCGAGGAAACCGTCCCTCACGAGGTTCTGCCCGCTCGTTGAATTCTCGTCCAGGCAAGCGGCGGCACAGTGGTGGTTGGTCAGTATCAGCCCCTCGGGAGACACGAACGAAGCCGTGCACCCGGACAGGCGCACAGTGGCTGTGCGCACTCGATCCAACCACGCGGTGGAAATGTCCGTACCGAACCGTTGTTTGACCAGGTCACGTGGAAAATCGTGATAGGTCCACATGCCTTCGTCCGCGAGCGCAGAGCCGCACAGGAGTCCGAGGCAAGCCAACAGCAATGTTCTTCGTTTCATGATCCATCCTTGAGCAGTAACAGCAGCGTGCCTTCGGGCGATTCGAGCAAGGCGTTCTCGTGTGCGTCCAGCCCGCGGGGGAGCTCGTCCGAGAAACGCAAATCCAACTCGCGCAGCCGCGCCAGACGTGCTGGCATGTCGGGGTCGCTAAATACCAACATAGGCCGATCCAGCGTGCGTGGACGGTGGAAGGCAATGTTGAGACGATCGCTGGTGAGCGGCAGGTGCACGTACGGCTCGTCCATCTCCTCGGTAGCGACGAAGCCGAGCGGCTCCCAGAATTCCTTGGCCGCTTCCGGCTTGGCCACCGGCAGGCTGAGCTGCTCGAAATAGCCGCACAGGCAAGCGTCCGACGGCCCTCGCGCGACGGGGGAGAAGGTGCGCGCCTCCAATACCGACACGGCTTGGCCGAACGGATCGCGGAAGCCGATCTGGTTGAAGGTCTCCGCGCCGGTTTCGCACACAGTCAGTGCGATGCCGCGCGCCTGAAGCTCCGGGACGAGCTCCGCGACTCCCGGGTGCACGAATGTCAGCGCCGGTGAGCTGAAGCGGCGCTGATGTAAGCCAAGAAACAGTCGTCCATCGGTCAGAACACCGTATGGATGGGACCAGGTATCCGTGGTCGTGGCGTGGAACAAGCCGAGCCGTTCGTAAAACTCCACCGACGCCCGGATGTCGATCGTTTCCAGGCTGATCTCGTGAAACTGCCCGAGCACGGCCTGTGCGCGCGCTGTGCGTGGTCAGACGGAAGTGCCGCGAGCGGCGCCAGCCGGTCGCCTACCCAGCTCCACGTGGGTCCACCCTTGGCAGTGCCGCGCAATCAACTCCGAAAGGAAGCGCGAATGCTCCATCCGCGCGTTGAGCGCTGGAACGTACTGATAGCGTTGGCCGCCCGCGCGGATGAAGATCTCCCGGTTCTCGATATCGATCTCCTCGAGTGTCTCGAGACAATCGACAGAGAACCCCGGGCAGATCACGGTCACTTCGCGCACGCCGCGCGCCGGCATTTCCGCCAGCACGCTGCTGGTGTACGGGCGCAACCAGCCGGCGGGGCCGAAGCGCGACTGGAAGCTCACGCTCCACTCTGTGTCGCGGAGCATCAGCTCATCGGCCAGGAGGCGGGCCGTCTTCTGGCATTTGCAGAAATACGGATCGCCTTGGTGGAAGGAGCGCTCCGGGATTCCGTGGAACGAGATGAGCAGGTGTTTGCTCTTGCCGTTGCTTTCCCAGTGTTGAACAACGCTCGCGCGTAGCGCGTCGATATAGCCGGGATCGTCGTGGTACTCGGCGACGAAGCGCAATTCCGGTAGCCAGCGCCAGTGGCGCAATTCCTCGTTCACCTGATCATACACGGCGCCGGTGGTCGCTCCGCAGTACTGCGGAAACATGGGTAGCACCAGGATGCGCTGTGCACCAGACTCACGCAGCCGTCCGAGCGCCTCCGCGACCGAGGGCTTGCTGTACAACATGCCGAGCTCGACGGACAGTGGCGCCAACATGTTCTGTGACAAAGTGGTCGTGAGCTCCGTGCGCAGCCGCGTGGAGAGCTCGAGCAGTGGTGAGCCGTACGCCGTCCAGATCTTGCGGTATTTGCGCGCGGAGCGCGCCGGCCGGAACGGCAGAATGAGGCCGTGCAGGATCGGCAGCCACAGCACGCGCGGCAACTCCACGACACGTGGGTCGCCGAGAAACTTCGCTAGAAACTTCCTTACGTCGCGGGGCTCGGGCGACGCCGGGGTGCCCGAGTTGACCAGCAGGATGCCGATACGCTCGGCGCCATCGCGGTGGAAGTCAGGAGAGCTGATGTAGCGCATGGAGGTCACGATACCCTGCTGTGCTCCACGGACTCAAGTAAGCCCTACGCAAAGGTATTTGAGCTCGGTAAAGTCCTGGATCCCGTACTTGGAGCCCTCCCGGCCGATCCCCGACTCCTTGATGCCCCCAAAGGGGGCTACCTCGGTGGAAATGAGCCCGGTATTGAGGCCCACAATCCCGTATTCCAGCGCTTCCCCCACCCGCCAGGAGCGGGCGAGGTCGCGGGTGTAGAAGTAGGCGGCCAGGCCGAATTCGGTGTCGTTCGCCATACGCACGGCCTCTGCCTCGGTCTCGAACCGGAACAGGGGCGCCACCGGACCGAAGGTTTCCTCGCGGGCGACCAGCATGTTGTCCGCGACATTCGTGAGCACTGTCGGCTGAAAAAACGTCCCGCCGAGGGCGTGACGCTTACCTCCGTAGGCCACCTGCGCTCCCTTGGAAACGGCATCCGCAATGTGCTCTTCCACCTTCGCCAACGCCTTGGTATCGATGAGGGGACCCTGCTCGGTTGCGCCCTTCAGGCCATCACCGACGCGGAGCTTGGCAACCGCGTCCACCAGTTTGCGCGTGAACGCGTCGTACACGGAGCTTTGTACCAGGAGCCTGTTGGCACACACACAGGTCTGTCCGGTGTTGCGATACTTGCTGGCCAGAGCGCCCTGAACGGCCGCATCCAGATCCGCGTCGTCGAACACGATGAAAGGCGCGTTGCCGCCCAGCTCGAGCGATACCTTCTTGACCGTCTCTGAGCACTGCGCCATCAGTTTCTTACCCACGGCGGTAGAGCCGGTAAAGGTGACTTTGCGCACGATCGGGTTCGAAGTCATCTCGGCACCGATTCCTCCCGCGCCGGCGCCCGTGACAATGTTGAATACGCCGGCAGGTACACCCGCGCGCGCGCTGAGCTCGGCCATGGCCAATGCGGAGTAGGGAGTCTGAATGGCGGGCTTGCAGACAAACGTGCAACCGGCCGCCAGCGCGGGCGCGGCCTTGCGGGTGATCATGGCGGCAGGGAAGTTCCACGGTGTGATCGCAGCCACCACTCCAACAGGCTGGCGCAGCACCAGGATCCGCTTGTCCGCCTGGTGTCCGGGAATGGTGTCCCCATAAACCCGCTTGCCTTCCTCCGCGAACCACTCGATGAAGGAGGCCGCGTAGGCGATCTCGCCTTTGGATTCCGCCAAAGGCTTCCCCTGCTCGGCGGTCATCAGGGTCGCCAGGTCCTCCTGATTGGCCATCATCAGCTCATACCAGCGGCGCAGGATGGTGGCGCGCTCCTTGGCGGTCTTGGCTGCCCAGGCCGGGAAGGCCGCCTTGGCTGCCTCGATCGCACGGCGGGTCTCGGCGGCACCCATGTCTGGAACGGTGCCGATCTTCTCCTGGGTGGCGGGGTTCAGCACCGCGTGCGTGGCGCCGTTGTTGGCGCCCTCCCACTTGCCATTGATGTAGCCCTGGGTCCGCAGCAGGTTGTTGTCTGACAGTTTCATGTTTGCGCTTGTCTCGCTCACTCACATCGGTTGTCGCTCACCCGCGAGATAGCGGGCGAGGAATTCAAGGGTACGTTGCCGCGCCAGCGCGGCAGCCTGGGGGTTGTAGGTCGGACGCTCGTCGCAGTTGAAACCGTGCTCCGCGCCTTCATAGATGTTTACCGGCGCCTCGGGATAGGTTGCCTTGATCTTCTCGACATCACTGAGCGGAATGCTCTTGTCCTCGCTGCCAAAGTGGTAAAGGACCGCCCGCTTCGTTTTTTTGGTCAGATGATCCGCGATCTTGCCGTAGTAGACCACCGCGCAGGCGACCGGCAGGTCGCAAGCGGCGAGATACGACACCCGACCGCCCCAACAAAATCCGACGGTCCCGACCCGTCCCGAGTTCTTGACGACGGCGATAGCCGCCCCGACATCCTTCAACGTGTCGTCGATCTTGAGTTGTTGCATGTAGCCGAACGCCTGCGGTCGATCCTCGGGTCCATAGCCGAGCTCGATGCCGCGACGGATGCGATCGAAGAGCGCTGGCGCGATCGCCGTGTACCCCTCCGCCGCGAAACTGTCGGTAACCGCCCGGATGTGATGATTGACGCCATAGATCTCCTGCAGCACGACGACCGCCCCACGAGGTTTGGCCGTGGGCGCTGCAAGATAGGCCTGAAACTCGTGGCCATCACGGGCCATGATGGTGGTGAATTCGCCCATGGGAATGCTCGTACGCAATGGGAGAATAGGCAGGATACCGCCCCGGCCTACGTAAAGAAAATGCGCCTTGTGGCAGCGCGTCTTTCAGGTGCCGATGGCCAGGTCATGGTATCCATGGCCCCGGCGACTTGACCGTGGCATTCTTGCCATCACGGCCTTTGGAGGGCTCATGCTCGTTGGCTCAGCAGTAAGGCGTGTCGCCATCGTCGGCGGCGTCCGCATCCCGTTCGCGAGGTCGTATACGGCTTACGCACAGGTCGGCAATCAGGACCTGCTGACCGCCGCGTTTCGCGGAGTCGTGGAGCGCTTCAGATTGCAGGGCGAGCGGCTCGGCGACGTAGCCGCCGGCGCGGTCATCAAGCACCCAAAAGATTACAACCTGGCGCGCGAGTGTGTGCTGTCCTCGGGACTCGACCCACAGACACCGGCCGTCGATCTGCAGCGCGCCTGCGGCACGAGTCTCGAGGCGGCGATTCTCATTGGCAACAAGATCGCCCTCGGCCAGATCGATGCGGGACTCGCCGGAGGCACGGACTCGATCAGTGATGCTCCCATCGTGTACCCGCGCTCCTACCAGCAGTTGTTGTTGGCGAGTGCGCGGGGGCGCACACTGGGGCAACGCCTGTCGCCCTGGTTGAAGTTGCGTCCGAAGCATTTCAAACCGGTGCTGCCGGCGGTGGTCGAGCCCCGCACGGGTCTGTCAATGGGACAAAGCACCGAGCTGATGGCGAAGAAATGGCAGATCTCGCGGCAGGATCAGGACCAACTCGCCTATGAAAGTCACATGAAGGCGGCCGCCGCCTGGCGCGAGGGCTTCTACGGCGATCTGGTCATCGAGCATCAAGGTCTCAAAGCCGACAACAACGTCAGATCGGACACCTCGCCCGAGAAACTTTCCAAGTTGCGTCCGAGCTTCGACGCGAATGGGACCATCACCGCGGGCAACAGTACTCCGCTGACCGATGGCGCGAGCGCGGTCTTGCTCGCATCCGAGGAGTGGGCTGCAAAGCACAATCTGCCGGTGTTGGCTTACTTGCGTTACGGCAAGGCGTGGGCCGTCGACTTCGCGAGCGGCAAGGAAGGGCTGCTCATGGCGCCTGCCTATTCGGTCCCCGCCATGCTGAAGGATGCCGGTCTCACCCTGCAGGACTTCGACTATTACGAGATCCACGAAGCTTTCGCGGCGCAGGTTCTGTGCACGCTGAAGGCGTGGGAGTCACCTGAGTGGTGCCGTGATCAGTTGGGATTGTCGGCGCCGTTGGGCGCCATCGATCGTTCGAAGATGAACGTGAAGGGCGGTAGCATCGCGGTGGGTCATCCCTTCGCGGCCACCGGTACGCGTATTGTCAGCACGCTTGCCAAGATTCTCGCGAGCGATCCGAAGGCGAAGCGCGGGCTCATCTCCGCGTGCACCGCCGGCGGTATGGGAGTAACCGCCATCATGGAACGCTGATCATTCACCTGACATGACGGGGTGACTCGAGGATGGAGGGGGACCTTCCCGAGGAGACCGCGATACGGCGCTCCGACCTGGGTGCCGTATTCGGCGAGTTACCCCTGTTCAAGGGGCTCGATCGTGCATTCCTGGGTGAGATCGCTCTGGCGGCGCAATGGCTATCCCTTCCAGGCGGCGCCACCCTGTTCTCCGCGGGAGAGCCATCAGATGCACTGTATGTAGTATTGAGCGGCTGCCTGGGCGTGTTTGCACCGGGCGAGCGCAGGAATCGTGGCTTTGTCGGGCGTGTGGCTGCGGGAGATACGGTAGGCGAAATGGGCCTGATCTCGGGAAGGCCCCGCAACGCTCATGTGGTGGCGCTACGTGACACGGAGCTCGCGCGTCTGCCGGCCGAGGAGTTCGATCGACTCTTTCGCAAGCACCCCGAAGCGATCCTGCGCATTGCGCGCCTGACCGTCGACAGGCTGGATTCCTCGCAATCCAACTCACGGCCACGCTCGTTTGGCGCACGCACCTTCACCGTTCTGCCGCAGAGTGTCGAAGTCGATGCCGGTGGCTTCGCGGCTGAGCTCGTCAAAGCCTTGTCAGCGTTCGGCCGCACGGAGCTGGTGTGGAATGTGCGTGCGGGCTCCCATACGAGCCACTGGTTTCATCGCATTGAAGCCGCGAACGACTACGTGGTGTATGTCGGCGAGGCGGACACCGGCCGCTGGAGCAATCTTTGCGTGCGTCAGGCCGATGCGTTGTTATTACTCGCGCGGGCGGAAGGCGAGGCAGGCGCCTGGGCTGCTCTCGCCAAGCCGCATGAATCCACCATGACTCAGCAACGTGCGGAGCTCATCCTCATGCACGATGGAGAGTTGGTTCGCAATGCCGCCGCACGTTGGCTGCGTAATCTGGCGGGTGTCGCGCACCATCACGTCACCTGCAAGTCGGACATCGCGCGCGTCGCAAGGATGCTGACCGGTCGGGGTGTCGGCCTGGTGCTTTCAGGCGGTGGCGCACGCGGCTTCGCCCACATTGGGATTGTGAAGGCCTTGCGCGAGGCGGGCGTCCCGATCGACCTGGTCGGCGGAACGAGCATGGGTGCGATCCTCGGCGCTGGCGTCGCGCAATGTTGGACTATCGAGGAATTGACCGAGCGCTTCCGGAAGGCGTTCGTGGACGCGAAGCCCCTGCGGGACTACACCCTGCCGTTCGTTTCCCTGGTCTCCGGACACAAGGTCACCCGGCTGCTACAACACGCCTTCGCTGATGTAACCATCGAGGACCTCCCACTCGAGTTCTTCTGCGTGTCCTCCAACCTCACCAGTGGCCACTCGGAGGTGCATCGCCGTGGCGAGTTGTGGCGTTGGCTACGCGCCTCGATCGCGATTCCCGGTGTCCTGCCCCCCGTCGTCCACAAGGGCGAAATCCTCGTAGACGGCGGCACGATGAACAACCTCCCCGTCGACGCCATGCGCGAGCTCGGTCGCGGCCCGGTCATCGGCAGCGATGTCGGCGCCGACCGCGCCTTCACCACCGACTCCGACGAGGTCGACGTCCCTCTGCCTTGGCAACTCATGCGCTGGGCCCGCGAAAAGAAGCACCGCCCCAACATCTTCCAGATTCTCTGGCGTGCCGGCATGGTCAACAGCAACGCCATGACGGCCGCGCACCGGGAAAAGACCGATTTGCTGTTGCAGCCGCCGCTCGCGCAGATCGACATGTTGAACTGGAAAGGCTTCGATCGCGCCATCGCCGCCGGCTACGAATACGCCGTGCGACGCTTGGAGAAGCTACCGCTCAATTCGCCGCTCGTGAAATGTGCGGCCGACATCGCGGCGGCCGATCGTTAACTCGGAAGCGCTGGCACCCACCCGCGAACCGTCGCCGCACGTCCCACTCTCAACCTCCGACGCGATTTCTAGCAATCGAAATCTCTTCTAAATCAGCGATTTGTGCAGGATATACGTCAATCGATTGATCGAATTGCGTCACTCTCTGCCTTTTCTGTAATGAACCAACGAGCCCCTTTGGTTGCGCCCCGACTGGCGAGCAGGCCCGCAGACTTCAGGTTGCGAACCAGCCTTTGAGTCTGGTGGCGCGTGAGTGCTGGAAGTACCTCCAGTAGTTCCTCGAACTTGGCGCCGGATGCGCCTTGGCGGGCGACATATTCGAGAACTCGATGCTCGTGGTCCTCTCGAGTGCTGACATTGGAGCCACGGACGTGCTTCACTGCCCCATAGAGCCTCGGATTGAGGAAATAGCGACTACGATTTCCCCGAGTCTGTCTGGCGAGAATTGAAAGAGACCCCAGCTTCTCGAGCTCGTCCGTGTGGGCGCGCGGAATCGGTTCGTTTCGGCGGATCAGATCGAGAACAACATAACTTCGGGACGAGAGCGCAGCTCTTTGCTCCGGTGCGAGTCGCGCGAGGAATTTCACGAACTCTCCAATCGAGATCAGGAAAGGCTTGGGTACCAACGATGCGCCGCGGGAGCTTGTCTGTGATGCCAAGGACTATGGACCCGCCGCCTTCATTCGCCAGTGCCGCGCAATACAACGCGAGCTTCTCGAAATGGAAGTTTGCCTTTGCTTCCTTGAACTCGAGGTGCTCGCTTTCGCGAGATGTGAGCCAGCGTTGGACCTGGTCCATGGATGCGTGACCGGGAGACGGATGTTGGATTGGACGCGCGAGATCCTGGACGATACGCCCAACTCAGAACGGACTCAATAGACTTGCCGATGTTAGAATCGGCCAGTGTCAATTCTGAGTCTCGGAAATTCAGACGCGTTGATATCACCGCTGGGGCACCGTTCGACGTAGCGTCCGTTGGGCCGTGTGGCCTCGTCACGTGTTGTCGCGCGGCGATTCGGACCGGGGCAGCCGGTCGATAGCAGAGGAGTGTGTGACAGGAAAAGGTATGCAGGCGGGTTCGGACAATGCTGGCTCAGGATATTTTGGTCGCCCGATCATCGATCGCAGACGCGACTATACCGACACCGCTCACTTCATCAGAAAGTCCACCACCCCCCGCTGCTCATCGGTCATCTGCTCCCGCGGAGTGATGACCGCACCGCGCAGAGCGTGCCGGCACGGGCGCGACTCGTCTTCGACATACTCCGCGACGGAGGCGGCGATGAGCCGTTGGACGTCGGCGAGCTTCTTCTGGAACAACGCCATGACCTGCTCCACCGACACATGTTGGCTCGGGTCCTCCAGCCAGCAGTCATAATCGGTAGCGACCGCGATCGTGCAGTACCCTAGCTGCGCCTCCACGGCGAGGAACGCCTCGGGAACGTTGGTCATGCCGACCAGGTCGGCGCCGGCGCCGCGCAGGAAGAAGCTCTCGGCCCGGGTGCCGAGGCGAGGACCTTCGACGCAAGCGTAGGTCTTGTTCTCGTGGACCGGAACGCCTATCGAACGCCCTACGCGCGCAATGAGCTCGGAGGTCTGTCGGCACACCGGCTGCGCCGTGGAAACATGTGCCACGATTCCACGCCCGAAGAAGCTCGCCGCGCGAACACCCTTTGTGAAGTCGACATATTGCGAGGGCAGGGAAATGTCGCCAGGGTGGATCTCCTCGCGTAGGCTGCCGACCGCCGAGACCCCGATGACGGTGCGCGCCCCGACACTCTTCAGGGCCCAGATGTTGGCGCGGAAATTGATCTCGCTGGGTAGCAGGTTATGGTGCAATCCATGTCGGGCGAGAAAGGCGACCTCGCGGCCCGCGAGCACGCCCAGGACAACGGGCGAGGAAGGTGGACCGAACGGCGTACTGACCTCGCGCGTTTGTGTTACACGCAATGCGTCCATCCGATACAGCCCTGTGCCACCAATGATTCCGATCATGCGCCTCTCTCTTTCCGGTAATTGCGTAGCTCACCCGCCGGGCGGCAAGATGCCCCGGGGCAGCAGCAACGCTGGTCTATCCTAAGCATGGGCGGCCGTCATCTGAACAACAAGTCGAACGAGGGGGCCCGTTGAACGGCCATAGTGTGACATGACCAGATTTGGGATCGATCGCGTCTTCGAGCGGCGACTCGCCGCGCTGCTCAACGGAGGCCAGCCGCGGATATTGCAAGGCGGTCGCAAGGGCGTCGAAAAGGAGTCCCTGCGAGTTATGCCCAATGGCGCGCTGGCGCAAACGATGCATCCGCATGCGTTGGGCTCGGCGCTCACGAACGAGCACATCACCACCGACTATTCCGAGAGCCTCATCGAGCTGGTGACGCCGGCGTTCACCACGAGCTGGGAGTTGCTGCAGTACCTGCTGGACCTGCACCAGTTCGTCTATCGCCACCTGGGCGATGAGCTGTTGTGGGCCACGAGCATGCCGGGGGCTATTGAGAAGGACGAGGACATTCCGATCGCGCAGTTCGGCTCCTCGCACATCGGTCGCATGAAGACCATCTACCGCCGGGGCCTGGGCCTGCGCTACGGCCGCATGATGCAAGCCATCTCCGGGGTGCATTTCAACTATTCTTTTCCGATTCCCTTCTGGGAAGTCTACGCGGATGTCCTCAAGTCGCGTGATTGCGGCGCGCAGTTCGTTTCCGCGCGCTATTTCGATCTGCTGCGCAACTACCGGCGTTACGGCTGGATCGTGTTGTACCTGTTCGGCGTCTCGCCCGTGGTGTGCAAGACCTTTCTCAAGGGCCGCGATTTTGCCTTGCCCGAGCTCACCAGCAACACCGCCTACGAGCCCTATGCGACGAGCCTGCGCATGAGCGACGTCGGTTATCGCAACCGTAACCAGGCGGGGCTGGCGGTTTCGGTCAACAGTCTCGAGGAGTATGTCCGGGACCTGACGCACGCGATCACCACCCCGCACCCACCATACCAGGCGCTCGGCGTGCAAAGCCCCGATGGCGAATATCAACAGTTGAACGCCAACATCCTCCAGATCGAGAACGAGTACTACAGCTTTATCCGGCCGAAACGCGTCGCCCGCTCGGGCGAGCGTCCCACGAAGGCGCTCAAGCGGGCGGGTGTGGAGTATGTCGAGGTCCGCGCGCTGGACGTGAGCGCTTTCGATCCGGTCGGCGTGAATCAGAACAAGCTGCGCTTCCTCGAAGCGTTTCTTGCATTATGTTTACTGAAGGACAGTGCGCCGATCGGCGGGTCCGAGCAAACCGCGCTCGACAGCAACCACGTGACGGTCGCCAGGCGGGGGCGTGAGCCGGGTCTACAGCTCTGGCGTGAAGGCGAGGGCGTTCCCATGCGGGAGTGGGCGCGAGAGCTGCTCGACTCGATGGTGGGAATTTGCGAGATCCTCGATGCCGGGGATGCCGCGCGACCCTACTCACAGGCGCTGGCGACACAGGCAGCGAAGGTGGCCAATGTCGCCCTCACGCCGTCGGCGCGGCTCATGGAGGAGCTTACGACGACGAGCGAGTCCTTTTTTGACCTGGCGCTGCGTATGTCCGCGACTCACAAGGCTTATTTTCTCGACCTGTACGCCCCGAACGAAGCCAGGCTGGGCGAGTTCGCGCGTGAGGCGCGCGAGTCACACGTGAAGCAAGGTGAGATCGAGGCCAGCGACAAGGGTTCTTTCGAGGAGTATCTGACCCGGTATTTTGCGAACTAGCTCACAGGTGACATAAATACCACAATACGGTCACTTCCCTTTAACAGTAGCGAGACTAAAATCCCGACCCACGTCGACATGAAGTCGGCGACCAGACAACAATATTGAAGAAGAAGGGTTCGCAAATGAAAACAACGTCACTGGAAGTGGAAAGCCTCCTGCCCAGTCCACAGCCGCTGTCGGCCGCGGCGAACGAAGAATTCGTGGCCAACGCTCAACGTACCACCGGATGGGATCCCTACGAGGTCTGGCTCACGCGGGTGAGGAAGGCAGCGCAGGAGAATCTCGGGGCCGAGGCTGCTGCTTCCCTGAAGTAATGTAGTCGGCGGCAGCCGGCTTCCCGCTGATGTCGCGTGCCGCAAGGCACGTCAATCCCCCTGCTGAGGCATTGTCGGTGCCTCGGCGAGCGCGCTCCAATACGCTAAAGTGGCTTTTTTTCTGCGCCAGGCGCAAGCGGCGACTTGCGCCGCCGCGCCGGAAGGGCCGATCCTGCCGACCATGAATGCACTGTCAGCTCGCGAACTCACGAAAACGTACAAGAATGGCGTCCAAGCCCTGAAAGGAGTCGACCTGGACGTCGAGCAGGGCGATTTTTTCGCGCTGCTCGGGCCCAACGGCGCCGGCAAGACAACGCTCATCGGCATCGTCACCTCGCTCGTCAACAAGTCAGGCGGCACCGTGAGCGTGTTCGGACATGATATCGACCGTGAGCTCGAGGCGGCCAAGGCCTGCATTGGCGTCGTCCCGCAAGAGCTCAACTTCAACCAGTTCGAGACGCCCTACACCATCGTGGTCAACCAGGCCGGCTTTTATGGCATTCCGCGCCAGGTGGCCCGTGAGCGCGCCGAGAAATATCTCAAGCAGCTGCAGCTCTGGGATCGCCGCGACAAAATGTCGCGCGGCCTCTCCGGGGGCATGAAGCGTCGGCTCATGATCGCCCGCGCGCTCGTGCACGAGCCGCGCCTGCTGATTCTCGATGAGCCGACGGCCGGGGTGGATATCGAGATCCGGCGGTCGATGTGGGACTTTCTGCGCGAGATCAACGAGCAGGGCACGACCATCATTCTGACCACGCACTATCTGGAGGAAGCGGAGACTCTCTGTCGCAACATCGCCATCATCAACGGCGGTCGCATCGTCGAGCGCGACCGGATGAGCAGCTTGTTGCGCAAACTCAACACCGAGACCTTCGTGCTCAACTTGCGCGATTCGTTGGATGTCGCGCCCAAGCTCGAGGGGTACGGGATCGTGCTGGTCGACAACCACACGCTCGAGGTCGAGACAGCCAAGGAGCAGAATCTCAACGATGTGTTTGCCAGGCTGTCGCAACTCGGGATCGAGGTGTTGAGCATGCGAAACAAGGTAAACCGCCTCGAGGAGATCTTCATGCGTCTCATCGAGAAAGGTGGCGCCAACGGTGTGGCTCTCGAGCCCGCCACGAGTGTTGCTGACGGGG
>CAYNTW010000030.1:0-27191 GCA_964400085.1 uncultured Steroidobacteraceae bacterium | reverse complement strand
CTGATCATGATGCAAGTGATCACCAACTCATACGCGAACGTGGTGTCCTCCTTCTTCGGAGCGAAGTTCGGCAAGCACTTGGAGGAGATGTTGGTCTCGCCGCTACCGAGCTGGGTGATCGTGTCCGGCTACGTGGCGGGCGGCGTGGTACGCGGGCTCCTGGTGGGCTCCGGGGTGACGATCGTGTCCCTGTTGTTCACCCACCTGCACGTGCAGCACGTTCTGATCGTTCTCGCAGCCGTGTTGCTGACTTCGATTACCTTCGCGCTCGGCGGCTTCCTGAACGCCCTCTATGCGAAGAATTTTGACCAGGTGAACTGGATTCCCACCTTCATTCTCACGCCGCTCACCTACTTCGGCGGTGTCTTCTACTCGGTGACGTTGTTGCCGGCCTGGGCCCGGACAATCTCCTACGCCAATCCCATTCTGCACATGGTGAACGCGTTTCGCTTCGGCTTTCTTGGCGTCTCGGATGTCGATATCCGACTGGCCTTCTCTCTCATGGTCGGGGCGGCGGTAGTGTTGTTCGCCACGGCGGTGGTTTTGATGGAGCGCGGGAGCGGCACCCGCGAATGAAACTCAGGGTCGCGCTCGTCACGGCCCGCGATGCGCGCGGGCTCGATGAAGATTTGCCGCCGCTCGAAGCGGCGATGCATGCGGCAGGCCTCGAGACCCGGGTAGTCGATTGGGACGATCCGGATATTGAGTGGGGGGGCTTCGATTTCGCCCTGTTGCGGTCCACGTGGGATTACACGGACCGCTTGAGCGACTTCCTGGCGTGGGTGGATTCAGCCGCAAGCCTCACGACGCTGTTGAACCCCTCGGCGGTGGTTCGCTGGAACACCGACAAGCACTACCTTGCCGAGCTCAACCGCGCGGGCGTGCCGGTGGTGCCCAGCAGTTTTATCGAGCCGGGCGAGAGCGCCCAACAAACCCTCACCGCATTCCTGGCGCGCCACGACTCTCCCGAGTTTGTCGTGAAGCCTTCGGTGGGTGCGGGGTCGCGCGACACCCAGCGCCACTTGCGCACTGAGGTCACGGCCGCGATAGCCCAAGCCGAGCGGCTGCTGAGCGCTGGGCGAAGCGTGTTGTTACAGCCGTACCTGGAAAGCGTCGACCGGGACGGCGAGACCGCGCTCATCTACTTCGCCGGTCGGTTCAGCCATGCCATTCGCAAGGGCGCGCTGCTGCCGCGCGGCGCAACGGCCTCGCCGGCTATCGGGTTATTTGTGCCGGAGAAGATCACGGCAAGAACACCTGGAGCTGACGAGCTACGAGTCGCGGACCGTGTTCTGGGAGCGATGCCGTTCCGGAGACCGCTGTATGCGCGCGTTGATCTCATCCGGGACGCCGCGGGGTCTCCTGTTTTGCTCGAGCTAGAGCTAACAGAGCCCTCCCTCTTCTTTGCGCACGCGCCCGGCTCCGCGGAGCGATTTACCGCCGCATTTGTCCAACTGGCCCGAGGCGGTTAGAAATCCTCCGAGCTGGAGGGAGTGCCGACGAGGACCTCCAAGGAACCCCCGACGGGCTCGCGCATTTGCTGGTTGCGCAAGGTCGTGAGCGGCGCGTTGGTACCAATAACCCAAGATGGAGCACCCGGTTCAGCTGGATTCGTGAGGTGGGACACACAAAACAGCGCCCAAGCCCCTGTCGCAAAAAAACTTTCACAATTTCGTCACCCGGTTGACGTAGCCGGGGACCAGGCTACGGTCATGAAAGCAAGCGGCTTCAACACGTTCATGGCGCGGGTAGACGCCGCCGAATACAGCAT
The DNA here is from genome assembly GCA_964400085.1 of uncultured Steroidobacteraceae bacterium. GTDB lineage: Bacteria > Pseudomonadota > Gammaproteobacteria > Steroidobacterales > Steroidobacteraceae > 13-2-20CM-66-19. The sequence continues at coordinate 25,420 of CAYNTW010000030.1, read as the reverse complement.
CTGTCGGAAGCTGAATCGCGGTGCGTCGTTCCCTTTCCCACGACGGTTGTTCCAGATCGCCAGCCGCTTGGGCGATGGGCTCATCTGGTATCTCGTGTTGGCGCTGTTGCCTCTGCTTTATGGGGCGGTGGCCATCAAGCCCGCCATCATCATGGCGCTCACGGGGATTCTCGGGGTTGCGCTCTACAAGCTCCTGAAGCGGGTATTCGTCCGGGAGCGACCGTTCATCACCCACTCAACCATCGATCTGGCAATGGCACCGCTGGATCGCTACAGCTTCCCTTCCGGGCACACACTGCATGCCGTGTCGTTTGCCTGGCAAGCGACCGCGCACTTTCCGGAGCTGGGTTGGGTTCTGGTGCCCCTGGCCGCCCTGATCGCCGGCTCCCGCGTGGTCCTGGGCCTGCATTACCCCACCGACGTGCTGGCCGGCGCTGCCATCGGAGCTTCCTTGGCTGAGCTCGGTTGCGCGCTCGTTTGAGCCGGCGGTCCCGATAGGCGTGCGCGTCCTTTTCATTTCGGACGTCTACTTCCCTCGGGTCAATGGCGTCTCGACCTCGATCAGGACCTTCCGAGAAGACCTGGCCGCGTGTGGGGTGGAAACCGTTCTGGTCGCGCCCCGATACGACACCGCTGCTCCCGGCGATGAGTCGGATGTGATCCGCGTGTCCTCGGGCAGGGTCCCTCGCGATCCGGAGGACCGCCGCATGCAGTGGGGCGCGCTGACACGTGCCCTCGATGCCTTGCCGCCGGGTGATTTCGACGTGGTTCACATCCACACGCCGTTCATCGCGCACTATGCCGGGGCGCGTTTCGCGAGGCGGGCCAATCTGCCGTGCGTGGCGACCTACCACACCTTCTTCGAGGAATACGCTCAACACTATGTTCCGGCGATGCCGAAGTGGCTCGGCCGGTACCTGGCGCGGGCGTTCACACGCTCACAGTGCGACGACGTGCAGGCACTCATCGCTCCATCCGAGCCCATGCGGGATGTACTCGTTGAGTATGGTGTGTCGACGCCCATCCATGTGTTACCCACAGGGTTGCCGGCCGCGAGCTTTCTTCCCGGTGACGGCAATCGCTTCCGGATACAGTCAGGTTTGCCGCTCGATCGTCCCCTGATGACCTATATCGGGCGTGTGGCGCACGAGAAAAACATCGAGTTTCTCGTGCAGGTTTTTCTCGAGGTACGCCAGGCGGTTCCCGGCACCCGGCTCGTGATTGCCGGCGAGGGCCCGGCCCGCGAGTCATTGCGGCAACTCGTCGCGAGCCTGGGTGTCGAGGCGGACGTCTTTTTCGCCGGTTATCTCGATCGCAACACGGCGCTGCTCGACTGTTATGCCGCCGCCAACGTGTTTGCTTTTGCCTCGCGCACCGAGACCCAGGGCCTGGTCCTGCTGGAAGCCATGGCACAGGGCACCCCGGTGGTATCGACCGCCGAGCTCGGCACGCGCTCGATTCTCAAGCCCGACTGCGGCGCGCTGGTCGTGCCAGAAAGGCGCGATGAATTTGCCGCGGCCGTGGTGCGGGTGCTGCGGGACAACAATCTTCAGAAGGAGCTTGGCGAGCGCGGCCGCGTGTACGCAAAGTCCTGGTCCTCCGCCACGATGGCGCGCCGACTCGCGGACCTTTACGGCACTCTTCGACTGGCGCCTGGAGCTTCCCGCGTAGCCGCCTGAAGTGGCATCCTCGTCGCGGGCTTGCGACATAACGGGCCGCAGCGCTGTTCTGCGCTAGACTTCCCCGAAATTGCCATTTCGAGAGTTGAATGGGAGCGGTCATGGGGGCCAAGCGGGCGTTGATAGTGGACGACTCGAAGTCCGCGCGCCTGTTTCTCGCGCGCATTCTCGAGAAGTACGACCTCGACGTCGACAACGCGGAGAACGCGGAAGCCGCGATCGAGTACCTGACGAACCACCGACCCGATGTGATCTTCATGGATCACATGATGCCCGGCATGGATGGATTCCAGGCCGTGCAAGCCATCAAGAACAATCCGCGCACCGCCACCATACCGATCATGATGTACACCTCCCAAGAAGGGGAACTCTACCTGGGCCAGGCGCGCGCGCTGGGGGCTGTTGGCGTGCTCCCGAAGCAGATCAAGCAGGCGGATGTCTCGAAGGTTCTTTACCAGCTCCACCTCGTGGCCGACCGGCGCCGTCAGGAGCAGTCCAGTTTTACTCCCGTGAATGCGCCAGGTGTCGCCAGTGCTGTCGAAAGCTCCCCTGATGAGCTGGCGGCGGTCGCCGCCGCCGCGGATGCGAGCGCGCCCTTGGTGCTTACGAACGCGGCTCTGCGCGAACAGTTCGCCGAGCTGCGCCGAGCCCTGGTCGCTAGCACCGATACGCAGACGGACCGAATTACGGCGGAAGTGCGCGCGCTGCTGCTCGAATCGCTTCCCCCGCCCTCTCCCGGGGCGTCTCCGTCGCGCCCACCGATTCCTTGGGGTTGGGTCGTGGCGAGCGTTGCCTTGGGCATTGCTTTACTGACTACCTTTTTGTGGTGGCGCAACGTTGGGCTTCTGGAGAGGGTCACCGGTGAGCTTACGCAGCTACATGCCGCTGTGACGGACCAGCAAGCCGAGCTGGCGGCGATAGCTGCGGTGCCGGCAACGCCGTCGGCAGGCGCGGCCGGACGGCCTGGCGCGGCCTTGACGGGGTCTGGGCCGGGTTCAGTCCTCCCGGCCAGCCCCACGCGAACGGCTGTCCCAACTGACACCAAGCCTTTGGTCCTGGCGTTCCCGTATGGAGCCGAGGCATTGGGAGGCGCGCGGCTGGACACCATCAGGCAACTCGTCTACCGACTGGCGCGGGAAAACGTCAGTGGGGTAGTGGACATCAAGACCTATCCTGGGCGTTTCTGCCTCGTGGGCAACTCTGTTGATGGTTTCTCGCTTGCGCCGGACGAGATGCTTTTCGCAAAATGCGATGTGGTCGGTAATCCCGCGGACGATGCTCTTTCCCCTGCTCAACACACCCCCGTTGCCCTCGCCAACATCGCCGGTGACATCCGTCACTCGACACACGGTGCGCTACAGGTACGGCCGTCCATGGGTGACCCAGGGACAGTTGTCGTCCAATATCCGTCGCTTTCCAACGATCTCACCGCGGGCGAATGGAACCGTGCCGCGAGCGCCAACAACCGCGTGGAGATTCGTGTGCGCTGAGCGGCTAGGTTCCCTGCGCCCGTGATCCTAGCCGCCGACTTCAGGCCACCGAGGTGGCTCCAGAACCGACATCTGCAATCCATGCTGGCCAGCACGGGTGCGCGCCGTGGCCCTATCGTCCGACGTGCGGCAGCTGTGGTCGCCGCGGAGAAGTCGGTACTGCTCGACTGCGGCGACGATGTTCGTCTGCAATGCTTTCATTCCAGTCCTGAGGCGAGCACCGGGCGACCCGTGGTGTTGTTGCACGGCTGGGAAGGCAGCGCTCAATCGTTATACGTCCTGTCGCTCGCGCAACAGTTCTTCGAGCGCGGCTTCGAGGTGGTACGGCTCAACCTTCGTGACCACGGTGACACGCATCATCTCAATCGCGAGCTGTTTCACTCCTGCCGCTTGCCCGAGGTTATCGGGGCCGTCCGCAACCTGCAGCGGCTCTTTCGCGGCCAGCCTCTCAACCTCGTCGGCTTCTCCCTCGGGGGGAACTTCGTGTTGCGAGTCGCGGCCCAGGCAGGCGAGGCCAACCTCAACATTGCGAAAGCCGTGGCCGTCTCGCCGGTGCTCGATCCGCAGGCCACGCTGGTGGCGCTCGAGCACGGCATGCCGGGCTACCAATGGTATTTCGTGCGCAAGTGGATGCGCTCGCTGTTGAAAAAACAGGCGGTCTGGCCGGCTGACTATGACTTCCGCGAGATCGGACGATTGTCGACGTTGCGCCGCATGACGGCGGAGCTGATCCGTCGCTTCACGGACTTTCCAACGTTGGAAGATTATTTGAACGGATACTCCATCACGGAGAATCGCCTGGCGCGACTCGAAGTTCCGGCAAATATCATTACGGCGCTCGATGATCCGATCATCCCCGCGCACAGCCTGGAGCGCCTGGCGCGTCCTTCGTGCCTGCAGCTCACGGTGACGCGATTCGGGGGGCACTGCGGTTTTCTCGAGCGCCTCGTCGGCCCGAGTTGGGTGGAGCGGCGGATCATCGCGGAGCTCGATCCCGCAAGGGCGCCGCAGGAGATCCGCTCGGCACTCACCAGCGCGTGACGGTGCTCTCACGCGCCGATGCGTCCGACGCTGCATGCGCGCGCATTGCTTCACCTAACGTACGCACATCCTTTGTAGCGACGAAATGCGCGCCACGCGCCGCGAGCTCCAGAACCTCCTCGATTCTTTCAATCTCGTGAATCACCCAGCGCCAGGGGCCGCGCCAGAGTGCGCAACCGCGCGGGAGATGGCTGCGATCGCAAAACAGGTAGTCAGGTAGGAACGCCTCGTACTTCAACCGCGTGTGATCGTCATATGCCGGCAGCAGCCAGGCGATCGGAAAACCTGTCATGTTGCGTACGGTGTGGAGGGTCGCGAGGTCCTGCGAGCCGAGTACACAACGTGAGCGTACGGGCTCGAGAGTGCGGCTTACCTGGGAAATGACGTGCTCCCGGCCGAAGCGGCGCACGCTCGTCTGGCCGATCACGATGAAGGCCGTGATTTCGGGACGACCTTCGAGCAGGCCGAGTATGGTGTCGAGAGTGGGAATGCGGGCATCGGGGAAGCGGTTGCCGAAGCGCTCGGGCTGACCTGCGCGTAGCGTTGCGAGTTGCGCGGCGGACAACTCCTCGAAGTTGGGAATGCCGGCAAAGTGCCGATCGTGAGCGACGAGGGGCACGCCGTCGCACGAGACGTGCACGTCGATCTCGATGAAACGTGCGCCAAGGGCGAGCGCTGAGCGCAGAGCCGACAAGGTATTTTCCGGGAAGTCGCGCGAGTTCCCCCGACGCGCCACCATATGTAACAGTCGAAAAGCTCTCATCAGGAGCCCAACGTCGCCGAATGCAGACAGCATTTGCGCACGGTCCTTGTGCTACCGCTATCAGATGCGGCGCATCATAACCGCAGGCAAGAACGGTCGGCGAGAACGGTCGGTCCGGACGGACCGCCCGGGGGCCGCCCGATCACACAAACTTGCGTTTTTCCTCGAATTGCACGAGCGCCTGTCCGCTGGTGATCGTGACTTCCCCATCGATGACCGCGCCCTTCGCCACGGCGATGCTCCTGGCGACAATGTCCGCTCGAATCACGGCAGTCGCGCCGATTTCGAGCTTCTCCTCGATCACCAGCTTCCCTGAGATACGCCCGGCGATGACCGCGGCCTGGGCGTGGATCTCCCCTTCCCATTCGGATTTCGCGGACATGCTGAGCGCGCCGCCCACGCGGCCGTCCCCACGAATCGCGCCAAGGACTACCAGCGGCCCCCCCGTTTCGACATCTCCGGTGAAACGGCATCCTTCGGCGACGAAGGTGGGCGAGAGGCCTATCTGATCGACCAGGCGGCGCTTGGGGGTATCACTCATCTCGACAATCCCTCTGGGCTTTCCGGAGCCTGTCTTAGAATAGAGGCGCCCCCGGGTCGAGGATGTCGATGATGCTCACATTCCGTGCAGGAAAAGTCGCCGCGCTCGCGGTCTGCCTGTCCCTTGCCGCGTGCAGCCGCGAGCAGCAGGACTGGCGGGCGGCGGAAGCCGCTGACACGGTGGAGAGCTACGACCAGTTCCTCGAGCACCATCCGGATAGCGAGCTGGTGACCGCGGCGCGCACCCGGCTCGCGCAGCTCACCGAAGATCGCGAATGGAAGCAGGCGGGAAGCGCTGATACCGCGGATGCGTACCGGGAGTTTCTTGCGCATCATCCCAACGGAAAATGGGCGCAGGAGGCGCGCATCCGGATCCAGAACTTCGCGCTGAACGGACTCTCGGCGCAAGGGGCGCCGGAGCCGGAAACGGCGGGCACACCCGCTGGCGCGAGCGCCGCGGCCGCACCGGCAGCGGCGGCGTCAACATCGGCACAGGCCCCAGCCGAGCCGGCCGGATCGGCTGCCGCCTCGCCGGGCGAGTTGGCCCAGCCCGCTGCCGGCGCACCGCTCGCTACACAACTCGCGACGCCGTACATATCAACACCCCGTTCCCCGGCCGGTGTCGACCGCCCCGTCGCCACCAACATCGGGGGCACCCCCGTCAATGCCGCTGCCGTGGCCATTCCAACCGCCACCGGCGCCGTCAACTCCCCTACCGCGGCCGTTCCAACGGCCACGCGCGCCGCGAACGCCGGGCCCGCGCCCGTTGCAACGACTGCTCCAGCCGGCTACGGCATCCAGCTCGGCGCCTTCACCAGCGAAACCGCCGCAAACACCGCTTGGCAACAGCTCACAGCCCGATTCGGTGCCCAGCTCCAAGGCCTTTCTCCCCAGCTCGTTCCCGCCAACACAGCCAACGGAACGTTGTTTCGCCTGCAGGCGCGGGTCCCGGACGAGCCCACGGCCAGAGCGCTCTGCGATGTGTTGAGACAACAATCCCAGGCCTGCGTGCCGGTGTTGCCCCACTGACCTAACCTGACCTGACGGCGGCGGTTCGTCCAAACCTGACAATTCGCGTCACCGGGCTGAAAGTCTGAAATCGCGCCTAAGTCTTTGTTTCGCAAAGAGTCACGGCTCTGGCACAGCCTTTGCTTCTACTCCAGCAGTGCGGCAGCGGGGCGATCCAGATCGCTCCCGGCCGCGCCGCAACTGCGAACAACTTCCCCGGTGTTCGCTTCCTGAACGCCGCCAGCGTCTTCCCCCGCTCGCGGCGTTTTTTTTTGGAAGTCTGTCAGGTCAACACCGACACGTCGATCTTCCCGCTGCGGCGATCGAGGTTGAGACCCACCGCGCCGGAGTAACGGTACAGCGTCAGGTCCACGCTCCCCGCCCCGACCGCCAGCCCCCGAATTGCAAGCCGCTCGATGTTCGGCGGAAGCTGCGGATACCGGAACGTGATCTGTCCGAGGTTCGCGTCGATGGTCAGTCCGAGACAGGCTTGCAGCATCATGAAGACCGCGCCCGCCGACCACGCCTGAGGTGAGCAAGCCACCGGATAGCTGGTGGGCGCCTTGCCTTCGCGCCGGCGAAAACCACAGAACAACTCGGGCAAGCGGCTCGACTCGAAATAGGAGGATGCCTCGAGTTGGGCGCTGAAGATGCGCACCGCGAGCTCCTTGTTGGGTGAGCACGCGTAGCCCATCGCGATCAGAGCGTTGTCGTGTGGCCAGATCGAGCCGTTGTGATAGGCCATCGGGTTGTAGCGCACCTCGCGATCGGCGAGCGTGCGCACACCCCAGCCGGTGAAGAATGTCTCATCCCCGAGTGCCTTGGTGAGTGCGGCGCCCCGTTCCGGCGCCGCCATCCCGGTAAACAAGCAATGCCCCGCGTTCGAGCTGCGTACACGACAGGGATGTTTGTTTCCGTCGAGCGCGAGCGCATACATGCCCATGTCAGGGCACCAGAACTGCTCCTCAAAACGCTCGCGCAGCATCTTCGCCTTGTCGCGCAGCTCGCTCGAGAGTCTTTCGTGTCCGAGCGCGTGGGCCATTTCGCTGGCGGCAATCCGTGCGGCGTACGCGTACGCTTGCACCTCGCACAGCGCGATGGGTCCATCGGCAAGGCTGCCGTCGGCATGAAATACAGAGTCGTGCGAATCTTTCCAACCCTGTTGGATGAGTCCATGGTGTGAGCGGCGCTGGTATTCGATGAACCCGTCACCGTCGACATCACCGTAATCGTCCAGCCACTTGAGCGCGGCGAGGATATTGCGCCAAATGCCAATGATGAACTGCACGTCGCCGGTGCGACGCCAGTACGCGCCGGCCAGCATGACGAAGAGCGGCGTGGCATCGACGCTCCCGTAATACCGTCCAAACGGAATCTCGCCCAACGCCGCCATCTCGCCGCGCCGCGCTTCGTGTAGGATTTTACCCGGCTCCGCGTCGCTCTCCACGTCGTTCTGGGTAGCCTGCGTCTCGGCAAGGAATGACAGCACTCCCCGCGCCATATTGGGTGATAACCAGAGGCACTCCCAAGCTGTGATGATGCCGTCACGTCCGAACGTCGTATCGAACCAGGGCACTCCCGCCGATGGGTAGATTCCCGTCGCGGTATGCGTCAGCAGCATGTTGAGGTCGGCCGTGGAGCGCTCGAGCCAGGAGTTGAGCCGGTCATGCGCAGTGACGATATCGCACTTGAACCGCTCTCCTTCACGTAGAGAGCGCTCCGCCAGCGCAACCGCAGAGTCATAAGACATCGCCTGCTCGCGCGGTCTGTCTGTGAGGCAGGTGATCGTGATCTCGAAGATCTGCTCACTATGGCCGTCCAGTTGCGTGCTGAAGCGCACGTCGGTTGCCGAGAAGCTGTCCGGCTGCGGCTGGCACTGCAGGCGCGTGCGGCGCACGAGGTGATCCAGCCCCTCGTATGCGAGCTCCACGAAATCCTTTCCGACACGAGGCTCCTTGAGCTGGCCCCGGCGCGGACGCTGTTGACCGCGCACCTCGAAGATGTCGGCATAGTCCGCGGAAAACTCGAGCGCGAGGGTGATGTTGAGCGGCGTCAACGTGAAGTTTCGAACATGAATGCGCTCGTGACAGGCGCCGTGCCAGATGAGCTTCGAGCGATAGATGTGAAGGCTGCCACGGGGCAGGATCTGACCCCTGCCCAGATCGATGTCAGGGTTCGTCAGGTCGACGCTGAGCAGGACGTCGTCACGACGTACCGCGGATGACAGCAGCAAGGGTCGCGCGCCGGCCAGCCGAAGCGCAAACCTCGACAAGAAGCGGGTGCCCTCATGATAGAGCCCCTCCTCGTGTCGCGCGCCGGCGGCAATGTCGCCAAATTCATTGAACAAGCCGCACGTATCGTCCTGCTTCAGGACGTGCGTGCGCTCGGGCACGGGCACTTCTTGCGCCAGGATGTAATGCTCGCCTTCCGAAACGGCTATGCTCTCAGCTGACAAGGTTGCTCTCCGCACGCCATGTAGATGTCGCAGTAATCATTCGCCATGCGCGTGACGCTGAACCTGCGCTCGAAGACCTCCCGGCAGTGGCGCCGGTCGAGCTGTTGGATGTTTGAAACCCGTTCCACCGCTTCGTCCACGCTCTTCACCAGGTATCCCGTCAGTCCCACATCGACGACTTCCGGTATCGCACCGCAAGGAAAAGCGATCACCGGAGTGCCGCAGGACATCGCCTCGATCATCGCAAGTCCGAACGGCTCCGGCCAGTCCACTGGAAACAACAGCGCGAGCGCGCCGCCCAGGAATTCGGTCTTCTCCCGCTCATTGATCTCGCCAATGAATTCGATGAATGGCGGGTCGATGAGCGGCTCGATACAGGAGGCGAAATGAGCGCGGTCTTCGACGTCCACCTTGGCCGCGATCTTCAGCGGAATGCCGCTCGCGCGCGCGATTGCGATCGCACGATCGACCCGTTTCTCCGGAGAAGTCCGTCCGAGAAAGGCCAGATACTGACCCGGTGTATAGGTAGGCGTATGCAGGTCGAGTGGCAACCCGTGATAGACGGTTCCTGCCCAGTTCGCATCGGGCAACGGTCGGCGCTGGGCGTCGGAAATTGAAATCACGGGCTGCTCGGCGAACTCGCTGAACAGTCTGTCCAGCCCGGGCAGGTCGAGGCGACCGTGCAGCGTGGTCACGACCGGGGTGGGACTACGGCGTGCTAGTGGAAGGTGCCCGCAGTCTGTGTGGCAGTGGATGATGTCAAACGAGTCCACCCGCTTGAACACTTCCTCTAGCAGTAGGGTGTGCAGCGCGGCAGCAGCGGGCCGCTGCGGATCGAGCCGCAATGCCCGCTCATAGACGGACACCAGTTCTGCGGATGTGTGGGAGTCGCCGCTTGCGAACAGCGTTACCTGATGCCCCTGTCGCACGAGCTCCTCGGTCAAATACGAGACCACCCGCTCCGTGCCTCCGTAAAGCTTTGGAGGCACACTTTCGTACAGGGGCGCGACTTGAGCTATGCACAAGGACTTCGACGGCGCCACCATGCCCTTGCACTGAGCAATCGATGTACCCATTGTCTGGTCATAAGAGCGCGCGGACCGAAGGTTCATGAAAAATCTTTTCGCCTCAGTTTTCAGAAGCTTAGGTCGCCTTGCCGAGCCTGCCGGCGCCGGCGCGGGCGATCGGCCGAGCGTCCCTGGGCGTGAGGCTGTACGGGCCACGACCCTTGCGAACGGGATGAGGGTGATCGTGTGGCCGGTCCACGATATTCCGAACGTGGCGCTCTACAATTGGGTTCGCGCCGGGAGTCGCAACGAGGCTCCGGGAATCACCGGGCTCGCGCATTTCTTCGAGCACATGATGTTCAATGGCACTACCCGCCGTCAGCCGGGCGAGTTCGACCGGCTCATGGAGGCGCAGGGCGGCGCCAACAACGCCTTCACCAGTGACGATGTCACCGTGTACCAGGACTGGTTTCCGCGCGGCGCGCTCGAGTTGGTGTTTGATCTCGAGTCGGACCGGTTGGCACAGCTCGCCTTCGTCCCGGAGGTGATCGAAAGCGAGCGCGGCGTGGTGACTTCGGAGCGTCGCCTGCGCGTGGAAGACAACAATCCCGGCTTTCTCGGTGAGCAGGTGCAGGCGGCTGCATTCCTCGCGCATCCTTACCGGTTTCCAACCATCGGTTGGCCGGCCGACATCCAGGCCTGGCGGATGGAGGATCTGCAGAATTTTTTCAAAACCTACTACGCACCGAACAACCTGACACTGGTGCTCGCCGGAGATCTCGTGCCGGAGCAGGTGTTCGAGCTGGCGCGCAAGTACTTCGAGCCGATTCCACGCCAGTTGCCGCCGCTCCCGGTGCGCGCGCGCGAGCCGGAGCAACTCGAGGAGCGCACGGTGCTCGTGCGACGCAAGGCGCAAACACCCCTCCTGCAGTATGCCTACAAGGCTCCCGCGGCGGCGGACTCGCGCGCGCCTGCGGTCGACCTGCTGCTCTCCATTCTCGTCGACGGGGATGCCTCGAGGCTGCATCGCTCGTTGGTTGAGGACGAGCAGGTTGCGATCGAGGTGAGCGGGCATTGGCAGGAGGGCTTCGATCCCGGCCTGTTGTGGTTGTATCTGACCCTGCCCGAGGGTGCCGACCCGACCGAGGCGCGGCGCCTGCTCGATGCGCAGCTCGCGGACATTGCGCGCGATGGCGTCACCGCCGCGGAATTGTCACGCGCCAAGAATCTGGCGGCGACGGGATTCTGGAAGAAGCTCGCCACCATCGATGGCAAGGCGCAGCTACTGGGAGAGTTCGAGGTGTTTCATGGCGACTGGGCGAAGTTGTTCGACGCGCCCGCGCAGTTCGAGAGAGTCACGCGCGAGGACATCCACGCCGTCGCGCGCGATGTCCTGGATCCGAAGCGCCGCACCGTGGGCGTGCTGTTGCCGCAAGAGGAGGCCGCCGTCACATGATCGCGCGCTTTCTGCTCAAAATGGCCGGGGCGAGTTCCAAAGTCAGGCCGCGCGGCCCCGGCAGCGTGTTGACAAAGGCCGGTGGCGGAGTGCGGGTTCCGGCGCACGAGCGCTGCGTGTTGGACAATGGCATTACGCTCATCATCGTGCCGCGCAAGGACGTCCCTCTCGTTGCCTTCAATGCCGTGTTGCGTGGCGGCTCCCTGGGCGATCAAGCAATCAAGCCGGGGGCGGCCTCCCTCCTGGCCGGGCTGCTCGAGAAAGGCGCGGGAAAGCGTGATGCGTTTGCGTTCGCGGACGCTGTCGAGGGCGCGGGGGGCAGTTTCGGTGCGGGCGCCAATACCGAATCGCTCAGCGTCCGTGGGCAGTTTCTGGCCCGCGATCAACAGTTGATGCTCGAGTTGCTCGCGGACGCCTTGCTGCGGCCGCGGCTGGAACCGCAAGAGCTCGAGACGCTCCGCTCGCGCCATATCGAGATGATCAAGGCCGCCAAGGATGCCGATCCTTCCGAGCTGATCGGACTCTATGGCCGCTCGTTCCTGTTCCGGGGTCACCCCTATGGGCGGCCGGTAATCGGCAGTGAATCCTCGCTGGCGGCGATCACGCACCAGGACGTGTTGGATTACTACGCCATGAATTTTGGCGCCGATCGTCTCACGTTGGTATTCGCCGGCGATGTCGATTCCGTGTGGCTGCGTCGCATGGTCAGCAAGCTCTTCGGTCGCTGGAAGCAGGCCGCGGTGCGTGCACCGCGCCTCGCGCCCGCCAGCCGCATACTGGATCGCAAGGTGTTGCTCATCGATTCCCCGGGCGCCGTGCAAACGCACTTCTGGGTCGGCAATGTGGGCGTTGATCGGCGGTATCCCCGTCGCGCCGCATTGGACCTGGTCAACACCCTGTATGGAGGGCGTTTCACCTCCATCATCAACACCGAGCTGCGTATCAAGTCAGGCCTGTCTTACGGCGCGCGCTCGGGCTTCGCTCGCGGTAGTGTCGCGGGTGAGTTTGCGATCCATTCCTTCGCGCAGACGGACAATACTTCCCGGGCGTTGGAATTGACGCTGGAAACGCTCGCGCGACTGAAGCGTGATGGCGTGAGCGCGGAGATGCTCGAGTCGGCGCGGGCCTACGTGCTCGGGCAGTATCCGCTGAATTTCGAGACCGCCGCCGACTGGGCGGCCGCCCTGGGCGAGATCGAGCTCTTCGGGCTCGGCCCCGAGTACATCGACCAGTACGGGCCGGCACTGCGCGAAGTCACGTTGGCGGACACCCGGCAGGTGATTGACGAAGCCTTTCCATCCCCTGACGCGCTTGCCGTAGTGGTGGTAGGAGATGCGGCGCGGATTCGTGGGCAGGTTGCGGACTTTGGTGCGATCACCGAGATGACACTCACGCAGCCGGCGTTCGCTCCCGCCGGTTGTGCGCATGCCTGAGCTGCCCGATATCACTGTCTACATCGAAGCTCTCGAGCAACGGCTGCGAGGCGCCCGGCTCCAGTCGACGCGCATCAATCATCCCTTCCTGCTGCGCACGTTCGATCCCCCGATCAGCGCCTTGTATGGCCGCCGCGTGGTTGCTTTCCGGCGGATAGGAAAACGTATTGCCATCGGCTTCGAAGGCGACCACTGGCTCGTAGTGCACTTGATGATCGCCGGGCGGCTGCATTGGCTCGAGGCGAGCGCTGCGGCCAAGAAGGGGCGCGCGTCGTTGGCTCAGTTCGTGTTCGACTGGCCCATGGGTCCAGCCGGAACGGGCGTCCTCACTCTCACCGAAGCGGGCTCGAAGCGACGCGCTTCGCTCTACGTGTTCGCATCGAGCCAACAGCTCATCGGGACGGATCCGGGTGGTCTGGAGGTGCTGGATGCCTCCTGCGAAGAGTTTCGTGCGCGCCTCACCGCTGAGAATCACACTCTCAAGCGCTCGCTCACCGACCCGCGCACGTTCAGTGGCATCGGCAATGCCTACTCCGATGAGATTCTCCACCGCGCCCGTTTGTCGCCTGTCATGCTCACCCAGAAACTCGCCCCAGAGGCGATCGCCCGGCTGTATGAAGCCACGCGCGAGGTGCTGAAGGAATGGACCTCCCGGCTACGCGCCGAGGCGGGTACGGGGTTTCCGGAAAAGGTGACCGCTTTCCGACCTGACATGGCGGTGCACGGGCGCTTCGGCAAGCCGTGTCCCGTGTGCGGGACGACCGTGCAACGGATCCGTTACGCGGAAAACGAGACCAACTACTGTCCCCGCTGCCAGACCGAGGGCCGGATTCTCGCGGACCGTTCGCTATCGCGATTGTTGAAGGACGATTGGCCGCGGACCGTGGAGGAGTTGGAGGCCTGAAAGCCGCCAAACCGGATGCGGGAGACTAGGCGCGTACTCGAGGGGGTCAAGTACGGCCGTCGTCCCCCGCTCCAGTCAACCTTACGCACGAGGGGGTGTGCGCTCGGTTGGTTTCTTCAAGAAGACGGGAGACGAGACTTCTCTCGAGGGGGTCAAGATGCGCCCCGTCTCCCGCTCCTGGAAGCTTTTCAGCTCTTCGGAACGACCGACACCTGCGCGACCGCGTTGTGGCTCTGCAGGGCCGACAGATTGCGCGCCACGAAGTCGGCCTTCGGCGCCACGGTCGCGGCTTTCTTCAGATCCGCTTGCGCGGCGGCCGCATCGTTCGACATCCAGGCAACGACCGCGCGGTTCGAGTAAGCGAGCGCGAGGTAGTCGCGATATTGCGAGCGCGACCAAAGCTCGGTAGCCGACAGACTCACGAGCTGCCGCTGCGCATCGCGAACGGCCGCGTCACACGCCTGGTGGGCCTTTTGCAGATCGTGCGTCACCGCGAATGCTACGCAACGGTTGGTGTTGACGGACTCGCTCGCCAGGGAGCGTGCGTCGATACCGAGTTGCTGTACCGCGAGGTTGTAGTCGCCTTTCACCAGCGAGGCGCCGGCGACGGTGTTGCTGAATGCAGTCAACTCGAAAGTGTGCGCTGCGTCCGCGGCATACGCAGTCGAGCCGGCGAGTAGCGCAGCCGCGAAGGCAAGCTGTACTGCCTGGGTCGCTTTCCGACTGTTACGGCTGTGTGAAGACATTGTTGCGAGCTCCTGTCAGATTCGTGTGGCCCGCTACATCGCAGCGGGTGATGACACGATAGAAAACCTGACAGCCGCCGACAAACGAAAAGAATTGGGCCGATGAATGATTCGCGCTCACTTCGTGACGCACGCCGCGGGCGACTTTGGGCGCAGACCCAACAGATAACTGACATCAGCAGAGCTGATAGCCGCCGGTTATCTGGAAGTTAAAAGAAAATTAGGGGAACGGAACGCGCGCGTCGCGTGCGATAGCAGGTATCAGTTCTGCGGATGGTCGCGGAACTGCGCGCGGGCCCAGTGTGTGATCGCTTTGACTTCGGGCTTTTCCGCGTCTTTCGGCCTGCTGACCAGAAAGTATGTGTCGTTCGTCGCAACTTCGACAGAAAAAATCCGCACCAGGGCGCCGGAGCGAAACCACGACTCACACAACATCGACGGCACGAGCGCCACGCCGATGCCGCGTTCCGCGGCGCGCACCACGGCGGACATGGTGTCGAGCTCGATCACATTCTTCGGTTCCGGCGTCGCGAGTCCGACTTCCTCGGCCCAGCTCGTCCAGGCAAAAGGTCGCGCCTTGTGAACGATGAGTGCCATTTCCTTGAAGACTTCGCTACCCAGCCGCGCCACCGTGGGCGCGTGCTCCTTCGAGCAGGCGGCCGTCAGGCTGAGCGAAAACAAACGACAGCTCGTCACGCCCTGTGGCTCGTCAGTCGCCAGCAGAATCGAGACGTCCGCGGTAGGCGGATGGATCGAGGGCCGCGGGTCACTGGTGTCGATCTGCATGTCGATCTCAGGATGCGCCGCGCAGAAGCTCGTCAGGCGTGGAATGAACAACTCGCTCGCGAAAAACGGGGGCAGCAACACGCGCAGCGTCTGCCTCCCGTTGCGCCGCGCGATCTGCGCGAGACTGCGGTCGAGCGCTTCGAGCAGCGGCTCGACTTCATCCAGCAGAGTGTGTCCCGCCGTGGTCAACTCGAGCGCGCGCGTCTTGCGCTCAAACAGCCGTACTCCGAGCGAGTCCTCGAGCTCCCGCATCTGGTGACTGACGGCTGAAGGCGTCAGAAACAGCTCATCCGCGGCGAACTTGAAGCTGCGGTGCCGTGCAGCCACACAGAACGCCCTGAGATTCCTCAGCGGTGGAGGTCGGGATAAGCGCATTACGGATATAGGGCTACCGGTATCGAGCATGATGCCCGTGGTGCAAATTCCGTGCCCCTCGGCCCGATAGGGCCCGTGGCGCGTACTGGCTCACATTTTTGCGATTTCTCGCGCTTCCCGCGGCTGCAGTTGCATCGTCTTGGGCACGCGAGACTCGTTCCCGCACCGACTCGGCGCATGTGTCATATCGCTGTCATGCCAGCGCGGAGTCGAGCCAACGTGACAGCGTGCTGGCGTCCACGGCGCCTGATTGGCGCGCGATCTCGCGGCCCTGGTGAAAGACGATGAGTGTCGGAATGCTACGGATATTGAAGCGCGCGGCGAGCTCCTGCTGCTCGTCAGTGTTGACTTTCGCAACCTGCAATGTTGTCGCGCGCTCACGGGCGGCGCGCTCGAGCACCGGCGCCATCATTCGGCACGGGCCGCACCAGGGAGCCCAGAAGTCCACGAGCACGGGCAGACTCGTCCTTTCCACATAGGTAGCGAAACTCGCCCGATCGAGCGCGGTCGTTTCGCCCGTCAACAGCTCAGTCTTGCAGCGCGGGCACTTCGGATGCTCCTCCGATCGGGCTGACGGCACACGCACAACGGCGTGGCATTGCGGGCAGGCGGCAAGAATGGGTGGCTTGGCGTCAGAGGTACTCATGACCTCCTTGTGGGGACGCGGGTGGTTGTTTCAAGAACTGAGCGCCCCCACCTTGCACCCCTATCGTGAGCGCGCGTACCGTGCGCTCGAGACTGCGTTGCGACCCGAGGACTATGGAATACCGCGACTACTACAAGATTCTGGGCGTGGAGCGTACGGCCACGGCGGATGAGATCAAGAAGTCGTACCGGCGCCTCGCCCGCAAGTACCACCCGGACGTCAGCAAGGAAAAAGACGCCGAGGCTCGTTTCAAGGAAGTTCAGGAAGCGTACGAGGTTCTGAAGGACCCGGAGAAGCGGGCGGCCTATGACCAGCTTGGCAGCAACTGGAAATCCGGCGAGCAATTCCGTCCGCCGCCGGACTGGGCCACGGGTTTCGAATTTCGCGGCGGCCCTCGTGCTGGACGGCAACGGGCGGGCTCGGCTGAAGAGGTTTTCGAGGAGGAAGGGTTCAGCGACTTCTTTTCCTCGCTGTTTGGCGGCGGGGCCGGTGGGCCTTTCGCCTCGACGGGGTCGACCGGCGGGCGACGCAGTCGTGCGGGACGAGACCACCATGCGAGCATCGAGATCGATCTCGAGGAAGCGTTCGCGGGGACCACCCGTACGCTGGAGCTCAAGCGTCCCCAGCTCAAGAGCGACGGGACGCTGGAGATAAAGCCCCACACGGTCAGGGTAACCATCCCGGCTGGCGTTACCGAGGGCCAGTTGATCCGTCTGGCGGGGCAGGGCGAAGCCGGGCCGGGCGGTGGCCGTGCGGGCGACCTTTACCTGGAGATCCACATTCGGCCGAATCGTCAGTTCAGCCTCGAAGGGCGTGATGTCACGCTAACGCTCCCCGTGGCTCCATGGGAGGCTGCGCTGGGCGGTCCCGTGAAGGTCCCGACGTTGGCGGGCACGGTTGAAATGAACATCCCTGCTGGCGCACAGTCCGGCCAGAAGCTGCGTCTCCGAGGGCGTGGCCTACCGGGGCAGCAGCCTGGGGATCAGTACGTGCAGCTCAAAGTCGTGCTACCCCCGGCAAACTCGCCGGAAGCCCGCGCGTTATACGAGGAAATGCGGCGGAAGCTGGCGTTCGATCCGCGCGAGACCCGCTAGGCGACCTTTGGGCGGCGACTGTTGAGGTGAGCTATGAACGAGGGGACGGAGCTGCAGGCCCATTTGCTCGACGAGGGTGACTGGATCGGGGCAACGGAGATCTGTCAGCTCTGCCGGATCGAGCTCACCACGGTCGTGGAGTTGGCGGATCTGGGGGTGATCTCCCCGAGAGGGTACATTCCAGAGCAGTGGCAGTTTCCCGCGAGCGAGCTCTCTCGCTTGCGCACCGCGGGGCGCCTGATGCGCGATCTGGGCCTGAACGTCAGTGGGGCAGCGTTGGCGGTTGAGCTTCTCGAAGAGCAACACGATCTCGAGCGCCGATTGCGTAGGCTCGAGCACTTCGTCCACGGGTGAGGACCAACAGATTCGTCGATAGGCGCTTGCCGCCTACTGACCCATCCGATTTCCGTCATTCTCGCCCAGCCAGGCCTCTTCCTGCGGGGTGCTCGTTCGGCCGAGCGCGCGGTTGCGATGGGGAAACCGTCCAAACCGCTCGATGATGGCGCGGTGCTCCTGCGCCGATTTGAGCGACTCCTCGAACACACTCCGAAATTCCTGCGAAGCTTCGACGAGCAAGCGCCGATACGCGGCGACCGACTCTTCCTGCACGTCAAGCGCTTCGCAGTGTTGCAATGGCATGTAAAAGAACAGGCGCTCCACGATATCCAGCGCGCCGTCGGCGGCTGACTGGATCCCGGACAGCGTCAATGTGAGCGCCTGATCGTCGTAGGCGAACGCTCGAGCGGTGCCCCGATAGATGTTTCGTGGAAACTGGTCGAGCAGGATGATGAGGCTCAAGCAGCGGCGCGGGCTATCGGCCCAGCCCGCGAGCTCGCCACGCTCGGCCCGCTCGAGCAGTTTGCCGAAGCGCGAGCGGATGGCCTGGTCACGTTTGTCCCGCAGCTCGATCGGCTCATCGCCGGGGAACCAGAACTTCACTCTTTGCTGGAGCGTCTGCGCGGTCATCGGCAGCTTGCCGAACCAGAAGTCGCGGACCTGGCGTGCCTCATCCATGCGGGGAGCCTACTGAAGACTTCACTTCGTCCGTCTCGAACAGCTTCTCGAGCTGTTGGGCCGCTTCACGCGAGGTGGCCATGAACTTCGTCTCGTCTTCCCTGACTGCATATTGCGCGAGCAGGGTCTGCTCGTCGTGCTGGCGGAATTTCCTGGCCGCTTCGCGTGCGGAAGCCTGACTTTCACCCAATGCCTGCAGCACCGTCGTCGCCAGCTCCAAGCTCGACAGGTATGTCTCCCGGATGATGTTGGTTACCCCGATATCCATGAGGGCGAAGGCGTGCTGCCGGTTACGGACGCGAGCGTAGATCTTGAGCTTCGGAAATTGCGCTCGGACCAGCTCCGCCGTGCGTATCGAGGCGTCCACGTCGTCGATGGCGAGAACGAACACCTTTGCTGTTTCCGCGCCGGCGGCGCGCAGCAGGTCCAGACGCGAGGCATCACCGTAGTAAACTTTGTTGCCGAATCTGCGTATAAAGTCCACATGTGTCTGGTTGATGTCCAGCGCGGTAAAGGAAATTCGTCGCAAGCGAAGAATGCGCGCGACGATCTGCCCGACACGGCCGAATCCGGCGATGATGACTCGAGTCTCGCCGGCATCGATGTCATCGAAAGGCGCGGCCGGAGCGGCAAGCCAGCGGTTGGTGATGGCATCCTGTAGCACCAATAGCAGCGGCCCGAGCATCATCGAAAGCGTTACGGCCAGGATGAGGAGGTCCGCGGTCTCGGTGTCGAGAATCTGTTGATGGGTCGCGAGCGTAAAGAGCACGAACGCAAACTCGCCACCTGAGGGCAACGTGAATCCCAGCCGCCAGGCTGATAGTCCTTTGTGATTGGTGACACGGGCGATCAGCGCTACAGCGAGGAGCTTGATGACCATCAGCCCCAACGTGATCCCCAGCAGTTTCAGAGGTTGAGAGAGAAACAACCCCAGGTTGGCTGACATGCCGACCACGATGAAGAACAAGCCGAGCAGCAGGCCTTTGAATGGCTCAATGTCCGCCTCGAGCTCGTGGCGGAACTCGCTGTCGGCCAGCAGTACGCCCGCAAGGAAAGCCCCGAGTGAAGGAGACAACCCCGCCAGGTTAGCCAGGAGCGCTGTCGCGATCACCGTCAGGAGCGCGGCGGCGGTGAATACCTCGCTAACACGGATGCGCGCGACAACCCGCAGCGCCGGCCGCAGTAGCAGTCGACCACCGACGATGACGATGGCAATGACCGCGACTAGCTTTACCAGGATCGGCCAGAGGGCTCCATCGGCCGTTTGGGTAGGCGATGGCGATGCTGCGCGCGACATGAGAGGAAGGATTGCGAGTACCGGCAGCACCGCGAGATCCTGGAACAGCAGGATCCCGAACGCCGACCGACCGTGCTGACTTTTGAGCTGCCCCCGCTCGGCAAGTACTTGCAGGACCAGAGGCGTGGAGGATAGGGAGAGGCCAAACCCGACGATCGAGGCGGTAACGAGCGGCAGCCCAAGCAGAAAACCCGCCCCGGCCAGCAGGATAGTGCAGAGGAGCACCTGCGCCGTGCCGAGTCCGAAAACGGCTCGCCGCATGACCCACAGCCGCGTCGGCTGTAGCTCCAGGCCGATAATGAAGAGCAGCAGCACCACGCCAAACTCCGCGACGTGCGAGACGCTGGCGATGTTCTGGATCAGCCGCAGCCCCCAGGGGCCGATGACCAACCCGGCGGCCACGTAGCCCAGAATCGAGCTCAGGTTGAGAAGTCGGAACACCGATACCGCCAGGACGGCGGCGGCGAGCAGAACGGCGGTCTGGGCAAGTGAGATCATTGGTCAACGTATCCGCTTCTGTAGCGCCTGGATTCTGGCAGGTTCGGTCGGCGGCTGCCGACCCCCGACCGGCCCTTGAGTTTGCGCTTGCGGGGCCCCATGCCTGCCCACATGCTGGAAACATCTTCTTCGAATAGCTCGGCGAATGATCCTGTGTCCGACGACGCGCTGGATGCCTACTCCAGGGCGGTCGTGGGCGCGGTCGATCTGGTAGGCCCTGCGGTGGTCAGTATCTACGTCGGTCGCGACTCTGGCCGCGGCGATTCGGCTAATCGTGAGCGCGGTGGCGCCGGTTCAGGTGTAGTCGTAACACCCGATGGTTACATTTTGACCAACGAGCACGTCGTGCAGCGAGTCGAAGAGGCTCGCGTCGCGTTTGTCGATGGCCGCAGTGTTCCCGCGACGGTGGTTGGTCGCGATCCCGCCACGGACCTCGCCGTGCTCCGCGCTCAGGCGACCGCCCTCCCGTACGCGCAGCTCGCGACCACAAAGCCGCCTCGCGTTGGGCAGCTCGTGGTCGCTGTGGGAAATCCGCTGGGATTCGAGTCCACTGTGTCCGCGGGAGTCGTCAGCGCGCTAGGGCGCTCGCTCCGCAGCAGGCAAGGCCGTCTCATCGAAGGCATCGTGCAACACACGGCGGCTTTGAATCCCGGGAATTCCGGTGGTCCTTTGGTGGATGCGCAGGGTCGCGTGGTGGGTATCAACACCGCCATCATTGCGATGGCGCAGGGCATCGGATTTTCGGTGCCGGCCGCCACGGCGCAGTGGGTCCTGACCGAGGTTCTGACCCAGGGCCGCGTGCGGCGCGCTTATCTGGGCATCTCTGTTCGGGACAGGCCTCTGGACCTGCGACTCGTTCGGGCGCTCAGTCTGTCAGTGGCTCGCGGCACGGAAGTGATTGCACGCGACGAGTCAGGTCCGGCCGTGGAAAGCGACTTACGTCCCGGCGACGTCATCGTCGGCGTTAACGGCACCGCTGTCGACGGCGTCGATGCGCTGCATCGCCAACTCAGCCGCTGGCCCGTCGGTTCACCGCTGACGCTCGACGTCCTTCGACGCACTCAGAGTTTGAAGGTGAAGCTGACGCCGCGCGAGCCGCGCTAAGCGCCTGCGCGACACATCACTCGCAGAGACTCTCCATGTAACCCTGCGCGACGGGCGAGAGTCGCTTGCGTGCGAGCGCACGGGCTTTGGGAGCGTCCACGATGTACTCGAGCGGTCCGGAGACGAGCATCTGCCGAATGCGCGGATGCCTCGCGGAAGCACGCGCCATCTTGTTGAGGACGGTGAAACCGCGGTTGATCTTCTCTCGGGAGGCCCGGTTCTGCTCGATGGTCCGGGCGAGATACTGCCCGAAACGGGCGTACAGAAAGTAATCGTCATCCCCGACCTGGAAACGAGCTTCGGCAAAGAAGTCGGGAAAGTTTTTTTCCAAATACTGGGTCACGCCTTGCAGGCGGGGTCCAGGGTCGCTGTCAGTCGACGCTTTGGGGTTCTTCATTGGGGGTTCCAACACCTCCAGGGCGGGTAGTCCAGCACGACCCACGGTCGCACCCACACCTCGCAACGCGGGCGCATGTTGAGGCAGGGGGTCGCTCGATGCAATACCTCCAACGAGAAAATGCGACGTGAATTCGTCTGACATGCTCATGCGCTCGCGACAGCGCTGAATGGCGGCCTATCGCTTCGGTCGGCTGTCGCGGGGTTCGGGCTCGCTCGCGCTGGGCGCTCGCAAGCGGCAGCGGTTGGGGAAAGGCTCGTAGAGGTGGCGAAAAATTGATCACCTGCCGCGCCCCCGCGCCAGGTGACTCGCCAATTTCGAGCGCACCAACAGGAGCTGCTGGCGCGGGCCATTCACGAGGTCAGCCCGCCTCCTGACTGCACCCCGACGTCCGTGCATCGGAGAACGCACAATCCAAGCTCCGGCGACCCCAGGCTCTCTCGCAGGCGCGCGGCTAGCCCGCACGCCCCACCCGCACGGTCGCACCCTAATAAACCGCTTGAAAGCGCCTCTCGGGCCGGTATTATCGGGACCATAGTGACGGTATAGCCAGGCGACCCACGCTCGGAAAGATTGGTCTCGTATCCGGGCGATCTCGACTGCTTAATCCCCGCGAAGTCCCAAACTCTCGCGGGTCTCCTGACCGCAAAGAATTGCCGCTCGAGCTGATTCAGGCACCGACCTGTGCAGCCGGCGGCCACGTGCGCCTGTGCGATGACACAGGCGCCTCAAAACTCGAGGCCACTACGATGAGCGCTGCCCAGGGACTCTACAAAGACGCCTACGAACGCGATAGCTGCGGGTTTGGCCTGATTGCCAACCTCGATGACCAGCCGAGCCATTGGCTGGTCCGTACGGCCATTACGTCTCTCAATCGCCTCACGCATCGCGGGGCGATCGCTGGCGACGGAAAAACCGGCGACGGTTGTGGGCTGCTGCTGAAACGCCCGGAAGGGTTCCTGCGCGCCGTGGCGGCGGAAGCCGGCATCGAGCTGGCGGAGAAATTCGCCTCGGGGCTGGTTTTCCTTAATCCGGACCCGGCCCTGGCCGAGGCGGCCCGCAAGGCCCTCGAGACCGAGTTGCAGCGCCAGGAACTGGAGCTCGCCGGCTGGCGCACCGTGCCGGTGAATCCGCAGGCTTGCGGCGCCCAGGCGCTACGCACACTGCCCCACATCGAGCAGGTGTTCGTGAACTGCCGTCTCGACATCGACGAGGCCTCGTTCAACCGCAGGCTTTACATGGCCCGCCGGCTCGCCGAGAAGCAGGTGCAGGCGTCGGACCCCGCCTTTTATGTGCCGAGCCTGTCGGCGACCACCATTGTCTTCAAAGGCATGGTGATGCCCCAGTACCTGACTGAGTTCTACCGCGATCTGCAGGATGAGCGGCTCGAAGCTTCTGTCGCGGTGTTCCACCAGCGCTTCTCGACCAACACACTGCCGCAGTGGCGCTTGGCGCACCCGTTCCGCTATCTCGCTCACAACGGCGAGATCAACACCGTGCAGGGCAACCGCAATTGGGCCCTGGCCCGCGGACCGCTCTTCCGCTCCCCCCTGCTGCCCGAGCTGCAGGAAGCGATGCCGCTCGTATCCATGACCGGATCGGACTCCCAGAGCCTCGATAACATGCTCGAGGTGCTGCTGATGGGCGGCCTGGACGTCCTGACAGCGATGCGCCTGCTCGTGCCCCCGGCATGGCATGGGTTGGATTCGATTGATTCGGATTTGAGAGCCTTCTACGAGTACTACTCCGTGCACATGGAGCCGTGGGACGGTCCCGCGGGCATCGTGCTCACGGATGGCCGGTACGCCGTCTGCACTCTCGACCGCAACGGCCTGCGCCCGGCCCGGTTCGTGATCACGCGCAACCGCTTTCTGACGATTGCCTCGGAGACGGGAGTTTGGGACTACGCACCCGAGGACGTGGTGCGCAAGGGCAAGCTCGGCCCCGGCGACATGATCGCGTTGGATCTGCAGACCGGCACACTGCTCGAGTCCACTGATATCGATCAGATCCTGAAATCGCGGCATCCCTACAAGACTTGGTTGAAGAAGGGCGTGCGCTACCTGGAGAGCGATCTCGTGGACCCGCGGCTGGCGGCTGAGCCGATGGATCGCGAGACACTGGCTCTCTATCAGAAGATGTTCAACGTCACGTCCGAGGAGCGCGACGAGATCATCCGGGTCCTCGCGGAGGACGAGAGTGAGGCGGTGGGATCGATGGGCGATGACACGCCCATGCCCGTGCTGTCGCACAAAGTGCGCTCGCTCTACGATTACTTCCGCCAGCAATTCGCGCAGGTGACCAACCCGCCGATCGATCCGCTGCGGGAATCGATCGTCATGTCGCTCCAGACCCAGATCGGGCCGGAGTGCAACATCTTCGTGCCCGCGCCCGAGCATGCGCGGCAAATCGTGCTCGGCTCGCCCATTCTGTCGCAACGCAAGCTGCGGCAGATCCTGGCGCTCAAGGAAGTCACGCACGAATTCATCGACCTGCAATACGATCCGAGCGAAGGCTTGAAGAACGCCGTCGTGCGTATGTGTCAGCAGGCGGAGAATGCGGTACGGGAAGGCAAGCTCGTGTTGCTTCTCTCGGACCGCTACCTCGTGAAAGGCCGGCTGCCCGCGCACGCGCTGCTGGTCACGGGCGCTGTGCACCACCATTTGGTGAAGACCGGTTTGCGCTGCAAGTGCAATCTCCTCATCGAGACGGGGACCGCTCGCGATCCGCACCACTTCGCCTGCCTCATCGGCTACGGCGCGACGGCCGTATACCCCTACATGGCGTACCAGGTGCTGTTCGAGATGATGCGCAAAGGTCGCGTCAAGCTCGACTTCGCAACCCGTTTGGAGCTCGGACGCAGCTACCGCGCGGGTGTCCGCAAGGGACTGTTCAAGATCATGTCGAAGATGGGCATATCGACCATCGCCAGCTACCGCAGCTCGCAGCTGTTCGAAATCGTCGGCCTGTCAGATGAGGTCGTGAGCCTCTGTTTCACCGGCACGGAAAGCCGGATCCAGGGCGCGGACTTCGCGGACCTGGAAGGCGATCTCAAGCTGCTGGCCGCGCGAGCCTGGAATCCGCGCGATCCGATCGACCAGGGCGGACTGCTCAAGTACATGCACGGGGGCGAGTACCACATGTACAACCCCGACGTGATCGCCGCTCTGCAGGCCGCCGTGGTGTCAGGAGATTACCAACACTACAAGCTGTTCTCGCAATTGGTGAACAATCGACCCGCCGCCACCATTCGTGACCTGTTGGCGGTGAAGCCGGCCGCGCGTCCGATTCCGTTGAGCGAGGTTGAGCCGGTGGAGGCAGTCCTGTCGCGCTTCGATAGCGCGGGCATGTCACTCGGCGCGCTCTCGCCGGAAGCGCACGAGGCGCTGGCGATCGCCATGAACCGACTGGGGGCGCGCTCCAATTCCGGCGAGGGTGGCGAGGACCCGGCCCGCTATCGCACGGAGAAGAACTCGAAGATCAAGCAGGTGGCCTCCGGCCGCTTCGGCGTGACGCCCGAGTACCTCATCAACGCGGAGGTGCTGCAGATCAAGATCGCGCAGGGCGCCAAGCCCGGTGAGGGCGGGCAGCTTCCGGGGCACAAGGTGAACGACATGATCGCCTCGTTGCGCTTCGCGCGACCCGGCGTCGGTCTCATCTCGCCGCCGCCGCATCACGACATCTACT
>CAYNTW010000029.1:49636-52109 GCA_964400085.1 uncultured Steroidobacteraceae bacterium | reverse complement strand
CTTGATCCACACTCTGGTGGCTGTTGATGTACGTGAAGTTCAGTTGCGTACCGAAACCGCGCAACAGCTGCGGCAGGAAGTCAAAATACTGCTGGTAGGCGACCTCCAGGCCCTTCAAATCCCCGCGCGCGCCATTGATCGGACCCGTCGTCGTGAACTGATGCACGGCGCCCCCTGAGTCGGTGACGGGGGTGTTGAACACCCTGTTGATCACGACATCACTCAGGTGCTTGTAGAACACGTCCCCCGTCAACGAGCCGCTTTGCGCGAAGTACCATTCGAGCGTTCCGTCAATCTGAAATGCCTTCGTCGGCTTCAGCTCCGGGTTGCCGTTCGCGGTGCCGGTGAAAGTCTGTACGGCAGTACCGTTGTCGATGCCCGAGCTCAGGCTGCTGAACGCCTGCAACTGCGAGAAATCTGGACGCGCAATCCCTTCGGAGACAGCCAGGCGCGACTGGAGATGCTCAGCCCAATGCAAGCGCAGGTTGAGGCTCGGCAAGACGTTGGTGTAGTCGTTCTTGAAGCTCACTGCCGTGGAGAAACCCGGGAAGAACACGTATTCGCTCGCCGTGTGGCCGGCCGGCAAGTTGTTCGGCGCGTAGGGTGACATTGTCACGAAGCCGTCCGCCGTATCGAGGGTGCGAACGACGCGGACACCGATGTTGCCGTCGTAAGGCAAGCCTCCGACTTCGGCACCGAAGTTAACTTTCAAGTACGCCGCATAGGTGTGCTCGTCCTGCGTGTTGAGGCCGCCCGACGGCGGAGATCCCGGCGGCTGGTCGAACGATCCGGGCGTCCAGGCGTAGGTACACGTTGGGTTGAGCTGTTTGCATAGCGTTGTCCGGAAGTTCTGCACCGTGGCAAAACCAGGCACGCTGGCCAGCGAAAACGCCGGGAAAATCACCGGGACATTGATGTGTGATTGACCGTTGAGGAAATTCGGGAAGTTGGTCACGCGGGTCGGTGCCGGAAACTTATCGAGATAGGCGAGGGAGGGCAGGTTCCAACCAAGCATCCAGGTATAGCTCACCGCCTGCCAGTTGTAGGCGTTCCCCGGCTCGGTCAGGTCGGTTTGCGCACTGCGTTCGGCCGCCCGCACACCGCCGCTGAGGTTCTTGAAAAACCCATCGCCCAGATCGTAATCCACATCCTCACGCCAGGCCCATTCCCTGCCGTGGGACATGCTCTGGCCATCCTGGGTGAACGCCCAGGAGTAGTTGGCGGGGTCCAACAAAAACGACTGCGGGAACGACACCGTCGGGAGCTTTCCGGTGAGATTGATCGTCTCCCAGGGCACATTAATCGATAGCCCAATGGTGTAGTCATCGGCGTGGGTATTGCTGCGGATGAGCTGCAGATCGGTTTTGATCCTGAGCCGGTCAGTGGGGTGCCAAGCCACATTCAACGACAGATCGGAGGTGACGGAGCGCCGATCGGCCGAGCGACTGTCATCACCGTAGTCCAAACCGTTCGCCACCGGATCGGTGAGCGTGCCCTGCGTGAACACTCCGGCGGAGTTGAACGTGAAGTTGGTCCCCGGCGCGGGCTGGATGTCGGCGGAGTTATAGGTGCTGAAGATGCCGCTTTCATTCCAGTGGAACTTGTAGGAGGACCGGAAATAGCTGAGCGTGGTGTCTACGGTATCGCTCGGATTCCACTGCACTGCCGTGTAGAGGCCCTCACGCGTGCGCTTGAACAGCTGGGACCGAGTTGAGACGGGACCGCCCGGAACCCAGACCGTCTGGCCGGCCGGAATCCAAGTGCTGTTGGGTTCCAGGGCCGACACACGCGGGAAATACGGATATTCCTCAATGGCATCGGTACGTTGGGAAACTTCGGCGTAGGCAATATCGGCGAGCACGCCGATGTCACCGATCCCTGTATTCCAGCGATTACTGAGCAGCAGGGATGCTGCCGGTTTGACATTGCCGCGGCTGAGATCGCCCCAGACACCTTCCACCGTACCGCTGATTCGAGCGCCGGGGAAGTCGAGCGGCTTCGCGGTGCGCAGATTCACCAGTCCGCCGACGCCGCCTTCGATCTGCTCGGCTGAAGGGTTCTTGAAGACATCGATGCCAGCCAGCAACTCGGGCGGCACGTCTGCGAAGCTGAGTGAGCGCCCGCCATTGGCGGTGAAGCTGTCGCGGCCATTGACCTCGGAGCGGATATAGCTCAGTCCCCGGATCGTAAGTCCTGCCCCTTCGAGATCGAAATGCTCCGGGTCCAGGTGCCCGCCCATATCGCGGTACGTGTGATCGATACTGATGCCGGGTACGCGCTGCAGGACTTCCAGGACCGAGCGATCGGGCAGCTTGCCGATGTCGGCTGCGACAATCGAGTCGACGATCTCGTCCGCGTTTTCCTTGATGTGCTGCGCATTGTCCAAGGCTATGCGCTGACCGGATACGACAATCTCGCTCAGTTGGTCGTCGGGCTGGGACGAGCTGGAGCTGTTGTTGTTATCCGCGCCTGC
>CAYNTW010000029.1:15532-49536 GCA_964400085.1 uncultured Steroidobacteraceae bacterium | reverse complement strand
CCCTCCATTCGCACATTCAACGCCCTTCTAGAGCTTGACGAGGACGACTTCGTTCGCCAGACACAAGGCACTTTCAAGCTCGGAATCGAGTTCGTCGACTGGCGCGCCCGCGGCAGTCGTTACCTGCATCCCTTGGGCGAGTACGGAGTAGACCTGCAGGGCATCAAGCTCCATCAACTCTGGCTCAAGCTGCGTCACGAGGGCGAAAACGGCATCGGTGAGCTCGCCGAGCACAACCTGTGCTCGGTCGCCGCCCGGCTCAATCGGTTCACCCGTCCCGGGGAAGGCCTCGACGCCGGCCTGGCCTCGCTCCGCTATGCCTACCACTTCGATGCAGCACTCTACACCGGGTATTTGCGTAAATACGCTGAAGCGCGCGGAGTACGATGCATCGAGGGCAAGATCGTCGAGGTAAGACTCCGCCCCGGGGATGGGTTCATCACAGAGCTCGTACTGCACGACGGGCGCACAGTGCCCGGAGAGCTCTTCCTCGACTGTAGTGGCTGGAAGGGCCTCCTGATCGCGCAGGCGCTGAAGGTTGGCTTCCGCGATTGGAGGCGTTGGTTACCCTGCGATAGGGCCATCACGGCGCACTGTGAGCGCGTCGCCCCTCTCCTGCCTTACACGCGGGCTACCGCGGATCTGGCAGGCTGGCGTTGGCGTACCCCCCTGCAACATCGCACGGGCAACGGTTACGCCTATTGCAGCGACTTCATCAGCGAGGTCGCGGCGCAGGCCCGGTTGCTCTGCCAGCTGGACGGTCCGGCCGCCGACGATATCCGCCTGCTGAAATTCACGGCCGGTCACCGCCGGCGGTTCTGGGAGAGGAACTGTGTCGCAATCGGACTGGCCGCCGGATTCCTGGAGCCGCTCGAGGCCACTGGCATCCACTTGATACAGCACGGTCTCGCCAGGCTCCTGGCGTGCCTCCCGGATTGCAGCTTCCCCGCAGCTGTCATCAACGCTTACAACGCCCACATGACGGACCAGTACCGCCGGATCCGCGATTTTCTCATCCTCCATTACAAGGTCACCGAACGCCGCGACACCCCGTTTTGGCAGCACTGCCGCGAAATGCGGATCCCCGCATCCGTGCAAGCGAAGCTCGACCTGTTTCGGGCCAACGGAACGGTGCTTCCCGACCCGCAAGATCCTTTCACGGCTCACAGTTGGATTGCGGTAATGCTGGGGCAGGGAATCAGGCCCGTGAGCCACGACCCCCTGGTTGACTCATTACCGCTCGACAGGGTGCGCCAATTCGTACGCCAGGTCGCCGAGGTGACTGCCCAGACCGCCTACTCGATGCCCGACCATGATGCCTTCATCCGGGGCCACTGCAGCGCGCGCCTGGCCTCCGCGCCGGCCGGTGTGAGCGACTCGTACTGTTGACCTGAGAGCAGGCGGCCCGCGTGGCGCGGATCACTCAAGCCGCCTCCGCCCTCGCGTATGTCGCCTCGCTAGCCTGGGCCGTATGCGGCGAAAGCCAGAACTCGCGCGTCTCGATCGCGGCGAAGATCTGCTCGGCAAGCTCCTCAGGTGGCACAACACGCAAGTCACCATCACTCCCCAACGGGGATGTCGAGTCCAAAGGGCTCGTGATGTTCGTATCGGTGAGTGTGGGGCAGACCAGGGTCACTCCGACCGGGGAGCGCATCGAATCGAGCTCGCAATAGAGCCTCTGCGACAAACCCACGATGGCCTGCTTCACTGCGATGTCAGCCGCCGCGCCGCGGAGGCCGAAAAGATCATCAGAGGCGATGTTGACGATATGTCCGGCACCGCGCAAGACCATGCCCGGTGTGAACACCTCGACCCCGGCGATGACGCCCCATAGGTTCGCCTCGATAGTCCATCCCGCGTTGTTGCAGACGAGCCAGGGCGGTCCGAGCTCTTGCTCGATGCGCCGGGACAAGCTACTGGCAGCGGCCAGATCGAAACGCGCGGCGCATTCAGCCAGCGTCTCGACATTCGTCGCCATCACCGTCTCGTGTGCAGCCGCCAGCACGGTTGGATTCGTATCGGCGAGCGCTACCTTCATACCCCTGGCCGCAGCGCGCAACGCCAGCTCGACTCCCAACTCACTCCCCACTCCTGTCACCACGGCGACTTTCCCTGTCAGATCAGCCTTCGGTCTGCCTGCAAGAAGGTTAGTCATGGCGCGAACCTCATTAGAGAGCGGCCGGGCGCGAATGCACCTGCCGCGTCGTGATGTTTAGTTTCGTGGGAGGCAGCTTGGGGCCGGGATAGTCTTCCGTGTAGGCCTCGATGACGATCGCCCCGGCAGTCCTGGTGGCCTGCACGATGAGCTGCGCCAGGCCATTGAAAAGACTGCGCAGGGGTGCCTTGTCGGATTCCTGGGAGTTGGGATCGCCGTTGCCTACGCCGAGCAGGGCTCCTTCGCCGGTGATCCGGAATTTGATGAGATTGTCCGCTGTGGGGATGGGACGGCCCGCGCTGTCGAGCGCCTCCACGCACACGAGCGCGATGTCCTCACCGTCGGCGGCAATCTCGTTGCGGTCGGCAGTCAGCCGGATCGTTTGCGGCGCGCCGCCCGTCGTCTCGCGCCGCGCGGTCATCACCACTTTCCCGCTCTTCATGCCCCGCGCTTCGATCACACCCGGCGCGTACTTGACTTGCCATTCCAAGTGGGTCAGCGGCTCCACCTTGCGCCTGCCTTGGCTACGCCCATTGAGGAACAGCTCGACCTCGTCCAGGTTGGAATGCACCCAGACGGGCACCGGCTCTCCCAGTCGTTGCTCCCAGTCCCAGTGGGGGAACAGATGCAACACGGGCTCACGGCCCCACCAGGCCTGGTAGTAGAAAAAATTGTCCTTGGGAAAGCCGCACAGGTCCACGATGCCGAATTGCGAGCTGATCGAAGGCCAGCCGTAAGGGGTGGGCTCGCCGCGGTAGTCAAACCCGGTCCAGGCGAAGCCACCCGGCAGGTAGTCCCGCGCGGCATAAAACTTCCACCACTGCTCGGCGAGCTCGGACCATTGCGTCTGGTTCACATCGTACGCGCTGACCTGGTTGCGCAGCTTGTCTGTCTCGTAGACGCCACGAGTTGACAGGGTGCTGGCGGTCTCCGATCCAACCAGCCGGTGGCGCGGGTGGCTGCGGTGGTACTCCTCGATCGAGCCCAGGTTGTAGTTGAACCCCAGGATCTCTACTGCCTTCGACACGCCCGGGCCATATGTGCCGTTCACGGCAGCGGTGCACATCCGGGTAGGGTCGAGCTCGTGGGCTCGCCGGATCATGCTGGTTATGATGTGCTCACCCGCTGCCAGCGGCTGCAGAGTCCACTCCTCGTTTCCCATCGACCAGAGAATGATCGCGGGCGAGTTGCGGTAGCGCTTGATCATGGTCTCGAGCTGCGCGAGTCCGGCTGCGCTCGAGCTCATCAGGCGAGTCTCGCACATCATCATCATTCCCATGCGCTCGCAGGCCGCTACCCATTCCGGTGTCGGCATGTTGTGCGAGGTGCGCACCGCGTTGGAGCCCATGTCCCGAAGGATCGAGAGCCGATACCATTGGAGCCGGTCGGGCAAAGCCGCTCCAACACCGGCATGATCCTGATGGTTGCAGGTACCCTTGATCTTGACGGGCTGGCCATTCAGAACGAAGCCGTTGTCCGCGTCGAAGGCGATCGTGCGAACACCAAACACCACTCGTTCGGCATCCAGCGTACGACCCGCGCTCTCGACCGATACGAGCGCCGAATAGAGGTATGGGGAGTCGGGTGACCAGAGCGTGGGCGAGGGTAGTCTGGCGTTCGCCGCAAAGGTCGCCTTGTCGCCGGGTGCCACCGAGCGAGGCTCAGATTGGGCAGTTGCGACCGTTCTACCTTCCGCGTCGAGGATCTTCCAGTTCACGGTTAAACGGGCGGTAGCGGCGTCCTCGTTTTCCACGATCGTGGCGAGCGATAGGCTCGCCGCGTCGGGCTTTACGTCCGCTCGAACCCAACTCTCCCATGCCCCCAGATGTACTGGCGCCGTCTTGGTCAGCCATACGTGCCGATAGATGCCCGCGCCTTCGTAGAACCAGCCATCACCAAATGTGGCGTCGACCCGCACCGTGAGTACGTTGCGCGCGCCATACTGCACGAAATCGGTGATGTCGAACCGGAATGGAGTGTAGCCGTCGTCATGTTGACCAACGAGGCTACCGTTGACGAACACGAGGGTGTCGCGAAAGGCACCGTCGAACTCGAGGATGATGCGTCGTCCAAAATCGCCGGTCGGAATGTCGAACCCGCGCCGATACCACCCGACGGAAGTTTCGGGGTACTTTCGGCCGAGCGGCTTATAGCCGTGGCTCTGCAGCGTTTCGTCGCGCACGAACGGGAGCTCAACCGCCCAGTCGTGTGGCAGGTTGATGGAGCGCCAGCGGGAGTCATCGAACTTCCCGGTGGCGAACTCGAAAGCCCCCGTCTTGGCGAAGTCGCCTTGGCCGGAGCCGAAGCCGAGGTCCCGTAATGGATCGCCTGCGTGGCCCTGGAAGAATTTCCAACCGAAATCCAACAGCAGCCGTTCGCGCGGCGCCGCGGCCGTGAGCGCCGGTACTTCGGATTCCTTTGGGGTAGCTGCGGGGAGCCCGAGGGCAGAGGCACTCCGTGGGAAAAGCGAGTGCACGGTGATGGCCGTCGCGCCGCGAAGTAGATTGCGACGGTTCGCGTCAAACATTGGCGGTGCTTACGCTGCCTCCGCAGCGCTCTGCGAGCGGGTACATCTGTTTAGCCAGCTCGCGCAGCGTATTCAGCACGCACTGGGCTCCGGGCGAGAGCTTGTGATGGCGACGCGTAACGAGGCCGAAACCTCCGACACTCAAGGGCAGGTTCCGGACGAGCACTGTCAAAATACCAGCCCTGACACAGGGTTGGACGACCTCCTCCGGGAGCGCCACCAGGTAGTTGCTCTGCTGCAAGAGGCTCGTAATGGCAGGCAGCGAAAGCGTCTCGATGACGTTGGTGGGCAAGGATAAGCCGCGTTCGATGAACATGGAAAACAACCTTTCGCGCATCAGGTTGCCTTCCGGGGGAAGGATCCAGGCCTGGTCTATGAGATCCTCGAGATCGAGCACGTCGCGGCCGGCGAGGGGATGGTGTGCGCCCGCAATGACGGCGTGCGGCTCGTCCGCTGCGAGCGGTTCGTAAACGAGATCGTCGGCGCAGCCGGCTTCGAGCACGCGTCCCACTATCATGTCGAGATGACCTTGCAGGAGTCTTTGGACCAACTGCCTGCTGGGGTCGATCTCTATGCCGAGCAGGAGACCTGGGTAGCGTTGCTTCACCTTGGCGATCGCCATAGGTACGATGTGGGTCCCGGGACTCAACACAGCGCCGACCGTCACCCTGCCCGCGACCCCGGATTTGAGCGCCGTGATTTCCTCACGTGCGAGCCCGAGTCCGGAGAGCGCCATGCGGGCGTGACGTACGAGGATTTCGCCGTAGCAGGTCGGCGCCATGCCGCGGGCAGTTCGCTCGAACAGCTTCACGTCGAGGGCGCTTTCGACTTGGCGAAGCAGCTTGGACGCAGCCGGTTGCGTGAGACCGGCAGCGGCGGCCGCCCGTGCAAGGGTACCCTCCTCATCGAGGTAGACGAGCAATGCGAGCTGGCGCGTCTTAAGGTGCGAACGGCTGACGGATCTGACGCGACGCGCTGTCGTCGCGGTCAGCAGATTTTCTAGCATCGTGATACTCCCCCTCGAGAATCCCGGCCAGGTGGGAATAAAGAGCGAGTGCTGCGGCAATTGCAATTGATTGGCCCTGGCGGGTGCATTACATTTATATAGACGCGTATGTTCTTGATGTATTTGACTTCTTTCGGTGATGTAACGCGTTCATCGAAAGGGAGCCACGAATTTGCAGAGCCAGCGGCCAGGTTCTGAGCCGGACCGCATCCAGTTCGGCGGCTTTGAAGCGGATCTGCGCACCGAAGAATTGTCCAGGGGAGGGCGGAGGATTCGGCTGCCGCAGCAGTCCTTCCGCGTCCTCGCGGTGTTCCTGGAAAAGCCCGGACAGCTCGTCACACGCCAGGAGCTCCGCGACCGACTGTGGCCGCCTGGTGCACTGCTCGAGTACGACCAGGGACTGAATACCGCGGTCAACCGTCTCCGGGAGGCGCTCAGGGATTCAGCAGGGGCGCCGAAGTTTATCGAGACCCTGCCGAAACGGGGTTATCGCTTCATCGCAGCGGTCGAGACACAGCCGTCATCCTCCACCTCAATGGCTGGCGACGTTTCCGGCGAAGCGGCCCGGGCTCCTGAGCGGCTGCCCAGCGTCGCCGCACCTGCGCCACTTCAGAGAGCCGTCCCGAGCACACACTCTGGCCGTAAGAAGACGGTGTTCGCCGCGGCTGCAGGTCTCGCCGCCGCGCTATTCATTGCGGGCATCGTCCTCCTGAGTACCCGTCAGTCAGGAACGCAGCCGAGCTCTGGCCGACACGTCACGCTTTTTACGAGCTTACCCGGGATGGAGATCGCGCCCACCTTCTCTCCCGATGGGAGTCAGATTGCTTTCGCGTGGAATGGGGGCGCGGATGCGGGCCGTCACTTCGATCTTTACGTCAAGTCACTCGGATCGGAGCGACTTCTACGGCTCACTCATGAGCCTGCCACATGGATCACGCCCGCATGGTCACCGGACGGCAGCCGCATCGCGTTCGTGAGACAAACGGCGAGCGCGGGTCCGGGTATCTTTGTCGTCCCTGCTCTCGGGGGATCCGAGCGGCGTATTGTGGATAAGTCGGTCGCGGTCGGGTCTTCCATCCAGATCAGCTGGTCACCCGACAGTCGCCGGCTTGCCTATTCAGCCTACGGTCCGCGTGGCTGGGCCCAGGTCTATTTCGTTGAGTTGGATTCCTTGAATAGCCAGCCGCTGGATCCGGCGCCGGAATGCACGGACGCCGGTGAGCCTGCCTTCTCGCCCGATGGCCGGCAGCTTGCGCTGGTGTGCGTTTCGAGCTCGGCGGTGTATGCGATCTATGTGGTGCAACTGCCCCACGGACCCATGCGGCAGCTCGCTACGGTCATGGGTAATCCGCAGGGACTCGCTTGGGCTGCCGACGGAAGTCACCTCCTGTTTGCCAATGACCCCGGAGATGGGGGTGAGCTGTGGCAGCTCAGTTTGAGCGGAGAAATGGCAGAGCTGCCTTTCGGTGAGGAGGCTTCGGCACCCGCAGTCGCCCCGAAAGGAGGGCGGATCGCCTACGTGCGCGGTCGGGGATCCGTCGATATCTGGCGCGCCGATCTCACCGCCACCCATCCAGAAGAGTCCGCGGTGAAGCTGATCTACTCCACGCGGACTCAGACCATTCCGCGCTATTCGCCCGATGGAGCTCGGATCGCATTTCAGTCCAACCGCTCCGGCAGCACGGAAATCTGGGTTACGAATGCGGACGGCGCCGATCCGGAGCGGATCAGCTCGTTCAACGGACCTTACACCGGCGCGCCGAGCTGGTGTTCCGACGGGCGCCGGATCGCGTTTGATTCTCGAGCCTCGGGGCTGTCCGCGATCTACATCGAAGATATCGGTGAGAGAGTACCCCGTAAGGTGGTCACCCCGGAAACCAACTTGTCACTACCGGCATGGTCGCAGGACTGCCGTTGGCTGTTTGCGATTGTGCACAGTAACCTGCTTTACCGGCTTCCTGCCGCCGGAGGCCCGGCAGAGCGATTCAGCGAGCAACCGTCGAGCTATGCCGCCGTGGCTGGCGACCGGCTGGTGTTCAATGTCCTGCGCGAGCATGGAGTCGTGCTTTGGACCAAACCGGTCAGTGGCGGCCAGGCGTCCGCGCTCGAGAAGATGCCGGAGCTTTCGTATTCGGATGTGTGGGCGACGACCGCAGCTGGCATCTATTATACGGACTCGCTCGCCACCCCCGTGACAGTCAACTTCTATGACTTCGTGACGCACACGAAGCGCACCCTGATGCCCCTGAAGCAGACTCCAACTCCTGCCGGACCCGGACTCGGCGTTTCACCCGACGGGCGCTGGTTGCTCTACAGCCAGGTAGAGAACGAGCAGAGCGAAATCATGCTCGCGCCGGCGCTCTAGGCGGGGTGCTGTTGCCGTGCGTTCACCCAAGGGGAGCCACGATCTTGCACAGTCAGCGGCCAGGTTTTGGCCCGGATCGCATCCGGTTCGGCGACTTTGAAGCCGATCTGCGCGCTGAAGAATTGTCCAGGGCAGGGCGAAAGGTTCGGCTGCCGCAGCAATCCTTCCGCGTCCTGGCGGTGCTGCTGGAACGACCCGGACAGCTCGTCACGCGCCAGGAGCTGCGCGATCGATTGTGGCCGACCGGCTCCCTGGGCGAGTACGACCAGGGACTGAATACCGCAGTCAACCGCCTGCGGGAAGCTCTCAGGGATTCGGTGGGGACGCCGCGATTCATCGAGACCTTGCCGAAACGGGGCTACCGCTTCATCGCGGCGATCGAGCCGCAGCCTTCGTCCTCACCCCCGGCGTCTCGTGGTGTTGTCAGCGAAGCCGAAACTGTCGACACCAGCAACACGCCTCGGGTTAGTCCGGTGGGTAGCCCCGCCGGGGTTGAAGCTGCAAATCAGGCCAGCCCCCAGTTCACTGCCCGGAGCGGCCCGGAGCGTGCGACACGGTTCCGCCGCTACGTCGTGTTCGCCGCTGCCGCGGGTTTGGCCGTCGCATCCTTCATCGTAGGACTGGTCATCCTGGCCACTCGTCATTCGCAGAAGCACCCGATGTTTGTCCGACACGTCACGATCTTGACGGGCTTGCCCGGGAGGGAGATCGCGCCGACGTTCTCTCCCGATGGCAGCCAGATTGCATTCGCCTGGAATGGCGGCGCGGAGGGCGGCAACCAGTTTGACCTTTACGTCAAATCACTCGGATCGGAGCGACAGTTGCGCCTGACGCATCAGCCGGCCCCATGGATTACTCCGGCGTGGTCGCCCGACGGGAGCAGCATTGCATTCGTGAGGGACGCGGAAGACGGGGGGCCGGGTATCTTTGTGGTTCCCGCCCTGGGCGGATCGGAGCGGAGCATCGTGGGCCATAACGTCGCGGTCGGGCTCGGGTACCAGATCAGTTGGTCACCCGATGGCCGCGAGCTTGCCTATTCGGCTTACGGTCCGCATGGCGCGGCCCAGGTGGCTATTGTTGAGTTGGATTCACTCAAGACGCGGTGGGTGGCACCGGTTCCGGAATGTCTGCAGGCGGGCGAGCCGGCGTTCTCGCCCGATGGCAAACAGCTTGCGCTGGTGTGCGTGGCGAGCTCGGCGGTGTATGGGATCTATCTGGTGCAACTTCCCGACGGACCCATGCGGCAGCTCGCCTCCGTGACGGGCGATCCGCAGGGGCTCGCTTGGGCTGCCGACGGAACTCACCTCATTTTTTCCAAGGACCCGGGCGATGGCGGTGAGCTGTGGCAGCTGAGCTTGAGCGGACAAATGACACAGCTGCCCTTTGGCGAGGAGGCTTCAGCTCCCGCGGTCGACCCAAAGGGTGGGCGGATTGCCTACGTTCGCGGACGTGGAACGGTCGATATCTGGCGCGCGGATCTCACCGCTACGCATCCGGAAGAGTCCGCCACGAGGCTGATCTACTCCACCCGGACTCAGGCGCTGGCGCGCTATTCGCCCGACGGAACGCGGATCGCATTCCAATCCAACCGCTCAGGCAGCACGGAAATCTGGCTCACGGGTCCGGACGGTGCGGACCCGGAAAGGATCACTTCATTCAATGGACCTCACACGAGTGCACCCGACTGGTGTTCCGACGGGCGCCGGATTGCGTTTGATTCCGAAGCGTCGGGGCTCTCCGCGATCTATGTCGAAGACATCGATGAGAGGGTTCCCCGCAAGGTCGTCACCTCGGAAAACAACTTGTCATTACCTGCCTGGTCGCAGGATTGCCGTTGGCTGTTTGCGATCGCCGGCAAGGCGCGACTTTATCGCCTTCCTTCCTCGGGCGGTCCGGCAGAGCCATTCAGCAAGCAGCCTTCGAACTATGCCGTGGTCATCGGGGACCGGCTGGTGTTCACCGTCATGTGGCCAGACGGTGTCAGATTTTGGACCAAGCCGGTCAGTGGCGGTCTCGAGGCTCCGTTGGAGAACATGCCGGGACTCGCTTATCGAGAGGTGTGGACGGCGACCGCGAGAGGCATCTATTACACCGACACCCTGGCAAAACCAGTCACCGTCAACCTCTATGACTTTGCCACTCGCACGAAGCGCAGCTTGATGACCCTGAAGCAAACTCCAACGCCTGCCGGACCCGGGCTCGAGGTTTCTCCAGACGGTCATTGGCTCCTCTACAGTCAGGTCGAGAGCGAGCAGAGCGAGATCGTCTTGGCGCCGGCGCCCTAGTGGCGCGCGGTGCCCTCGAGCCAGTTTCGAGCGCGAACTACTTTGGCTGCATCGCTGCCATGATGAATTGTTGGATCTCCGGCTTGATCGCATAGGCCGAACGTTGCGGCTCCGGCCAGTTGGCCTGGTCGGCCCACATCTTGTTCAAGCCGCGCTGGATCTCGGGATCGCCACCGGTGAATCCGGCCAACAGTTCCTGCCAGCGGCCGGCGAGCCGTTGTGCCTTCGAGCCCGCCGGGTCTTCGCCGGCGGCGATGGCGGCCTCGATATCCGCGAACAGCTGCGACCATTGCCGGGTCACGGTTTCCTGCAGCTCGGGCGACCACAGGGCTTTGCGCTCTTCCAGCTTGGCCTGTGCCTCCGGGCTGTGGTATTTCCGGGTCCATTGGGTGTCGTCGTGCATCTGAATCTCCTGAATGATTTCCTTGAACAACATGAAGTCGGGCTTGCCGTGCAATTCGAGCGCTCGCGCGGCCTTGCGGATCGCATGGAGCGAGTTGTCGAGTAGCCTGCGTTTCTCGGCCAGAACGAATTGCTGACGGCCTAGCGCCTCGCCAAGCGGCGCTTCGCCCTTGAGGAGCTTGCGAATTTCTCCGAGTGGCAGCCCGATGAACTTTAGCACCACGATTTGCTCCAGGCGCGCGAGATCGTGCTCGCCATACAACCGGTAGCCGCTGTTGGTGCGGCCGCGTGGTTTGAGCAAGCCGAGCCGGTCGTAGTGGTGCAGCGTTCGCACGGTAACGCCGGCCAGCTCGGCAAACTCGCTCACCCGGTAAATCTTGGCGGGCATCGTTTTCAAGACAGCCTCCAAATGAGAGGATGAAGCCTGACGCAACGTAAGGGTCAAGCACCCGGGAGGGGCGTCGCGTTATCAGTGGGAGGCGTTTGGCTCGTGTCCCCCGGAGGGGAGCGAGAAGTTGGCGACGAGATACTCCTCGATGACCTGCAGCTCCTGCGGTGTAACCTCAGCGCCACGATCCGCCATCCTGCTCACAACGTCGCTCCACTCCCTGGGCGCTCTGCGCTTGGCAATGATCATGTAGATGTCGTGGCAGTTTACGCAGCTGCGCTGGAGTAGATCCAACCCGGGACCGGGCGGAGCCACGGGGGCAGGGGGTGCTTGACCTTGCTGCGCGTCCGCGCAGAGCGCGGCGCGCATCAAGAGGAGCATCAAGCTGGCCAAAGTCCAGTATCTCATGATGAGGGCAAGGCGAACGCCAGTACCGTGTCGCTCTCGACCGGGCTACCGGCAAAGCCGCCCGTATCCACCACGGCCACGTACTGTTTCCCATTGCTGCCACGATAAGTTGCAGGCGTCGCGTAGATCGAGGCAGGCAAGCGATAACGCCACACCTCTTCACCCGTGCGCGTGTCAAACGCGCGGAAATAGCTGTCGTCCGTGGCTCCGATGAATGTCAGGCCGCCAGCGGTGGTGATCGGTCCCCCGGCGCTCGGCCGGCCGGTGTTGCGCAAGCCCTCTGGCAACGATTCGGTGACCCCCAGCGTCGAGCGCCAGGCGATCCGGCCCGTATTGACGTCCACAGCAGAAAGACTTCCCCAGGGAGGCTGCTGACACGGAAGCCGCTGCTCGTCGTCCCAGAAATAAACGTAGCCCTCCTTCATGTTCCACGATCCGTCCGGGCGCTGGACGAGTTGCTCGGGACTTGCGAGGTCGTTGGTGTTGACGATGTAATACCCGAGCCGGGGATCGAAGGCGGCGCCCCCCCAGTCGGCGCCGCCGAGACTACCCGGGAAGCTCGCGACCGCCGAGTCGGCTCTGAAGGGCTGAAACGGCTTGCTCTCTACAATGTGCTTCTCCTTCATCAGCCGCTCGCAATAACTGTGGAGCTCCGGTGTGACGGTTGCCAGGTCCGAGAACGAGAACGCGAGCCGTGCCAGGGGAGGCGGAGCGACCGGCATCGGCTGTGTGGGCCAGGGCGACTCGCTGGAGATGTCAGTGTCGGTCGGCACCGGAGTTTCTTTCACCTCGTAAATCGGCTGACCGGTGCGGCGATCCAACAGGAACAGGATGGCCATTTTGTTCATGACGCCAATGGCCGCAATGGTCTTGCCATTGCGGTGTACATCGAGGAGGGTCGCGGAAGGCAGGTCCAGGTCCCAGATGTCATGATGCACGGTCTGGAAATGCCACAGATAACGGCCGGTCGCCGCGTCCACCGCCACGATCGCATTCGCAAACAGGTTGCTTCCCTTGCGATCACCTCCCCACCGATCGAACGTCGGTGCGCCAAAGGGCATGTAGAGAATGCCGAGCGACTCATCCAACACCAGAGGGCCCCAGACGTTGACGCCCGACCGCCGCTCCCAGCTATGGCCTTCCCACGTGTCATGACCGATCTCACCCGGACGGGGGACCGAATGAAACGTCCACACCAGCTTGCCGGTGCGGACATCCCATGCTCTGACATCTCCCGCGGCCCCGAGCGTCGGCATCTCTTGCACGCGCGAGCCCGTGATCACGAGATCCCGGTACACGATCGGCGGCGAGCTCATTCCCAACGGGGCGTGGGGCATGCCGTTCATGACCTCTGGCGTCTTCAGATCGACGACACCGTTGACGCCGAAGCCAGCCACGGGCTTGCCGGTCTTCGCCTCGAGCGCATGCAACTTGCCGGACCGGGTCCCGAAGAGAATCTCCGCCGGTGTGGAGCGGGAGCCCGGCCAATACTCGACGCCGCGGGTAGCCGGCTGATCATGATTGTCGAGATCGTAGGCCCAGATCTCCTTACCCGTATCGGCATCCAGCGCCACGACCCGCCCGTAGGGAGTTGGAAGATACATCATGCCGCCGATGACGAGCGGCGTCGCCTCCGAAGCCGCGAATCGGCCGCGTCGCGCCCCCACCTCATCGCCTGCATAACTCGGCGCGGTGGTTTCCCCCAAGCTCGGCGGACGCATGTGATAGGTCCAGGCGATCTTCAGCCTGGAGACGTTGTCGCGCGTTATCTGCCCAAGGGGAGAGTAGCGGCTACCACCCGGGTCATGTTGGTACGTCGGCCAGTCCGCCGATGGAGTAGAGCTGCACGAGGTGATCAGTGTCGCGAGCGCGAGCGCGATCGCGCCCAAGCGCCGGGAAGCCATCAGCACGAATTCGTCCTCTCGGTCGCGATTCCGATATGATATCCTATATGATAATCGCGAGCGAATTCGAGAGGGATCTGGCCGAGCTATGAGTATTCTTCTCCGATGACATCCACGAGAGCTCCTGACGCCCCGTTGCCGCTGGCCGGTATTCGGGTTCTCGACGTCTCGCAGGTCATGGCGGGGCCTTATTGTTGCATGATGCTCGGTGACCTGGGCGCCGATGTCATCAAAGTCGAGCCGCCGCCCGCGGGCGATTCGACACGTCACTCGATGGGATTCCGCTTGAAGGGCACGGACAGCCCCGGCTTCTACGCTCTCAACCGCAACAAGCGCAGCATCGTTCTCGACCTGAAGACTCCCGCCGACCGCGAAGTGTTCTATGCGCTCGTCAAGACCGCGGACGTGTTGGTCGAGAACGCGCGACCTGGTGTGGCGGATCGCCTGGGAATGGGTTACGACACGCTCCGTGCGATCAATTCGCGGTTGGTTTACGCCAGCATCTCGGGGTTCGGGCAGACCGGACCCTGGTCGCAGCGTCCGGGGTTCGACCTGATCGCGCAGGCGCTGTCCGGCGTACTGAGCGCGACCGGCCTGCCAGGACAGGAGCCCGTCAAGAATGCGATTCCGGTCGGCGAT
Organism: uncultured Steroidobacteraceae bacterium; assembly: GCA_964400085.1. GTDB lineage: Bacteria > Pseudomonadota > Gammaproteobacteria > Steroidobacterales > Steroidobacteraceae > 13-2-20CM-66-19. The sequence goes on along the minus strand of CAYNTW010000029.1, from coordinate 35,457 downwards.
CTCGGCGCGGGCCTGTTTGCAGCCGTCGCGATCCTCGCGGCCCTGCATGGCCGTCAGAGCTCCGGAGTCGGTCAATTCATCGACGCCTCACTCCTCGAGGCAGCGCTCGGGTTGTCAGTCTGGGAGACCACCGAGTTGTGGGGCACAGGGCGATCCCCCACACCCATCGGCACGGCGAACCGGATGTCGGCGCCGTATCAGGCCGTGCGGGCGGCCGATGGCTATTTCGTGATCGGCGCCGCAAACCAGAAGCTCTGGCTGGCCCTGTTGGAGGTTCTCGGCCGCGCCGAGCTCAATGACGATCCTCGTTTCGCCACCAACAGCGAGCGGGTCGCGCACCGGGAGGCTCTCATCGAGGCGCTCGCCCCCACCTTCGCCGGCAAGCCCGCGCAGGAATGGATCGACGCGCTCCAGAATGCGGGCGTGCCGGCCGCTCCGATCTATGATTACGCGCAAGGGTTGGCGAGCGATCATGTCGAGGCGCGACAGATGGTGATGGAGATTCCCCATCCGATCGAAGGCACCTTCAAGTCGCTCGGCTTTCCGATGAAGATGCGCGGCACCCCGCAAAAAGTACGCTATCCGCCTCCTTTGTTGGGGGAGCACAGCGCGGAGATCCGCCGCGAGCTGGTGGAGAAGCAATTGCTCGCCGCGCAAACCAACCAGGGCAGTGCTCGCAAATGAGCGAGGGACGGATTCTGTCCGACCGGTCGGGTCCGATCGCCAGGATCGTCTTCGACCATCCCGGGGCCCACAATGCGCTGACCCGGCCAATGTGGGGCGAGCTGCGCGAGCTGTGTCTGGCGTTGGCAAAGGATCGCACCGTGCGGGTGGTGACGTTTCGCGGCAATGGCGGGAAGGCGTTCGTCTCCGGGACGGATATCAGTCACTTCCTCGCTTTCACCTCGGGCCGCGATGGAATCGCCTACGAGCGCGAGATCGACGCCGCCATGGGCGCGATCGATGCACTCCCGATGACCACGGTCGCGGTGATAGAAGGCTGGGCCGTCGGTGGTGGACTCAACATTCTCAGCGCCTGTGATTTTCGCATCGCTACGCGCGATGCCCGGATCGGATCGCCGATCGGTCGCACGATCGGCAACTGTCTGTCAATGAGCAGCTATGCCCGGGTCGCGGGCGCGGTCGGCATTTCCGTGGCCAAGCGGATGCTGCTCCTGGGGGAGATCCTTTCGGCGCAGGAGCTTCTGAGCTCCGGCGTGCTGTACAAGGTAGTCGACCCTGTTGAGCTCGACGCGGCGGTTGCTGACCTCTGTGAGCGGGCCGCCGCCAATGCTCCGTTGACGACAGGGGCGACAAAAGAGGCGATCCGACGCATGACTCGCGAAGCGCTACCCAACATCGACGACCTGATCGAGCTCGTTTACGGAAGCGAAGACTTCAAACGCGGCGTGCGTGAGTTCCTGGAGAAGAAGACCAAGCACAAGCCGCCGGACTGGACCGGATCGTAGTCGCTCTCGCAGCGGGATATTGAGGAAGGAATGATCATGACAACCACGCGTCGCGATGCATTGCTACTCTCTGCCACCGCGGGCCTCGGAACAGCTCTTGCCCGGCCGGCAGTCGTACTTGCACGCAGCGAGCGCACGTTGCCTCAGCAGCCGGGTCATTGCAGCACGCCCAGGTCGGCCGTCGCTCAGACCCAGTATGGAAAGATACGCGGCTACGAAGACGGCGGCGTTCTGACCTTCAAGGGTGTTCCTTACGGCCAAGACACGGGAGGGGAGAATCGCTGGCTGCCCTGCAAGCCGCCTACGCCGTGGGATGGAGAGCGGCCAACACTGGTCTATGGCGCAAACTGCCCACAAACCCTGCACGACTTCACGGCGGTGGAGCAGTCGTTCTTGCAGCAGTGGGTGGATGGCTACCAGAGCGAGGATATGCTCAAGCTGAACATCTGGACACCGAGCCTCACCGGCAAACGCGCGGTCATGTTTTACATCCACGGCGGCGGATACAGCTTCGGCTCGTCCTACGAGTTGGCCTCGCACCACGGCGCGCAGATGGCCCGACACCACGATGTCGTGCAGGTCTCGGTGAATCACCGCCTCAACGCTCTTGGTTTTCTTGACGTCTCCGAGGTAGGTGGTGACGCCTACGCGGAGTCCGGCAACCTCGGCATGACGGATCTGGTTGCGGCACTACGCTGGGTTCGCGACAACATCGCCAATTTTGGCGGCGACCCGGGCAACGTCATGATCTATGGCCAGTCAGGTGGGGGCTCGAAGGTGACCACGCTGATGGGCATGCCTGCGGCGGCCGGGTTGTTCCACCGCGTGAGCGTGCAATCCGGCGGCGGCGGCAATCCACCCGACAGCGAACAGGCGCGGACTCTGACTCGCCAACTGATGACGGAGTTGAATCTGAAACCCAACGATATCGAGGGATTGAAGAAAACCGATTGGGCCACGCTCAACAAAGCCGGCAGCGCCGCCATCGCCAAGCTCAATCCGCCGACGCAGGGCTTTGGCCCGGGCGCGCCGCCCTCTCCAAGGCCGCGCGTCGGCTGGGGACCGATCCTGGATGGCCGCGCAGTGACGGTGCGCTCCTTCTTTGCGGAGGCGCCGGCACTTGCGAAGAATATTCCCATGCTGATTGGCTCGGTCAGCGAGGAGGGCAACCGGATGAGCTCGCGCCCGACCGAGGAGGAGTGGCAGGCGAGCTTGAGCCGCACTCTGGGAGCGGCCAAGGCGAGCGCATTGATCGCCGCCATGAAAAAGGCGCACCCGGAGAAGAGCATCCGGACACTCTCTTATGGAGTGGGTGGCATCGGGCAGCGTAACAACGTACAACGCATGTCGCGGATGAAGTTCGAACAGGGAGGCGCACCCGTCTACCAGTACTACTTCACGTGGCAGTCCCCGATGCTCGAGGACGCTGGCGCCTGGCATACGGCCGAACTGGCGTTCTGTTTTGACAACACCGAACGCTGCAAACAGGGAACGGGTAACACTCCCGAGGCCCAGGCATTGGCGAAAAAGATGGCGACGGCCTGGGCCAACTTTGCGCGCACCGGCAATCCGAGTCAGCCCGGGTTGACGTGGACGCCGACGGACCCGACGCGCTGTCAGACCATGGTCTTCGACAATGACTGCCGCATGGTCGATGACCCGGAAGGCGAGATCCGCAAGATCTTGTTGACCTAGCACCCGCGGCCGGGTCGAAGCAACGTGCGCTGCCGGCGATCACCAGCTCACGGCAATGTATTTCGCCTCGGTGAACTCCAACAGTCCGTGGGAGGATCCCTCACGTCCCAAGCCGCTCTGTTTGACGCCTCCGAAAGGAGCCGCGGGATCCGAGACGAGTCCCCGGTTGAGAGCGACCATGCCGCTCTCGAGCTTCCCGCAGACCTGCAAACCGGTCTTCAAATCCGACGTGTAGACGTAGGCGACCAGCCCGTAGGGCGTCTGGTTGGCAAGATTTACGACCTCGCTTACGGTCTCGAAAGGCACGAGCACTGCGACCGGTCCGAAGATCTCTTCCTTGAGGATGTCCGCCGAATGCGGTACGTCGACGAGCACCGTCGGCGGGTAGAAATGCCCTGGTCCCTCCAGGGCCGCTCCACCTAACAGCACACGCGCGCCCCGGGCGATCGCGTCCGCGACCAGCCGTTGAATTTTTTCGACGGCCGCGCGGTTGATGAGTGCGCCGCAGCCCGTATCAGGCGAACGCGCTGGGCCCAACTTGACCCCCGCCATCCTCCGTACCAGTTGCTCGGTGAAGGCGTCATAAACGCCGCGCTGCACGTAGAAGCGGTTCGCCGCCGTGCACGCTTCGCCGCCGTTACGCATCTTGGCGATCATCGCACCGTCCAGCGCATCAGGCAGGCTCGCATCGTCCAAGACGATAAATGGTGCGTTGCCTCCCAGCTCCATGGAGGAGCTGATGATGTTGTCGGCCGCTTCGCGCAACAGAATCCGGCCGACCTCGGTCGATCCCGTGAACGAGAGTTTGCGAACCCGTGGATCGTGCAGGATGGCCCGGCAGACCGGACCCGGATCATCCGTCGTGATCACATTGACGACACCGGGGGGGACACCCGCTTCCAACATCAGTCGCACAATGGCGAGAGCCGTGAGAGGGGTCTCTTCCGCCGGCTTGAGGATGCACGGACAGCCCGCGGCGAGCGCCGGAGCGATTTTGCGCGTGGCCATTGCCGCCGGAAAGTTCCATGGCGTGATCAACAAAGAGATACCGATCGGCTCATATTGGACCACAATGCGGTTGGCGCCGCTGGGAGCGGTCTGGATGTCGCCACCTACTCGGACGGCTTCCTCGGCGTACCAGCGGAAGAACTCGGCGGCGTAGGCCACTTCGGACTGTGCATCCGTCAGCGCCTTACCGTTCTCGAGCGAGATCAACTCCGCCAGCCAGTCACGATTCTCCAGAAGTTTGTCGAAACAGGCGCGCAGAATTTCTGAGCGCCTGCGCGGCGCGGTTGCTGCCCAGGCCGCGAAGGCCAGCTCCGCGGCGCCGACCGCTGCGAGAGCGTCGAGCACGCCGCAATTGGCCACTGTCGTGATGCGCTCCCCGGTCGAGGGGTTCATCACGTCCAACCGCCGCTGGCTGGCTGCCTCCCGCCAGCTCGCCCCGATCAACAAGTCAGTCGGGATAGACACCGCCGCGCTTGCCGACCGGGTCAGCCTGAAGTCATGTTCGCTCTGCATGATACTGGCAGCTCCTCGTCAAACCCCACGCAGCGAGAGGCGATCGCCGCTGTAGGCGGCCTGCGTGATTTTGCGCAGGGCCGGGAGATCGAGCGGCCGCGGGTTGTTTTTGATCAGGCGCGTGATGGACAGCGCGCTCTCGGCCGCGAAGTCCTGCTGGTGCGCCTCGAGTCCCAGATCGCGCAGAGTGCGAGGAATGCCGATGGACTCCAGGAGCGCGGCGATCTCGTCGATCAGCCGTTGTGTCAGGCTCTCATCGGTTTCAGCCGCATCCGTCAGATCGAGCGCCCGCGCGATCTGCAAGAGTGCCGGTTCGCAGGCGGGCTTGTTGAACTGCATGACGTAGGGGAGGAGGGTGGCAACTCCCGCTCCATGGGCTGTGTGAGTGAGCCCTCCTACCGGGTATTGGATGGCGTGCGCGGCGGCAGTGCCCGCGGTTCCGAAGGCGCAGCCGGCGGCCAGCGAACCCAACATGAGATACTCGCGCGCCTCCAGATCCCGGCCATTCGTGTAGGCGCGGCGCAGTCCCCGCCAGATAGAGGAGATCGACAACAGCGCGAATTGGTCTGACAGCGCGTTCTTGCCGACGAATACATGTTGCAGCGTCAATCCGGGCTCGGGTGTCCTGGCGAGCGCGGTATAGGATTCGATCGCGTGTGTCAGGGCGTCCCCGGCCGAGTAGGCCGTCAGCCCAGGCGGGCAGCTCAAAGTCAGCTCCGGGTCACACACCGCGGCAACCGGTATCAGGTGAGGACTGGCGATGCCGACTTTCAGATTGCGCTCAGAGTCGGAAACCACGGCGACCGGTGTAACCTCCGAGCCGGTGCCCGCGGTCGTTGGCACCGCGATGACCGGCAGAACGGGTCCGGGAACCTTGTATTCGCCGTAGTAGTCCTGGACGCGGCCCCCATGTCGCAGCAACAGCGCGGCGGTCTTGGCCATGTCCATGCAACTTCCGCCGCCGATCCCGATAATGAGCTCGGCTCCGAAGCCGGCGCAGTCCTGCAGACACTCATAGACGGACTCGAGCGGCAGATCCGGCTGAGTCCGGTCGAATACGTGGACACTGAGCCCGGCGCGGATCAGGTCGTCGAGAATCGATTTGAAGTCCGCATCGGCGCTCAGACGGGCGTCCGTACACACCAGCGCGCGGCCCCCGAGCTGCGCGGCCATCGCTCCCAGGCTCGCGCGGTGCCCCGAGCCGAAAACGACCTGGCGTGGCAAGCGCATGGCTCCGAATAGATTCATAAGCGAGGGTCCACGTCCTTGTCGTTCATATCGTATATGATATCGGATCGTAGCGGACCCGGCAGCCAAATACTATAGGAGATAGCTACGCGGCATAATGGAGGGCATCCGCGCCTTTCAGGTCAGTCGCACGCGCCTATCAGAAGAGCCCAACGCAATGGACACAACGGTCCCTCCCGCCACGCCGCCGGCGAGCCGCGGTCAGATCAGCCGCCCCTCCGGCTTGGTCGAGAACGTCTACACCCGCATCCGCGACGACATCATGTCGCTCAAGATTCCGCCGAACGCACGCATCTCGGTGGACAGCTTGGTGCGCGAGCTCGGCGTGTCGCAGACTCCGATCCGCGAAGCCTTGAGCATGTTGGAAGCCAACGGCCTCGTCACCAAGCAACGCTTCATCGGATACTGCGCGGCGCCCACTCTCAACCGCAAGCAGTTCGAGGACCTCTACGAGATCCGGCTATTGGTCGAGCCGTACGGCGCCCGCAGAGCGGCGGAAAAAATGCTGGACCGCGATTTGATCGACCTGTGCGGCCTGGCGCTGCAGATGAGTCCCGATCGAGCCAACGAGTCGCGCGCGGCGTACGATCTGTTTGCCGAACAGGACTCCGAGTTCCACACGCGCATCGCGCGCGGCAGTGGTAACGAGTTGATCGTGGACTCGCTGTCCCGGTTGCACGTGCATCTGCATATCTTCCGCCTGCGCTTTCATCCGGAGATCACCAAGGAGGCTTACGCCGAGCACGCGTTGATCACGCGAGCACTGCAACGCCGCCATCCTGAAGAAGCGGAGGCTGCCATGCGCTCGCACATTCAGAAATCCTACGAGCGGCTGGTCAAATTCACGGTCGATTGAGCAACTCACCGCCCGCCGCACCACGGCCAGGGCAGACACAACTCCCGCCCTCCCTCCTCATTGACAGCCCATGGAACGCGGTGCATCATCCCTTATAGATATCATATAGGATATAGGACGATAAGAAGACCGATCGGCGCGCTTCCGTAAGTTCTCACTTGGCGAGGGGGAAAGGACCATGCAAAAGCCGGGTGCATCGACGCTCACGCTCGTGGCTGTCCTGTTCTTGACCAACATGGCCGAAGCTCGGCGAGCTGCTGCCCAAGAGGCCGCGGCAACGCCCAATGCCCAAGCCTCAACCGGTTCGACTTCTGCTCCAGCCGGCCCCGGCACCAACGGACCCCCGCGCCCGGGCACGGACCCAAGCGCGGAGGCCCAGCTCGAAGAAGTTGTCGTGACCGGCACCAGCATTCGCGGCGTGGCGCCCATTGGCTCGAACGTGGTCACCGTCGGTCAGAAAGAGATCGAGGCGACGGGCGCGGTCACCGTATCCCAATTGATCAACACGGTGCCGGCGATCACTACGGCCAACTCGGCTCCCCAGGGCGAGAACGTCTACTCCTACTACTCGCCGCAGATCCACAGCCTGGGCGGCAGCGCGAGCAATTCGACGTTGGTGATCCTGGATGGCTTGCGGCTCCCGGGCGGCGGCACGCAGTACTCGGAGACCGACCCCAACATCGTCCCGGCCAGCGCCTTGGAGCGCGTCGAGGTGCTCGCTGATGGAGCCTCCTCCGTCTACGGCTCCGATGCGGTCGCGGGTGTGGTCAACTTCATCACCCGCCGCAACTACGATGGGCTACAACTGAACGTGCAAGCGGGAAAAGCCGACGAGTATCACGACTATACCACCGATATTCTGTGGGGTACGCGCTGGCAATCCGGGTCCGTCATGATGGCGGCCCAATACACTCACCAGGGCCGGTTGGACAATGTCGATCGCCGCTTTCTCTCGATGGGCGACTACCGGCCGATCGGCGGCAGCAACATGAACTCGTACAACTGCTCGCCCGCCACGATCAAAGTGCCGGGCTCGAGCGGGGTGTACCTTTCGCCGAGCGCGACCACTGCCGTCCCCAATACCGCGGATAATTCCCCGTGCAACGTCAATCTCTGGGGTAGCGCACTTCCCGAGGCCCAGCGCGGCAGCTTCCTGGTGAAGATCCACGATGAGCTCTCCGACCGGCTGAATACGACGACGACTCTCATTGCGAACATCCTGAAGACGACCAAGCCGGGCACACCCGGCGGCACTCCCGGCGCGACCGGCGGAGTGACCAACGTGACCGTCTACGGGCCGGGTTCCGGCAAGACGGGCCAGATCAACCCGTTCTTCGTCGCGCCGGCGGGCAACCCGACGGCCACCTCCGAGCAGATCAGCTGGCTCGATCTGCTCACGGGCAATTACGGCACGAACAATTCGGAAGAGGACGTCGTCTACGGCACTTTCGTCGCCAACTATGCCCTGACATCGAGCTGGCAGCTCACCTTCGCCGATGCCGTGGGATGGGACCAGAGCAGCCTGACTTCCAACAATGTCTTCTGCTCGGCATGCGCCAACCTGGCCCTGAACGGCACGACGCAGGTGACCGGCAGCACGACTGCCTCGGATATCAGCAACCAGAACGTGGTCGCGCTCAACACCCCGCTCACGACGGCCAACTCCCTCGACGTGTGGCACGCACCCGGCGCAAACCTGACCTCCCCGTCGGTCTACAACGCTCTGTATAGCTACAATACGTCCAACACCAATCTCAACACGTTCAACCAGGCGAAGCTGTCGGCGGAAGGGCCGCTGTTCGCCTTGCCCGCGGGTGACGTGCGCATGGCGGTCGGCGGCGAATTCATGACGGCGCACCTCACCCAGACACTCATCGGGGCGGACAATACCGGTCCCACTTACAGCGGCTCGACCCAACGCATCTACCACTTCGGTCGTAACGTTGATTCCGCGTACCTGGAGTTCTCGATCCCGATCCTGTCGAGCGCCAACGGCATACCCTTGGCGCGCGCGATCGACCTGGACATCGCCGGTCGGTACGATAAGTACAGCGACGTCGGCTCCACGTCCAATCCCAAGTTTGCGATCAACTGGACGGTGGTGGATGGCCTCAAGCTGCGCGCCAACTACTCGAGATCCTTTGTCGCCCCGCCGCTCGCGGTGATCGGTGACCCGACGCAAGGTTATCTCTATGCTTCGGGCAGCGTGGGCTTGCAGACGACGACGCTGTTCGTCCCTGTTGCCAATTACCCGGAGGTTCGCGGCCTGCCCGGATGTGCCAACGCGACCACTACCTGCGCGGTGGGGCTGTCCACCAACCAGGGATTGCGCCGGCAGCTCGGCGGTGGCTTCGACGGCATCAAGCCCGAGACCGGCAAAGGATGGTCGGTCGGCTTGGACTTCGCGCCGGCCTTCCTGCCTGGCTTCGTGGCGAACGTCACGCTCTTCAACAACGATTTCAGAGGCGGCGTCACCTCTCCCAATCCCAACTCGATAGTGAATTCGGCCGGGTTGCACCACCGGCTCACGCTCTGTCCGAGCGGCTGCACGCCCCAGCAGATCGCCGCCTTCGCCAATACGGCCAACGGCGTGATCCTCTCCACGCCCATTCCGTCCGCCGTATACTTCCTCCTCGATCAGAACTCGGGCAACGTGCTGAACCTGCAGATCCAGGGCCTCGACGTGGAGCTCAACTACGAATACCCGACGCCCCGCTGGGGCACCTTCAGGCTCGCCGATGCGTTGACCTATTTCCTGAAGTTCGATCAGGACTTCGGCGGCAACAGCTTCAGTGTGCTCAACACCTCCGGCTACAACACCACCTTTCCCTCCATCCAGACCCAGGACCGCCTGAATCTCGGCTGGACCCTGGGTCCGGTCTCGATCGATGCCTTCGCCAACTTCACGGGCAGCTATCGCAACTGGAGCAATACCTCGGTCCAGCCCGTCATCACCGATGCTTCCGGCAATCCCGTCGGCGGCGGCGACCGGGTCGCCTCGAACCTGACGATCGACCTGCACGCCGCTTACAACTTTCGCGCGGGACCGTTCAAGGACGCACAGGTTTACCTCGATGGCAAGAACATCCTCAACCGCAATCCGCCGTTCTACAATGGCAACACGGCCGGGATTCTCGGCGGCTCGCCCGGGTTCAACGGCTTTGTGTCCAACCCGATCGGCCGTATCCTTTCGGCGGGAGTGCGCGTGAGCCTTTGAAGCTCCAGGGAGTCAGTCCAAGTCTCATGAAGTGCCGAGGCGCGATCCTGCTGACGGTGCTCGCCATTGCCGGCTCCTTCGCCGCGCACCCAGCGCGGGCGCAGAGCATCGTTCTGAGGAACTTCACACTCATCGATGGCAGCGGTGCGCCGCCGATGCCGGGCGCGGCTCTGGTCATCGACTCGGGTGGGCGCATCGAGTGGGTAGGAGCGATGGCGCGCCTGAAAACGCCCGGCGATGCGCAAGTGATCGACCTCACCGGCAAGTACGTGATCCCCGGTCTCATCGACGATCACGTGCATCTCGGGCTCGTCCACGGCTTGAAGCAGGATGTGGACTTCTACACATCGGATCTCGTCCAGGAGCAACTCAGGACGTATGCTGCCTATGGCGTCACCAGCGTCCTGGTTCTGGGCACCGACAAAGATCTGATCTTCGACATCCGTGCCGCGCAGCGTGCTGGGCGACCGGAGGTTGCGCGCGTGTTTACCACTGGTCAGGGAATTGTCTATAAGGGCTCGTACGGCGGCGTTCCCAAACTCAACCAGCCGGTAGCCACGGCGCTCGAGGCCCGGGCCGCGGTCGCGGCACAAGCCCGCAAGGGCGTCGATCTCATCAAGTTCTGGGTCGATGACGAGTTTGGCACGTTGCCCGTGCGGATGCCGGCCGATGTCAGCCAGGCGATCATCGATGAAGCTCACCGACATCACCTGAAGGTGGTCGCGCACGTCTTCTATCTGGATAACGCCAAGACACTGTTGGACCAGGGTGTGGACGGACTCGCGCACAGTGTTCGTGACAAGCCGGTGGATGAGGATCTGCTCAACAGTATGAAGCGTCACGGCACGTGGCAGATGGCTGAGACTTTGAGCCGTGAAGCCTCCTTCACGTACACGCGGCTGCCGTTCCTCGACGATCCGTTTTTCAACCGCTCTGTTTCGCCGCAGGTGTTGCAGGAATTGGCGAGTCCACAACGCGCCGCCCAGCTCGAGACGGCACCGCACTTCGCGCGCTATCCGTCGGTGTTCGAGACCGCAATGACCAACACGAGCCGGGAAGCGCACGCCGGCATCCCTTACGGAATGGGCACCGACAGCGGGCCCTCGGGCCGCTTTGGCGGTTACTTCGCCCACTGGGAGCTGCAACTCATGGTTCAAGCCGGGCTGACCCCGCTGCAGGCGTTGACGGCCGCGACCGGAGGCAACGCGAAGTTCATCGGTGCGGCCGACCTGGGCTCGATCGCGCCGCATAAATGGGCCGACCTGGTGGTTCTCGACCGCGATCCCGTCACTGACATTCGCAACACGCGAACGATTCATGCCGTGTACGTTGCCGGGCGCTCGGTCACGACGATCTGGCAACTCTGTGCCGGCAGGGCTGTCGCCAGTTGCAAAGGTGGGCCGGACGGGCCGTGAACAGCGTGGTCTCGCCAGAAAGCCGCGAGTTGGTCGCGGATGCACAGTCCGCTGCAGTAGCCCCGACGCGCGTCCGCTACGTCGTACTGCTGCTGACGGTCGCGGCATACATGATCACGTACTTCGATCGTGTGCTCCTGTCCGCGGCGGTTCCCTCTATTCAGAAGGACTTCGGCTTCTCCCTCATCACCATGGGATGGGTCCTTGGGGCATATCAGATTGCTTACGCCGTGTTTCAGATTCCAGGGGGTTGGTTGGGCGATCGCTTTGGAGCACGCCGGAGCCTGGCGGCGGTGGTGGTCTGGTGGTCGGCCTTCACCGCCTTCACGGCGCTCACCTGGTCGGCGCTGTCGATGGCCGCGTGTCTTTTTCTCTTCGGTATGGGAGAGGCCGGCGCTTTCCCGATCGCGACACGCTCGCTTTCCCGCTGGATGCTCCCCGCGGAGCGCGGCTTTGCGCAGGGCGCTACGCACGCCGGCTCCCGCCTGGGAGGTGCATTGACACCGGTGTTGGCTGTTACGCTTATCGCGCACTTCGGCTGGCGCATGCCGTTCTTCACTTTCGCCCTGGTTGGCATTCTTTGGGCGGGTGTTTGGTTCGCGTACTACCGGGATACACCCCGCGAGCACCCCAGGACCAACGAGGCAGAGCGGCGGCTCATCACCGGGGCCCTCGGGACGGCTCCGGGTCGCTCGTCCCGTGTGCCTTGGCGGCGGATCCTATCCCAGCCGCAGACGTGGCTGCTGTGCGCCATGTACTGTTGCTACGGATATGACATTGGCATCTTTCTGACCTGGTTCCCCAAGTATCTGCAGGCTTCCCGCGGGCTCGATCTGCAGCGAATGGGACTGTATGCAAGCCTGCCGCTGCTGGCGGGCTTTGCGGGTGATCTGTGTGGCGGCACCTTCTCCGACTTTCTCTTGCGGGCATCCGGAAATCTGAAACTCGCACGGCGCGCGGTCGCAACCACGGGATTTGTGCTGACCGCGATCGCTATCCCGCTCGCCTGCTTTGCCTCCGATCCACTCGCGAGCATCGGGTACTTTTGCCTTGCCGTTTTTGGGCTGGAGCTCACTGTTGGTATCTCGTGGGCCATCACACTCGATATCGGCGGCGATTACGCCGGATCGGTCTCGGCCGTCATGAATACCTGGGGCAACATCGGCGCCACGGCTGCCGCCGCACTGACGGGTTATATCGTTGCGAACAGCGGTTGGCGAGCGGCATTCCTGGTCCTTGCCGGTCTTGCCTCGTTGGCCGCGATCCTGAGCTGGCGGATCGATGCATCGCGACGTTTGCGGTTCGAGAGCGTCACGTCATAGAAAGGAGAGTCGATGTCCGCGAACGACACGAAGGTTGCCGGAGTCAGCCGACGAGAGGTCCTGAAGCTGGTCGGCGCCGCAGGGGCTGGAACGCTGCCCCTCGGTACGGCAGCCGCGGGCGATCAGCGAGCTCCTGCCCCGCCGCCTCACTACACCTTTTTCAATTTCGAGGAAGTGTTATTCATCGAGGCGGTCGTCGATACGTTGATTCCCACCGACGAAGCAGGTCCCGGCGCACTGCAGCTGGGCGTGGCCTCGTTCATCGACCGACAAATGAGCTCCGGTTACGGCCGCGGGGATCGCATGTATCTGCAAGGCCCCTTTGTCGAAGGGACACCGGAGCAAGGCTACCAACTGCGGATGACGCCCGCCGAGCTGATGCAGGTGGGAATCAAGGATGTTGACGCCCATTGCCGGCAGAAGTACCACGCCAGCTTCCATGACATCGCTGCGTCGGATCGTGACGCGGTGTTGCACAGCTTGGAGGCGGGGACCGCGACGTTGCCCACCGTGCCTGCGCAGGTCTTTTTCAACCTGGTCTACGAGCTGACCCTGCAGGGTTATTTTTCCGACCCGATCCATGGAGGGAACTACGGCAAAGCCTCGTGGAAAATGCTCGGCTTCCCCGGCGTCGGCGGTATGTACGCGGACAAGATCGTCGAGTATCACAACAAGCGATACATCGTGGATCCGGTCGGCATCCAGGACCTGACGTAAGGCGCGGCGCATGGGCACGGTGACGAGCAAGTTGAAACCCATCGACATCGCCATTGTCGGTTTGGGGTGGGCCGGCGCTATCGTCGCGAAGGAGCTCGCCTCCACGGGATTGAAGATCGTCGCCTTCGAGCGCGGTCCGCCGCGCTCCACGACGCCCGATTTCCTGGCGCCCCAGGTCCACGACGAGCTGCGCTACTGGAACCGCCATGAGCTGATCCAGAATCTGCGCAAAGAGACGCTCACCTTTCGCAACCATCCCGGGCAGATGGCCCTGCCGATGCGTCAGCTGGGGGCGTTCTGGCCCGGTGAAGGGGTTGGAGGTGGCGGCACTCATTGGTCGGGCCTGCACTGGCGCTGGTTGGAATGGGAGCACAAGATGTACTCGGGAACTGTGGCGAAGTACGGCCGGCAGATGATTCCCGAGGACATGAACCTGCAGGATTGGCCGGTCGACTATCACGAGCTCGAGCCGTACTACGACAGATTCGAAAAGAGCTGCGGCACCTCCGGCAAGGCCGGCAACCTGCGCGGCAAGAAGATCGATGGCGGGAACATCTTCGAAGGCCCACGCCGATACGAGTATCCGAATCCGCCACTGCAGCCAAACTACAACATGTTGCTGTTCGAACGAGCGGCGCGCAATCTCGGGTACCATCCTTTCCCCGTCCCGGCCTCGAACGCCTCACGGGCCTATGTCAACCCGGACGGCGTAGTCCTCGGCCCGTGCCACTACTGTGGGTTCTGCACCGCCTATGGCTGCGAGGCCGACGCGAAGGCGAGCCCACATTTCACGCTCGTCCCGCTCGCTTACAAGAACCCCAATTTCGAGGTCCGCGCCAACTCGCTAGTCATGAAGGTGAACCTCGATTCGACCGGCAGGCGCGCCGTCGGAGTGACTTACCTCGATCCGCTCGGGCGTGAGCTCGAGCAACCGGCGGATCTGGTGATACTTGCCGCTTACGTGTTCGGCAACGTGCACCTGATGCTGCACTCGGGGATCGGCAAGCCCTACGATTACGACACCAATACAGGCGTAGTGGGCCGCAGCTATGCGTACCAGTGCGGCGCGGGAGTCGGCGCGCTGTTCAGCAAGGACACCCATTTCAATCCTTTCATGGGGTCCGGCGCCCTGGGCACCTGGATCGATGACTTCAACGGCGACAACCATGACTTCGCGAAATCCGGCTACATCGGTGGCGGCGGCCTGGAGGCGAGCAGCAACAGCGCTACCCCGATCGGACACCATCCGACCCCGCCGGGCACGCCGCGTTGGGGTTCCGCGTGGAAAAGGGCGATAGTGGACACCTACCAGCGCTCGACCGGTATCGGCGGGCAAGGCTCGGTCATGTCGTACCGGCAGTGCTATCTGGACCTCGATCCCACCTACAAGGATGCGTTCGGACGCCCGTTGTTGCGCCTCACGTTCGACTGGCAGGAGAACGAGAGGCGTCTCATGCAACACCAGACAGAGGTCGCGGCAAAGATCGCGAAGGAGATGGGCGCCGAGCAGGTGTTCGCACGCCGGGATGGCGGGGTGCGGCACTTCTCCATCGTGCCCTACCAGACGACACACAACACCGGAGGGGCCGTGTTCGGCGACGAGCCACACAACAGCGCTGTCAACAAATATCTGCAGAGCTGGGATGTTCCCAACGTGTTCGTCGTGGGGTCGAGCGCATTTCCGCAGAACGCCGGGCGCAATCCCACCGGTCCCACGGGCGCGCTCGCGTACCGCCTTGCCGACACATTGAAGGATACCTATCTCAAGCATCCGGGGCCGCTGGTCCAGGCCTGAGCACCGCTATACAGGAAGTCACGATGCACCCTTTGAACCGGATCGAGCTGTTCGTGTTGTCGTTGGTCGCACTGACCCTCTCATCGATCGGCGCGGCACAGGCACAGGAGCAGGCGCAGACCGTGTCGCAGGCGCAGACGCAGAAACAGCCGCGGCGTCCGGAGCGCATCCTGGTGTGGTCGCCCAAGCCGACCCGCCCTGAGTCCTGGGTTGCCCCCAACAAGCCCCATTGGAAGCTGTCTGAAATATTGGCGCAGCACGCCAAACAACAGGACTGGTCCGAGACCCTCGTTCGCGGCGAGTTCTTCACCGCCCGCTACGTGTCGTCAGGTCCAGGCAAGAGCACCCAGCCGATGCTGTACGCCGACGATAGGGTAGTGTGGATCGTGCAGTCTGGGCAGATCCGCTTCACCATCGACGGCCAGGAGCCTTTCATAGCCTCCAAGGGTTTCCTGGTGGAAGTGCCGTACCGCACCGTCTACCAATTACAGACCGTCGGCGATGCTCCGTCGCTCCGTTTCGAAGTGACCGCGACCGGCGCCACTCCCGTTTATCCAATCAACGAGAAACCGGTACCGCTCCCCGGTAAGCAATACATCAAGGTGAGTACCTACGGTCACGGCCAGTACGATGCGACCAACAAACCCTTTCTCGATTTCAACAAGGTCATCGTCGAGGGCGGGACCCGGCCCGGGGCCTTCGTCAGCGACGACAAGACCTTCGTCAACGTGATCAGGGGCCACGGCGCGCCCCCGCCGCCTAGCACCGACCTCGGCCATTTTCACCTGGATTTCGATGAGTTCTGGTTTATCCTCGAGGGCCAGGTCGACTACCAGATTGAAGGCGTTCCATTCTTCAGCGCCACAGAAGGTGATGTCGTCTACGTGCCGAAGGGACGCTGGCACCGGGCGAGCTCGGGGGGCGAGGCCATGTCTACCCGAGTGGCCATCAACCCACGGCCCGACGGCATGCACAACTTTCAACCCCCGGATTGATCATGTTGAGCAAGGGTCGCTCGGGATTGACGCACATCCAGGCCGCTGCTCCTACTAGGGCAACGGCGGCCGCCGCCATGAATGCCGCGGTCCATCCGAGTTGCGCCGCAATCCATGGCGTCAAAGACGCAGTCACTGCACCACCGATCTGACACGCCATGTTCATGACTCCCGACACAACTCCGGTATGCGGCCCGGCAAAATCGCTTGCCGCCGACCAGAACGAGCTCTGCGAGAGATAAATTGCGCCGGCGCCCCCTGCGAGAACGAGGGTCGCCAGAAACGTACTGTGTGCCATTGACCCACACACGAGAAACACCGCGGTAAGAGCCATGGATACCCCAGCAAGACCACAGCGGCCCCACCGCAGACCATATCGCCGTGCCACCCAGTCATTGATCACGCCCCCCGTCAGGCAGCCAACCGTCATCGCAAGAAACGGCAGCATGCTATAGAGAGCGCTGGTCGCGAGATTCAGGCCGCGCACTTCCGCCAGGTAGATGAAAAACCAACTGAAGAAGATCCAGATGACATAGCCGAAGGCGAAATAACTGACGCTGAGCGCCCAGACTTCCCTGTTGAGAAAGATGGCTGCCCAAGGAACGGCGCGTGAATCCTCAGGCGCCTCCGGTGTGACACCCGCCTGGATCTGTGCCCGTTCGGCCGCGGAGACCCACGGATGACTGTCGGGCCGATCCCGCGCCACCAGGTACCAGACGCAAGCGGCGACAACTCCCACCATCGCACAAAACCAGAACGAGGCGCGCCAGCCGTAGCTCGCCATGATTGCGGTGAGGAGCGGCGGGGCTATCCCGGCGCCCGCCCCGACTCCTGCGAAAATCCAGCCGTTCGCCTTACCTCGCTCGTGCAGCGGAATCCAACGCGCCACAAACTGATTGGCCCCCGGATAGACCGCCGATTCACTCATCCCGAGAGCAAAGCGCACGAGGATGAGCCACAGGAGCGCATGGCTCGCGTGCGTCGGCACGACAGCCGTCAGCGCCGTGAAAATACCCCAACACACGACGCTCGCAGTCAATACACGGCGCGGGCCGGCCCGCGCCGCTAGCCATCCGCCCGGTACCTGACAGGCGGCGTAGCCGAGCAGGAACGCGCTGAAAACCCAACCGAGGTGGACTTTGCTCAACTGATAGTCGTGTGCGAGGGCAATTCCGGCGATCGAGATGTTGGTCCGATCCAGGAAGGCGATCGTGCTCAACAGGAACAACCAGAAGATCAGGAAATACCGCATGGGGCGTTCACCACGGACGGGTGCTGACTTTCCTATATGATATCGGATATTATGCGGCTACCCAACGATGCCGAGGGCTAAGGGGGAGGCATGAGCAGAAGCCAGGGATTTCTCGCTTTGATCCTGTGCATCACGAGCTCGTGCGCGGCTGCACTGCCGCTTTCGCAACGCATCGGTCACACCGACCCCAGCAGGTACAAGGAGCTGAAGGCGGTGCACGAGGGTGCCGGATCGATGCAATTCGAGGTGGCGCTCGACGCGCAGGCCCTCAGCACGAACCTGATATTCGTACATCGCGGCGTTATCGAACCCCACAGCGGCATCGGCGAACATTTCCACAACCAATGCGAGGAAATGTTCGTCATCCTCGACGGCGAAGCTCAGTTCACCGTCGATGG
Source organism: uncultured Steroidobacteraceae bacterium (assembly GCA_964400085.1). GTDB lineage: Bacteria > Pseudomonadota > Gammaproteobacteria > Steroidobacterales > Steroidobacteraceae > 13-2-20CM-66-19. The sequence continues at coordinate 17,557 of CAYNTW010000029.1, read as the reverse complement.
GCGGACAGCGGTGCTCAAAGGCCCCGCAGGCGCTCCTGACCGCATGGGACACGCGCACGCTATCTACAACGCCACCGACAAACCGGTTCAGTGGCTCAACATCAACGTTGGTCTTACGAAAACGTACGACACCTTCAATCTCGGTGATCCTCGAGTGGATGTGCCGATCGATCCGATTCCGCAGTTCATCACCATGCGCCTGGATCGATCCGAGCTGAAGCCCCTGGGCGCGGGGGCTGCGCGCGGTGACGTGCGCTATCGCCGCATGCTCGAGCCGAGTGTCTTCTCTACTACGTGGTCTTACGTCGACCACCTTCTTCTATCACCTGGCTCCGCGATTGGTCCGGAAAACCAACCGGACGTGAGCAGCGTCTATTACGTCCTCGCCGGCGATGGCATGGTCACGGTCGGCGCCGAATCGGCCGCCGTACGCACAGGCGATGTCATCCCAATTGACCTCGGTCAGACTGCGTCCTTTGCCAATACTGGCCCTATGCCACTGGAATTCATGGTGATCGGTGTGGCCCGCGACATGGCGGCCAAAGCGGCGTTGATGACCGCGCCACGCGCGCCGTCCCAGCGCAAGCAGTGATCAAGATCTACAGGAGCTCACGATGGATAGAAGGTCATGGTTGAAGTCCCTCAGTGTGCTGGGCACCGCCGCTCTGATCCCGAAGCCCCGGCACGCCCTGGCTGCAACGACTCCGACGACCTCGACGGCGGCAGCGGCCCCCACATCGAGCGCCCGGCACCCGATCGTCTTGTACTGCGACCTGGCCGTCGATCCCGCCCGCGAGCAGGAAATGTTGGATGCGTTCCATCACCATTTCAAGCCGGTCGCCGCAAAGCACCCCGGCTACATCGACCTGAAAATGCTGAAGCTGCGCAAAGTGATCCAAGGCGGCCCCGCCCCGGCCAGCAGCATCAACTATCGCTTCCAACTCACCTACGAGAGCGAAGAATTGCGCCAGAAGTGGATTGCCTCGCCCGAGCACCGCAAATACTGGCCGATGGTCGAGAACACCGTCGCCGACAAAGGCTACCTGGTGCTGCTCACGGAGGAGGTATGACCGCGCACGCCAGGCTAGCCTTCGCAGCGTTGATGTTAGCGGTGATGATGGGCGGCTCCCTCGCAACTGCCGCCGAAGGGCAGATCGTGCGTCTGGACCCCGCGCTGGATGCCGTGATCGCCCCCGGCACAAAAATCGAGCGCGTCGCCACCGGATTCAAATTCACCGAAGGACCGATGTGGCGGGCAGGGCGGCTGTGGTTCTCCGATCTGGTCGCGGACCAGATGCTGGCGGTGACGCCGGAGGGCAAAGTGGAAGTGTTGATCACCAACTCCGGTGGCGTCAAAAACCCGCCGCCGGGCTCCTATTTCGGTTCCAACGCCATGGCGCCGGACAAGGATGGCTCTGTATTGATGATCCAACAAGGCGGCCGCCGGATCGTACGCCTGGACAGCCAACTGCACATCCACCCTTTCCTCGACCGCTACCAGGGCAAGAAACTCAACAGCCCGAACGATCTGGTGTTCGCTGCCGACGGTGCGCTGTGGTTCACGGACCCGCCTTTCGGACTGCTCGGCATGGACAAGGACCCCGCCAAGGAGCTGCCTTTCAACGGCGTGTTCCGCTATGCCGGCGGTACCCTGACGGCGGCGATCACCGATTTCACGCTGCCGAACGGCATCGGTTTCTCGCCGGACGGCAAGACACTCTACGTTTCCAACTATGGCCCGCAGAGGTATGTGAAAGCTTTCAACGTTGGACCGAACGGCCAACTTTCCGGGGGCCACATGCTGATCGAGTATTCCGCTGACACGCCCGGCAAAGAAGGTCCGGATGGGCTCAAGGTCGACTCCGCGGGCAATGTCTGGACCACGGGCCCGGGCGGAATCCGTATCATTACCCCCTACGGCAAGGTGTTAGGTCAGATCAAGCTTCCGGAAGTAGCGGCCAACCTCGCCTTCGCCAACGAAGGCAAGACGGTCTATATCACGGCTTCCACCAGCATCTATCGCCT